>JAFUBT010000004.1 GCA_017460065.1 Candidatus Saccharimonadota bacterium | reverse complement strand
CTCCTCAGTTTAACTACTTTGATTTGTTCTGGTTGTTTATTCTTGGTAGCGTGGCGGGCTTTGTGATTGAGGGGGTGTGGAGCGTGCTGCGTTTTGGTGGATGGATGAATCATTCCGCAACGGTTTGGGGGCCGTTTTGTGTCGTTTATGGGGCCGGCATGGTGGCAATTTACCTTTTGGCGCGATGGCTGGCAAAATACCCTATGATTGTAAAATTTGCGCTTTTTTGTCTGTGCGGTGCTCTGATTGAGTTTTTATGTGGCTACTTGCAAATGTTAATTTTTCATTCTCGCTCATGGGATTATGGTGGCGCGTTTTATGGTTATATTAACTTAGAAATGACCTTAATTTGGGGCTGCATGGGGCTGATTTGTTCGTATGGGGTGGTCCCGCTGCTGGACAAGTATTTTATCGGAAAATTTAGTACTAAAGCTTGGCGGGGCTTTGGAGTGGCTTTTACGCTGTTTATGCTGTTAAACTTTGCTGTAACGAGTCTGGCAGTGTGGCGTTGGCATGCGCGGTTACAGGGTGATGAGGCACATGGGTGGACGGCGCATTATCTTGATGCGCATTACGGTGATGCGCGTATGGTGGAAATCTTCCCCAATATGGAATTTCAGCCTTTAGACAAATAAAAACCTCCTCCAGTACGGAGGAGGTTTTTGGGCTTCTCGTGGCGAATTAACGCTTGGAGAATTGTTCGCGACGGCGCGCACTGCGAAGGCCGTAGTGTTTGCGCTCTTTCTCGCGAGGGTCGCGCTTCATGAGGCCGGCTTTCTTGAGGATAGGACGGAATTCGGGGAATTCCGTAACGAGTGCTCGAGAAATAGCAAGCTTGATAGCGTCAACCTGACCGGCGAGACCGCCGCCTTTGACCAATACGGTTATATCGTATTCTTTCTGTTTTTGCACGAGTGCAAGTGGATCGGTAACTTCGGCGAGCAAGGTTTTGTTGCTGCTGAGGTATTCGAGGGCGGGCTTGCCGTTGATAGTAAGTTCGCCCTTCCCCTTGTAGAGACGAGCGGTGGCGGTAGCGGCTTTGCGGCTACCGTTGCCATAGGTGTATTTGGCGTTCTTAGCTGGCATTACTTAATCTCCTTTGGCTGTTGCGCCGTGTGAGTGTGCTCTGCGCCAGTAAAGACGCGGAGGCGAGCCAAACGATCGGCTTGTAATTTGTTCTTTGGCAACATGCCAGCCACCGCTTGGCGGACGGCTTGGCTAGGATCCTTCTCGATGATTTCGGCGAGCGTAAGGTCTTTGAGACCGCCAGGGAAACCAGAGTGACGATAATAGTGCTTGTCGGTCATTTTGTTACCAGTAACCTGAAGGTTTTTGGCGTTGACGACGACGACATAGTCGCCATTATCGGTATGTGGCGTATAAGTAACCTTGGACTTGCCCATGAGCTTGTCGGCGATTACGACGGCGAGTTTGCCAAGCGGCAGAACCGACGCGTCAATAATCCACCACTCGCGTTGAATCTCGGAGGATTTTTGGCTGTAAGTTTTCATCCTTATTTTTCCTCCTTAGCCTTGTCTTGGATTTCGTCGACGAAGGAAATTGTGGCCATTTCGGCATTGTCGCCGCGGCGATAGCCGCTGCGTTCGATGCGGAGATAGCCGCTGTCGCGCTTGACTTGTGGCGCAATAACGTCGACGAGCTGGTTGCCGACGGTCATGTCGTCGAGCCGTGCGATAACGAGGCGACGGGAAGCCAAATCGCCTTTCTTGGCGAGAGTGATGAGCTTCTCGGCTGGGCGGCGAATTTCCTTTGCTTTGGCTAATGTTGTAGTAATTGATTTGTGTATAAACAAGGAGCGCATCAGACCGCGTGTTAGTGCAGTGCGTTGGTCGGTTTCGCGACCGAACTTGCGCCCTTTATATCCATGGCGATGCATTTAGATTTTTAACTCCGTAAGTTTCTCGCGTACTTCATCGAGAGCCTTGGCGCCAAAGCCTTTTAGCTCCTTGAGGTCGCTTTCTGATAATACGACGAGGTCGCGGACCGTATGAATCTCGTTGTTGAGTAAAGCGTTAGCGGTGCGCGCAGAAAGGCCTAGCTCTTCGATAGGAAGTAGGAGACCAGAATCATCCTCGGTTTGGCTTGCATTTGGAGCAGGCGCTGATTCGACAGTGGTGCTGCCAGCAAGTGCTTTGTATTGATTGACTAAGATAGCAGCGGCTTCCTCGAAGGCTTCGCGCGGCGTAATAGTGCCATCGGTGTCGATAGTGAGAGTGAGCTGCTGCAAATTAGTGTCTTGGCCGACACGGGTGTTCTCGGCGTTATAGCGAACGCGCAGAACTGGCGTAAAGACGGCGTCGAGCGCAATCATGTCGCTATGCGTACGTTCTTCACCGGATTGTTCGATGCTGAGATAGCCACGGCCGGTGTCGACGACCATATCCATCTTGAGAGTGAAATTTGGGTCGTCAATATTACAGATGACCTGTTGCGGGTTTGCGATTTCAATCTCGGCTGGAAGCTTGATGTCGCCAGCGAGGACCGTACCGGTACCTTTCTTTTCGAGATGAATCTCGATGGGGGCATCGGAGTGGGATTTGAGATGGATATTTTTGAGGTTGAGCATGATATCGACGGTGTCCTCGACGATGCCAGGAACGGCCGAAAATTCGTGCGTGGTGCCTTCAATGCGGAAAGCTGTAATTGCGGCACCTTTGATGCTCGATAAGAGAACACGACGCAGTGAATTGCCAAGAGTGTTACCGTAGCCGTAATAGAGCGGCTTGATAACAAAGCTGGAACTGTTTTCACCAAGGTCTTTGATCTCTGCTAGTTCTGCTTCGTGAATTACTTTTGTCATAGTTCTCCTTTAGCGTGAGTAATACTCGACGATTAATTGTTCGTTGATGCCCACCTCAGCTTCTTCGCGCTTCGGCGTACCAGTGATTTCGATTTTCATTTTCTTAACATCGGCTTTCAGCCAAGAAAGCTGGGTTTGTGTAGACGCACCAGCGATGTTGTCAAGGTTGGTGAAATAGCTGTTTTTCTTGGCTTTTGGCCGGACTTCAAGCACGTCGCCTGGATTGAGGCGAATGCTTGGAATGTCGATGCGGCGGCCGTTGAGCGTAAAGTGGCCGTGTGAAACGAGCTGACGGGCGCCCCGGCGTGTCGTAGCGAAGCCAGCGCGATAAACGACGTTATCGGCGCGACGTTCGAGGAATTCGAGCATTTTTTCGCCAGTTTTGCCTGGGTTGCGTTGTGCTTCACGCATCAATTTAGCGAATTGTTTTTCGAGTAGGCCGTAGATGCGACGGACTTTTTGCTTTTCGCGTAGCTGAGAAAGGTATAGGCTGCCACCGCGAATCCGCATATCGGCGTGTTCACCGGGAATGCCTGACTTCTTCGCCATGATTTTGGCGGCTTTTGGTGCGAGCGCGTAACCTTCACGGCGTGATTGTTTGCCAATTGGTGATAAATCGCGTGCCATTATGGTTTCCTCTCTCCCTTTGGCCGGCAGCCGCCGTGGGCGATTGGCGTCTTGTCGGTAATACTGTTAATAGAGATGCCCTGAGCGCTGAAGGCACGGATGGCGCTGTCGCGGCCAAGACCGATACCTTTAACGAAAACGTCGACGCTCTTCATGCCGTGACCGCGTTTTGCGATTTCGGCGACTTTTTCGGCGGCAATTTGTGCGGCATAGGCGGTACCTTTCTTGGAACCACGGAAACCGTTGGCGCCAGCCGAAGAGGCGGTCAATACGCCACCCTTTTTGTCAGACACACTGACGATAGTATTGTTGAAAGTAGCTTGGATATGAACCTCGCCAGCTTGGACAATGCGCTTGCCCTTTTTGCCGCGACGCGGGGTTGCGACTGGTGCTTGCTCCACTTCAGGAGCTGCTTTGACTGATGTATCTTCTGCCATATTAACTCCTTAAGTTTAGGTTTTACTTGCTGCTTTTGGTTGGGCGCCGCCGACGGCGATGGCTTTACCTTTGCGGGTGCGCGCATTCGTGCGGGTGCGCTGTCCGTTGACGGGAAGACCTGCCTTGTGGCGTAAGCCCTTGTAGGAATTGATATCCTTGATACGTTTGATATTGTTGGTCACGAGGCGCTTCAAGTCTCCTTCAACGGAATATTTACTAGAAATAATATCGTTGAGCTTTTGCTCTTGAGCCTCGGTGAGATCTTTCACCCGAGTGGCGGGCTCGATTTTAGCCGCCGCAAGGATGGCTTTGCTTGTGGTGCGACCGATGCCATAAACGTAAGTCAAGCCGATTTCGACTTGCTTATCGCTAGGGATCGTAACACCGGCGATTCTGGCCATGCTTAACCCTGCCTTTGCTTATTTTTAGGTTTTTTCTTATTGATGATACGTAGTACGCCTTTGCGACGTACGATGATATCGTCAGGGCTAATTTTCTTTACACTGGCACGAACTTTCATGTATTGAAAATGTCCTTTCTGGAAAGCATCGTTTACCCCTGCGAATAACTGTGCATTATAAGCGGGTATCTCGCTTTCGATTATGATTAATCTCTTTGGCGGTAGCTGATGCGCCCCTTCGTGAGATCATAGGGGGTTAATTCAACATCCACCTTGTCGCCCGGGACGAGTCGGATGTAGTTTTTGCGCATCTTTCCCGACATGTGAGCGATAATATTATGACCGTTCTCTAATTCGACACGAAACATCGTGCCCGGAAGAGCCTCAACAACCTTACCGGTAAGCTTAATAACTTCCTTTTTTGGTTTGTTGTCGTTCGAAGCATCAGAACGACGCTTCGACTTGACACCTCTTGTCGACTTTCTGTGACTAGCCATAAATTACCAGTAAATTATACCAAAAAAATCATGAATTGTAAATGTCTTTTTGAGGAAAAATAAACTATTGTTGCAGGGTTGCTTGGACCATTGCGATTGACTCGTAAGTAGCGGCTGCGCTACTCTTTAGTCCGGTCACTAGTACGAGGGTTTCTTTGTCGTCGATGGGCTTTTGGACCTCGATAAGCTGTTGCTCAGCGTTGCTGCTATCCGTAATACTAACTATTTGCACGACGTAAGTAAAACTGTCGCCTGAGCCGGTAATGATTTTGATTGTGTCGCCCTGCTCTAGGCTGTCTAGATCGGAAAAGGCACCTTTTTGGCCAGAATCGCCCATGGCGAGACCGGAAATGACGATATAAGAGCCGGTGCCAGGGCGCGATGAACCAGCATACCATGCGGTTTCGTAGATGTTGTCGGGGACTTGAAGAACGTGTGCATTGACACTGGTGCCGGCGATGATGAGTTGATCGAGGCCGAGTCGTGGAATTGACAAGTACCTAGGTTCGTCGGCGGCAACTTGATGGGCGTCGATTTCGTGTTGGCTAGGTTGAATCTCGGATGGCTTGATAGCACTAGCGATTTCGGTGATGACGGCTGGGGCGGTAGCACGGCGTTCGCGACTCTTACTGTCATAATAGTTGTGCTCCCAAATGAGGATTTTGGTCATCAAAATGATGATTATTAGGACAACTATCCACCCGACAACTTTAATAATGTTGTTAGCTGTTTTATTGATTTTTAAACTCATTCTCTATAATCGTCGTAGGTTACCATTAACGCGCGGGAATTAATCTGGCGCAAGTTTTCAATTGCTACTGTTACGATAATCAAAAGACCTGTACCCGAAATGGCGAGACCCAGTGGCCGGCCGAGCGTCATAATGAAGATGTAATCGGCAATGTACGGCAACATAGCGATAAGGCCAAGTGCTAACGCGCCGAAGAGGTTGAGGCGGTTGACGGTGCGCTTAAAGTACTTTTCGGTCTCGTGGCCGGGGCGGACGCCTTCGATGAAGCCGCCTTGTTTTTGGAGGTTTTCGGAGATTTCTTGGGCGTTGAAGATGATGCTGGTATAGAAGTAGGTAAAGACGACAACGAGAATAAAGTACATGACTGGATAAATGAAGCTTTCGGCGGTGAGCTCAGTGAAGTTGTTGGCGTTGGGTGCCGAGAACCAGCTGACGAGATTTTGTGCAATACTACTGTTAGGATCGTCACGTAAGATGATTTGGCCAACAAAGGCTGGGAGCGACAAGAAGGCTACGGCGAAAATGACCGGAATCACGCCGGCGGCGATAAGTTTAATCGGCATGACGGATTTGATGCCGCCGTAGGCGCTGTTGCCGCGAACGCGTTTGGCGTAATTGATAGTAATAATGCGCTGAGCCTCGTTGATTTTAACGATAAAGTAAAGCACGATAATAATGCCGAGCACGATGCCACAGGTAATCAAGAACCAGGTGGGGTTGACTGGAATATTGAGCCAGCCAAAGAGGCTGAGGCTACCCGCACTGGTGTCGAAGAGTTGTTGGCCAACAGCGGCAAGCGTGGTTGGTAGGCCAGAGATAATACTACAAAGAATAACCGTAGAGATGCCGTTGCCGATGCCCTGTTCGGTAATTAACTCGCCTAGCCACATTAGTAAGACGGATCCGGCAGTCATTGCGGTGACGGCGATAGCCCAGTCGTAGCTAGTGAGCGTAATGGCAGTAGCGGTATTTGAGGCGAGAACTTCTTGGAAAAGAATGTAGACGTAGGCAAATGACTGCATAATGGCGAGTGGCACAGTCAGCATACGAGTCCACTGGGCAATCTTGCGACGTCCCGTCTCGCCGTCGTTATTGAGTTCTTCCATGCGAGGAATGGCCTTAGTCAAGAGTTGCATGACGATGGATGAGGTAATATACGGCGAAAGGCCGACTAGGATAATCGAAAAGTTGGTCAAACCGCCGCCAGAGATTAGATTAAGGAAGCCGCCGAGGTCGGTGCTGTTGATAAGATTATCTACTGCTTGTTTGAAAGTGGTGGCGTCTCCGAGCGGAACTGGGACGTGTGCCAAAATGCGATAAGCGACCAGAATACTAACGACGGCAATCACGCGACGGCGCATCTCCTTGTTCTTTAAAGACTTAAAAATCGTCTTGAAATTCATAATACCTCTTATTTACTCTTTTCATATTATCATAAAATATAGTATCTGTGAAATAAAAATACCCCTATAAAAGGGGTATTTTTTGTGAAGCGATTCTTTAGGCTTCTTTGCTCTGTTTTTTGCGGGCGGGTACGGCAACTTTTTTGAAGCTACCACCGGCCTTTTTGATGGCTTCGACGGCAGTTTTGCTGGCAAATTGAGTCGAGAGCTCAATTTTAGCGCTGACTTCGCCGCGGCTGACGACCTTGACCTTGGCGTATGGGTCAGCAATGAGGTTAGCGTCGGCCAACACGAAATTATCTACTTTGCCTTTGAGGCTATTGAGGTTGTCGGTATAGACTACCTGAGCTTTGGCGTGGATAGATTTGAAGCCTTTGAGCTTTGGGATGGCCTGCATGAGGGCGCGTTGACCACCCATAAAGCCGGCTGGCATTTTGCGGTGGCCAGTACGAGACTTTTGGCCTTTCGTGCCGCGTCCGGCGGTTTTGCCTTGCCCGGCAGCAATGCCACGACCGACACGTTTGGCGCTGGAGTTTTTGTTAACCGTTAAATCGTTGTACTTCATATTATTTGGCCTCCTTGTTGGCGGCTTTGGCGTCACTTTGCTTAGTGCCGAGCCATTGTTCGCGCGGAACTTGTTGGCGTAAACCTTCAATAACGGCGTAGGCAATATTGGCCTTGTTGGTGGAGCCGAGGGACTTACTCACAAGGTTTTTAATGCCAGTCAGGCCGATAATTGAACGGACTACACCACCAGCGATAATACCAGTACCAGGGGCGGCTGGCTTCATGAGGACATGAGCGCCAGTGACCTTGGTCTCGACTTCGTGACAAATGGTTTCGCCGTTTAGGTTAATGGTGATCATATTTTTCTTGGCGCGACGTTCAGCTTTTTGGACAGCGGTGGTAACGTCGTTACCTTTTGCCATGGCGACACCGACGCGGTTCTTGTGATCGCCTATAGCGACTAAGGCTTGGAAGCGCATGCGGCGGCCACCGGCCACGGTGCGCGAAACACGGTTAATAGAAATGTTGACGCTATCAAATTCTTTTTTATTTTCTTCGGCAGCACGGCGACCACGACGGTTGTCGCGGCGGCGACCACGAAACTCGTTCTGGGCGCGAGCCTCACGGGCGGCGACGGCTTCATTGGTTAAGCGAGTAGTGCCGGATTTATTAATGACTGTAGCTTGCTTCTTTTCCATACTAGAACTCCAATCCCTCCTTGCGAGCGGCATCGGCAAGTGCGCTGAGGCGGCCGGCATAGAGGTGGGCGCCGCGATCAAAGACTACGGTCTTGACCTTGGCTTTCTTTGCTTTTTTGGCGATTTCGCTACCGATATAGGCGGCGAGTTCGGTTTTGTTGCCCTTTTGTTTACTGCCAACGGTCGTGGCGTAAGCTAATGTGATGCCTTTATCGTCGTCGATAAGTTGAGCGCTGACGTGTTTGTTGCTGATATTTACGCTAAGGCGTGGGCGTTCAGCAGTGCCATGAATCTTTGCACGGGTGCGATTCTTTCTAAAATCTGCTTTCATGATTATTTCTTCCCTGCCTTACCGGCTTTACGGATGATGACTTCGTCGACGTATTTGATGCCCTTGCCCTTGTATGGCTCAGGCTTCTTGAGCGCGCGAATTTCGGCAGCAACTTGGCCGACTTTTTGCTTATCGATGCCGCTAACGGTAATTACCATCTTATCAGTCTTAAGTTCGACGCCCTCTGGCGCTTTGTATTTGACTGGATGAGAAAAACCGAGTGCCATTTCGATTTCTTTTGGCCCGCCGCTTAAGCGGAAGCCAACGCCATTGACTTCTAGTTGTTTGCTGAAGCCTTTGGAGACGCCGATAACGGCGTTATTTAGTAGCGCGCGCTGCAAACCGTGCCAAGCGCGAGATTTTGGCTCGTCGTCGCTGCGCGTTACAATGATTTGATTACCCTCGACCTTAGTCGTGGTGTTTTCCTGGACGGGAACCTGGAGCGTGCCCTTCGGTCCAGCGACGGTGATTTCTGTGTCGCCGACCGTAATTGTCACGCCTGCAGGGATGTCTACAGGTAGTTTTCCGATACGACTCATTGCGTTCCTCTTGTTAATATTGTCTCAATTATTCTATCATATATGGAGAGTAAACGCAAATACTCTGTTGAGACCAGGTTTTACTGGCTCGTTACTTGACAAATAAGTGTTTTATTGTTATAATTAGTAGCTGGAAGAGTAACTTTGCCCTTTAAAAATGTTGCTTTAGTTAAGGAGGTAATTTCATTGAAGAAACCGTTTTTGTTGGTTTTCTGCTTGGTAATCGCTCTATTGGCTTGTGTTGCTAATCTTAACCTAGACGAATATTCGTCTTTTGCTATTGGCGACACGACGAGCTTGCCGTCGATTGTTGATGATGTGCGTCAGAGTGAAGCGACGCCTGCCAGCACGACGGTCACGTCAACTACACGAGCGCCGACTACGACGACGCTCTCGACAACTCGGGCTCCAGTGGAGCTCAAAGCAGCCACCGAGACGTTCGTGTCGGAGTCTGTGAATTATGGCACGAATGGCCGCCTGTATGTACCGCGTGTCGGCATAAGCGTTGCTTTGTATTATTACGAAATAACACCCGAAAACTTTCAGGTGGCACAGGCAGTAACCGATCGCACTGACAGTGCGACTTGCGGTTACGATTACGGCGTCTTTATCATCAGTGACCACCGGACCCAGGAGTTCGGGAGTCTGCTGAATGTTACCGTTGGCGACACGGCCCATATCGACTATCCTGACGGCACTCGAGTCAATATGGTTTGCGTCAATGTTGCCAACGGGTACAATGATAGCTGGGATCTGTGGGACAACGACGGTGGTTTGGCCACGGATCCGTCGCGTTGCGACGTCTTAATGCGGACATGCATCAACAGTAACGGCGGTATTCGCCTAACCTATTGGTGCTACTACTAAGCAACGAAAAAGCCCGGCAAATTGCCGGGCTTTTTGCTGGGCTGATTTTTTACCAAACTTTGATCAAGACTTCGCCACCAAGTTTGTTCTTGACAGCTTCTTGACCGGTCATGATACCCTTGCTGGTTGAGACAAGGACGGTACCGCGGCCAGATTTGACTTTTGGAATCTCGCTGACGCCAGCGTAGATGCGGCGACCAGGCTTCGAGACTTTGCTAATCTCGTTGATGCGCGCGTTTTCGTCGGCATTATTGATAATAATGTGTAGAATTGCGCGTGGTTTAGCATCTTCGAGCTCTACCTTTTCGAGGTAGTGAATCTTTTGCAGTTTGTCCGCAATGGCGTATTTGAGTTTGCTGGTGGGGACGCGAATTTCGGTCTTTCCTACAGCGATGGCGTTACGGATGCGGGTGATCAAATCTGCTACTGGGTCAGTTGTTTGAATAGACATATTTTCTCTCCTTTCTCCTCTTACCAACTACTCTTTGTTACGCCCGGGATTTCACCCTTGCTGGCTTTTTCACGGAAGTTAATGCGGCTTAAACCGAAGCGACGCATATAACCACGGGGGCGGCCATCCAACATATCGCGGTTCTTGAGGCGGGTTGGGCTGGCGTTGCGTGGCAGTTTTTGGAGACCTTCAAGGTCGCCAGCGGCCTTGAGTTCTGCGCGCTTTGCTGCGTATTTTTCGTACATTTTGCGTCGTTTTTCGTCGCGGAGGACGGCACTTTTCTTAGCCATATTATTTAGCCTCCTTCTCGAACGGCATTCCGAACTTTTCTAACAATTTAGTACTTCCTTCCTTTGAGCCATTTTTAATAACGAAGGTAATCTCGACGCCATGCATGACGGCGGAATCTTCGAAGCTGATTTCTGGGAAAACAGTCTGGTCTTTGAGCCCGATGTTGTAGTTACCCTGTGCGTCGAAAGACTTGCGCGATACGCCATGGAAGTCACGGACGTGTGGCAAGACGACGTTGATAAAGCGATCAGTGAATTCGTAGGCTTTATCGCCGCGCAATGTGGTGAGGTAGCCGATCGGCGCACCCATGCCTTTGCGAATCTTGAACTGCGCAATGGACTTTTTGGCCAAACGGCTGGTGACGGCTTGACCGGTAATCTTGTTGAGGGTTAATTCGACGGTTTCGGTGTAGCGTTTGTCGTCGCGTTTTTTGCCGACACCCGAAGAAACGATAACTTTTTCGAGTTTTGGCGCCTGGTTAATATTGTCTAATTTGAGCTCATCTTTGAGTTCTTTTGCAAATTTATCTTTGTAGAGAGTCTTTAAGCGAGCTTCGTATTTTGCTTCGGCCATTATTTAACCTCCCTGTTATTTGCTTGACGAGCGATGCGGATGGTTTCGCCCTTGTCGTTTTTGGCGTAACCGACGCGGCTAGTGGCGCCAGTTTTGCTGTCGATAACGAGAGCAACTTTGCTGGCATTGATGCCGACCTGGATGTCTTTTTTGCCGCCACGATTGTATGCGTTTGGACGCATGTGGCGTTCGCGGTTGCCAACACCTTCGATGAAGACTTTATTTTCGGCGGGGATAACTTTGGTGACTTTGCCGGTCGTACCTTTGTTGGCGCCAGAAATGATTTTGACGGTATCCCCTGTTTTAATTCGTATACCCATTACAATACCTCTGGAGCTAAGCTGATAATTTTGCTGTAACCGAGGTCACGTAGTTCACGGGGGACTGGCCCGAAGACGCGAGTACCGCGGGGGGTCTTGTCGTCGTTTACGAGTACGGCGGCGTTGTCGTCAAAACGAATAGTAGATCCATCAGGACGGCGAATGGTTGCACGCGTGCGAACGATGACGGCGCGAACAACGGCTTTTTTCTTGACGTTGCCGTTTGGCGCGGCTTCCTTGACGCTACAAGTGACGATATCGCCAACGTGAGCGTAGCGAGCACGTGTGCCGCCGAGCACGCGGATAACGCCGAGTTCTTTGGCGCCGCTGTTGTCGGCTACTTTCAAACGTGTTTCTTGTTGAATCATTATTTATTCCTCTCCTTTTTCTGAAGTCTCTTCGACCTGAGTGACTTCTTGTTTGAGCTCAACTTTGCCGTGGCTCTTTTCGATGACTTTGACGAGCGACCAAGTCTTGGTCTTGCTAATGGGGCGAGTTTCGGCAATCATTACCGTGTCGCCCTCATGAGCCTCGTTCTTTTCGTCGTGTGCAGTGTATTTGCGCGTGATGGTAAACTGCTTTTTGTAAATTGGGTGTGTCTCACGAGAGGTGATCATGACGGTAATCGTCTTGTCGCGCTTGTCGGAAGACACTACTCCTGTCAGTGTGCGTGCCATTACTTATCTCCTTTCGTGGCGTTAATTTGAGTTAAAATACGAGCGATTTCTTTTTTGATAGCCTTGATGCGATGAGGGTTCTGTAATACTGTGCCGAGTCCCTGTTGCGCGATGAGTAATTCTTCGCGCTTTTTCTGAAGTTGCTCTGGCAAGGAGAGTTTGCTGACGGTCTCGGCTTATTTGATAGCTTTCTTACTTTTCTTTTCGGCCATGACTATTTCTCCTCACCTTTTTTAAGGACTTTACAGCGTACCGGTAGTTTGTGGCTAGCGAGGCGCAGGGCTTCGCGGGCCTGTTCTTCGGTTACGCCAGCGATTTCGAACATCACGGTGCCTTTCTTGACTTTGGCGACGTGGAAGGCTGGCTCGCCTTTACCGCTACCCATCTTGACATCAAGTGGTTTCTTGGTAACTGGTACGTGTGGAAAGATGCGAATCCAGACCTGACCGCCACGTTTGACGTAGCGTGTAATGGCTTGACGGGCGGCCTCGATTTGGCGGCCATTGATGCGCTCGTTATCGAGACTCATTAGGCCAAATTCGCCGAATGCAACGGTATTGCAACGTGAGGCGATGCCTTTGTTCTTGCCTTTGCGCACCTTGCGATGCGCTTCTTTGCGTGGTTGACTAAGTGCCATATTACTTCTCCCCCTTGTAAATCCAGACCTTTACGCCAATAATACCCGCGATAGTTTGTGCGTGTTCGACATAGAAGTCGATATCGGCACGGAGGGTATGTAGCGGTACGGAGCCTTCGATGAATTTCTCGCGGCGAGACATCTCAGCGCCGTTGAGACGGCCGGAAACTTCGACACGGATACCCTTGGCGCCTGCGTTCATGGTAGATGCGAGGGCCATTTTGACGGCACGGCGGAAATTCATGCGCTTGCCCAGCTGGAAGCCGATGTTTTCGGCGACTAATTTGGCGCTAAGCTCTGGTTTCTTAACTTCTTCGACATTGATTCTGAGTGGGCTATCGGTAACTTGCTCGAGCTGGCGCTTGAGTTCGTTGATGCCGGAGCCCTGCTTGCCGATGACGGCACCAGCTTTGGCGGTGCGAATCGTAATCGTAGTAAGGTTCGGGCTGCGCTCGATGCTGATGCGATCGATGGTTGGGCGGCTCTTGAAGCGGTTCTCGATAACCTCGCGAATCTTGGTATCTTCAATTAGCCAGTTGCGATAATCAGCTTTGCGAGCAAACCACTTGCTACTCCAGTTTTTGTTGACCTGGAGGCGATAGCTAAGGGGGTTAACTTTTTGACCCATTATTTGCTCTCCTTTTCTTTCTTAGCTGCTTTTTCCGTCTCGGTTTTTGTGGCGGTCTTTTTGGCTTTTTCTTCACCAATAACTTCTACAAAGATGTTGGACGAAACTTTTTCGTAAGGCAAAGCGCGGCCACGGCTGGCAGGTACGTAGCGACGCATGCGGGTGCCGGCCGTTACGGAAATGCGTTTGATAGCGATGGTCTTTGTATTGATGCTGCCGCTTTGCATAAGGTTAGCGGTAGCAGACTGGATAGCCTTGAGGACCGGCTTAGCGGCACGGCGCGGAGTGTTTTCGAGAATCACAACAGCGTCGGCGACGTAGCGATCGCGCACAAGGCTAGCGACAATGTTTGTCTTACGTGGTTGGGTATCGATACCCTTAATATATGCGTGTGCAATTTTAGTGGCCATAGACTAATTCCCCTTCTTTGCAGCCTCGGCAGCTTTCTTGCCGCCATGGCGTCTAAATTTGCGAGTTGGGGCGAATTCGCCAAGTTTGTGACCGACCATGTTCTCGGTCACAAAGACCGGAACATGAACGCGCCCGTTGTGAACGGCGACGGTGCGGCCGACCATTTCTGGGCTGATGGTCGATTGGCGGGCCCAGGTTTTAATAATCGTGCGGTCTTCGGCGGAAAGAGCTTCGATTTTCTTCTGAAGCTTGTAGTCCACAAAAGGCCCTTTCTTTAGCGATCTAGACATAAGCTATCTCCTCTTTCCTTCGTGACGACTGCGGACAATCATCTTATTAGTTTTCTTGTTATGACGAGTGCGGTAGCCGAGAGTGAGCTGACCCCATGGAGTGCGTGGAGCCTTGCCAGTACCGTGACGGCCACCGTCACCACCACCGTGTGGGTGGTCGGCGGCGTTCATGACGACACCGCGGACGGTTGGGCGAATACCCTTGCGGCGCTTGCGGCCAGCAGAACCAATCTTGATGTTTTGATGCTGCAAGTTACCGACGACGCCGATATTAGCACTACAGCCGGTGAGAACCTTGCGAACCTCGCCAGATGGCATACGTAAAGTGGCGTAACCGTTTTCTTTGGCCATGAGTTGTGCAGAAGCACCAGCGGCGCGAACGATTTGAGCGCCTTTGCCTGGCGTAAGTTCAACGGCATAGACTTGCGTACCGACAGGAATCTGCTCGAGTGGCAAACGGTTGCTGGCTTCGATGGCGGCTTGTTCGCCGGTCTCGAATTGCAAGCCTTTGCGCATGTTTGTGTCGGCAAGGACGTAATAATAGTTGTTGTTTTGATCTTTAACACGAGCAATACGTGCACTGCGGTTTGGGTCGTACTCGATTTCTTCGACGCGGAGTTTGAGTCCGGCGGGAAGATTGTGAGTCAGGATGCGGTAATGGCGTTTGACGCCGCCGCCGCGGTGACGCACGGTGATGCGACCAGAGTTGTTTTTGCCGGCCTGTTGTTTTTTACTTTTGACCAAGCTTTTGAGTGGTTTACGAGTAGTAATCATGTCAAAATCTTGGGTGGTCTTCTGACGTTGAGCCGGCGTGGTTGGGCGATAAGTCTTGATGCTCATTATTTATCTCCTCCCTTGTCGGATTGTTTGTCGGTTTTTTCGGCTTCGGCATCGGTGGATTCTTCGTCGAAGATTTTGATTTTATCGCCGTCCTTGAGAGTGACGAAAGCGATTTTCTTGTCTTGGCGATAGGTCGTGCCTGGGTAAGCGTGTTTGCCGCGACTGTATTTGGTCGCCTTACCCTTGCGAATTTGAACGCGGACCGATACGACGGTAACGTTGTATTGTTCGGAGACCTGCTTAGCGATAGCTTGTTTGCTAGCGTTGGCTGGCACGATGAACATGTAGCCGCGTTTGGTTTCTTCGCGATAAGCTTTTTCAGTGCGAATTGGACGGATTAACATTATGCAGCCTCCTTTCCAATTAGCCAGGCTTCGATATTGGCGAGCGCCGCCTCGACGATGATGATTTGATCGGCGTTGAGAATATCGTAAACATTAAGATAGTTTGGACGAACTACTTTAACGTTTGCAATGTTATTGGTGGCGCGTAGGATGCTTTCGGTCTTTTCGGGAACTACGACGAGATAGTTCTTGCTAGAGTCGAGCTTGAGCTCCTTGACGGCGTCTTTGGTTTTGCCGCTCTTGGCTTCAAATTCTGTAATCGTCGTAATGACTTTGTCGGCATTCTGCATCGAAAGTGCTTGACGAACTGCGAGAAGCTTGGCATTCTTGCTGATTTTCTTGGTGAAGTTTTCTTCGCCGGTACGGCCGAAGGCTACGCCACCATGACGCCAGATTGGGTTGCGGGTCGAGCCAAAGCGTGCGCGACCGGTGCCCTTCTGTTTCCAAGGTTTTTTGCCGCCGCCACGTACTTCGCCGCGCTTGAGAGTCTTCGCGTGCGAACTGCGAGAGTTAGCAAGGTATGCGTCATAGGCTAATTTGACTAATTCGTGGTTATCGACGGAAAGGCCGAAGATGTCTTTGTCCAATTTTGCTTCTGCCATATTACTCCTTTCCCTCGACCATTACGAGACCTTTGTTTGGCCCAGGCACGGCGCCTTTGAGGCCAATGAGGTTGTGTTCGGCGTCAATGTAAGAAACGGTGAGGTTCTTGACAGTGACGCGATCGTGCCCCATGCGCCCTGGCATCTTCTTGCCCTTGAAGACCTTTTGTGGGTACATAGAACCGATGGAACCAACGCGACGAATATTCCCCTTGAAACCGTGTGTGTTACGGGATTCTTGGAAGTTATGACGCTTGACGGTACCAGCGAAGCCCTTACCTTTGCTAGTGCCGGTGACTTGTACTTTGTCGCCGAGAGCGAATTCGTTTACGGTCAATTCGCTGCCAAGGGTGAGTTCTGCTGGGATTTCGTCAACACGAAATTCGCGAAGGTACTTAGCATTGATATCTTTTCCGGCTTTTTTGACGTGTCCGGACACGGCCTTGCTCAGATTCTTACCCTGACCAAATGCCAATTGCACAGCGCTATAGCCGTCGGACTCGACGGTTTTAGTCTGAGTCACCGTGCACGGGCCGGCTTGGAGGATAGTAACAGGAGTTACTACGCCGTCTTCACCGATGATCTGGGTCATACCAATCTTGGTGCCGAGGATGATTTTCATCTTTGGGCGTCCTTTCCCATTAAAATCACTTGGCTTATGAGCGGTATCCATCTCTCTGCTGGACCGTACTCTTGCGCCAATGTGACGTTGCTTTTAATATACCTGCTTATTGTATCATATATGACCCCTGATTGTCAAGAGTTTTACCAGATATATACAAAAATCCGCCCTAGTTGGCGGATTCTGTTGCTTGCTGATACTACATTTTGATTTCAGCGTCGACGCCAGCCGGCAAGGATAGATTTTGGAGGGCGTCAATGGTCTTTGGAGTCGCATCGATGACGTCGATAAGGCGCTTGTGGACCTTCATTTCGAAAGCTTCACCACCGGTTTTATATACATGTGGGCTCTTGACTACAGTGAAGGTTGAGCGTTTGGTGGGTAACGGTACTGGGCCGCTCACTTTGGCGCCAGTGCGAATAGCCGTGTCGACGATTTGCTTGGCGCTCTGGTCGATCAAGCGGTGATCGTATGCTTTGAGGCGGATGCGAATTTTGAGACCTTCTGCCATGTTTGATAATTCCTTTCTGCTTTCTATATAACTTCAGATGACAGCTAGACGTGTCGTCGATGAATTTTTATAGAACATTTTGTTTTGTACCTATATGTTATATCAAGATATTTGTCTTCTGTCAAACAGTGATAGAAAAATCTCCCCCGGAGGAGGAGATTTTCTACGCTTAGTGAAAGATTATTTGATAATCTTGGTGATAACACCGGAACCAACCGTACGGCCACCTTCACGGATAGCAAAGCGGTCGTTGTCGTTCATGGCGATTGGTGCGTTGAGCTTGACGGCAAAGGTAACGGTATCGCCAGGCATGACGATTTCCTTGTCCTTTGGCAGCTCGACTTCACCGGTTACATCGGTGGTGCGGAAGTAGAATTGTGGCTTGTAGCCATTCTGGAATGGCGTATGGCGGCCACCTTCTTCTTTCTTCAGGATGTAAACTTGGCCTTCGAATTCGGTGTGTGGAGTGATGGTGCCAGGAGCACAAATCACTTGACCGCGCTCGATTTGATCGCGCTCAATACCACGAAGAAGCAGACCTGCGTTGTCGCCAGCTTGACCCTGGTCGAGGGTCTTGTGGAAGGCCTCAATTCCGGTTACGACGGACTTTTGCGTTTCTTTCAAACCGACAATTTCGATTTCGTCGTTGACGTGGACAGTACCCTGCTCGATACGACCGGTAGCAACGGTACCACGGCCTTTAATTGAGAAGACGTCTTCGATTGGCATTAAGAATGGCTTGTCGAGGTCGCGAGCAGGAACTTCGAAGTAGTCATCCATGGCCTTGAGTAGGTCCATGATGGCCTGTTCGTTTTCAGGATCGCCTTCGAGCGCCTTGGTGGCAGAACCCTTGATGATTGGGCAGTTGCGGTCAAAGCCATTCTTTTCGAGCAAATCACGGACATCTTCTTCGACCAACTCAACGAGTTCTGGGTCGGCGAGGTCCATTTTGTTCAAGAAGACAATGATTTTTGGCACGTTCACCTGGTGAGCCAAGAGGACGTGTTCGCGAGTCTGCGGAAGTGGACCGTCGTTGGCGGCGACCACGAGGATAGCACCGTCGATTTGAGCGGCACCGGTAATCATGTTCTTGATGTAGTCGGCGTGGCCTGGCATATCAACGTGCGCATAGTGACGCTTTTCGGTTTCGTATTCCTGGTGAGAAGTGGCGATGGTGATACCGCGGGCTTTCTCTTCTGGTGCGTTATCGATCTGGTCGTAAGCAACAGACTTATTGATCTCGGAAGGAAGCTTCTTCGCGAGAACGCTGGTGATAGCAGCCGTCAATGTGGTTTTACCGTGGTCGACGTGACCCATGGTACCGACGTTGACATGAGGCTTGCTACGATCGAAATTTGCCATGTTTGGTAGTTCTCCTTTAATATATTTAAAATTTTTGGGCGCTAATATTAACCAGCCCAAAAGCCTATATGTGTTATATTATACGATTTTTCCCTGTTTGTAAAGATAGAAAAAGACTCCGTTGTGGAGTCTTTTTCGGCCAAGAGGCTACTTTGAATTACGCTTCTCGATAATCTCTTGCGCAATGTTCGGTGGGACTTCTTCGTAGCCGTGTAGCTCCATGGTGGAGGCAGCGCGCCCCTGCGACATGCCACGAAGGTCGGAAGTATAGCCAAACATATTAGCGAGCGGTACAAAACCAGTGATGATTTTGATGCCGTTGTCGCGGTCTTCCATGCTATCGATGCGGCCACGGCGAGAGTTCAGATCGCCGATAACGTCGCCCATGAAATCTTCTGGAGTAGTAATTTCAATCTTCATGACTGGCTCAAGGATGACCGGTGAAGCCTTCTTAATGCCTTCGCGAGTGGCAAGAACGCCAGCGAGATGGAAGGCGAGTTCGCTAGAGTCGACATCGTGGTAACTACCATCGTAGAGGGTAGCTTTAACGTCGAGTACGGGATAACCGGCAATTACGCCGCCATCGAGGGTCTCTTTGATACCTTCCATGACCGGCTTGCGGTATTCGAGGGGCACGACGCCACCCTTAATCATATCGATGAACTCAAAGCCCTTGCCGGCTTCGTTTGGTTCAAATTTGATCCAAACGTCACCATATTGGCCGCGGCCACCGGACTGTTTAACGTGTTTACCTTGAGCCTCGGCGGTGCCGCGGATAGTCTCGCGATAGGCGACTTGCGGTTCACCGGTATTGGCTTCAACATTAAATTCGCGCTTGAGGCGATCGATGATAATGTCAAGGTGAAGCTCACCCATACCCGAAATAATGGTTTGGCCAGACTCCTCGTCGGTGTGGACGCGGAAAGTTGGGTCTTCTTCGGCGAGTTTGCCGAGGCCAATGGCCATTTTTTCTTGGTCGGCTTTGGATTTTGGCTCGACAGCAATAGAGACTGGCGGGTCAGGGAATTCAATTGATTCGAGATGAATCGGGTGCGCTGGGTCACAGATGGTGGTACCAGTGGTGGTATCTTTGAGACCAACGACGGCGGCGATATCGCCAGCACCTATTTCGTCGATGTCTTCGCGCTTGTCGGCGAACATCCGGACGAGACGACCGACGCGTTCTTTGTTGCCAGTGGTAGCGTTTAAGACGTACGAGCCAGACGAGAGTTTGCCGGAATATACGCGGATGAAGATGAGTTTACCGACGAACGGGTCGGTAGCAATTTTGAAAGCTAGTGCCGTCAACGGTTCCTTGGCGTCGCTGTGGCGAACGATGTCCTCGCCGGTTTTAGGATCTTTGCCAAGAATGGCCGGAATGTCCATTGGCGAAGGAAGGAAGTCGGTAACGAGGTCGAGAACTTTCTCGACAATTACGCCACGGCCATCGCCGCCGGTAACGAGGAAAAACTGACCGTCAATGATGCGTTTGCGGAGGGCTTGCTTGAGCTCGGGAACAGTAATCGCTTCTTCGCCTTCATTGAAGAATTTCTCCATCAGCGCTTCGTCGGCCTGGACGGCTTCTTCTACTAGCATTGAGCGATAGTTTTTAGCCTTGTCGAGCATGTCAGCTGGAATATCGCCTTCGACTAGTTCGTGATCGGCATAATCTTTGTAGGTATAGGCTTTCATCTCAATCAGGTCAACTACGCCGCAGATGTCTTTTTCGAAGCCAATTGGCAAATGAATGGCGAAGGCGTTTTTACTAAGACGCTTATGAATAGACTCGAGAGACTTATAAAAGTCACCACCAATTTGATTGATTTTGTTGACGAAACAAATACGTGGGATGCCGTATTTGTCGGCTTGGCGCCAAACGGTTTCAGACTGAGCTTCGACGCCCATCTTGCCATCGAACACTACAACTGCGCCATCGAGCACGCGCAACGAACGCTCGACTTCTGCAGTGAAGTCGATGTGGCCTGGGGTGTCAATAATGTTGATTTTATGGCCTTTCCAATAAGCAGTGACGGCGGCAGAAGTAATAGTAATACCGCGTTCTTTCTCCTGCTCCATCCAGTCGGTGGTTGCGCCGCCAGTGTCGCCCTTGACGAGATCGATTTTGTGTTTGAGGCCGGTACGGTAAAGAATTGCCTCGGACGTGGTGGTTTTACCAGCGTCAATGTGGGCAATAATACCAATATTCCGGTACTTGGATAAATCCGTGACTTGTTCCTTTGCCATATTCTTCCTTAATGTTATTTTTAGACCGCAACAAAACTATGCTGCGAGACGATTTAGCGTTTAATTAGCCGCGAGCGAAGTGTGCGAAGGCGCGGTTGGCTTCGGCCATGCGGTGGCAGTCTTCTTTCTTCTTGAAGGCGGCGCCGGCTTCATTGTAGGCGTCGACGATTTCGGCCTCGAGGCGCTTGGCATATGGCATGCCGCTGCGGGCGCGAGAGGCTTGGACGAGCCACATCATTGCAAAGTGCAATTGGCGGTGGCCAGAAATTGGGAACGGAATCTGGTAGTTGGCACCACCGACGCGGCGTGATTTAACTTCGAAATCCGGGCTGATATTCTTGATTGCCTGTTCGAGAACCTCGACAGGGTTTTCGCTTTTGAGCTTTTTTGCGGCGCCTTCGATGGCGGCGTAAACTGCGCGCTCGGCGACCTGCTTTTTGCCGTCAAGCATGGATTTGTTAATGAGGCGTTGCACGAGCATGCTTTGATATTTGCGATCTGGCGCAGCTTTACGCTGAAGGCTACTAGTAACTTTGCGTGGCATAACTACTTATCCTCCTTCTTGGCACCGTACTTAGAGCGGCCCTGTTTGCGGCCTTGAACGCCCTGTAAGTCTAGTGTGCCGCGAACGATGTGATAACGGACACCCGGTAAATCTGGCACACGACCACCGCGAACTAACACTACGGCGTGTTCTTGTAAGTTGTGACCTTCGCCGCCAATGTAAGCCCAAACTTCTTGGCCGTTGGTGAGGCGGACGCGAGCGACTTTGCGCAAGGCGGAGTTAGGTTTCTTTGGAGTTTTGGTGGTTACCTTGATACAGACGCCACGCTTGAGTGGAGCGGCCTGCTTGTAGTAACGGGTTTTGAGCGTATTGACAATCGTGCCGAGCGCTGGAGCGCCGCTTTTTTTGGCGGCTTTCTTGCGCGGCTTACGCACTAACTGATTGATTGTAGGCACAAAAAATCCTTTTCTTGATAATGGTTGATATTGCTGTATAAAACTCTGTCGTCCAGCATTAACAAACAGAGCTTACGAAACTCTATGCGTGATTTTAGCAGATTTTGGCGCATCTTGCAAGTTAGTGATAATGTCCGTCATGTAAGTGTTCGTGCCCACCGCCGCCTTGGTCTTCGAAAGCCTTGCAGACGTTATCATCGTAGCTAAAATCAACGAAGTCGGTGTTGATGCCATGCTCTTGTAGAACGGTACTAAAATCATCCTTGGCGGCTTGTTTGGCTGTGTCGTCGTCACAATGAGCTTCAATGCCTAAGATAACCTGGCTACTGCGACTTGGGTGGGTGGCGAGGTAGGTTTGCTGGCCGTCTTTGATTTTACGATAAGGAAAGAGTTGCGCGGCGTTGGCGTCGATGGACGAATTGCCGCTGGTGCCGATGCAGAAACTGTCGGGGTATTTTGATTCTGCGGCCGTTACGCAGTTAAGTGATATGGCGTAGGGCGCGACTGAGTCGTGAATAATGAAGACGCGATACGTAACGCGGTTGTTTTCGACATCCATGAGAAAGTTGATGCTTGCGCCGTTTTCGGAGCTACCCTGATAGTTTTCCTCGATATACGAAGAGTTGCGGATAGAAGCTACGATGGTTTCCGAGGCTGGCGTGGCGTAATGTTCGGTAAGAATTTTACGTAATTCGGCTTGGACGCGTTCGAAGTCTTGGTGGTCGATGATTTGGTCGTTGCCGAAGTCGGTTTTGTTAATAAGATCAACGTTGCCGACGCGTTCATTACGCTGCGCAAAAAACACACTGAGACAGGCAATCAGTAGGATAAACGTAACTAAGGACAAAATGAGTATTTGAAAACGTTTTTGCTTAGTAGTGTGCGGCTCCATCATCTTTCCTTATTTTAAAATATTGTCCGTATATGCGTATTTGATACGAGGCTGATCTTTCCAGGCGGCTAGGTCGTATTCGTGTGCGCCAATCCAGTCAAAGGATGAACCGCAGCCTGCTTCGCCAAGAATAATTTTACCGTTGGCTTCGTCGACTTTAAGCACGACGCCAGTGTGGCCTGCGCCGCCGAATGAGCCGCTATCGTGGCTGAAGATCGCATAGTTTTTAGGTGTATGGCCGCCGTCAATAAAGCCCTGGCCCGATTCAAGCAGTTGGCCAACGACTTGAGAACCATCGCCCAGCCCATCAAAATGAGCAGTAGTGTAACGATTAATAAAGTAGAGACTAAACTCGACGCAGTTTGTGAGGCAATGTCCGCATCCACCCGGGAAGCTATTGCCAGCAATGCCCCATGGGTCATCATCTTGGGGGCACGGTAAATCGCGGTAGAGCTGCATGAAATCGTCGGCTTGTTGTTGAGTCATACCGCCGGCGGGAAGGCTGCCAGTGCTACAGGTGCTCATGCCGGAGCCAGAATCAGAGTCTGGTAGTTTTTGCCAGAGTTGGTTAATGACCTCAATGGTCCAAGTGTCGGGCTTGGCGTTGGCACCGTTGCCGTTGTCGATGTGCAGGTGGGCCTGGGTATTCTGGGCACATTGTGGCGCGCCGACGGCGGAGATCACTTGGCCGGCTACGACCTTGTCGCCAGCTTTTACGGTTGTCGCGCTATGGTCAAGATGTCCAAGCCAATAATAATTACCGTCGTCTCCCTCAAGAGCGATTTGGCCACATTTGTCCCACCAGTCAGAGGGGACACCGTTTTTGTATTCGTTTGCATAGGCAATAGTCCCGCTGGTAAAGGCAACGACCGGTGCGCCAGACGAGTAATAGAACATGTCGTCTGCGGAACCACCATATTTGCTGGCCTGACTGCCAGAAACCATATCCATTTTGATGCCAAGGTCCATGGCGTGGTAGTCATGATGGCAGTTGAGCGACGGGCAAGGTACGTTAGAAAGTACGCTGTCGAACTTGTCGGCGTTGAGATAGTTTGACTTGGTGGCGCCAGCTAGTGGAAAGGCATATTGGTGGCCCTCGATTTCCATGGTAGTAACTCCGCCAACGGTGTTTTCGCAGCAGGCAGAAGCCTGGCTGCCAGCCGATGAGTTGCCGGCTGGTTCGTTTCCGATGTCATAGCCAAACAAGTCGCCCTGCTGGCTGCTTGGGTCGGCCCATTGGTAAAACATCCATTTGTTAGGCGTGCGCGATGGCTCTTCGATTTCCGTAACGCCGGTCTTGAAGTCGGCGCGTTGAGCAGGGTCTATTACACTACCCTCGTTTTTGGCCGTAAGACCAGTAATGTTTGCGGACACCTGGCGGACAATCTGAGGTGGGATAGTGCGATTACCCTCAATCAGCACATCTTTAACGGCATCGATATAGTCTGCAGTGGCTTGATAGTTTTCGTCGTAAGCGGCACCGATTGCAGCGTCGTACCAGCCGTCGCTTTTGACGTAGTCAATGAGCCCAGCAGCGCCGTCGCCGTATTTGCTGCCGTATTTGTCGAAGCGGTTAGCCATTTGCGATACTTGAGTCTTGAGTGCGGTAACGCTGGCGCCGTTGGCGTGGGCGGCCATGGCGGCAATGCCGCGGGCTTGCCCTTCGGTTAACATAAACTTAGCGCCATTCCAGACCGATTGGTCGCTCATGCCGCCATCTTGCGGGTCGCAGCATTCTTCAAAAGTCATTGGCGTAGTGTTTTTATTGACAGTATCAATAAACAGGCGGAAATATTTAATAGCGGCTTCTTCGTCTTTTTGGTGCACCCCATCAGACGCGAGCAGATATTCGGCTTCGTTGCCGTGGATAAGTTTATCCCAGTCGGCCACTAAGGTATCAGAATTGCTATCGGCAAAATTGCGAATTTTGGTGTTAAAGTTTGCAAATGCGGCACTGTCGTAGTCGTTATCGCGCGTACGCGCGGTCATGAAGACTATAACCTTAGCTCCCTTGGCAATAGCGTCGTCATGGACGCTTTTAATTTGGGCATCGCTAACGTTCCAGTCATTGGTTCCGAGTGCAAAAACAAAAATATCCCGGACGGCGTGAAGGTTCTTGAGAATTTTCATGCCGCTGCTGCCGCCGCTGCCCTCTGTTACGTCATGGTTGAAGGTTTTGCCGCTTTGGACATGAGTTTCGACTTGCGGCAGAAGCTCCTTAAGGTTGCGCTCCCAGATGGCCGAGAGTGAATCGCCGATCCAAGTTAGGTTGGCGCCATCGGTAATAGTATAGCCGCCGGTTCCTTGTGCAGTGATGCCTTTGCCGGCGTATTCTTCGTAAATTTCACGAGCGGCGTCATTGCGATGGGTGACACCCTGATACTGCATGCCACCGTGATAGATGCGGTCTTCATAGTATTTTAGCGATTCGTCGCCATAGACGGCACGCTCAAAATGCACAAGAAAAACTTCGGCGGCGTATTCTGGCTCATGGGCGTCACCAGCCTTTTCTTTAATGATGCTCTGCCACTCTTCGGCGTTATTAGTCATCATGTAGTCAAGCTCAATCTGGAGCAGGCGGTTATAATCTTCCTGGGGCATATTTTCGTCAGCGCCCGAAGCCCACCATTCAGAGCCAGTGTATTGACTGAGCCCGGCTTCGTTGATTTGGCGGCGTAACTCCTCATTGTAATCCCAGCGCCACTGGAAGAGCCCCCAGTACATCGAATTGCTGGCGCGAGTGATGGTGAAGCCTGATTCGCCGGCGATGTTGCCCATAATGCCGGCTGCTTGCGCGTCGCTGAAACCTTTGCCGATGAGATAATTCCAAATACGTTCCTTAGTGGTATTGCCAGCTAAAACCGTATTGCCGCCAGTTTTACCGCCGACGCAGTCTAGTGGGTTATAGAACATGATGTTATTAGCGGCATATTGATCAATAAAGCCATCGATGTCGGTGTAATAAGGTATTGCGGCGCTAACTTGCTGCGGCGCTAGCAATGCTGCTGCAGCGAATAACAAGAAGAGTTTTTTAGCGAAGCTCGTAGATTGTTTGGTAATCATCCAAGTTGTAGCCTTTCTCTTGCAATTTCTGAGATACTGCATGTTTTAGAATCGTTGGGTTGGCCTTGTAGCTCGAAATAAGTAAACAAATGACCCTCTGGCAGTCGGCATGACGGCTACCATCGGTGATTTTGAAGCTATACTCTGACACCGGTGCAGCGTTTTTGTTGGCGTTAGCGTCGTAGTTGCCGGTAAACGGCAATTCAGTGATGATGGCGGCTTTACGATCGTAAGCCTGGAGAAAGTCGCGAATCTCGGGCGTATCGACAGCACGAAGAGTGGTGAGGTCGATAGCATTGCGTTCGAAATAAGCTAAGCCCTCATTGCTGTGCACTAAGTAGTCAGTAATTATTGTAGTTCCGTGGGGGGTGACGGTAAAATCGAGGTCTTTAGCATTAAAACCGTCGGCACTGATTTGAGCATGGTAATCGCCTGGGGGGAATTCGTATAGGCCGCAACGATAATGTTGGTCGCCAATGAGTATGTCGGCACTGCTTGGCGCGATATTAATGCTGAGGCGCGGTGGCGCATTTAGCTCGGCAACTATCGGCCGCAGAACGAAAAAGCCCAATAGTGCGGCGAGAACAAGAATAGCTCCGATAAGAGTAATACGAATGGTGCGGTAGTGGCTATCGGCAAAATTCAGCAAGCCGTCAGGAAATGCCATGTATTCATTTTAGCATAAACTTTTTATTTGCTATTGATGTATACGCGGAGCTCTTTGTAATAATAAGCGTTTGCGAGGACAAAGCTCAGGACAAACGCGATAAATATTTGTGGCATGTATGCGATGAGGCTATCTACGCCAGCGCAGAGACCAATAATCGAAACAATTATCATGGCTAGAAAAAGCGATGCTGGGATAAGATAGGCAATAAGGAAAACAGTCTTACCGTAAGTTGTTTTGCCGAAGTTGCGGAGTTCTTTGCGAATTTGTTTGAGGTTTTTGTCGTAAATATTGGACATATCATCTTCCTTGTAGTTATAACTGCGTACTTTTACTATAACGCATTAGCAGCGTTTAGAATTTCTAATGGAACGTCGGGCGTATTATATATGGTAAGTATTGGGTTTGGAGTAGAACATAGTTTCCAGCCTGAAGACGTGCGTTTTATAACTACGCGATACGTAACAACATTGTAATGTTCGGCGATACCGGTAGTAATAGTCGTATAGTAGTAATCGTCCACTATGAGACCTTCGTTGACTCGTAATTGGTCCGCCTCAATGTTGGCGTAGCTCTGTTCAAGATACTCTTTCGGAGATGTTGTGGCGTTTGATGTGGCCTGATTGGCGAGTTGGTTATCGGGGGATTTTATGACGATATTATATTCAGCAAGGCTTTTTGTTTCTGCTAGTGTTTTGAGCTTTTCGATGGCTGAATTTAGGTATGGTTCGGTGGTAGAAATATTGACAGTGAGCTCTTGGCCCTGATCTTGAAACTGATAACCAATCGAAAAAATTGAGTTATTGATGGGGAGATGCTTGATTATTGGGAATTGGCTTTGTTCGCGTTTGGCTTGATTAGTTGATTCTATGCTGGCGTATTCTTCAATTTTGTAGAAATCTGCGGCGTATTTTTTTGCCAGTTCCTCTCCTTCTGGGGTGTTTGCGGTTAACATGCCGTAAATGTTTTGTGTGAAGGAGTCCACTTCGATATCCTCTTCGACAGCACTGAAACCGTCCAGCTCCGCCTTAACGTGGTGCTTACCGGGCGTGAGCCATGCTTTGTGATTATTCTTGACTTTGCTGTCGTCTATCGTGACCGTAGCGGTGAACGGCGCATAGGCGATGTTGATTTCGAGTTTATCTGCGTGGTTGATACGCTGTGCGATATACGTGGCAATGGCGACGATAGGGAGAGCGACGGCTAGTAATATCCCAGTGATTAGTAGATGCCTGCGTCTTTGCATGAGTCTATCGTTTTGCATCATTTCGCTCCTTTCCTAAACCATTTTACGATTGCCCTGTGAGTGCTATCGTATGTCAGGCTCTCTAGTCCAGCCATTGGGGCGCGTTGTCCATAGGACGCTGAGGCAATATTAGAGTTAAAGCCCGGTATTTCACCGACATAGATAAAAGTATGCCCCTCGTATACCGCTACGTCGCCAGCCTGCAAAATACTTGTGTCTACCTCAGTAGTGAGACTTGCGTTGAGTAGGGTCCAGTGTTCTTTGGCCCATGCTAATTGGTTGGTCGTGTTGCCCGCACCGTTTTTAATTTTGCCGCCGTAGTTGTATTCTGGTTCGTATCCGCTTTCATTTAAGAGGGTCGTCACGAAGCCGCCGCAATCAACTCCGCCATAACCGCCGATATATTCGCCATTTTGAGAGCGTTTTTTTGTGGCTTCTTGATAGTCTGGCTTCATGTCCATATATGGCGCCCAATGATGATCTGGCCAGGCATATTTGAGAACATATTCTTGTAGGGTCGAGACGTCGCCACTAGGCGTACCGCATTGATCGACAACGCTAGCGCCTTTGACGGCGTTTGCGACTAGCTCGGCCCAAAGCTTTTCGCCGGCGCTACTTGGGTGGAGCTGGTCTGGCGCCATATACTTGGAGCTGTCGGACGACGCTGAACTCGCCCAGTCGATAATATGTACATTACTGTGCGTTTCGGCCGCCGTTTTGAATAGCGCATTGTTGACTTCATATGCTTGTGCTTTTTCGTCTTCAGTACTGTAGTTAGTGATGAGGTATAGATTGCGATTTCCTACCGCTGAGATAAGTGCATCAATATCTGCTTGGGCTAAGGCAGGGTCGTGGTTATTAGATCCGTGCGCAAACACGACATTATCGCGTAACGACATGTTATTGAGTTGTTTTAATCCAGTTTTCCCGCCACGACCG
>JAFUBT010000003.1 GCA_017460065.1 Candidatus Saccharimonadota bacterium | reverse complement strand
CTAAAATCTCAAATATCGACGCACTCTCAGCCTGGAATACCGCCAGCGTGACGAGGATGGACTCCATGTTCTCCAGCACTAAAATCTCAAATATCGACGCACTTTCAGGCTGGGATACCTCCAGTGTGACGCATATGAGCGGCATGTTCTCCAGAACTATAATTTCAAATATCGATGCACTTTCAGGCTGGGATACCTCTAGCGTGGAGAGTATGGGCGCCATGTTCTCCAGCACTAATATTTCAAATATCGATGCACTTTCAGGCTGGGACACCTCCAACGTGACGTATATGAGTTCCATGTTCTCCAGCACTAAAATCTCAAATATCGACGCACTTTCAGGCTGGGACACCTCCAAGGTGACGACTATGGAATCCATGTTCTCCGGTGCCGCCAGTCTCGTCAACATCGACGGCGCCTTAAACTGGGACACCTCCAGTGTTACAACTATGGTTTACATGTTTCGCAACGCCACCAGTCTCATCAACATCGACGGCGCTTCCAATTGGAACACGTCAAAAGTAAAATACATATATCGGATGTTCTCTGGTGCTACTGGGCTTAAGAACATCGACGGCGCTTCCAGTTGGGATACTTCAGAAGCAACAAGTCTGCTGGAGATGTTTTATGAGGCGACCAGCCTCTCAAATATCGACGGCGCCTCCAATTGGGACACCTCCAACGTGACACGTATGAGTGGCATGTTTTACCACAATACCGAGATAACCAACCTCTCTCCTTTAAATAGCTGGGACACCTCCAACGTAACGAAGATGGACTCCATGTTTTACAAGGCTACTAGCCTCAATGATATTAGCGGCATCTCCAATTGGGACACCTCCAACGTGACAGACATGAGCAACATGTTTTATGGTGACACCAAGATAACCAACCTCTCTCCTTTAAACGGCTGGAATACCGCTAAGGTTACCGACAAGTCAAATATGTTCTATGGTATCCATAACGCCATCTTCCGCCCAGATTGGTATTAAAATAGCGCCTAACCACTGACAATCCACGGTAATCCGTGGGTTGTTTTTTATGTCTGCAGTTGTCTATCCATCAACCGTTTTTTGCCATCATTGTTATCTCTCCGTCCACATCTCAGACTAAGCGAGAACACATCAACATGGGAACATCTGACCCAATCAAATAAGGAAAGGGGGAATATAAATGCCTGAAACCGCTATCAAGAAGGACCGTAATACCGACGAGAAACAACGTTGATGTGGCCGGGCGGAGCGGCGGGATAAGGTGGAGCAGGGCAAAACGCTTGCGCTTGGTGAGGGAATGGGGTAAGCTGGGGGTATAGGAATGGGCTAAAAATACAAATTTTTTTAAGGAGGCCCATGAAGTCTTTTGGTGAGGCTGAGTTTGCTCAGCGGAGTGTTGCGCAGGTGCGGAATAAGGCAAATTTTTTTGCTGGAGTGATAGTTTTTGGATTGATTTGTTTAGTGGCCGTGTTGGCCACTTTGGTATATAACGGGGGTTTGAATTCGCAGGCTTTGGAGAATGGGGCGCGGGTCGCGGAAGAAACGGAATTGACCTATTACCTGACCGTTAAGGCGGATGGGGTGGACAAGAATGGTGTGCAGTCGAACGATAATACACGGGCGGAGATTCTCAGTGGACAAGCGACGGTGACGGATAAGTTGCCGGCGGGCTTGGAGTTCGTGGGCTTTATCACGACGGCGAACGGAAGTATTGGCGCGGTGGCGCGCGATGATGCGACTACGACTTGCTCGGGCGAGGTGATTGATGATACGCAGGAGGCGGCAACGGATACGGGCGCCTGGAATGCGGATCATAGTGAATATACTTATCATGGGCTGCATTATAATGCGAACACACGGACGGTGAGTTTTCGGACGGCGCAAATTCAGGCGGGCTGTGAGCTGACGGTTGGTGTGGTTACAAAGACGCCGCAGTTGGGCGCAGCGCAGCGGATGGACTTTTATAATACAGCGAATTTGAGTGAGGGTTTGTTGAACTTGAACTCGAACACGGCGCATGTATGGATGGGGCGTGAGAAGACGCCAATCTATAAAGTGACTTATGCTTATACGGGTGATGTGCCTGCGGGTGCGCCAGCGGTACCAGAAGAGCAGAGCTATAGCGCCGATTTGACGGTGGGCGTAGCGGCGGTACCGGAAGTTGACGGTTATGTGTTCTCGGGCTGGCAGACAAGCGACGTGGTAGTAAGTGGTGATGGCTTTACGATGCCGAGCGGTGACGTAGCATTTGTGGGGAGCTTTACGCCAAAGCCGGCAGCTCAGCAGTATAAGGTGACTTACGTGATTGATGGTGAGGTCCCGGAAGGTTATGTGGTGCCGCGCGAGAAGACATATGAAGCGGGCGCGATCGTAACGCCTGATTCGACCTCGGCTGGTTTGGAGTTGGGTGAGTATATCTTTGAAGGCTGGACATCCAGTGATGTGGTTTTGGACGAAAATGGTTTTGCGATGCCGACAGGCGATGTGGTAGTGCACGGCAGCTTTAAGAAGAAGACTTATAAGGTGACTTACCGATTTGATAGTGCGGTGTTGCCACCGAACGCGGAAAGTTTGCTGCCGGCAACGGCGGAATACCCAGCTGGGGCGACGGTAGCGTTGGCGGCTAATCCAGCGGCAGAAGGTTATCGGTTCTTGGGCTGGTATGCCAATGAGAGCTTTACGATGCCTGCGGCCGATGTGGAGATTGTGGGCGAATGGATGCGGGTGGCTGGTTTGTTCTCGCCAGAGATTACGATTAAGATTACGAACGAAAAAGAGAAATTCCAGGTGGGGGATGAGGTCGAGTTTGAGATCGTTGTAAAAAATACAGCAGGATATGATATCCATGATGTGTTTGTAAAAGAGCTGTTGTCTGGGGTGGAATTGCTGCCAGGGGGCGACTATACGATTAAAAGCGACACGGTGGTGTTGATTCCGACGATTGATGCTGGTGGTACAGTGACAATCAAAGCCAAATATGTGGTGACCGAAGAGACGGATGAGGAGATTATTAATACGGTTGAGATCCAGGGTGCGATTGCCGATAATAATTATCTCTTTGATACGAGCAAAGAATACAGGGCGGCGACGGGCTTCTTTGTAGGAAGTGAAGAGCCAAGTGCACCAGTAACACCGGTAACGCCGGAGGGGCCTGGTAGCGTGCCAGAGGGAACGGACGGCTGGTCGCAGTTCGTGGGGCAGGTTGTGAATACTTTGGATGATATTGATAAATACGTAGCTGTGGTGCTGGCGGGAATTGCTGGATTGGGGATTTGCGTGATTGTGTTGCGCCGCGAAGTGAAGCAGGCGGATATTACGAAACGTAAGCTAACTGCTATGGCAGTGGCAGATGTAGTGCTGATTGCGGTAGCGGGTGCGATGGGGGCGCAGTTGTTTGCGGCTGAACCAAGCGTAATTCGCGACAATACCGTGGTAATGACTTCGGAAAAAGTTAGCTACGTCAACAAAGAGGGCGGTGCTTGGCAGATGGAGAAATCTGCGGCTTGGACTGGTTATGGTAAGGCAACTGTGACGATGGATGTGGATACAGTGGCGAAAGAGCCAGGTGAAAGTGATACGGATGTGTTGTTTGTAGTGGATGCGAGTGGGTCGATGACGGATAATGCTAAGATTGAGCGTATCAAAGAGAGTTTGGTGGACACCATCGATAGAATGAGAAGCCAACGGGAGCGAAAAATTGCTTTAGTGAGCTTCAATATAACAGCACAGACCGTTAGTGGCTTCACGGACGACCGTGACGCGGTAGCCGATGCAGTATATCAGCTGAATGCGTATGGTACGACAAACTATTATCTTGCATTAAAAGAGGTAGAACAACTGCTTAATGAATATGACGCGAGTACGGGTAGAAAAGTTCGAGTGGTATTTATTACCGATGGTTGTCCAAACGACGATACGCCGAATGAGGAGGCGTTGTACCGCTTGATAAAGGAAAAATATGATTTTGCATATTTTAGCGCAGTGCAGTTCGATATGGGCGACACAATATATGATGCCGTGAAAGCCATATCTGACGAGCAAGCTGCGGCGCAACATGTAAACTTTGGGAAAGTGTTGCCTAATGCCACGTTTGGCGATCCAGCGTATTATGAATCATTCCTATTGACGGATTTAGTGGATAATGATCATTTTACGGTAGAGAATGTGTTTGCGACGGTTGGAAGTGTAGCGATAGATGAAGTGGGTGGAGTGCCGAGGATAAGTTGGACGATAGATGGCATGCAACTAGGAGACCGCGCACAGCTAGAGATTAAGCTTAGACTACGGGACGAGTATTTGGGATTAGGCGGTCAGTTCCCGACTAATAAGGGGGAGTCGGTGGCTTCGAAATTGCCAGATGGCGAAGACGAAAACGTCAATAGTGGACTAACACCAACTTTGAGGGCGGATTATACGGTATCTTATGAAGCGAATGCGCCAGCCGACTGTGTCCTAAGTGGCGTGCCAAGCGATGCGAAAAGCTACGCACCGTATGCTACGGTGGCGATTGAGGAGGCAGCGCCTGTTTGCACGGGATATAACTTTGGCGGCTATGTGGCATTTACTGACGACGGTCCGGTTGAGATGATGAACGATGACTATTTTGCGATGCCACAGGACGACGTGGTGATACGAGCGACTTGGCACAAAGTAGGCATCGAGAAGACGATGGACGGAACAGTGCATGTGGTTGCTAAGCCAGCCCATTTCTTGAGCGGTGCGGAGTTTAATTTGGCTATCAAGCGGCTAGCTAACCCTGATCACGAATCGCACTTTCAGATAAACAGAACTATCACGAATATCGTATGGAGCACGGCGCCGCCGGATGCGTCAGTGACAACAGCCGTTGTGTCTGCGGATGATTCTAAAACGCAGATTCTGGCCTGGCACGACAATAATACGATTTATCTATACACGGAGGCAGAAGAGGCATATTTGGCGCCGGACTCTTCGTATATGTTTTATACATTGAGAAACCTAGAGAATATCAGTGGGCCTGCGGTTTGGGATAGCTCGAATGTGACGAACATGAGAGAAATGTTTAGTCAGGACTTTGAATTGACCAATATCGACTTTTTGGCAGATTGGGATACTTCAAATGTTACGGATATGTATAAGGCATTCGATAGTTTGTACAAGTTGACAGATATTAGTGGCCTAGCTAACTGGGATGTGTCGAAAGTAGAAAATATGCAAGAGACATTCCACGGAGTCTATCGATTGACTAGTATTGATGCACTAGCGAACTGGGATACTTCTAGCGTGACGACGATGAAGGGTATGTTCTCGAATGTGCGAGCTATTACTAATGTGGATGCATTGGCTAACTGGGATGTGTCGAAAGTAAAGGATATGTCTAGTCTGTTCTATGCGTCTGAAGAGATAGCCGATATTCGTGGGTTAGCTAACTGGGATGTGTCAAGCGTGGTAGATATGTCTGGTATGTTTTCTGGGCTTATTAGGCTAACTGATGTAAACGCATTGTCCAACTGGGATGTGTCGAAAGTAGAAAATATTGCCCGTCTATTCCACTGTGCAGATTCTTCGAGTCTGGCCGACATTAGTGGTCTAGCAAACTGGAACACCTCCAGCGTCACGAATATGACGATGACATTTGCTGGAAGTAGCAATTTGACTAATATAGACGCACTAGCGAATTGGGATACTTCTAAGGTCACACATATGTCAAGCACGTTTGCGAGTGTTAGCAATTTAACCAACCTGAATGCACTAGCGAACTGGGACACTTCTAGCGTGACGACGATGAATACGATGTTCGGCTATATGTATGCGTTAACGAACGTTGATGGTCTAGCGAATTGGAACACGTCGAATGTAGTGAACGTGGGGCAGATGTTCGTAAATGACAGAAACGTTGTCAGTTTTACCGCGTTGGACGGTTGGGACACCTCGAAAATGACTGCGGCCAGTAAGCGCACGATGTTTAATGGCGTACCGACTACGGTGCCACGGCCGAGTTGGTATTAAGAGCTCTGCGATAGCTTGGGATATGGAAAAGCCCCCTATGTAGGGGGCTTTTTTGGGGGGTGCTAACATCATTATACTAGGCCGCTATCGAAGGTGCCGCTTTCGATACGGCAGTGTTTTTCGGCGACTGAGTTGCCGAAAACCTGTGCATCGCCGCAAATTTCGACGTAGCCAGAGAGGCGGGCGAGACCGTAGACCTCGGCCATATCGAAAACTTGGACGTGGCCCTTGATTTCGGCGTTGCCGTGAACGCGAGCGAAGTCGCGGATGTTAGCGTCGCCAAAGATTTGCGCGTGCCCGTGGATTACAGCGGCACCGTGGACGATGGCAAAGTCGAAGATCCAGGCAAAGCCGGATACTTTGGCGTGCTCGGTGACCCAGGCGTGGCCATAGATGATGGCATTGCCGTAGACTTCGGCGAAGTCGTTAACCTTGGCCTGTTCATGAACCATGGCGTAGCCGTGTACCGAGGCGTTGCCGCCGATGGCGGCGTCGCGGAAAACCTGGGCATAGCCACGCACCTCAGCGTTGCCACTGACCGTGGCATGATCGTAAATGCGGGCTCGTTCGTGGACGTAAGCGTTGTTGCGCACACGGGCGCGGCCAAAGACTTTTGCCTCTTCTGCGATCCAGCAATCGCCGTGTTGAGAGAGGTTATGCTCGTCTTCGAGCCAACCGCCCACATCGCCAGCTTTGACGCCCCGTGAGGGGATATCCTTCAGGGCAATGACTCGGTGTAGCACATGACCGTAAAAGCATAACGTCTGTTTTCCAAGTCGGTATTTCATGCATGATGACCTCCTTTAAGCTGCATTTTTTGGGACGACTTTGGATATAACACCAAAATGTACTGCTCCAAAAGGGAGCATGTCTGTATAATAGCACAAAATGATGAAAATGTCAATAGCTAGGAGACGGCGGGGCGCTTGTGGTAAAATATAAACATAAGATTTTTGGAAATTTTAAGGGGTGAGGAGGTGTGATGAATCCGCAGAATAACGAGTCTGATGCCGTGCAGATGAATGTGATAAACGCCGTGAATGCGAATGGTATTGTGACGGGCGATAAAGTTGTGAGTCATATCTGGAAACGGCTGGCGATTTGTGTGATGATTATTGCGGCAGGGCTGATTGCCGCGGTGATTGTGGCGGTAGTTTTGGTGGACGGCGTGAACCGCGAGAAGAATCAGCTCGAGCAAGCGAAGTTGGAGAGCCAGACGAAATTGGAGTCAGTTTATGCTGGCTTGGGGGTGGAATCACAAGAGCAGGCGATGGCGCGAATTGGTGAACGCGAGTTGCTAAACGGGGGCGATATGGTGGAGCTGGATAAGTTGCTGCATCAGAGTTTTGGCGATAATTATGCTTTGGACATTGCCGATTCGAACATTAACTTTGTGCGCCAAGTAGCGGGGTATAAATACGTGAGCTTGGGGGTGCGGCGTAGCAGCGGCTCCGTGCGGGTGATTATGTACGAGCGCGTGGCGGATGGTGTCTGGGTAATGGCGGATTTTGACAGTAGTAATAATGCTGATGCTTGTGAGACGTCGTCGGATGATGAGAAAATGATTCTTGGACACATAGGTTTGTGTAAAGTGGAGGAAGAGAAGGAATGATAGAGGGCTTACTGGGCCTGTTAATGCAGGCGGAAGTAATGAAGACGCAGATTTCGGTGCAGGACACGGTCGACTCGTATTACGTCGAAGCGGCGGGGAGCGCGCAGGGGCACGTGGTAGAAGTCAGCTATGATGTGGCTACGAAGGGCGAAGTGCGGGGGAGCCTGGAGGAATTCCGCAGCCTGGTGGCTGAGACCTTGAATGATAGCCGGGGCTGGATACGTGCTGGCGTGAAATTTACCGAGGTGGAGAGCGGTGGCAAGATGCATGTGCTGCTGGCTTCGCCGGCAGAGATTAGCGCCGCTAGTGCGGGCTGTTCGGACAAGCTAAGTTGCACGGTTAAGCCGAACGTATATATTAATGACGACCGTTGGCTGGGTGGATCGGATAGCTACAACGAGTTGGGGGTAAGTTTACAGAATTACCGCAAGATGGTGGTGAACCACGAAGTGGGGCATTTCTTGGGACATGACCATATTGTTGAATGTGAGACCGATAGTGGCCTGGCGCCGATTATGTTGCAACAATCGACGGGCTTGCGCGGCTGCCAGCCGAATGCGTGGCCGCTGCCAAGTGAACTGTGGGTGAGGGGGCTATAATGAAGCGTACTAAGAGCAGAAAAGCAAAGGTAAGGTTGTCCAGGGGGAAATTGATTGCGATTTGCTTGGGATTGGGGGTGTTGGCTTTTGGCGTGACGCTGGGCGTCATGCTGGCAATAAGGGGGAATCTAGGCTGCAAAGAAGCGCGTAACTATGCTGACGAGATTTTGAAAACAAAGCCGGAGGTGGCGGAGTTTTTGAATGCGGAAATTGACAAGTTTGAGCTGAATGATGAGTCACAAGCAAAGCTGGATAGTTTTGCGGCAGCGAGTGATAAGGTGGCGCAATACATGGAGAGCTTAAGCGCAAGTGCGGCATTGAAGAATAAGTCAGTGGCCGCACAGTATGATAAGGCGAAGGAAGATTTTGCGAAGCTGGAAAAGGTCGCACGTGTCGAGAAGACTTTGCGAGAATTGGTGAGCGCAGAAGACGGTCTGAACGACGAGCAGTTGACGTCTTTGGCGGAAGATGAGAATGAGTTTTTGCGCAAAATGGCGGACGAATTGCGCAAGTACTGGGAGGCTGCTCAGGAGTTTGCCGAGAAGTACGCCGACAGTAAAAACGTAAACGAAGAAACCATGATTGAGGATTACGGCGCCTTTCAATTAAAGGGGGAGGAACTGCTGGATAATTACGCGGAGGCAAGCTTTAGAGATATTTTTGGGTTTTCAAAAGACGAAGTAATAGCGTTCTATGATAGCATAGAAGGGTTAGTTTCGATTTTGAACGAGAAAATATGAGAAGGTTGATTTTAGTTTATAACCGGAGAAGCGCGAATTTTTGGCGGGTAGAGCGCAGCGTGTTGGCGCAAGTGCGCGAGCTCAAGGGTTGGGCGGTCGGAAAATTTGAGGTAGCGGATACGGACGTGGATGATAACGCGGGCCGTTTGGCGAAGGTACTGGCTGATGGCGACTTGGTGATAGCTGCAGGAGGCGACGCAACAGCGACGATTGTGGTGAATGCCGCGATGCTCACAAAGGCGCAGGATGTACGCGTGGGTGTGTTGGGCTATGGAAATTTTAACGACACGGCGCGCTGTTTTGGCGATTTGAAGTTGGAAGAGGTTTTGAAGGGTGAAACGCAAGAAGTTTGGCCGTTGGAATGCCGCGTAAATGGTGAACATTGGCGCTATGGTATGTGTTATTTCACGGTGGGAATGTTCGCCGAAGCTTGTGCGGTATTTGACCATCCGCGGACTCGCAAGCATTTGCAGAAGCGGCGCAAGAAACATATGACTTTTAGTTTGTTGGTGTTGGCGCAATGGTGGTTTCGGCAACGGAAACGGCACTTTTTGCCGGAATTTAGTTTGGGGAATTCGTCGGATGAATATATTGCGAGCAAGGGCGAATCGGACTACATGGCGGTGAATGGCGTGTCGGTGGCGAAAATTATGCGAGGACGGAAATGGTTTTTACAAGATAGTTATTTTTTGAGTACGACAGGAGCGTTGACGAAATTCTTTGCTTTGGTAGGGTTTATGCTAAAGAGTATGTTGCGGCGGGTGCCTGGGACGGAAAGTGACTTGGACAGAATTATTTTTGCGAAGCCGGCCAAGGTAATGCTGCAGGCAGAGGGGGAGTACCAGAAAAAGAGTGACGTCAAAGTGATTGAAGTCCAGAAGGCAGCAAAGCCGTTGTTGGTGGTGATGAAATAATGGCGGTAGTTGGGCGAGCGGAATACAAGTTGGCAGATGCGCTGCGAGAGTTTGGGGTTGATTTGCGAGGGAAACTAGTGCTGGATATTGGTGCGTCGACGGGCGGTTTTACGGAGATGGCGCTGCGGGCGGGGGCACGCAAGGTGGTGGCCGTAGAAAAGGGAACACGACAGATGAAAGCACCCTTGCGGTTCGACGAGCGAGTGGAATTACATGAGAAGACGGATATTTTTGAATTTATGCCAAGCGAACAGCCAGATGTGATTTTGGCGGACGTGAGCTTTGTGAGTTTGACAAAGGTTTTGACTTATGCGCGTACGAAATTAGCAAAGCGGCAGACGGAATTTTTGGTGATGCTGAAACCGCAGTTTGAGGCGCGGCCGTGGCAACTGCGCAGGGGTGTGTTGAAAAATAATAAGATGCGACGAGAGATTATTGTGGACTTTGAGGCCTGGCTGAAGAGCAATGGATTTTTGATTGTGGGGAAGAAGGATAATGAGCTAGCGGGGCGGTTTGGTAACGTCGAACGATTTTATTGGCTAAAGTTGGCGAAGTAAGTGTCAGAGTCGGGGCTGGGTGGGGCGGTTCATGATAAAATAGATGTTATGGCAGAGGAGGTAAAACTTACAGCGGCAGACTATGTGCATCTGCATAATCATACGCATTATTCCTTGTTGGACGGTTTGACGAAAGTCGATGAGCTAGTAGCGTTTGTGAAAAAGACCGGCATGCAGGCGGTGGCGGTGACCGACCACGGTACGATGTCGGGTTTAATTGATTTATATAAGACTTGCAAGGCGGAGGGGATTAAGCCAATTTTGGGCCTAGAGGCCTATGTGGCGGCGCGAGGGATGGAAGATCGCGACCCGGCATATGATAAGGAGCGTTTTCATATTACCTTGTTAGCGATGAATAATAAGGGCTTTGAGAACCTATGTCGCCTCATGACGGCGGCCGAAGTGCGCGGCAAGTATTACAAGCCGCGAATTGACCATGCAATTATGGAACAATATAACGAGGGGATTATTTGTTTGTCTGGCTGTATGGGTTCGGAGATTTCGCAGGCAATTCGCAATGACGATATGGAGCGAGCGCGTAAGCTGGTTGATTGGTATGCGAAGACCTATGACGGGCGTTTTTATTTGGAGATGCAGGATCATGGCCACCCAGAGTCGTCGACGCATAATCCAGAACAGATGAAAATCAACGATACGTTGATGGAATTATCGAAAGAAACTGGCCTAGATTTAGTCGTGACTTGTGATGCGCATTATCTGACGAAGGAAGACCAGGATGCGCACGAGGTGTTACTGTGTGTGGGGACGGGTAGTAATATTTCGGACGAACGCCGAATGACTCTGAAGGACTATGATTTACACGTGATTCCACCAGATGAATTAATCGAACGATGGGGGAAGACTTGTCCGGAAGCGATTCGCAATACGAAACGAATTGCGGACCGCTGTAATGTTGAGATTGATCTGGGGCGGATTTTGATTCCGAAGTTCCCGATTCCGACGGATGATACCGAGAAAGAATATTTAGATAAACTGGTGTTTCGTGGCTTGGCGGAGCGGTATGGCATTTTGAGCAAAGAGGAGGCGGAGCAGAAGTCCGTAGCCGAGATTCGGGAGCTATTATCGCCAGAAGTGTTGGAGCGGATTGATTTTGAGCTCGCGACCGTTGATAAGATGGGCTACAACGGTTACTTCTTGATTGTGCAGGACTTCATTAACTGGGGGAAGAATCAAGGGATTATTTATGGTCCAGGACGTGGTTCAGCGGCTGGTTCGCTGTTGGCCTATGCGATTCATATCACGGATTTGGATCCGCTGAAGTACGATTTGCTGTTTGAACGTTTCTTGAACCCGGATCGGATTTCGATGCCGGATATTGATACAGATATTCAGGACACGCGACGCGATGAGGTGATTGAGTATTGTACGCAGAAATATGGCCGCGATAAGGTAGGGAATATCGTGACCTTTGGCAAAATGATGGCGAAGAACGCAGTACGTGACGTGGCGCGGGTGCTAGAAGTGCCGTATGCCGAAGCTGACAGGATAGCAAAGCTGGTGCCGGATCCGGTTATGGGGCGACACGTAAAGCTGAAAGATGCAATTGTGAAAGAGCCGGACTTGAAACAAGAGTACGAGACGAACCCGACGGCAAAGGAAGTGATTGATTTTGCGATGCGGCTGGAGGGGACAATTCGGAGCCATGGCGTGCATGCCTGCGGCGTGGTGATTGCGCCGGATGAGCTAGTGAAGTTCTTGCCGATGGAGGTGTCGGCTAAGGGGCCGTTGGCGACGCAGTATCCGTCGACGCAGGTAGAAGAGCTGGGTTTGTTGAAAATGGACTTTTTGGGTCTGTCAAACTTGTCAGTGATTCAGCAGGCCTTGCGGATTGTGAAGAAGGTATATGGCAAAGAAATCGTAATGGGTAATTTGCCGCTGGACGACGATAAGGTTTATGAATTGTTCCGTCGCGGTGACACGACGGGCGTGTTCCAGTTTGAATCGGCCGGTATGAAGCGTTATTTGCGTGAGCTGCAGCCGACGCATTTTGACGACTTAATCGCTATGAATGCGTTGTATCGACCAGGGCCGATGCAGTTTATTGAGACGTTCATCAAGCGTAAACATGGCGAAGAGCCGATTACCTACCTGCATCCTGGATTGGAAAATTCGCTGAAGAGTACTTATGGCGTTTTGATTTATCAGGAGCAGTTCATGCAGGCGTCCAAGGAATGGTGCGGCTTTACGGGCGGTCAGGCGGATACTTTACGTAAGGCGGTTGGTAAGAAGAAAATCGCTTTGATGAACGAGGTAAAGCCGCTCTTCATTAAAGGGGCCGTGGAAGTTGGTGGGGCGACAGAGGAAATCGCCGAGACTTTCTGGAGTCAGCTGTTAGATTTCGCAAACTACTGTTTTAACAAGAGTCATGCAGCGTGTTATGCAATGGTAGCCTACTGGACGGCGTGGCTGAAGACCTATTACCCGGCGGCATTCATGGCGGCTTTGATGACGTCTGATATGCGCTGGACGGATCGGTTGGCGATTGAAATGTCCGAATGCAAGCGGATGGGTCTGAAAGTGTTAGGGCCAGATATTAACGAATCTTATGCGGATTTTGCGACGGTTGGTAAAACAGGGACGATTCGCTTTGGTATTGCGGCAATTAAGGGGATGGGCAAGGCGCTTGCGGAAGAGGTGATTGAAGAACGCGACAAAAATGGTAAGTTTAAGTCGGTGTGTGATTTTGCAAAGCGCGTTAGTAGCTCGAAGTTCAACAAGAAGAGTTGGGAGTCAGCGATTAAGACGGGTTGCTTTGATAGCTTTGGTGATCGTAGTGACTTATTGTATAACCTAGAGAAGATTCAAGCTTACGGCGCAAAAATGCAGAAGGATGTGGCATCGGGCCAGACGGATTTGTTTGGTGCCATGGGGGCGGCGGCAGAAGTGCCAGAGGTTGAGATTGTGCCGGCACCGGCAAAGTATAGCGACAAAGAGCAGCTGATGTGGGAACGTGATTTGATGGGCTTATATATTTCGGCGCATCCATTAGATAAATATGAGCAATATTTCCGCGAACAGTGTATGCCGACGACGGAAATTAAGCCGAACCTTGATGGTGCGACGGTGATTGTTGGGGGGATTGTGACGAATGTGCGTTCGCTCGTGACGAAGAGTGGCTCAAAGATGGCTTTTGTGAAAATTGAGGACAAGGTGGGGGAGATTGAAGTGATTGTCTTCCCGAAATTATACGAGACGGTTGGGGCGAAACTAGCGCAAGACGCGGTGCTGAAAATTACCGGTAAGGTGAATGCGACTGATCGCGATGGTCATAAGATTGATGAAGCGAAGGTAAATGCAGAAGAAATTGTAGTAGTGACGGATGAGGAACTGGAGTCATATGAATCGACAGGGGCGACGCTAAAGGTGCCGACGAAAGGCGTGGCACATCGGCGCCATGGCAAAGCTTCGGCGTCAAAGACTACTAGTGATGCGGTGAGAATGGGGCAGAGTGCGTCAAAAACGAGTACGAGTTTTAAGACTTCGGCTAGCACAGTTGATGCGAAGCCTGCGAAGACGCAGAAGATGTTTGTGCGGATAATGGATGCCAGCGATAAAACTGGTTTGATGAAGTTAAAGCAAATATGCACGTTGCACCCAGGACTATCTGAGGTGATTCTGGTAATTGGTGCAGACAAAAAGGCGATGCGGATGCCGTTTCGTTGTGAATTAGACGATGGCCTAGTGAGTGAGCTGCAAGAAGTGTTTACGGCCGAGAATGTTGTGATTAAATAATAAATTTAGTTTTGCCGTGGTCGTAGACGCTCTCGTAGATGCTGGGGTGGCCGATTTGGTTGGCGGCATCTACGACTTCGGTGATATCGTCGGTAATGCGATATAGTTTGCGGTCGCGAGCGTTGATGGTCTTGAGCTTCTGCATTTTGCTGGAGAAGAAGCGATCAAGTGGCTTCCAGAAGGATTTGCCAATCAAGAAGAGGGGCATTTGGGGCATTTTTGCTTCTTGGACAAGGAGGAGGATTTCTGAAAATTCATCGAGGGTGCCAAAACCGCCTGGGAAGAAGACAAAAACTTTTGAGGACATGGTCAGCATGACCTTGCGAGCGAAGAAATAGCGAAATTCGAGAGAGTCGGTGACGTAGGGGTTGATGTGTTGTTCGTGGGCGAGCTGAATGTTGAGGCCGATGGATTTGCCGCCGGCTTCAAAAGCGCCTTTATTAGCGGCTTGCATAATGCTAGGACCACCACCTGTGATGACGGTGTGGCCATTGTGTGCGAGTTGTCGACCGAGCTCTTCGGCGAGGCGGCACCATTTGCCGCGCTCGGAGAGACGGGCAGAGCCAAAAATTGAAACGCCTTGCGAAAAAGTGCGAAGCTTGGCGAGGCCTTGCTCAAGATCTTTAGCATAGCGCAATGAGCGCTGAATGTCTTCATTGCTGAATTGTTTTTGGTTGATGGCGTCGAGCCACGCGCGAATTGTGTCGTCCATATGTTAGCGAATTTCCTGTATTGGCATGATGTGTAATTTTTGATGTTTTGTAATGATACCAGCTTTGCTGCCGATATGCTGAACCACGGAAGTGGAGTTGGCGCTGGCAAAAACGAGTGATTGCTGAAGGTCTTGGCCATCGGCGAAAGCAGCAAGGAAGCCGGAGCCAAAGGCGTCGCCGGCGCCGGTAGAATCTTTGACGCGAACGTCCTCGTAAACACCCACACGGATAATAGTGTTGCCAGAGGCGGCCACGGCACCTTGGTTGCCATCGGTAATGATGACAGTGGGGACGTAGCTGGACAAACGGGTAGCGAGTTCGGTGAGGTTTTTGCCGTCGATGAGCTGTTTGGCCTCGGCTTTGTTGAGCAGGAGGACTTCGACGTCGGATAGGAGTCCAAAGAGTTTGCGAGGATGCTGTAGCTCGAGGTTGCCTGGGTTAAACATGATTTTGGCCTTGAGGCGGTTGGCTTCGGTAAAGAGCCGATCGAGCATGTCCATATCGCCGCGAAGTGTAGTGACGTAGAGCCAGTCGGGATAGATATTGCGAAGGTCTTTGGGGTTGAGCGAGTCAAACTTAGCGGAAGCGCCACGGCAAGTGAGAATGGTACGCTCGCCGGTCGGGGAGAGTAGCAAGACGGAATAGCCGGTGTGGACTTTGTCGATATAGTTGGTGTAGCTAGTGTCGATGCCCTCGCGGTCGAGTGCGTCGATGATGGCGGCACCGGCTGGGTCATTAGCGATGCAGCCCATAAAAATAGATTCATGTTCGTTGCGGGCGAAAGTAGTGGCGGCATTAGTGGCGCCGCCGCCGACCGTGAAAAACACTTCGTCGATATCGACCTTAGTGCCAAGTTCGAGTTGGTTGAGGAAGCCGCGCTTGTTAGTGCCGAAATCGTCGTGATCGATGAGATAGACGTCTTGCAAAGCTGCGCCGATGCTGAGAATTCTGGCCATATTAGATTGGATCCTGACTTTCGGTTGCTTTATTCATATCTTCGAAGAGTTTTTGCTTGTCATGGGCGCGAGCAAAAGCACTACCAACGTTGATGACAGTGCAGCCGGCTTGGGCGATGTAGTGGATGTTCTCGAGAGTAGCACCACCATCCCAGCCGACTTCGATGGCCGGATTGATTTCTTTGATGAGGGCGACTTTTTCAAGCAGTAGAAGATCGGCTTTACCACCTTGTTTGCCGAGGTTGCCAGAGAAAATTAAGGCGTGGTCGGCAGCGGCGAGAATGGCCTTGATGCTGCCAGGGAAGACGCTTTTGACTATGGCGACACCGGTTTTGATGCCGTTTTGTTTGAGTTTGTCGAAGATTGGCAGAAGGTCTTCGTTAGCCTCGGCGTGTAGAATGACCATGTCTGGATGCAGCTTAATGAGCATGGCAAGATGTTGCGACGGGGTAGCGGTCATCATGTGGATGTCGATTGACCAGCCGCGCGGCCACCAAACGGCTTGTTCGGCAATAGTGCGATTGGGCGTTAGGGTGCCATCAGAAACGTCGATGTGGGCACGCTTAATGCCTTTGACGGCATAAAAATCCGTCACGGTCTGCTTGTACTCAGTAGGGTTTTGACTCAAGATGGCGGGTGAAATAGTGACAATGGCCATGGCTTATTCGTCCAGCTTGTGGTTACGGCGTTGGTATTTTTCGTCGGGGAGGGCCGGAGTGGACAAAAAGGTGGTCAGAATGTCTGCAGTAGAGATATTGGGATTGGAGGCAGGAATACAGGCGATATTGGCGTCGTTGTGGCTACGAGCTTCGGCGGCGACGGTAGAGTTATAGCAGACGGCCGCCCGAATGCCATTGTAACGATTAGCCTGCATGGCCATGCCTTGGGCGGAGCCACAGAAGAGCACGCCGTATGATTCGGGGTCTTCGCTCGAGAGAAGAGCTTGAGCGACTTGTTTGGCGTAGTCGTTATAGTCGTCGTCGGGGGTGTATTCGGTGGCACCGCAGTCTGTAAAAGTCACTTGGCGATTATTGAGCCAAAGCATGAGTTGTTTTTTGAGTTCGAAGCCGCGGTGATCGGAACCGAGAAATATATGCATGTTAGGCTTGCTCCATTTTGCCGAGGTCGACGCTGAGTTCGACGAGGCGGTTGCTGTAGCCCCATTCGTTGTCGTACCAGGCGACGACTTTGATGAGTGTGCCGCCAATAACGTCGGTTAGCTTGAGATCGACAATGGCAGAATGGGAGTTGCCGCGGTAATCAATGGAAACGAGTTCTTCTTCGGTGGCAGTGAGGATGCCTTGATAGTAGGGATCCTGAGCGGCCTTCTTGAAGAGATCGTTGATTTCTTCTTTGGAGGTGTCGCGTTTGGTGACGGCGGTAATGTCGGAAAGTGAAACAACTGGAGTTGGTACACGGACCGAAAGACCGTTGAATTTGCCTTGAAGGCTAGGAATAGTCAGCGCGGCGGCTTTGCTGGCGCCAGTAGTGGTGGGGACGATGTTTTCGGCGGCGGCACGAGCTTCGCGGATATCTTTGGCGGGGGCATCCTGAAGTTTTTGGCTAGCCGTATAGCTGTGTACGGTGGTCATCATAGCCTTATCGATGCCGATGTTGTCTTCGAGTACCTTCATAACAGGTGCGATGCAGTTGGTGGTGCAAGAGGCATTAGAAATAATGAGATCATCAGGAGAGACTTGGTCTTCGTTGACGCCAAGGACAATGGTTTTGGCGCCTTCGCCTTTGGCGGGGGCGGAAATAACGACCTTTTTGGCACCGGCGTTAAGATGGGTGCGGGCGGCTTCTGGGTCGGTGAAGAAGCCGGTAGACTCGATGACGACGTCGACGCCGAGGTCGCGCCAAGGGAGAGCACTGGGTTCCTTTTCGGAAAAGACGCGAATTGGTTTGCCGTTGACAATGATGTTTTCGTCATCAAAACTGACATCTTTAGAGTAGATGCCGTAGTTGGAGTCGTATTTTAAGAGATGGGCGAGAGTTTTGGTGTCTGTGAGGTCATTAACGGCGACGATTTCGGTGTCGCTGCGGTCAAAGGCAATTTTGAAAGCATTGCGACCAATGCGCCCAAAACCATTAATTGCAATTTTTACCATTGTCTTCTCCTATAAAAATATAGTTTTGCTTATGTTTATTGTAGCACATGGGGTGTTGTATAATAAAGTAAAATGCTATTTGGGAGCAAGGGGTAACTCTCATTAACGAAAGGAGTGCAATGGCAGACTTTAATCAAGTTCTGGAACCTGGAGACTATAAGAACGGCAACATTAATGTTGTGATTGAGATTCCGACTGGCAGCAACCATAAAATTGAGTGGGACAGAAAGCGGGCCTGTTTTATGTTGGACAGGATTGAGCCAATGGCTTTTGCGAAGCCATGTAACTACGGATTTATCCCACAAACTTTGGACGAAGATGGTGACGAGCTGGATGTGCTAGTGATTACCGATCAGCCATTAACGACGGGGATTTATGTGAAAGCGAAGGTGCTCGGCGTGATGAAGTTTGTAGACGACGGCGAAGTCGACGACAAGATTATTGCCGTAGTGGACGATGATCGCAACAACGGCGATGCTATCAAGAGCCTAGAAGATTTACCGAAGCGGACAATCGAGCAGATTGAATTCCACTTTAACCATTACAAGGATCTGAAGAAGCCAGGTACGACAGAAGTAAAAGGTTTCTTTGGCGTAGAGGAAGCAATCAAGGTTATCGAAGACGCGACAAAGCGTTTCTAATTAATAAAAGGAGGCAAAATGGGCTTTATTAAAGCATTTAGCGGAGCGTTAAGCGGGAGTTTTGCGAATCAGTGGCTTGAATACATGGCGCCACCGGCAAATATGACCGACCATGTGCTACTCGCCAAGGCAACGCCGGTTAAATCCGCCAAAAGCGAAAACAATGACGGCGAAGAAAACGCCAATGTCATCAGCAACGGTAGCAAATTCTTGGTACCAGAGGGGACCTGTTTGATTACGGTGGAAAATGGCGGCATCGCGGCGGTTATTGCAGAGCCAGGTGGCTACACCTACACTAGCGAAAACATTCCAGAAGCAAAAAGTATGTTTGCGGGCGATGGGTTCTTTGCGGCGACTTTTGGCCAGAGCTGGAACCAGTTCAAATTCGGCGGTCAGCCAGGTAACCAGCAATTTGCCTTCTATGTGAATCTGAAAGACATCGCTGGTTTGCGCTATGGCACGCAAAATCCAATTCGCTACAAAGATGCAAATTATGCTAATACAATGTTGGCCGTGACGAGTAATGGTACTTATACGATTAAGGTTGTTGACCCAATTTTGTTGTTCAAGAACTTAATTCCAGTGGATATTACTTCTGGACAAGGCCGAGGCGTCTTTGAGCTAGGCGAAGCTGATGGCGGCGTGGAAGACAGCTTGTTTGCTGGCTTTGTCGGCTCTTTGGCGGCGGCGCTGTCGGCTTATACGAAGGGCGGTAAATCAATTGACGATATTCAGGGCGGAACGGTAGAGTTCGCGAAGGCGCTGAATGAGGCAGTCGAGGCGAATTATCAGTGGGCAACGAAGTATGGCCTGGAAATCGTAAACGTCCAGCCAATGGGGCTCGACTGGGATGAACAGTCGGTTGAACTCATTAATAAGTTTAATACTGGTAACTTGATGCAAGGCGGTGTTGGTGCAGCGTATGCGCAAACGCAAATTGCCGAAGGTTTTAATGCGGCTGGCCAAAACGGTGGGGGCGGTATGACTGGTATGGCGATGGGTGTCGGCATGATGGGCGGCATGGGCGCGATGACGCAGCCAATGGGCGTGAACCCGGTGACGGCGCAGCAACAGCAGGCAGCAACGCCTGCAGCACAACAGCCGACGACGCCAAATACGACTGAAGCGGGCGAAGAGCAAGGGGCAGACGCTTCGGAAAATGACCAATAAAGTCACAAAAAACGGAGCTAATCGATGTCCGCACTGCGGTGCGACGGATATTTCGTTGAGCGAAAAAACCGGTAAACTGCGGTGCGGCTTTTGTCGCGCCGAATTTGCTGGTAGTTTAAATAATGCGCAGGGTGGCATTGAAGCGCTAAAGGGCGACATTGTTGGTGATGGTGCGGGGGATATCGTGCCGGGTGAGGATGTAATTTTGACGCTCAAATGTCCTGCGTGTGGTGCTGAAGTGGTGATTAATACTGAGGAAGTGACGAGCGCGCGATGTCACTGGTGTCGGCACGTGTTGTCAATTAACGAGAAAATGAAAAATGGGGCGGTGCCAGATATGGTATTACCCTTTAAGTTGCCCAAGGCCGAGGCGCAGGGTAAGATCGATGAATTTGTTGGCAAGAGGCAATTTTATGCGCACCCGACTTTTCGGAAGGAGTATACTGCCGAAAATATTATGGGCGTGTATTTGCCGTATATGGTAGTGGACGCGAATGCGCATGCGACGTTGACGGGCGAAGCAGAGCACTTGTTGCGGAGTTATACGGTTGGTAGCAACAATGCACGAACGCGATATTATGATGCGGATGTTTATGATGTGTCGCGGGATTTTGACTTGTTGGTGGACGATTTGACGATTGAGGCGTCGGCAGATAAGTTGAACCAAAATACGCTAATTAATACAAATAACGTAATTAGCTCGGTGATGCCATTTGATACGGAGAATTGTGAGGATTGGAATCCTGGATATTTGCGAGGTTATGCAAGCGAAAAGCGTGACACAAATATTGACGCCCTGAAACCGATTGTAGAGCTGCAAGTTGGCGATATGGCGCGATACCAGGCGCGGTCGACAATGGATTTTTATAACCGTGGCGTAAAATGGACGAGTGAGATGCTCGAAATTAAAGGACGTAAATGGCGAGCGGCTTATCTGCCGGTGTGGCTTTATAGCTACCTAGAAGTGAAGAACGACAAGAAAATGTTGCACTATGTTGCGGTAAATGCGCGGACCGGTGAAACGATGGGCAGTGTGCCGATAAATAAGGTGCGGTTGCGGCTGGTGTCGGCAATCGTCGAAGTCATTGGAATATTTTTGGGCGTGCGCTGGATATTGTATTGGCTCGGCATGGACATGGATGACGATAACCCGTTTTGGCTGGGTTTTGCTGGTTTTACGCCGGGCTTTATCTATTATTGGGTAATTACAAATCGTTATCGTAATATGTCGGCGCGGCATCGACACGAACAAAATACCAAGTGCGAAACGAAGAATATGAAGACAACCGACACAAAGCGCGAGACGCGAAAACGGTTGCGTTCTTCACGAATTGAGGGGGAGAACGGGAATAGCGTGAAGGGCGCTTTGTCATCGAAAAGTAATTACGAGATGCTAGGCGAGAAGCTGGCGAAGGGGCTAGGGGTAGATCAGATGCTAGACCTCAAAAAGAACAAATAATTTATACCAGGGGTTTGGTATACTAAAGATATCATGAAGCTATACAATACATTGACCCGAAAGCTGGAAGATTTTGTGCCGCGTGATCCGCAGCGAGTAAAAATTTATACGTGTGGGCCAACGGTGTATAGCTTTGCACACATTGGTAACTTTACGGCTTATGTGTATTGGGACTTATTGATTAGAGTGTTGCGTCAAAATGGTTGGACGGAAGACAGAGTCTTGAATATTACTGATGTGGGGCATCTGACTTCGGACGCCGATGACGGCGAAGACAAAATGGAGAAGGGGGCAAAGCGAGAGGGGAAGACTGTCTGGGAAGTGGCCGAAATTTACATGAATGATTTTTTGGCAAATTTTCGCGCTTTGGGCCTGATTGAGCCGACGCAGATTTGTCGAGCGACAGATTTTATTCAGGCGGACATTGCTTTGGTGGAGGCTTTGGATGCGAAAGGATTGCTATACGAAACGAGTGATGGCCTGTACTACGATACGGCAAAGTTTCCGAAATACGCCGAGCTAGCACGGTTGGATTTGGAACATTTGCGGGCAGGGGCGCGGATAGACTTTAGCGCAGAGAAGCGTAACGTGTCGGATTTTGCGGTCTGGAAGTGGGTGCGCGAAGGTGAGGACCATGCGATGCAGTGGGAATACCGAGGGCGGATGGGCTATCCTGGATGGCATTTGGAGTGTGCGACGATTATTCACGAAAGATTGAGTGAACCGATTGATATTCATACGGGCGGTATAGATCATGTGCCAGTGCATCATACGAATGAGATTGCTGAACTTGAGGGGGCGTACGGGCAGAAAATGGCCGATGTGTGGTTGCACAATAATTTTATTACGGTCGAGGGAGAGAAGATTTCAAAATCTTTGGGCAACGTGTACGAGTTTAAAGATTTACAAGCAAAAGGTTTTTCGCACATGGATTACAAAATGTGGGTGCTGCAAGGGCATTACCAGAGCGAGCGAAACTTCTCCTTTGAAGATTTAGCAGCAGCACGGCAGCGACGGTTGAACTACCGGAACTTTGCGGCTTTGCGTTGGCAAAAGCAAACAACCGACATGAGTGACGTAAAAGCGGCGATACTCGCGCAGTTGAACAATAATTTAAATTCGGCGGGTGCATTGGCGGAACTCGATAAATGTGTGGCGCAATGCGTACCAGATGAAGATTTTGTGCGTTTTTTGGATGAGGTGTTTGGCTTGAATTTGATAACAGAGAGTCCGGACATTAATGCGGAGCTAAAAGAGAAGATTGCGCAACGCGGCGCAGCGAAAAAGCAGCGTGATTTTGCGAAAGCGGATGCGTTGCGTGAGGAGATTGCAGCAGCAGGTGTTGCGCTGTTAGACGGAGCGGAAAGTTCGGTCTGGCAGTATGCGGATTAAGAGTGCTTGGCGATAAGGCGGTCTTTGTCTTTGTTTTTGGGCTTAATGGTTTTGAGATGGCTGCCGTTAAGCTTGCCGTCGTCCATGAGGTCGGCACCGAATTCTTCGATGAGGACCTTGATGCAGCCGGCAATTGGAATGGAAATGATAGCGCCCGGTAGGCCAAAAGCGTAAACACCGATAGTGACGGCGGACAAGATGATAAGAGCGGGGAGGCGCATGCCTTTGCCCTGGATTTTGGGCGAGATGATGTTGGATTCGATTTGAAGATAAATGATGGTGTAGATGAGGAAAGCAAGGCCGGCCCAGACGGCGTTAAAGCTAAGTAAGAGGGCAACAATGGCGCCACCAATGAAGCTGCCAAACATGGGGATAAGGCAGAAGACGCCGGTAATAAGGCCGAAGGGGAAGGCAAGCCCTGGAGAAATATGGAAGATAAGGCAAAGGACGAAGACGACGATGGCGGTGGCACAGGCGTTGATGAGGGCAACAGTGACGGCACTAGAAACGTACTGCGAGACGGTTTGCGCAAGGCGGCTAAGGACGTGCTCGGTGCGTTGCGTGGATTTGGTAGAGCCGAGTAGCTTCCAGAAATAGTTCATAATGCGAGGTCCTTCGGTGAGCATGAAGAAAGCAAGCACCAAGGAGAGGATAACTACGGCAAAAAAGCTGCCGACATTGGAAATCGAAGTGGTGAGAATGCTGCCGAAATTGTTGGCGACGTTATCGGAGAAAGTTTGGACGATTTGGGAGATTTGCCCTTGGAGGTTGCTGATGCCGAGAGTGTTACCAATGCTGTTGATTAAGCCGATGTCGCCGGTAGCGGTATCGAAGACGGAGGGAAGGTTACTGAAGAATTTGATGGATTCGTTGATGATAGTTGGCACAACAATGGAAAGAAATGTAATAATGAAGCCGACAATAAGCAGATAGGATAATGAAATGGCGAAATTGCGGCTCTTGCTGGGGAAGACGTTGGCGAAGGTTTTGACGAGCGGTGAAATGGCGAGGGCAAAGAAGAGAGCGGCAAAGATGATGGAAAGACCGAAGCTGGCTTTGTAAATAAGATATCCAGCGGCAACAAAACCGATAATCACGAGCCAGAAACGGATAAAGGTTTTGGTGTCGATTTGGACTTTGGTGACATTCATAAGCTTATTATAGCAAAACTTAATTGGCGTAGTATTGGGCGAGGAAGGCGGACTTATAGTCCTCGAAACTGTCATTAAGAATACTGGCGCGGATGCGGTCAGTGGTACGAACGACGAAGCGCTCATTGTGGATACTAGCGAGCGTTTTGCCGGTGATTTCGTCAACTTTGAAGAGATGATGGAGGTAGGCGGCGGTGAAATATTGGCAGAGGTAGCAGTCGCAGTCGGGATCAACAGGAGTAAATTGGTGGCGGAAGCGGGCGTTTTTGATATTGACGCGACCGTTGGGGGTGTAGAGAGCGCCGTTGCGGGCTTGGCGCGTGGGGGCGACACAATCGAAAGTGTCACAACCGTATTGAGCACCGATGAAGAGGTCGCGAGGTTCGGAACCCATGCCAAGTAGGTGACGAGGCTTGTCTTGGGGGAGGATTTCGTTGGTAAGTTTAATAATGTTAGCAGTGGCCTCGGTTTCGGTAGTGTAGAGCGAGCCGATGCCAAAGCCGTCGACGGGCTGAGCGGCCATTAGCTCGGCGGATTGGCGGCGCAAGTCTTCGAAGAGGCCGCCTTGGACAACTGCATACAAAAATTGTGCGGGCTGACCGGCGGCCTGAGCGGCGGCGGCAAGGTGTTGGTGTTCACGAATATTGCGCGGTAGCCAGTTGTGGGTGCGTTCCATGGCTTGGCGGACGAGATTTTTATCGGTAGAATCGATGGCCTGATCGAAAGCCATGTGGATGTCGGCGCCGATTTGCCACTGGGCTTGCATGGAAATTTCGGGGTTCATGCGAATTTTGTCGCCATTGATGTGCGATTTGAAGGTGACGCCGTCGTGATCGATTTTGGCATCAGTAAGGGAGAGCATTTGGAAACCGCCAGAGTCGGTAAAAGTGGGACCATTCCAACCAGTAAATGCGGCGAGCCCACCGGCTTGTGCGATAAGTGCGGGTCCCGGCGCGAGGATAAGATGGTAAGTATTGGCGAGAATGGCTTGACTGCCGAGCTCACGCATTTGGGCGTGGGTGAGGGCTTTGACGGTGGCACGGGTGGCGGCGCCTACAAAAGCAGGAGTTTGAATGTCGCCATGAGGAGTGTGGATGACGCCGGCGCGCATGAGGCCGGTTTGTTTTTCGATATCGAATTTCAGCTGGGGGGCTAGCATATGAGCATTGAATCCCCGTAACTTAAGAGTTGGTAGCCGGACGCAATGGCGTGTTCGTAAGCGGGCTTGAGGTGCTGCCAGCCAGCAAAAGCGGCGGCGAGCATCAGCACCGTAGATTTTGGTGCATGGAAATTAGTGAGTAGGGCATCAACGACTTGGAATTGAAAACCTGGATAGATAAATATATTGTCCTCGCCGGAAGTTTGCCCGCTTTGAGCCCAAAATTCAAGGGTGCGAGTGACGGTTGTGCCAACGGCAACAACGCGATGGCCAGCTTGTTTGGTAGATTGAATAAGGTCGATGGTGGCTGGTGGAATATAAAACCATTCGGAGTGCATGTGGTGATCTTCGACTTTGTCGCTACGGATAGGGAGGAAAGTACCGAGGCCCACATGTAAGGTAAGATAGGCGATTTTGACACCTTTGGACTGGAGTTTGGCGATGGTGCCGTCTGTCATATTAAGGCTAGCGGTAGGGGCAGCGGCGGAGCCGAGTTGTTTGGCCCAGACGGTTTGGTAGCGTTCGATGTCTTCAGGTGTGGCATCGCGGTGCAGATATGGTGGAAGCGGAACTTGGCCGTGCTCCTCGACGATATCGATAAGAGGGCGATTGCTGCTGACGGTAGCAGTGCCGTTGCCGAGCAGTTCTTGAATGGTGATTTGGTCAGGAGTGCCATTGACCGTGAGAGTATCGCCAGCATGAAGTTTGCCGCGATACATGACGGTGTTGAGATCAGACTTGTGCTTCTCGAGAACGACAAGCTCGCGGGGGCGGCCGTCGGGGAGACTAGTGAATAGACGAGCGCGCATGACGCGGGTGTCGTTGAGAATGACGAGGTCGCCAGGCGAGAGTAGGTCTGGGAGTTGAGTGTAATAACTGTCGGAGATAGCGCCAGATTGTCGATTAAGGACGAGCAGACGAGTGCTGCCGCGCACTTTGGGTGGGTGTTTGGCGATACTTTCGTCGGGAAGATAGTAATCGAAATCTGAGACTAGCATTTTGATATTATACAATAATTATGCTGTTTATGCGAGGTGGGGCGGATTTTCAGCTTTTTAAGCTTTGGTTTAGTTTGGCGGCATATTATAGTTAATATAAGATAGGAGCAACTATGAGAATACTTTATGTTGAAGACGAGAAATTCTTAGCCGAAGCAGTGAAGCACAATTTAGAGAAGCAGGGGATTAAGACGGACTTGGCCTTTGATGGTGAGGAAGGGCTAAATATGGCGGTGGCGAGTATTTATGACTGTATCGTGCTGGATATTATGTTGCCGAAGTTGTCTGGTTTGGAGATTTTGGCGCGGATTCGCGAAAAAGAGATTAAGACGCCAGTAATTATGCTGTCGGCTTTATCTGAGGTTGAAGATAAGGTGCGTGGCTTAAATATGGGCGCGGATGATTATCTGGCGAAGCCATTCAAGACGGCGGAGCTGGTGGCACGGATTATGGCTTTGGCGCGACGGCCGCAAGATTTGCGACAGGAGACGGTAGGCTTTTTGGATTTGGAATATAATGTGGACGAAAAAAGCTTGAACGGTGAGGCGCTGACTGGTAAAGAAGCAGATATTATGTATGAGCTGATTAAGTCGGCGGAGCATATTGTGAAGAAGGAATACTTGCTGAGTAAAGTGTGGGGCGGTGAGGCTTACGGCGATGATAATTATATTGAAGTCTACGTGTCGCGGCTGCGGAAGTTATTGAAAAAGCTCAGCATGAAGACGGAAATTGTGACGGTGCGAGGTTTGGGTTATAAATTAGTGGAGAAGTAGATGTTTCGGAAATTAAGAAACCGGTTTATTTGGATGATGATGTTAGCGACAACTTTGATTGTCGTAGTGACGTTTGGCTCGGTGTATATGGCGTCGGCAATGTCGATGCGACCAAATGAGGTAATTGAGGTGCCGCGGGAATTTCGGGAGGGGATGAACGAGGGAGCTTTTCGAGAGGCGATTCGTGAGGAGCGAGAGAAGCATTTGGCCGCTTTAGCGATTAACCTAGTGGTGGCAGGATTGTGTATCGAAGTGGTAATGTTAGTGGTGAGTTATTTGTATGCCGAAAAATCGATTGAGCCGGTTAAGCAAGCCTATGAGCAGCAACGGGATTTTATCGCGAATGCGTCGCACGAATTGAAGACACCGATTGCGGCGATTCGGGCAAATTTTGAGGCGCTGGAGGCGACGGATGAGCCATGGAGCTCAAATATTGATGCCGAATTGACGCATGCAAATCAGTTGGTATTGGATTTGTTGACTTTGGCGCGGACTGATGATGTGGCACAAGAGCAGCGGCGACAGAAAAGTGATTTGGCAGAATTAGTGCGGAAACGTGCGAGCGTGTTAGAGCCGCGACTAGTGAATAAGACGATGAGTTTAGCGGTGCCGGATAAATTAAATGTGGAAACTTATGTGGCGCAATTTGAACAAATTTTGGACATTTTGTTAGATAATGCCGCAAAATATGCGAAGACACGGATTGGAGTAGAGCTGACGGCGACGAAATTAACGGTGCGGAATGATGGAAAAACGATTTCGGCAGAAAAATTGGCGAAAATATTTGATCGTTTTTATCAGGTGGATAAAAGCACGAGCGGTACGGGCTTGGGGTTGGCGATTGCGAAAGCGGTGGCGGAAAAATGTCATTGGAAATTGACGGCAAGTTCAGCAAAAGGCGAGATTGAGTTTTGCCTAAAATATCGCTAAAGAGGTGATGTTGTAAAATCAACAATAACACCAGATATGGCGTAATTTTGCTGCTTGACTACGCTAGATATAGCGTTTTATAATTCTGAGCAGACAATATAAACATAAGGATAATATGAAAAATATCATTTATTTTGAACCAAGTGATGCAACGAAATTTGATTTTGACCGTTTCCAGAAATCTTTGAATAAATTTGCGCAGGTTGATGGGGCGGAAATTAAGCAGGCGTTAAAACAATTTGAGAATTTTGAGAACTTACATGTGAGTCGCTTGGTAGAACTAGGTACGGCCTTGATTGAGGCGCACGGCGGTGAAGCTAAGGCGAAGGAGTATTTTGCGGCGCACGAGCAGTATTTTGGAGAGAAATTTGAGCGTTTGCGCCGGATCACTGGATATTTGGTGGGGACTTTGGAGCGATGGAACGATGGTAAAAAGGCCGAGGAGAGTGCACGCGTGAAGCACTCAGTGAATTCTGCGATTGATGATGGGGTGCGGGCGGCGCGCTTGGAAGAGCAAGCTTTGGCGCATACGGTGGCTTACGCAAGCTAGAGGTCTGATTCTTTCTCTTAAAGATGGTATAATGTAGACTAAATTAACGAAAGGTTGGTTTTTGAGTCTGCAGATTGGAATTGTGGGGTTGGCGAATGTTGGTAAAAGCACGCTTTTTAATGCATTAACGAATGCAGGGGCGTTGGCGGCGAATTATCCTTTTGCGACGATTGAGCCAAACACGGGCGTGGTGGGGGTGCCGGATGAGCGCTTAGCGGTGTTAGCGAAGATGTATGATTCTGAGAAAGTGGTGCCGGCGACGGTGGAGTTTGTAGATATTGCTGGGTTGATTGCGGGGGCATCGAAAGGCGAAGGCTTGGGGAACAAGTTTTTGGCGAATATCCGGGAATGTGCGGTAATTTGCCACGTGGTGCGAGTGTTCGCGGATGCGAATGTGACGCATGTGGCGGGGCAGCCCGACCCGAAACGCGACATCGAGACGGTCGAGATGGAGCTAGCCTTAGCAGACATTGGGACGTTAGAAAAGACGTTGCCAAAAGTGCAGCGTGAAGCAAAGAGCGGCGATAAGGACGCGCAAGCACGGTTAGCGCAGGTGCAGGAGGCCTTGGCGGAGTTGCAGAGTGGTAAAACCCATATTGAAAAAATTGAAGGCCTGGATTTATTGTCGGCGAAACCGGTATTTTATATGTTCAATATGGACGAGGCGGAGCTGGGCGATGAAACGAGGCGGCAGGAGCTGGCGAACTTAGTGGTGCCGCAGAAGTGTGTGTTCGTGAACGCCAAGTTGGAGTCAGAGATGGCCGATATGGATGCCGAGGATAAAGCGGTGTTTTTGGAGAGTTACGGCATAGAAGAGGACGGCTTAAGCCAGCTGGTGCGCGTGGCCTACGATACTTTGGGCTTGCAGAGCTATTTAACTGCAGGCAAAAAGGAGACGCGCGCCTGGACGATTAAGCAAGGGGCGACGGCGCCAGAAGCGGCTGGAGTAATTCATACGGACTTTCAGCGAGGTTTTATTGCGGCAACAGTGTGTAATTATGACGACTTGGTGCGGTTGGGGTCGGAGAAGGCAGTGCGCGAGGCTGGCCTAATGCGAACTGAGGGTAAGGATTACGTGATGCGTGCCGGCGACGTGGTGGAGTTCAAGTTTAACGTATAAAAAAGTCACGATTTCGGTTTGCGTTTTAGAAGTTGCTTATGCTAATATAATGATATGAGTCTAGGATATGGTGTGGGCGACTTCTTCTCGTTAGATATCGGGACAGACGCGTTAAGGATGGTGCAACTAGCTGGGAATGCTCAGCATGGTTGGTCCTTGCAGCGTTTTGCTTATGTTCCCGTGAGCCGCTCTATCTTGCAGGATAGTAGCGATACGGGCAAGCGCCGTCTCGGTGAAACGATTGCAAGCGCCGCCGAACAAGCAGGAATCAAGACGAAGAATATCGCGCTTGGTTTGCCATCAAACAAAACTTTTACGACCGTGATTGAGGTACCGACTCAAGACCGTAAGTCGATGGAGAAGGTAGTGCGCTATCACGAGGATCAGTATATCCCGATGCCGATTGAAGATGCCAAGGTGGATTATGCGATTTTGGGGCCCAGCCCGAATGATCCGAATTTGACTGAAGTATTGTTATCTTGCACATCGATTAACTATGCCGAAGAACGGATGGAGGGGGTAGAGAACTTTGGCTTTAACTTGGTGGCACAAGAGCCAGATCCGATTGCAATGTCGCGAGCTTTGACGCCGCCAGGACTGAACGATGCGCGGTTGATTATCGATTACGGCGAAGATGCGACGGACTTGTCGGTGGTGTATGGGGCGCCACGCCTAGTACGGATGCTGCCCGGCGGTTTGTCGATGTTGGTGCGTACGGTGGCAAATTCTTTGAATGTGAAGGAGAGCCAGGCCAGACAGTTTATTTTAAAGTTTGGTTTGGCACAGGATAAGTTGGACGGTCAGGTCTTTAAGGCGCTGGATCAGACTTTAGAGAACTTTGCCTCAGAATTGTCGAAGTCGATTCGTTTCTTCCAGAATAAATATCCGAACGTAAAAGTTGGCGGCGTAGTGCTGTCTGGCTTTGCTGGGATTATCCCGTTTATGGCGGAATATATTGAAGCGAAGACCGGTATTCCGACAGTACAAGGTAACCCATGGCAAATGGTGCAGGTGACGCCACAGCAGCAGCAAGCTTTGTCGCAAGTGGCGGCGGAATTTGCCGTGGCAATTGGTTTAGCGGAAAGGACGAACAGTAGATAATATGTACGAAATTAGTCTTGTTCCAGATGTAAAAGGTGAGTTGCTGAAGAAGCAAAAGTTACGCAACTTGATTATTTTGATTTGTATTATTGTGGCGGGTGCTTGCGTGGGGCTGTTGTTGATTTTGGGTCTGATTTCGGGCGGACAAAGCTTGACGATTAGCGGCCTGAAGAACGAAATTCGATGCCGCTATGATGGCAGTGGCAAGAACTGCAATGCAAATATGGGCACGCCAATTTTGAAATTCGATAACGCAGAAGATATTTTGACGATTCAGAAGCAAATGGAGAATGTAGGCCGTTTGAACGATGAAAAGGTCAAGTTGTCGCGGATTTTTGGGGTGTTGGATGTGATTTTGCCGAATAACGCGGAAGACCAGGTGACTTTGACTGAGTTGTCGGTCGACCTGATGCGATGGTCGATTTACTTTAATGCTTCGGCACATTCGAACAACGGGATTTACTTCCGAGCGGTAGACAGCTTTAAGAAGGGTTTGGCGTTGAGCTACTATGATTACGGTAGCTATATGCGGAAGGCGAACGATGGTGAATCGGGCGACGCGGATGGTTATGTAGCGATTCCGTCCTTCTGTGTCGATGAGACGACCGTAAACGGTTATGTGTTTGGCGTTTACCACAAGGGTATGCCGTACTGTGAGGAAAATGTAGTGCTAGACAACAGCAAGCCGGAAGAAGAAAAATCGGGTGAGCAGAACACGGATGGCCAGACAAACAATACTGAGAATACTACAGAGTCTGAAACTAGTAATACCGGTGGGGGGCAGACGGAATACGTCGATAAGCTGGCTGAGGTTCAAGACAAGCTAGGCAATAATCAGCGTCTATACAAAGAAAATGACGTATATTACGCCGTGGAAGACGTGTGGATTCGCCGGACTTTTAAATACGAGAAAGATTTACAGGATTACAAGAACGGTAAAGACGAAAAAGTGCAGGATAAGCTTGCGAAAGATACTACGCTAGCTGAAGGGCAGCGTCCGACGGCAACGCCAAAGGGGTATTATTTCGCCAGCCGATGTATTGTTTATACTGGCGGTAATGACGATAGTCAGATTGACGAAACGGCGACGCAGGCAGCCTGCCCGGTATTGGCTGATGAGTTAATAATGGGCCAGCAGGGCGTAGGCCGTGATTCTGATGGCGTGCTGTCATTGAGCTTTGAAGCCAACGTGCCGCTATCGAAAGAGATTTTCTTGGCAAAGAATACGCACATGCAGGTGAAGAATGTAACGCGCCAGAACGTAACCGATAGCTATGTCCAGGTACGTGATATGTTTAGCGAAGCATTAGTAATGGAGGGGAACTAGAATGGCAACGAAGAAACGTAGTAGCGAGTCAAAGGGTAACGTCGCGATTGAGAAGCGCGCAAAGATTGATAAGGCGCAGTCAGTGATGTTTGCGGCGGTTTGCGGCGCATCGTTGGTGTTGGGGATGACAGTTGCGGCGACGATTTACCTGGTTAAAGTGATTACTTATAACGCAAAGTTGATTGGCCATGAGACTGATGCGAAAAACAGCTACGCGTTAGTGCAGAAGAATCTTGAATCGGTTTCGCAGGATGTGCAGGATTTGGCGAAGAATAAGAATCTGGAATCGGTGGCCAGTAACACCACGAACCGTCTTGCGGCTTGTGCAAATTTTGACGTAAATGCCGAGATTACACATGACAATATTGCACAATTCCGGACTTGTTCGGCGCTGCGCGTGGTGCCAGAAACGGTGCCGAGCGAAGAGAACAAGACTGCAGCGTTGGCCAGCATGGAACAACTCTTGGACTGGGCTGACGGCGGTAAAGGTGTTGCTTACAGTGGTATTTCGGAAACGCAAGCGACTGAGGTATTTAAGGATACTTTTCATACGTTGGGGATTGGCCTGAGCGTAAAGGATGAATCATCGAAAGTGCGGAGTGCACTAGATATGATTGAATCGTCGATTCGTAACTACGATTTACAATCGGCGTCAATTCGCTTTAATAATGCGAGTGGGGCGTCTGGGGCGTCGACGATTGAGTTCTCGGGTACCTACGGGACGTATTATTCGGATAGAGTTAACATCGAGACGCACACCGAGACTCTGTGTGCGGACAAGAGTAATAAGAAGTGTCCGGGCGATACTTTGACACCGGCATCAACGGGAGGATTGTTCTAGATGAAGACAAGTGATATTGCACTAGCGATCTTTGTAGCGGCGATTTCGATTGTGGTCTCGTACTTCGTTGGTGGCTGGATTTTTGGTGACCCAAACGAGAAATTCGAGAAGATTGATTTTGCGACGGAAATTAGCGATTCGGTGACTGACCCAGCGCCAGAAGTGTTCAATCCATATGCTAACAACCCGACGGTTGAGGTGCACACAGGTGAATGTGTGAGCGGCGAAGTCTGGGATGTCGAACGTAATACTTGCGTAGCGGAAAAGACGGAAGAAGAACAAACAGAAGAAGAGCAGACAGAGACAAGCGGTGGGGAGAGTGCTGAAAACGCAGCGAACTAAAATAAACACAGGATTCGGCAATGTTGCTAAATAAAGAGCTAGAAGATAGAGTCGTTGATTTGTTGGTAGAAGACGGCTTGGTGGATAGCGGTCTAGTGCAGAACGCCTATAATGAGGTGCGAAAAACTGGGCAACCGATTTTGGCGGTGCTAAAAAGCAAGAAAATTGCCGATGATGACAGGATTCAGCATGCGACGGCAATTGTACTGAACGTGCCATATGTAGATTTGCGAAATATTCGCTTTGATAGGCAGGCTTTACTGAAGATTCCGCAGGGAGTGGCAGAGCGGTCGCGCGTGGTGCCACTGGGAGAGAGGGACGGTCGCCTAGTGGTGGCGATGGTTGATACTTCCAACGTGCAGCGAATGGATTATATTTCGACTCTGGTGAATATGCCGATTCACGGCGTTATGACATCGGAAGCGGGCATCGATAATGCGATGTCGCAATACGTGGCAGACCTGAAGGATGTCAATAAGGTTGCCGAACGCGAAGAAGAGATTGCGAGCGAAAATGCGGACGTGATTACGATTACGCAAGATTCGCCGATTGCAAAAGCCTTGATGTCGATTTTGGACTATGCGGCGAAGTCGAAAGCGTCGGATATTCATATTGAGCCGCTAGAAAATTCGTTGATTATTCGGTGTCGGATTGATGGCGTGTTGCGCAAGACGATGGAGCTACCAAAGTCGATTGAGCCAGCCCTGGTGTCACGGATTAAGATTATGGCAAAGCTGAAAATTGACGAACACCGAATTCCGCAAGATGGCCAGTTTGCCGTGAATGTGAATGGTGACGTGATTGATTTGCGTATTGCGACCTCGCCGGTAATTTGGGGCGAGCAGGTAGTGATTCGTTTGTTGGATAAGTCTGGTACGTCGATGGAAGTCGAGAAGATGGGGATGACCGGGCGTGCGCTAGCGGATGTAACGGAGGGCATTTCGAAGCCGAACGGGATGATTTTAACTTCGGGGCCAACGGGTTCGGGCAAGTCGACAACTTTGTATGCACTGATTAAGAAGATAAAGAACGAAGCAATTAATATTGTGACTCTAGAAGATCCGGTCGAATACAAGATGGAGGGGGTGAACCAGATTCAGATTAACGTAGATGCGGGGTTGACCTTTGCTTCGGGTTTACGGTCGATTTTGCGTCAGGACCCGGACGTTGTGATGGTGGGGGAGATTCGCGATGCGGAGACGGCGAACCTGGCGATTCAGGCGGCGCTGACGGGGCACTTGGTGTTCTCGACGCTACACACGAACTCGGCGGCGGGGATTTTGCCGCGCTTGATTGATATGGGGATTGAGCCTTTTATGATTGCGTCGACTTTGAATACAGTGATTGGGCAGCGCCTGGTGCGACGAGTAGCGGAACGACGGGAGACTTACCAGTCGAGCGAGTTGGAGACGGCAGCGCTGAAAGACGGCGTGGGTGAGTTATTGCCGAAAACGGCGTCCGAAGTGCCAATTGTGGGGGAGAAGCTGGGTTACCAAGGTTTGCCGCTAGCGGATTCGCCGAGCTTTAGTTTGGTGAAAGGGATTGCGAGCGACGAGGCGCCGAATGGCTACAAAGGGCGGGCTGGTGTTTACGAGACGATTTCGATTGACGAGGATATTCAGAAGCTGATTGTGGCGCATGCGACGTCGGGGGATATTATGCGAGTGGCGCGGATGAAGGGGACGGTGACGATGCGGCAGGATGGGATGTTGAAGGTGCTGACGGGGGTGACGACGATGGAGGAGGTGAATAGGGTGGCAAGTGATTTGGCATAGGTACTTGAGTAATTAATAGCAATTCTGGAACCATGTAAGGCCCAGCCCGTCGTTACGGGTGGGCCTTACTGTGACTTCGGCCCGTGGCCTGCGTATGTTCCAGAACTTACTATTAATTACTCAAGCGCAATTTAAGCTTCACCAGCAAGCTCCGTTATGTTCCTTTAGGAAAACGTTTAGCGACTTGGACAAGTACTATTTTGCCCGTGGCCTGCGTATGTTCCAGAATTACTATTAATTGCCAAACACTATCAAAATCGCGTCAGCAGAGATCTGTCGTATAACAAAAAAGTGCGAACAGTTGAAATGTTCGCACTTATGCTTTCATGTTTTCTGGAAGTTTTCTAGAATGCTCTTGGGTTTGGGCTACGTTTGCAAATGGAGGCGAGGTGTGGGGTCTTCATTGAACGACGTTCTAGGCTCCGTTAGAGGCCTCTAGAAAGGAGGATGTTATGAAAGTGCAGTTAACCTTGTTTAACTTCAGAATAACACTTTCTTTTAAGTTGCTCAAGTAGTAAAAAAGTCTATCCTTGAGAAAAGGATAGACGAAACAAACCCATTGATACGTTTCCTAGAGGCGTATCTTTTTTGATTATAGCGGAGAAGGGGAGATTGGGCAAATGTGGTAAAAAATACAACAGTAATAACTTGAAATTATTTGTGATTTAGTTTATGCTTAAGTTAATTAATTTTAAGATAAAAAGGTCAAAAACAATTAGGAAGGGTTAGTAGGAATGGGTCAAACTAGGAATAGTGTAAGGTTGGGCGCGCTGGTTGCTGGCGGTATTTTGCTGGGCAGTAGTGTGCTGACGCCGATAGATGCTTTTGCGGCGGGAGCCGGCACGGGCGATAAAACTTTTTACGATTATCTCGCCTCACAGGCAGATAAAGACACCGTGATAGATTTCAACGAGGCTCCGGCAACGGGTGAACAGGTCGACGAAACCTACGGCGTCCCCATCAGCGACATCGGTGGTTTGTATATACTTCAAGAAACTAAAGATGACGACAAGCCAGTGTACTTCTATCGTGGCAACGTGACGGACAATAACGTCATCCTGAACGACATGTGCTGGCTGATTGTACGCACTACGGAAACCGGCGGGACAAAGCTGTTATACAATGGAACGCCAACCGACGGCCAATGTCTAGGTGACCCGGATTGGAGCTTGGAAAAGATAAACAGCTTCAATCCTGACGACGCCAGTACCTGGCCGGGAACCATTGCGGACGTTTCACAGTTCAACGCCGGCTATAACTCCCCCTCAGACATGTACTATATGTACGGCGAGCGCTATGAAACTACTAGCAAAAGCTTTTCCAACACTACCGTCTTCGGCAATGACGTCACTTACGCCAACGGGGTCTACACGCTTCAGGATACCGTCACTGGCGGCTCCAACGCATACAACGGCCATCACTACACCTGCCTCACCACCGGCACCACTTGTTCTGAGGTTTACTACGAAAACTATCGCGGCAGCGCTACCAACACAAATGGCTACTTCCTTACTTTCACGGGTGGAGATACCTTGGAGACTGCTCTTGCTAAGATGGCAGCAAACGAGCACGATTCCGTGGCGAAAACTGCCGTAGAGAACTGGTATGCCGAACATATGACCGATGCCGCTGAGTATCTTGAAGACACCATCTTCTACGGCAGTAAAACCTTTGCCAGTGGCTCACTTTCTACCAAGGATGCAGACTTTGGCTCTAACTTTGATCAATGTGGCTACTCCTACACCGATACTACCATCGATACTTTCTATCACGGTGCCAGCCGGGAAAAAGATAGTAGCCTGAACGATTCAACAAACATGATGAACGCCGTTAATTTCGATTACACTGACCAGGGCGGCATCTACACGGTCGCTAACGGCACCCTGAAATATCCGGTTGGCCTCTTAAGCACTACCGAAATGATTATGGCCGGTAACGGTTATCCGGCCTATGCTAAGGGTACCTACATTGACGATAACTTTGTGTGGTGGGGTGTGTCGCCGATCGTCTTCGGGAGCGACTACGCCGTCGCAGGTGTGTTCTTTGGTGACTTTGGTGATGCGCGTGGCCGCGCTGCCTACCATGCGCTTGGGGTGCGGCCCGTCGTTTCATTAAAATCTACGCTTGGCGCTTTTGACGGTGATGGCAGCCGTGAAAACCCTTTCACGGCGCTCGCTGAGGTGACAGAGAGCGAAGATGAGGAAATGGCGCCAGAGGAGACGCCGGAAACACCGGTGAATCCGGCAACGAGCGATAGCGTGGTTGCCGTGATGGCCGCCGCTGCGGTCGTAGTAGTTGGGGGGAGTATAGTGGCACGACGCGGTTTGCGCAGACGCTAGAAAGAATTAAGAAATAGGGAGATGGGGCGCTAGTGGGCGCCCCATCTTGGTGTAAGGATGGCGACGAGAACAAAGACACAAGGCTTAAGTAAGACTTTGGATAATAAATACAGCAACACGTTTCGTTTGGCAGATAAGGCTTATGCTTTGGACAATTATGTGCGAAGCCAAATTGCGAACAATATTCCGAATATGCATCGCGACATTCGGATACATTTGTTGGAGGAAATGTATAAGATTGCGCAAGAGATTTATGCGGCTAGTTTTACAGTAGGAAATGTTCGGCGCAAGCACCTGACGGAGTTGAAGATTCATCTGACTTTGGCCGATATGCTACTGAGACAAGTTTATGATTTGCATTGCGTGAAATCTGCAAAATTGGAGCATGTGGCAGCGCTATTGCTGGAGATGAAGACAATTACTTACGGATGGGCACACCGTGAAGAGACGGCAAAGAAGTCGTGAGATATATGGCCAAGCCTTGACCTACGATAGAGTGTATGAGGCTTGGCGTGTGGTGCGCACGACCTGCAAAAACAAGCGAGAGCTGGCGATTTTTGCGATGAATTTGCAAGCAAATTTGTATAGTATCTTGAGAGAGTTGCGTGAGGGGGACTATAGGCCTGACCCGTATCGGGCATTTATGATTTTTGAACCAAAGGCGCGTCTGGTGATGAGTCAGTCGGTGCGGGATAAAATTGTAAACCACTTTGTGGCGAATAATTATCTATTACCGTATTTAGAGCAGAGCCTAATTGAGGCAAATGTGGCAACGCGTAAGGGGAGAGGTGGCGCAATGGGGATTGCGCTTACGAAACGTTATTTTCACCAAATAATGGTGCGAGAACCCGGGAAAGAAATATATGCGCTGAAACTGGACATCAGTAAGTATTTTTATAGTATTGACCATGATATTTTGCTGAAAAAGGTGCGCAGACGAATGTATGATGAAAAGGTTTTGGATATATTGCGCAGGATTATTGATGAAACTGATAGCGAATATATTAACGAAGCAGTGGACTTTTATAACAATCGTTATGGGACGGATATACCGCACTACACGAAAGGACGAGGGCTAAGTATCGGTGCTATGACTAGCCAGTTTTTGGCAATATATTATCTATCGGATTTAGACCACTACATCAAGGAGAAGTTGGGCTGTAGATATTATGTGCGCTACATGGATGATTTTTTGATTCTATCAACTAGTAAAGCTAAGCTGCGGCGAGTGTGGCGCGAATTAGAGCGGAAGCTAGACACGGAATATCATTTGGCGCTGAACCCGAAGACGGCGATATTCCCTTGTCGGCGAGGGTTTGTGTTTCTGGGTTTTCGTTTTCGCACGCATGAGGCGAAGTTACGAGTAGATGCGGCGCCGCGGACTAGACGAAGAATCCGGTTGCGTCTACGGGAACTAGCGCGACAGGATAGACTTGACTATTGGCACTCGTTGGCGAGCTATTATGGTTATTGGCGAGCGACGACTACGGTGCGACGAAAGATGCCTCAGCCGGATTTTCGATGGAGCTTGGCGGATTATGGAGCTTATTGTCGGTCGGCTGGAGAGGCGGAGGTGATTTTGCGGCATAGAAATATGCTTTATGCGATGGGGGATTTTTATGCAGGACTAAGGGGCGACATGGCATTGGCTTACTTGGAACAAACGAGAGATGAGTTGATGGAGTGTTCGTCGGAGGGAATTGCGTTGCGCTTGTGGTAATTGCTAAAATTGGGAGGGGTCTTCATCAAAAGGGACCGTAGAGTGCGCTTTGTGTGGTGGGGTGTGTCGCCGATCAACTTCGAAAACAACAACGCCAACGCAGGTGTGTTCAATGGTAACAATGGTAATGCGAATGGCAACAATGCCAACAATACGATTGGGGTGCGGCCCGTATTTTCGTCTTCAATGTGGTCCATGTCTTTGTCGCTTAGGCTCGTAGGGCTGCTATGTAAGAGCTGCGGCGGTAAATTCGTAACAGTAATTAAGATTTTTGAAGATGAAACAGAAGACTCCGTGCTGCGGTGATAGGGTGAGTTTCCTGAAGACCGCGGCAAAAAATAGCGTCATAGCCCATGGTGATGAGTAGTATTGATATGTCATGCGAAATGCGCGGTGGGCTTGCTGGCGCATTGATTTTATAGAGATTCGTGGTATAATCTGCAAAGTACCTTAAAAACAGGCCTTATTTGTAGAGGGGGTGAGGCGCATGAAGCTGCAGACTTGTGCTGCGGTGTTCGGTGGTCTCGTCAAAATCTTGCCGGATGATGTGCTAGGAAAGATAGAGGAGAGTGTGTTTTTCTCGTCGCCGGAGTTGCTGCCAAAAGAGGGGGCGGCGGATATTGCTTTTGTGTTTGGCGCAGAGAACGATTTTGCGCGCGTGCGAAAAGCCTACGAGTTGTATCAGGCAGGGGTGGTCAAGAAAGTCCTCATCTCGGGTGGTGTAGGAAAATACAATACACTGCGAGATCGTCCAGAGGCGGCCGCGTTGGCGGCGCAGATTTTGGAATGGGGAATGAAATACCGTGATTTGATAGTAGAAGAGCAAGCCCGTAATAGCTATGAGAATGTGGCTAATTCGCTAGCTTTGCTGAGGGAGAGGGGATACGCAGTTGAAGAGTTGTCTTATGTAGTGGTGACGAGTGATTTTCACTTGCGGCGTTGCATGATTATCTTGCGAAGAGCGGTAAAATATCGGGCGCGAATCTACTATGCTGGCACGGAGCACCCCGTGGCGACAAAGGAGAAATGGAGACAAAGTGATTTAGGTAGATTTTTAGTGTGTAAGGAAGCTCTACAGGTAAGGAATGTTTAATGAAGCTCGCCGGAATGGCGGGCTTTTTGATAGTTGTAAGTGGCATAAAAATATACCCCGTTGGGGGTAGCTTTTGTGCTTGGTGCGAGTTGAGAGAGTCGAACTCTCATGTTGAGTTTGGAAAACTCACATAATAACCGTTATATGAAACTCGCAGGTGTTATGGGGTGAGCGAGAGGATTTGAACCTCCGACCCTCTGGACCACAATCAGATGCTCTAACCAACTGAGCTACGCTCACCACGTGGTGGATATTATACCAGAGATGGTGAGCTTTGGCTAGTTGGCGAAGACGATGAGGTAGGCAAGGTAGCCGAGACCGGCGCCACCGGCGATGACCAAGAGGACGATGAGCGTCCAGAGCCAGCCGGAGTGTTTCTTGGGGGATTCGGTGATGATATGCTTGTTGGCTTTGCGGCGTTTGGTGGTTGCGCTGGGGTCTTTTTGGCTGTAGGTGTTCTTGGTGCTAAGGAGAGTGCGAGCGGTGGTCTCGGGGATGTTGGTGCCAAGGGGGCGTTTGTCGACTTTGGCGTCAATCATGAAAGGCGAGCGACCGCCGAGAGAATAATTGTTGGCGTTGGGGGCTTTGGTGTCATCTTTGGACGTGGCTGGGGCAGGAGTGGTAGTTGCGGCGGCAGCTTTAGTGGCGGCCACAGCGGCAGGGCTGGGCATGGCTGGCCTAACGACGGTATTGGGCTTTGGTTGCGGGCGAGACACTGTTGGCCGCGGTGCGGCTTTGACGATGGGGCGTTGGGCAGTGGGTGCCTTGACGGTTGGGGTCTTAGCGAGAGGACGGGCGGCTCTGGCGGTTGACTGAGCGGCCGGTTTGACGACGGGGCGAGGGGTGGTTGGCCGGACGATAGCGCGCCGGATGGCCGGTTGTGGGCCGCGGGCAACCGGTTGGGTGATAGTAGGTTTCGTGACGGGGCGAGCGACGCTGCGCTTAACGGTGGGGCGTTTGGCGACAAAATCAATGTATTGGCCATGAGGACGAGGTGCCTTTGGCGTTGTGGTTTTTACAACAGTTTTTGCGGCAGGACGGCGGACGGGGCGGGCGGCCTGACGAGATTTGATTGCTTCGTTGACAGCTTTGTCTAGTTCGTCGTAATCGATGTGATCGCTCATTCCTGATACCTTTTTGCTGCCTCTATTATACTACAGAACGAATCACCGACCAAGCTGGCGTCGCCGACGAGTAGGCCGTCGATGCCGGGGATTGCGAGATAACCAGCAGCGGTATCGGCGTTAACGGAGCCGCCGTAGAGGACGGAGATTTTTTCGGCAGTGGCTTTGCCGTAGAGACGAGCGATTTGCTTGCGAATGAGATCCTGGGCATCGGCAATGTCAGCAGGTTTGGCAGGGCGGGCGTTTTTGGTGCTAGAAATGGCCCAGACTGGCTCGTAGGCGATGATGACTTTGTCGACGTCTTCGGCACTGATATCGTGAAGCCCCTCGTGGAGCTGGGCGGAGATGGCGGATTTGGTTTCGCCGTTTTTGCGCTCGAAAGATGTTTCGCCGATGCAAAGGATAGGAGTAACGCCGTTGCGGATGGCGGCGGCGACCTTGGCGGCGATATCTTGCTCGCTCTCGTGGAAGAGGTAGCGGCGCTCGGAGTGGCCAACGATGGCGTAGTCGACGAAGCTACGAATTTGCGAGATGGCGGTTTCGCCCGTATAGGGACCGAAGTCGCGCCAGTAGAAATTCTGGGCGGCAAGCTTGAATTGACGCCGGTTGATTTGGAGCGACAGGGGTTGCAGAGAGATAGTCGAAGGGGCAAGTATAACTTGTAAATCGCGTGAAGTCTGGACGCGATTGCTGAGCCGCTGGAGATAAAGGCTGGCTTGGCCAGGGGTGAAGTTCATCTTCCAGTTGGCGATGATATAAGTTTTTCTTGGACTAGTCATAAGCCTATTTTAGCATGAAAAAGCTAAAGCAGTATGCGCGGTGGCGAGGCGACGGCGTTAGGCGCTGACGCCGAGGATGCCGCGGAGAGCGTAGGCGGTGTCTTCGTGGTTGCGGACGGTGATGGTGTCGATGCCCATTTGGACGACTGGGTAATCGTTGCCGCCGGGCTGGGTCATATCGCCGAAGTAGAGGATGTCGGCTTTTTCGACTTTGAGCTCTTCCATGAGGTGAGTCATGCCAAAGACTTTGTTCATGCCTGGAGTGATGGCGTTGATAGAGGTGGTGCCACCAATCTCGTACTCAAATTCGGGGGCGATTTCTTTGGCGCGTTTGACGATGGCCTCACGCTTTTTGCAATCGGGGTCCCAAGCGTACTTGGCCTCGGTGCCAGCGGTCTGGCCGAGGGCCGAGAAGGTGACTTGGCTGAGGCGGTTTTCGATGATTTCGTCGCCAGGGGCGAGCTTGTCAGCCTCCCAGTAGCCGAGCTCGGTCGCGGCTTGCTCGATGGCCTGAGTGATTTTGGCGACTTGTGCGTCGGTAAGTGGGTAGTTGTAAACTTGCTGCCAAGTTTGTTGGGCGGCATCGTAGCGATAATATTGGGTGCCTTGGGCGACGAAGAGATGTAGGTGGCTGAGTTGTTCTGGCGTGGCGCCGTGTTCGCTGAGCCGGTCAACAATCTGGATGAGGAATTGCTCGTATTTTTGGCCGGAAATAGGGCAGATTTCGTAGTGGTCGAGGCAGCCGATGAGGAGTTCAGCGATTTCGTCGGGGATGGGCATCTTGGCGATGTTTAGGGTTTGATCAACGTCAAATGCAAGAACTTTTTTCATTATACCTCCTGAGTTATAGGGATATTCTACAAGAGTTGGCGGAGAGATGCAAAATAAAATCCCCCGCTCGGTGAGGAGCGGGGGTGGAGGTCCTACCGGAAAAATGGGTAAAAACCGGCAGGATGGGCGAAGAGATCTTAACTATCGAGGAATTGGCGAGCCGCGGCTTGCCAAGCGGTCTTATCGGCCGGATCGAGTCCATGCCACCAAGGTTTGTAAGCGGGGCCGACCATGGGGGTGGGCGCCGGCTTTTTGGCCTGTGTGGTGGTGTCCTTGGGGCGAAGCCGTTTGGTGCCAGCGGGGCCAGCATCGTCTGGCGAGGCGGCCTGTGTGCCTTCGGGAGGCTCGGCGTCTGCTTTGGTTGGTTCAGGCGCAGGGTCGGGGGCTACTGTGGGAGCGATGTAACTCTCACGGTCTTCCGCTACTTCTGTGACCTCGACTTCGGGGTCGTCAAAGTACTCGGCGAGTTCGAGTTTCTTCTCCTTGGCTTCATCTACGACGCAATTTTGGTCGAGCCATGTATCGAATGTGCCAAACAGTTTGGTAGCCGCTTTCTGATGCTTGGCCTTCGTTAAATCGAAGCCCCTTTCTGGATAGTAGATACAGAATCCAGAAAGAGCATCCTCGATGGGCAGGCCTTTGCCCGTAAGTGAGCCGCCAATACCTGGACGGCTTTCACGGGAGGCTTTCGCCAGAATTGCCTTCAACTCCTTTTTGACGGCCTTCCTTTGCTTAGTGGTCTGGAAAGCACCAGATTCGGGCGCGATAACGAGTACCACGCACTGAGCGTCATCCCACTGGATGTGGGCGGAGTCGGCATTGGTGGCAGTGCTGCCGCCTTTGAGGGGAAGATGAGTAGTTTCCCCTTTGATGTCGATTTCAAGGTTTTTTCTCAGCATAAATATCAACTCCTTTTGACATGCTGAACTGCTAACTTGGGACGGGAAGATCTCTTGCTGCTAACGTGCAATTTACCACAACAGAGTTGCGGTTATGTCTATATATTACCACAGATTTGCAAAAAAGTCAATAGTATTCTGGGGTAGTGGTGATTTTTGGGCTTTATTTTACGATGGCGAACTTGTTTTTGCCCTTTTTGAGGAGACAGGGGGCGGTGAGTGTTTGGTCGGTGGTGACTTTTTGGCCGTTAACAGAGACAGCGTTGCCAGCAATAAGTTTGCGGGCCTCGCCTTTGCTGCTGGCGAGGCCAGTAACAACGAGGGCGTCGATGAGATTGGTGGTGCTGGTAGTGGGGAAGCTTTGAGCGAGCAATTCAAGGTCGGCGTTGCTGAGTTGGGCGAAATCGCCTTTGCCGAAGAGCAAATCGGTGAGTTTGGCGGCTTGCGCGGCGGCGGTGGCGCCATGGACGACCGTGGTGACTTCGGTGGCAAGGCGTTTTTGGCCGCTGCGGGCACCGGGGTTTTGCTGGTGTGCGGCGAGGATTTGGTCGAGTGCTTCGGGGGTGACGAGAGTGAAGTACTTGAAGTAGTCGGCAAGGGCGTCGTCGGACTGGTTGAGCCAGAATTGATAGAAGTCGAAGACGCTGGTTTTGGCGGCGTCGAGCCAGACAGCATTGCCTTCGGACTTGCCGAATTTGCGGCCGGTGACTTTGTCGATAATGAGTGGGCAAGAGTAGGCGTCGGCCTTGGCGTTTTCGAGGCGCTTGATGAGGTGGATGCCAGAGGTGCAGTTGCCGTATTGGTCGGCGCCGCAGAGCTGCAGGTCGACTTGATGCGTGCGGAAAAGATGCAGGAAATCATAGCCCTGAATAAGGGTGTAGCTGAACTCGGCGTAAGAAATGCCGGAGCCGCCGGCGCCGATGCGGTTTTGGACAAATTGGCGGTCGAGCAGCTGGGTCATGCTAAAAGCCTTGCCGATTTCGCGGAGGAAGGGGAGGAATTTGACGTCTTGGAACCAGTCGTTATTGTCGAGAATTTTGGTCTCGGCGGGCGAGTGTGTGACACGAATAATCTGAGCGGCGAGAGCTTGTTTGTTGTGGGCGATTTCGTCGAGGCTCTTGAGGTCGCGCTCTTCGTTTTCCTTGGGGTCGCCAATCTGGCCGGTGGCGCCGCCGACGAGGTAGTAAGGAGTATAGCCATGGCGCACGAAACAAGCGCACATCATCAGTGCGGCGAGGTGGCCAATATGGAGGCTGTCGGCACTAGGGTCGGTGCCCCAATAGAAATTCCGTGGAGCTTTGTCTAAATCTGATATCTGATCTAAAGTGTGTTCAGCCACGAAACCACGCCACTGAAGCTCTTCGGATAATTTCATGATGACTCCTGTTTATTTATCTCTGTTGATTATAGCACTATCTGATGAAAAATGGACAGCCACTCTACCGGCAGTAGGCCTATGGTAAAATTAGGGGAGGTGGGCCCATCGTTCAACGGATAGGACATACCCCCTCTAAGGGTACAATGTTGGTTCGATTCCAACTGGGCCTACCATTTTTTGTGTAATTATTTTGGGAAGCTAAGATATTGCCGCTTGACGTCGGGTTTGCGAGCGTAGGTTTCGCGATGCGTGCATTCGAGGCTGGCGGTGAAGACTGGGAAACTGGCGTTGAGGAAAGTGAGCGGCTTGGCGCTGTCCTGGAAGGTGGAAACGGCGCCGCAGATGATGGTTTTTTGGTTGGCCGAGGCAACGTGGCCACGTGATTGGTGCGGGAAGAAGTGTTTGCCAGGGGCGTAAAGGCCGCGGTCGGAGCGCCAAAAATCGTTGATGAGCGGCGGAACGATACCGTTGTGCATGTGGCCAGATATGACAAAGTCGAAATCAGCGAAAAATGGCGCGATAGCGGGGTCATTGAGATAGACGGAGGAGTGGACGATGGCGATTTTTGCCTTATGGGTTGGCAGGTTGTGTAATAATTTTGGGTCGAGCTGCTTGAGGTCGAGTCGGAGAATATTTTTGTCTTCGTTGCCGGGGTGAAAAATGGTAGTGGTATTGTCTTCGTGGTCGAGTTGGTAATAATCTGGCGACACGGTGAAGCCAAAAATGTAAAGCTGGCGATCCTCGAAGCTCTGGTTGTCTAGCAGGTAGACTTTGTCGAGGTTGCGCAGGGCGTCAGTGAGGCGCTGGTTATCGGCAGTGTACCAATGGCGTTCTTTGGAGAAGATGTTTTTATATTTAGGGTTGCGGCGGTAAAAATCGTGGTTGCCAAGACCGATGAAGACCGGTGCGACTTCGCCGAGCCGGGTAAGCCAGGCGCAAAGGCGGCGGAGTTTGGCGGTGGTGTCGATGGCATCGAGCGAATCAACCAGATCACCGGCGATAATGATGTAGTCCGGTTTTTGTTGCGCGGCATGCTTGGTGATGGCGTTGAGACGCTCGCTGTGTACTTTGGGGCTGAAGTGAATGTCGCTGATTAAGAAAAAAGACGGAGTGGTGCTGATTTGGGGTTTATAAAAACGATAACGCGTGTGATAGAAACATTTCATTGGTTTTATTATAGCGCGGGTTGACATACAGCTTAGTACGGAAACACGATGTCGCCTCGGCCCGTCTTCACGGGCGAGTCGCATCTTGAACTCGCCAGCAGGTTCCGTTACGTTTCCATACTAAACTGTATGTCAATTATTACTGATGCAGTAAAGTACGGTCGTCTGATTCGTGCCACCGTGTTTCTGACAGTAGATAATAAAGATAATTGGGACAAAAGTCTTAGTGTAGAAAATTAGTCATAAAACACCAGATATAGCGTCTTGTGCCAAGTGTTAGGACAGAAAAGTTGGAAATGTCACTGCTTGCGGCGAGAGATGTTTTTGCTTATGCTAAGAGTATAAATATAGGTGGGTAATTTGAAGGAGGTGCCCATGAAAACAAACACGAAATACATTTTTGTAACAGGGGGAGTAATCTCTGGCGTTGGCAAGGGTATTATGGCGGCAAGCATCGGGGCAATTTTGAAGGCGAAAGGACTGAAGGTGTCGATGCAGAAGTGCGACCCTTATTTTAATGTCGATGCAGGGCTACTGAATCCGCGGGAGCACGGCGAATGCTTTGTGACGCATGATGGCGCAGAGACAGATTTGGACTTGGGGCACTATGAGCGTTTTTTGGATGAGGAAATGACGGGAGATTCGATTTGGACTTCCGGAAAATTATACAAATGTTTGATTGATGATGAGCGAGCGGGGAAGTTTGGTGGTAAAACAGTGCAGTTAGTGCCGCACGTGACTGGCTTGGTGCAAAAGACTTTTATTGACAACTCGAAGCATTTCAAGTCCGACGTACATATTGTGGAAATTGGTGGGACGATTGGTGATTTGGAGGGATCGCATTTCGTGGAGGCGATTCGAGAATTTCCTACGAAAGTAGGACGCGAGAATTGCTTGTTTGTGCATGTGTGCTATGTGCCGTGGCTATCGACTTCGGAGGAGTTTAAGACGAAGCCAGCGCAAAATTCACTGCGAGATTTGCGTGAATTTGGCATTATTCCAGATATGGTAGTGGCGCGAATGGACGTAGATAAAGTAATTAAGGCGCCGCATGTGGCGCAGAAACTGGCGACATTTTGTGGAGTCGAGGCGGATGCGGTGGTGCTGATGCCGGATGCGAAGTCTGTCTATGAAGTGCCCCTGAATGCAGTGAAAGGTGGTGTGTTGGCACCGCTGGAGCGTTTTATTGACCACGGTGATCCGGATATGAGCCAGTGGGAAAAACTGGTAAAGAATATTGAGGCGGAGCCAAAGGAGGTCGTCAAGATTGGCCTAGTGGCGAAGTATATTGATAATACTGATACTTATCTATCGGTGACGGAGGCACTGAAGGCGGCGGCCTGGAAGGCGGGAGTAAAGTTGCGGACGATTTGGGTGGACGCCGAGAAAGCTACTGATGCAGATTTTGCGAAGGTGGACGGTATCGTAGTGCCGGGGGGTTTTGGCGCACGTGGCGTAGAAGGAAAAATTGCCGCGGCCAAGTATTGTTTGGAGCACGATAAGCCATATTTGGGACTGTGTCTGGGCCTGCAGACGGCGGTAATTGCAGCAGCGCGACGCGGCGGCGTGAAGCAGGCCAACTCTGAAGAATTTGACGCTCCGGCGAAAGCGCGAGTGGTGTATATTATGCCCGGACAAAAGGGTAAAGAGAGCACCGGTGGAACAATGCGGCTGGGCGATTATCCGGCGAAATTGAAGGCAGGTAGCCTGGTTGAGAGTTTGTATGGCGAGAAGAAAGTGGTTGAGCGGCATCGGCATCGCTATGAGGTGAATCAGCAGTTTGTGGCGGAAATTGAACGGGGCGGTCTGAAAGTTTCGGGGACTTCGCCAAACGGCGAATTGGTGGAATTTGTCGAAGCGCCAGATTGCAAATATTTTGTGGCGACGCAGGCGCATCCAGAGTTCAAGAGCCGGCCGTATCGGGCGCATCCGCTGTTTGAGGGGCTGATAAGAGCTGCTAAGAGTGCGTAAAGATGTTATAATATTGATATTCATGGAGCAGATTCGGGAGCAAATTAGCGAAGTAGTGGCGCGGTTGTTTGGCGTCAATGATATTAAGATTGAATTAACTGATGTGCCAAGTGAGATTGCGGGTGATTATGCTTGTAATGTCGCGATGCGTTTGGCGCGACAGGTGGGGAAGAGCCCGCGACAAATTGCCGAGGAAATAATCGCCGAGCTGAGCAAAGCGTCGGAGTATGTTTTTTCGGTGGCCGGGCCGGGTTTTATTAATGTGGAGATAAGTGGCCGTAATTTGCAGGCGGCTTTAGCTGCGCAGTGGTCAGAGCATTATGGCGATAACGATAGTGGAACTGGCAAGACGGCGTTAGTGGAATTTCCGAGTACAAATATTGCGAAGCCCTATTCGGTGGGGCATTTGCGGCCTGGCACGCAGGGGTGGGCGGCCAAAATGGTGCTGGAAGCAAACGGCTGGCAAGTGACGACGGATAACCATCTGGGTGATGTGGGGACGCCGTTTGGGGTTTGGGCGGTGGGTTTTCGCCGCTCGGGCAAAAACATCGATGAAGTGACGGTGTATGATTTAGGGCAAATTTACATTCAAATGAAGGCGGATTTGAAAGCTGAAGCTAAGGCCGGTAAACATAATTTGGCGGATGAGGTACAGAGTTGGCTGCTGAAATTGGAGGCAAAAGACCCTGAGGCGGTAGCATTGTCGACGCGTTTTAAAGAAATATCCTTGCAGCATACGCACGAAGTGATGGGGCGTTTGCGGATTGCGACCGATTTGGAGATGGGTGAGAGTTGCTTCGTGGAGCGGGGCAAGGCAGCCGTGAAGCAATATTTGAAGGAAGGCTTGTTTGAAGAGAACGATGACGGTTCGGTGATTTGCCGGCTGGACGAATTTGGCATAGATGTACCGATGCTAATGTTGAAGAGCAATGGTGCGGCGCTGTATGCGACGACGGATTTGGGCTGCTTGTTGTATCGGGCGGAAGAATTACGGCCGGAGCGGATTATTTATGCGGTGGGAGCAGAGCAAAAGTTCTACTTTGAGCAGCTATTTGCGATGGCAAAGAAGATTGGGTTGAAAATTGACAACTACCATCTGTGGTTTGGCACGATTGACCAAATTACGCCCGAGGGGAAGCGCGAAAAAATGTCATCGCGCAAGGGCGTGGTACTGATGGAAGAATTGCTAGACGATGCCGAAGCGCGGGTACGGCAGAATTTTGGCGCGGAGTTAGATGACGCGGATATTGCAAAAATTGCAGTGGGGGCGATAAAATATTCGGATTTTGTGGCGGATCGCAAGACGGGGATTTTGTATGATCCAGACAAGATTTTTGCATTAACGGGGCAATCGGGGCCATTTTGCCAGTATGCAGACGTGCGGATGCGACGGATTTTGGAAAAAAATGCGGCTTTTGCGCGAGTTGATTTTAGTGGTTATGATTTTGCGGCCGAAAAGCCAATTCTGCAGTTACTGCTGAAATTCCCGACTTTGGTGCGGGGAGTTTGTGCGGAGTTTGAAATGCACAAGTTGGCGGGTTTTTGTTTTGAGCTGGCGCAAGAGTTGAATCGTTATTACGAAAAAGCGCCAATATCTTCGGCGGATGAAGCGACGAAGTCGGCACGTTTGTGGACAATCGAGAAAGCCGACAGCGTGTTGACGCGCGCTCTGGAGCTGTTGGGGATTGAAGTTCCCGCTAAAATGTAGCCTAATATGGTATAGTAAAAGCAAAATAACATAAGGAAGGTGTTTTTATGGCGCAAGCTAAGATGTCATCAAAAGACGCAAAGGCAAAATCAAAGGAACTCGCTGCTGCAGGTATGAATAAATTTAAGGGCGGCGCAAGCGGTTTCATGAGCTTTATTAAGGAGCAAAACGTAGTCGGCTTGGCCGTAGGTTTGGTGTTGGGTACTGCTGCGGGTGGCTTAGTGAACTCCCTGATTAACAACCTAATTATGCCACCACTAGGCTTTTTGCTTGGTTCAGCGGAAGGCTTGAAAGGTTTAACGGCCGAGCTTGGCACAACGCCATCGGGTGAAGTTGCCGTTTTGAGCTACGGTACTTTCATTAATGACTTGATTAATTTCTTGGTCTTGGCTTTGGTGATTTATCTGGTCGTGAAAGCTTTGAAGCTAGATTTGAAGAAATAGTTTGATGACGAAGCAGAAAACTGGCGTACTGTTGTGGGTGGACCTAGAAATGACGGGGCTTTCTCCAGAGAAAGACCGGATTTTGGAGGTTGCTGCCATTGCGACGAATTGGGGCTTGGAAGAGCTGGGAACTTATACCGCTGTAGTAAAAGTCGACGAGGAGTTGATGAAAAAACGGATGGTAGGAGAGTTTTGGGAGAAAAACCGAGCGTCTTATGAAGCGCTTGTGGCACAGAACGCCAGTGGTCTAGCAGCGGCGCAGGTCGAGAAAGAATTGCTGCAGTTTGTGGAGCAGCATTTTGGCGACGAAGTATATTTGGCGGGTAATTCGATTCATCAAGACCGGAAATTTATTGAGCGCGAGTGGCCGAAGCTGGATAAGCGGCTGCACTACCGGATGTTAGACGTGAGCGCGTGGAAGATTTTCTTTGAAGGTGCGCTGCATAAACATTTTACGAAACCAGAACAACATCGTGCGCTGGACGATATCCGCGGGAGCATAGAGGAACTGAAATGGTATCTGAAGAGCATATCGTAGATTACGTCCGGCAATTGGAGGGGGTTAGCGAGCAAGAGCAACGCGACAAAAATGACCGCTTGTTGCGAGTGTTTTATTATGGCGACAAAATTGTGCTGGTAGTGCGAGCGGAAACGCAGCCCCTGCGCATTGAGCTGAGAAGCGATAACAAGCTAGCTAAAACCCTGCAAGAACGCTATGAGAGCGTAATGGAGAGCAGGGCTTTGGGACGCAACGGTATTGAAATTATTTGCAGCGGTCAATTAGATGAGTCGGAAATCATAGATTTAATCCGACACAGCTACGAACAAACGCGAGTGCTTTAGTTGCTCTCGAGCTGGGCTTTGTAGAGTTTTTGTAGTTCGGTGAGGTCGAGGCTGTAGCGATTGATGACGTCGGACAACTGTTCGTTAGTTGAGGCAGAGAGGGCTTCTTGGCACATGGTAATCAGCACGGAAACCTGATAATAGGCTGTGGAGGCGTAGGTGTGGTCGAGTAAGCCGTTGAGATAGCCGGCATTGAGGTCGTTCTCGATTTCGCTGGTATTGGTGCTGTCTTCGCCGGCGACGGTGGATGAGATGGAGCCTGGATTGAAGCCGGCTGTGCTGGACATGCCGCCGTAGGTGTTGACGAAATTAGCCATGGTGACTTGTAGCGTGCTGTTGTATTGACGCAAGTCGGAAGATTTGAGTTTGTCGTTGTAGCTGTTGAGTGGGCCGTCTTCCGCAGAGAGGCTGGCGCTGCGTTGATAGAGCGCCTCGAATTTTTGGGTGATTTTGGCATTATTGGAATTGAGCATGAAGATGACGATGAAAAAGAGGAGCAAGGCGACTATGCCGGCGGCAAATAACTTGATGATTGCCGGGGTAAATAAAGGTTTTGAAGTGGTTTTTTTGCCTTTAACGGCGATTTGATCGAGGTAAGCCTTGTTGTCCATAAGGTGATTATAGCACAAGCGGTATGTCATTATGCTATGCGGTAGATATGTATGCTACTAAGAACCGTTGACGCCAGCCCGCCGTCGCGGGGTGTCGTCAACTATACTCGTCGTAACTGCGTACGTTCTTAGTAGTATACATATCTATCGCCGCTGCAGCCTGCGACGTTCTCGTTAATACTGTACTTATCATCACCGTAATTCGCGGTTGCTGTTGCGCATTGGGGTATTTGGCAGATATAGCTACGTAGACTTCTTGAGCTTACGCAGGCTACGGCCGAGTCCAAGCACGAAACGCCCGTAACGACGGGCCGTTTCGATGCGGCTCAAGAAGTCTATGTAGCTAGGACGGACATTGACGGTTATCGCCTGAGATGTATTAGGACTGGGTGGTGCGTATCTGTTAGCTTGATGGTATAATTAAGGTATGAATGATGCTGCTAAAGAGGAGATTCGGGAGCGCTTAGCGGTCGAAGATGTGATTGGGCAGTATATTGAGCTGAAACGGGCGGGGCGTAATTTGAAGGGGCATTCGCCGTGGGGGACGGACCGGACACCGAGCTTTATGGTGTCGCCAGAAAAGGGGATTTGGCATGATTTCTCGAGCAATAAAGGCGGCGATATTTTTAGTTTTGTGATGGAAATGGAGGGGATTACTTTTCGGGAGGCTTTGGAGAAGTTAGCGCAGCAGGCGGGGGTAGAGTTGAAGCGCTATAGCGGTGACGACAAGGCGGTAGCAGAGCGCAAACGGCGACTATACGAGGCTTTGGAATTGGCTACAAAATATTTTCAGACTTGTTTAGTACGGAATAAGGCGGTCTGCAAATATGTGTTTTACGAGCGACATCTGAACAGGGGGACGGTGGAGAATTTTCGGATTGGCTATGCGCCAATGTCGGGAAATGCATTGACAAATTTTCTGAAAAAGCGGGGTTTTTCGGCGCAAGAGTTGGAGGATGCCGGCTTAGTAAATCGCTTTGGCGGAGATTTGTTTAAGGGGCGGATGATGATTCCGTTGATGGACCAGGGTGGGCGAGTGATTGGCTTTACGGGAAGGATTGTGGATGCAAATGCAAAGGACACGCCGAAGTACTTAAACACGCCAGAGACAATGTTGTATAACAAGGGGCGACATATTTTTGGCTTGAGCCAGGCGCGAGACGCAATTCGGCGGTCGGAGTTTGTGGTGGTGGTCGAGGGGAATATGGACGTGATTTCGTCGCATCAGGCTGGTGTGCGAGAGGCGGTGGCGACGGCCGGTACGGCGATGACAGAGAACCACCTGAAGGCCTTTAGTAGGATGACGAATGATATTCGGCTGGCCTATGACGGCGATGAAGCTGGGGTGCGCGCGGCCGAGCGAGCGATTGCGATGGCGTCGAAGTTCGGGATTTATCTGTCGGTGATCGATGATTACCATGGCTGTAAAGATGCGGATGAATTGATTCAGAAAGATGCGAAGTTGTGGCAAGAGGCGGTGCAGAGCTACCGACCAGCTTTGGAGTGGATTTTGGAGCAGTACGAGGCGAAGTACAATTTGAAAACCGAGAAGGGCTTCCAGGAGTACGCCAAGGAAGCAAAGCGCTTGATTGACGGAATTGATGCAAGCGATACAGTGCTGCGCGAGAAGTACGAACGCATGGTGAGTAAGCGCTTGGGGATTTCGTTAGAAGCCTTTCGAGCGAAAAAGGTGCGGCAGGAAGTAAAAAGACTGAAGAAGGGGGCTGCTGTTGTGAAAAATACAACATCTGAGATAAGTCGAGCAGAGAAGAATTTGGCGGCTTTGGTAACGTGCGGGAAGGCGAAGGTCGAAGATGGCTTAGTGCTGGGCGATTTGGAGCGGGCAGAATTGGAGCTGATTTTTGAAGAGCAATACGCGTCGTGGTCGGCCGAGGAGCAGCAGCGCGAGGCTGAAGTGCTGTGTCGAACAGTGACGAAAGAGCGGCTGGCGCAGCGGCGGCAAGAGCTGTCGGTGCGGATTCGGGAGGCAGAAGAAAACCATGACGATGAACTGTTGAATCAGCTAATGGCCGAGATGAATGAGCTAATTCGTGAAAAATAGCTAAAAACTAGACATTTTGGGGGCGGGAGTGGTAAGATATGGCTTAATGGCTGGAAAGCTGGGCTTATTTTGATAGTCCGTCCAGAGCAATGCAAAAAGGCAAAAAACGCAAACACAAACAGATAAGTTAAAGCAATAATTGGGAAATAAATGGACGAAGACGAGAAAGATTTGTTGACGGCGGCAGATTTTGAGGAGCCGACTGCGGACGATATGACCGAGGAAGAGAACGAAGAAGATCTCTCCCTGGATGCGAATTCAACTTACGAAGAAATTGTAGACGATTCAGTGCGTTTGTACTTGCGCGAGATTGGTAAGATTCCGCTTTTGACGGCCGAAGAAGAGTTTGATTTAGCGCAGAAAGTGATTCATGGTACACCCAAACAGCAGAAACGTGCCAAGGACAAAATGGCGGAGTCTAATATGCGCTTAGTGGTTTCAATTGCAAAGCGTTATTCGGGGCGAGGTTTGGATTTTCTGGATTTGATTCAAGAGGGGAATACCGGTTTGTTGCGGGCGGTAGAGAAATTTGACCCAGATAAGGGCTTCAAGTTCTCGACCTATGCGACGTGGTGGATTCGGCAGGCGATTACGCGGGCGATTGCAGACCAGGCGCGAACGATTCGGATTCCAGTGCACATGGTTGAAACGATTAATAAGGTGCTGCGGACGCAGCGACGTTTGACGCAAGAGCTGAACCGTGAGCCTTCGACGGAAGAAATCGCCGAGGCGATGGACATGGAACCAGAGAAGATTGAGTATGTGATGAAGATTAAGCAGGACATTGCATCGCTCGATGCTTCAGTGGGGCGGGACGGCGAGGATGATGACTCGTCGCTGGGTGATTTTATCGAGGATGAGGACCGGATTTCGCCAGAAGATTCGGCGGCCAATCAGCTACTGAAGGAGCAGATTGCGTCGATTCTTTCAACTTTGACTGATCGTGAACAGAAGATTATCAAGATGCGGTTTGGCATTGGTGGTGGCAAGAGTCACACCTTGGAGGAAGTTGGGGCGGAGTTTTCGGTGACGCGGGAGCGGATTCGGCAGATTGAGGCGAAGGCTTTGACAAAGCTGCGCAAAAACAAAGATACGAAGAAATTGCACGAGTACTTAAAATAAGCAATTCGTTTGATTTTTGTTAAAAACATAAGTACAATGGTGGTATGGAACAAAGTGGGCAGGGTACGACCAATGCGGCGCCGAACAGCGGTATCCGAATCGAAAATCTTCTGGAAGAATGTGTACGAACCAAGGCGAGTGATTTGCATTTGCAGACGTCGTTACCGCCAATTTTAAGGATTGACGGGGCTTTGCAGCCGATTGGCGGCTATACAGCACTGGATGAAGCGACGGTAGAACGCTTAGTGTTTTCGACGTTGGAGGAAGAGCAGAAAAATATCCTGCTCAAAGACAAAGAATTTGATTATTCCTTCTCGTTTGGTGATTTGGGGCGTTTTCGGGTAAATGCCTTCCATGAAAAGGGGAATTTGGCGGCAGCTTTTCGGTTGATTCCGAACGAAATTAAGTCAGTGGCCGATTTGGGTATGCCGTCAGTGGTGACAAGTTTTGCCGAATATCCGCGTGGTTTAGTCTTGGTGACCGGGCCGACTGGTTCGGGTAAGTCGACCACATTAGCGGCATTAGTGGACAAGATTAACCGCGAAAAAGCTCGCCACATCATTACGATTGAGGACCCGATTGAATTTACGCATAAATCACGCCGTAGCGTGGTGGTGCAGCGTGAGGTACATTACGATACTTATTCGTTCTCGGCGGCACTACGTTCGGTGCTGCGTGAAGACCCCGACGTGGTGTTGATTGGCGAGATGCGCGATTTGGAGACAATATCCGCGGCGATTACGATTGCCGAGACGGGACACTTGGTGTTTGCGACTTTGCACACGAACTCGGCGGCGCAGAGTATCGACCGGATGATTGACGTATTTCCACCGCATCAGCAGCCGCAGATTCGCTCGCAGTTGTCGAACATCTTGATGGCGATTTGTGCGCAGCGTTTGGTACCAGCAATTGGTGGTGGTCGCGTAGTGGCGGCCGAGGTGATGATTGCGAATCCGGCGGTACGTTCGGTAATTCGCGAAGGCAAGACGCATCAACTCGACACAATTATCCAGACTGGAGCTGACCAAGGGATGCAGACGATGGATCGCACATTGGTGAAACTGATTCAAACGGGTGTGATTACTTATGATAACGCACGCGAGTATGCAGTGGATTTGCAAGAGTTTGAAAGGCTGGCGCGCGGATGAAACGCTTTACCTACCGAGCAAAAGAGCAGAGTACCGGTAAAGTAATCAAGGGTACAATTCAGGCCGAGAATGAACGGACTGCGGGTAAGTTATTGTTGGACCGTGGTTATATTCCTGACAGCGTGCGCGAGGAAGGTACGGGGCTGTTCGACAAAGCGCAGACGCGGATTGCGGCGAACGACCGAATTACCTTCACGAGGCAGTTTTCGACTTTGATTGGGGCGGGTTTGCCGGTGGCGCAATCGTTGCGCACGGTGGCCGAACAGACCGAGTCAAAGGGCATGAAAGCGGTCATTGAACAGATTAATGCCGATGTGGAAGCGGGGCGAACCTTGGGTGAGGCGTTTGGCAAACATCCAGAGGTGTTTAATAATGTGTATTTGTCTTTGATTCGTGCGGGTGAGGTGTCTGGTACTTTGGATGACAGTTTGCGCCGGATTGCCGAACAGGAAGAAAAGAGCGAGAAAATCATGAAGAAGATTCGTGGTGCGATGATGTATCCGATTATTGCTCTTTTGGTGATTATCGCGGTCTTTGTATACATGATGGTTGAAGTGGTGCCAGAGGTGGAGAATCTCTATATTAGCATGAACGAGACCCTACCAGCTTTGACGAAGGCTTTGGTGGGGATTAAAGATTTTATTATGAATTTCTGGTATCTGGTGTTGATTATGGTGGCTGCAATTGGGGTGGGTTTGCGGCAATTCTTTAAGACTGAGCCGGGGATTCGCGCGGCGGCCAATATCAAGCTGAATATCCCGATGTTTAAGGATTTGTTCTGGTTAATGTACAACGGGCGCTTTGCGCGGATTGCACAGATTTTGTTGTCGACGGGCGTGTCGATGCTGGATTCGGTGAAGATTGCCGGTGAAGCGACTGATAACGTTGTAGTGCAAGATGTGATTGAGGAAGCGGCGACGATGGTGCAGGGTGGTAAGGCATTGTCAGTGTCGCTGAAAGATAAAGATTACATTTTGCCGCTGGTGCCGAATATGGCGGCCATTGGTGAGGAATCTGGTAAGATGGACGAGATGCTGGGTAAGGCCGCGCAGGTCTATGAGGATGAATTGGACGAGAAGGTGAATGCAATCACGACAATGATTGAGCCAATTATGCTTTTGATGCTAGGTGGCGTGGCGGCACTGTTGGTGGCTGGCGTGTTGCTGCCGATTTACTCCTTGGTCGGCAAGATTAGCTAGGGTAAAAGACGGATTTTTGAGAAAAGCTTGCAAAATGCTTGAATTTTAACATAAGCATGTTATATACTGAGCTTAGGAAAAATTTTGCAATCGGCAATATAGTTAGAAGGCATCTAACTGCCACGGTAGGCGATTGCTAATTGCAAAAATAAAAAAGGAGTAAAAATGTCTAGCAAATCCAAAAAAGGCTTTACAATCATCGAGGTCGTGTTGGTCCTCGCTATTGCTGGCCTGATCTTCCTGATGGTCTTCATCGCGCTCCCAGCCCTACAACGAAGCCAGCGCAATACGCAGCGTGGTGACGATTTGTCGCGCGTGTTGACGGCCGTGAATTCGTATCAAAGCAACAACAGTGGCCAGACGCCGTTTGAAAAGAGTAGCATGAGTGTCAATGCTAATTTCGTGAAGAGATATATTGACGAGACTTGTACTCAGCAGACCGATGGCATCTCATATAGCTGTAGCGACAGCAGTGATCAGTTTAAGGATCCAGATGGCGAAACCTATAAGATGAAGTACGAAGCGGATGTAACTGCTGATGGTACAGCAAACTTCACTTCGGTTGATCATACCTTCCATGTGTACACGAACGCTTCTTGTTCGACTGAAGGTGAGTACAAGGTTGGCACTGGTAGCCGGCAGGTTGCAATCTTCTACGTGAATGAAGGTGGCTCGATTCAGTGTAACGACAATCACTAATCATGGCTGATTCAAAATAGAGCTCCGTAGGGGGAGCTCTATTTTTTATGCTAAGATAGAGATATGGTAAACATAGGCGTGATGATAGTACTGTTTGTGCTGGGGGCGATGATGGGATCGTTTGCTTGTTGTCAGGCTTGGCGTTTGCGCCAGGGGGATAAGGCAAAGTGGTCGCATTGTATGCACTGTAAATATCGTCTTCAATGGTACGACAATATCCCGATTGTGAGCTGGTTGGCTCTGCGGGGCAAATGCCGCAAATGTGGCAAAAAGATTGGTTGTGCCGAAATTTTGACGGAAATCGGAACGGCTTTAGTCTTTGCGCTCAGTTATGCATTGTGGCCGTGGTTTGAGGCCTTGTCGGCGTTAGATGGGCTGGAAATGGCCAAATTTGGGCTGTTTTTGGTGATTTCGACGATTTTCGCGGTTTTATGCGTTTATGACATAAAATGGCGTGAGTTGCCCGTAAAACTGTTGTACGGGGCATGGGGTGTGGGGATTTTGTTTTTAGCGCTAAATTTGTGGCAAAGCTTCCAGATGACGGGAGTGGTGGATTGGCAGAATCTTGTGGGGGCGGTGCTAATTATGCCGGTGTTTTACTATCTGTTGTATCGGTTGAGTAGTGAGAAGCTGGTGGGCGGGGGTGACTGGATGTTGTGCGTACCGCTGGCGTTGATGTTGGGAAATTTTTGGTTGGCAATGTTTGCAATGTTTGTGGCGAATTTATTGGGGTCACTGGTGATGTTGCCAGTGGCTGTGCTAAAACGGTCAAAGCATATGCAAATTCCGTTTGGGCCGTTCTTGGTGGCGGGAGTCTTGGGAGTGTTTTTCTGCCAGGGGTGGTTGTTGAAGTTTATTGGGGCGGGGCTTTGATAAATGTTTGTCAGTGATTTGATTATTGAATACCTACAATCGCTGGAGATTGAGAGCGGGCGCAGCCGTTATACGACACGTAACTATGAGTTGTATTTGTCGCGCGTGACGGAGTTTGGCGGCGAGGAAATGAAGCCAGCGGAGATTACGCCAGAGTGGCTGCGGCAATATCGCTTGTGGCTGAATCGCTATGTGACGGAACGCAAGAAAGGCTTGTCGGTGGCGACGCAGAATTACCATCTGGTGGCCTTGCGGGGCTTTTTGAAGTATCTGTTGAAGCGGGGGATTAAGTCGATGGACCCGGTGTTGATAGATTTGCCGAAGACGCATCGGCCGCAGGTGACTTTCTTGCATGTGGACGAGATTGACCGGATGTTATCTGAGGTGCCGTTGGATAATGAAGCGGGCTTGCGAGACCGAGCGATCTTAGAGTTGCTGTTTTCGTCGGGGCTGCGTGTTTCGGAGCTGATTAACCTTGACCGGCAGCATGTTAATCTGGAGCGGCGGGAGTTTATGGTGCGTGGTAAGGGGCAGAAGGACCGCCCGGTGTTTATTTCGGAGCAGGCGGCAGATGCCCTGCGAGACTATTTGGCTGAGCGGCGTGATAAGTTGCCGGCCTTGTTTTTGAATAATTCGCGGAATCGTCCGGAGGCCGAGAACAAGAAAGATGATCGGCGTTTGACGTCGCGTAGTGTACAGCGCATCGTGGATAAATACGTGCGTTTGGCAGGGATTACTAAGCACGTAACGCCACACACCTTGCGGCACTCCTTTGCGACGGATTTGTTGATGAATGGGGCGGATTTGCGCTCGGTACAGTCGATGTTGGGGCATTCGAATATTTCAACGACGCAGATTTATACGCACGTGACAGATCCGCATTTGCGTGAAGTGCACGAGCGGTTTCATAGTGACACAGAGATAAAGTAGGTTTTTGCGCTTTTGATGGGGATGGTATAGAGTAGAGGAAAGGAGAAGATTGGGATGTCAGAGAAAAAAGACGCAAAAAAGACCGCCAGCAAAGTGACGGCAGCGAACATTGGTTTTACGAAAGAGAATAATCCGAGCGGTATGGTGCAGAGGACTTTGATTGTGTTTAAGCCAGATGCAGTGCAGCGGGGGATTGTAGGTGAAATCCTCAGCCGTTTTGAGCGAATTGGCTTGAAGATTGTGGGCGCCAAAATGGTGAACCCGGATAAGGATCATTATTACCAGCACTACGAGGGGATTTCGAAGATGATTTCGCGCCGTGGGCAGAAGACCTTTGATATCACCCTGAAGTTTATGACCTCTGGGCCAGTCATTGCGATGGTATTAGAGGGCGTTGAAGCGGTGCCTCTGGTACGCAAAATGGTTGGTTCAACCGAGCCAATGGCGGCAGATATGGGGACGATTCGCGGGGATTATGCGCACATTTCGTTTGGCTATGCGGACGCACATGAAGAGGCGGTGCCGAATCTGATTCACGCCAGTGGTAACCCCGAAGAGGCTGAGGCTGAGGTGTCCTACTGGTTTAAGCCAGAGGAGATTCAGGTTTATCGTACTTTGAACGAGAAGTTCACGCGCTAGATTGTGCTAGAATACGAATAGTGGCCTGGTAGCTCAATGGATAGAGCAGCTCCGTCCTAAGGAGAAGGTTGTGCGTTCGACTCGCACCCGGGTCACCAATTTGCGCTATAATCGCCTATTTAGGCATTTTTTCGTTCTCGCTCGGTCGATAACCGCGCGTCAAACGAAGAAGATGTCCAACTTGCCTGGTGTGATATGATAAAAGCATATGGACTTTGAAGGACAGCGGACGGGGGAAGAGGTTGTACTGGTATTTCGGCGACATATTCTGACGACGATTCGGGGTTTCTTGGTGATGCTATTGCTAATTGGGGGTGGGGCCCTACCAATGATTTTGATGCCGGACGACCCGCAGTTGTTTTGGTTGTGGGTGGCCTGTATTGTCTTGGGGGTGTTGGGTTATCTGTACAGCTATATGTTGTGGCATTTTAGTTATTATTTGGTGACGAATGAGCGGATTCGACAGGTGCGGCAAAAGGGGATGTTTAAGCGGACGGTGGTGGACTTGGAATTGGATAATATCCAGAGTATTTCTTTTGGGGTGATGGGGGTGTTTGGTTCGCTGTTTGATTATGGTACGATTTTGATTCAGACGGGGGTGGGAGACCTGAGCTTGAGCATGGTCAGCCACCCGGAAAACGTGTATAATGAAATCCAGAATGCCAAGCATGGCGAAGGTGGGGAAGAAGAGTGATGAAAATTGCAGACAAACTAAAGCAGCGCGACAAAAACGAAAAGGCCAAGAAGAGCCCGGCGGTTACGCAAAAGAATATTGAAGAAAGTCGCGAAGAAGTATTGGCGAACGGTAAAAAATATCGCTATCCGTTCCAGTATGCTAAGCATCGCTTAGTGATTAACACGATTCTGATTGCCGTGGTGGCCGTGGTGGCTTTTGTGACGGTCGGCTATCTGCAGTTGTATCATTTCCAGACAACCAGCGAGGTGGCATATCGTTTTACGAGTGTTTTGGGTTTGCCTGTGGCCGAGATTGATGGGCATAAAGTGCGTTATAGCGATTATTTGATGCTATACCGGAGTAGTATTCGCTCGATTGAGTATCAGAGCGGTAAGTTGGACGATTCCGAAGATGCAAAGAGTCAGATTAGCCACTACAAACGTCAAGCGATGAACGAGGCCGAAGACTACAGCTATGTGTTGGCGAAGATGGATGAATTGGGGCTGAGTGTAAGTGATGAAGAAATTGATGCGCTTATTGAAGAGCATAAGACGATTAATGGTGAACGTCGCAGCGATGAGGTGTTCGAAGAGATTGTGAAGGATAATTTTGGTCTGTCACTGCGCAATTACCGACGCCTGATTAGCCTGTCGTTGGCCAAGCGAAAGGTGGCCGAGGAAGTGGATACGGCAGCGAAAGATATGGCAGCCGAGATTAAGGCTAAACTGGCGCAAAACGATGGCGATATGGCAGCGTTGGTGCAAGAGTATAGCAATAGCAATATTTTTAGTTATGAAAAAACTGACTCAGCGGTGAGTGTGAATAATTTGGACAGTGGTAGGGCAGCACAAGCCTATGCTTTGGCAGAAATTGGCGATATTTCGGATGTGTTCGTGTCGAAGAACGGTGATGGTTATTACATTGTAAAATTGACCGCACGCAGCGAGGGGAAGGTGAGTTATGAGTCGATCTGGATTCGCTTCTCGAAGTTAGCAGATGATTTACAGAAGATTCGCGACGAAGACAAGGTGAAAGAATATATCAATCTCGAAGATTCTGCGGATGGCGGAGAAACCGTCGACAATGAATTAACTGAGATTCCTGGCGAAAACGGCGAATAGAGTATTTCTGAGGGTTATTCGCGGAAGGAGCCGGTGATTTCGTAGTCAGTGGGGCTTTTGATGCGGATGATGAAGTTGCTCCAGCTTTGGAGGTGAGCTTGTTGACTGTCCGATGAAGCGCAGGAGAGTAGACGGTCGGCGGCGTTGAAGCTGGCAGCAAGTTGGGGACAGAGTTGAGCGAAGCTGGTGCCGGTTTGGGCGAGCTGCGCGATATCTGCAGCGTTGAAGTTGATGGTGTAGGTGGCACGGCAGATGAAGTTATCGGCTTTGCTTTGACGTTCGGGGTTATTAGTGCAGCTATGGGCGGAAAGAGCGACTTTTTGAACTTGGAGGGGGCTAGAGTTGTCTGCTTGTAGTTGTTTCAGATGCCGGCTGAGGGCGTTGACGAGGTTCTTCTTGAAAAGTGGTAGCTGGTTGGCGTCAAAATAGACTGAACCTTGGTTAGCACTGAGTGTGCTGGTATCTTTGATGAGGTAATCTCCGGTGATGGTGAAGGTTTCGCCGCCGCTGAGGCTGATAGTATGGTCTTTGACAGTATAGGTGCCGTTATGTTCGCTGGGTAGATTTTGTGCATAATCTGCAGCGTCACTGGGATCGCGGTAGTAGGAGAGGGTGTACTCAGTGGCAGATTTGAAGGTGAGGTATTGATCGCCGAGCTCGTCGGCCCAGAAGCTACGGCCGGCGAGGACGTTTTTGAGGACGTCGTCGCTGGCGTTGGCGGGGATTTGCACGGTGGAGAGAGCGAGGTTGGCAGGGGTGGCGCTAAGGTCGTTGACAACTTCTTCTGGGGCGTCGGTAGAGAAGAACTTGTCCACTAGAATATAGCCGCCGAGGCCAATGAAGCCAAGCATAAGTACGATGATTATGATGATAGGGGTAATGGGGCGTCTTCTCGGTTTTGCAGGCGGTTTACTCTGCTGGACTTGGTAGTAGATGTTGGGTTGAAGAAAGTTGTTCGATTGCATAATTACTCTAATTTTAGCATAAGCGTCTTGGGGTGGTATAATGGAAATGTTGCGGGTATCGTATAACGGCTATTATGTTTGCTTCCCAAGCAAGAGACGAGGGTCCGACTCCCTCTACCCGCACCACCAGTATTTGAGCCGATTTTGGCTCTTTTTGTGGCTTTTGCAATCTTTGATGGATTTTTGCCCTTTTGCTTTTTCATGGAGATATGGGTATGAGAGGTATTTTTTGAGACTAGCCCTATTATTAAAAAATCTTTAACAATAGACCTCTATAGGTAAAAATTCTACCTCTGTTTTGTTGTAAAAAATAATTCAAAATTCTTTAACAATAGCCGTATATTTGGCGTACGGCATAGTTGGTTTCTTGCCAAAACCATGACCGTATTATGTATTAAAGTGCGGCGTAGGGAGTATGCAAAAAACACCTCCGTAATGGAGGTGTTTTGGATACTAGGTTTGGCGGGCCCGACCAGAGTCGAACTGGCGATCTCCTCCGTGACAGGGAGGCGTACTAGACCACTATACCACGAGCCCTAGTGGGTTAAGTATACCATGGATGGCCCTGGGGGCGCAAGAGGCAACGGCATGTTTTTTGACAGAGTGGCGTTTTTATTTTAATATAATTGGGTACCTTAAAAATTCTCATATTTTAGACGGGGGTGACATGAATGAAGAAAGTAGTAGCTTGGACTTTGTTGGCTATCGCAATACTGCTAACGGTGCTCGGCGTAACGGGCGCTTTGACGGATTATGGCGAGGCTCTGGCGCAGTTTAGCGAGATACAGGAACTAGAGTTGGAGCAAGTTTATGTGGCTGCGAAGCCGCCAGGCATGGGGTCAGTGCAGGCTCTGGCGATTACGCCGGAATATTTCGTGGTGACATCGCGGCCGCCAGACGAAGCAGCGAACGGTGGTGAAAACCAAAACCGGCTGACGGTGATTGACCGGGAAACGATGAGTGACATTACCGCGCAGCTGGAGCATGCGCAGATGACCTATGATCTGGGGCATGCTAACGGGATGACCTATGACCCGAAGCGCGCCGAGCTAGTAGTGGTCGGCGTACGGAGTACGACGGACGCTCATTGTGATACGGCTGTGCGGATTCGGCCAGATGATTTTTCCGTGATATCGTCGGAAACTTTAGCTGGGGCGGCGAGTGGCATTGCTTATGCTGGCAGTGGCGAGTACTATGTACGTACTGGTAGCACTATCCGTAAACTGGACGCCAAGTTGCGCCCAACCGGTGAACGATATAGTTTTAGCTCGGGTCTCGCTGTGCAAGATATCGCATATCATGGCGGCTATATTTACTTAGCGGATTGGGGCGCTATAAATAATATTTCTTGGCTACGTCGGATGGGGCTACAATTAAACCGCAACGTGATTTACCGAGTTGACGGCTGGACGGGCGAAGTGGAGGCTTTCGCCGTGCGTGAGCCGCGTCAAGAGCTGGAAAGCTTGGATTTTGCGGATGGTGAATGCTACTTGCTGTTTAATGGCACAGATGACTTTAGAATTTATCGCGTAAGTGGGCCATTAAAAACATTGATGTATTAGGTATGAGAATTGTAAAAGCCGGAGGCAGAGGCCGCCGGTTTTTTCTTGGTCTGTGGTATAATACTCTTAGGTGCCGCTGTAGCTCAGTTGGTAGAGCAGCTCATTCGTAACGAGCAGGTCACAGGTTCGACCCCTGCCAGCGGCTCCATTTTTGTGCTAAAATCGCCCATATAGGCAGTTTTTCTTCTTCGCTCGTCTAGAAGACGCGCTTCAGAAGAAGAAACTACCAATCTGGACGATTTTATCTACAAAAACATAGCAAGACATCAAGAAAACACCAACCTGAACGATTCTATCTACGAAATCTGGTGGGGTTATTTGATTTTGGCGAGGAGCCAGCAGGCGAGAAAGGCGCCAAGGTTGGCGATGACGATGGTGGCGCCAGTGGGGGTGCTAAAGACGTAGGAGGCGACTAGGCCAAGGATGAAGCAGAGAACGGAGACGGTGGCCGAGGCGATGACGACTTGGCGGAAGTTTTTGAAGAGTTGCATGCTGGTAAGGCAGGGGAAAATGATGAGGCTGGAGATGAGGAGGGAGCCGAGTAGCTTCATGCCGAGTACGACAATGATGGAGCACATGACGGCAAGGATGCCGCGATATAGGTCGACTTTGAGGCCGATGGATTTAGCAAAGCTTTCGTCAAAGGTGATAGCGAAGATGTGGTGATAGAAGATGAGGAAAAAGGCGAGTACGGCAAGGCCAAGGATAACGCTGATGATGAGGTCGCGCGGATTGATGGAGAGGATGCTGCCAAAAAGGTAGGCATTGATGTCGACGTTGACGCCCTTGGTGACGGAGATGGCCATGATGCCGATAGCGAGAGCAGAAGCCGAGAAGAGGGCGATGGCGGAATCGCCGTGGATTTTGCTGTTTTGGCTAAGGCGGAGGATGAAGAATGAAGTGAGAATGGAGACCGGGATGGCAAAATAGATGGGCGTAAGACCGAGTACGGTAGCGACGGCGAAGGCGCCGAAGGCCACGTGAGAGAGACCGTCGCCAATCATGGAGCTACGTCGGAGCACCATGATGACGCCCATGAGGGCGGCGCAGATAGAAACAATAATGCCGACAACGAGTGCACGTTGGATAAAGGTGTAGCTAAGCATTTCGGTTAGTAGGCTAAGCATGGTGGTGCTCCGTATCGCTGTGAATTTTTTTGACGTATGCGGCGGTAGGACCAAAGAAATACTTTTGGCCGTTGCTGAGGGCGAGGATTTTATCGCCAATGAGGTTATGATGGTCGAGGTCGTGGGTAATCATCAGGACAGCGATGTGGTGCTGACGGTTGAGGCGTAGCGCCAGTTCGTATAATTCTTGTTTGGACTGATGGTCAAGGTTATTGCTGGGTTCGTCGAGAATTAATAATTTGGTGGTGGCGCAAAGGGCGCGAGCGAGAAGGACTTTTTGGCGTTGGCCGCCCGAGAGGTCACTAAAGTTTTCGTTGGCGAGGTCTTCGATGTGCAATAGGGCGAGGTTATGCTTTGCGCGGGCCTTTTGCTTGGCAGTGTAGTAGGGGCGGAAATGGAGCTGGTTAAGAAAGCCAGAGAGGGTGATTTCGAGAACGGAGGCGGGGAAGTTGGGGATGATTTTGTGCTCTTGGGGCATGTAGCCGATGGCGGTGGCTTTGAGATTATCAAAAATAACCTTACCAGATTGCGGCTTGAGTAAGCCGAGGATGCCTTTGGCGAGAGTAGACTTACCCGAGCCATTGGCGCCGACAATGCAGATGAAGTCTTCACTATCAACGGTGAAGCTGAGGTCTTTGACGACAGTATGATTGCCATAGCCAAGACTAAGCTTTTGAACTTTAATTAAAGACATAAATAAAAACTGATGAATTAATTAAGGGCTTTGTCTAGATTATCTAGGTTTTGGCGCATGATTTCAAGGTAGGTTTTGCCTGCGTCGAAGTCTTCTTTGCTGAGATTGTGCAAGGAATGGAATTCGAGCACCTCGGCGCCAGTCTCGGCGGCAAGGGTTTCGGCAATCCGGTTGTTGGATAATTCTATCTTGAAAATATAAAGGATGTTGTCTTGCTTGATTTTCTGAGTGAGAAAAGCAATTGTAGCGGCAGAAGCTTCGGTCTGACTAGAACAGCCGGGGAAGGCCGCGTAGTAGTCGAGGTCGTATTCTTCGACGAAATAGCGAAGAGGGAAGCGGTCGCCGAAAATGAGTTCTTTGCGCTTGGCTTGAGCCACATGCGTACGGATATCTTGGTCAAGATGTTCGAGCGATGCGATGTAGTTGGCCGCGTTGCTGCGATATTGGTCGGCCTTGGCGGCGTTGAGTACGACGAGCTGGTCGCGAATGGCCTGCACGAGTTTGATGGCGTTTTTGGGGCTAGTCCAAACGTGCTCGTCGTATTCGACGGCTTCTTCGTCATCGTGATGATGATTGCGGTCGTGATCGTCATGGTCATGTTCGTAGTCAATTGCATCGGTGTGTTCGTCGGATTCCATGCCGTCGACGATTTCTTCTTCGACAACATCGACGTAGTCCATCATGCGGACCACTTTGGTTTTTGTAGTGTCAAGGTTTATAATAACCTTATCCACCCAGGACTCCGATTCGCCGCCAACATAAATAAAAAGGTCGCATTGTTGGACGGCGACGATGTCTTGAGGGCTAGGCTCGTAGGAATGGGTTTCGGAGCCTGGATGGACGAGAAGAGTAAGGTTGGCGTTGTCGCCAACGACGGAGCGGGCAAAATCGTAGCCGGGAAAGACAGTCGAGACGATTTTGACCTCGGAAGTTGTTGAATCACTCTGATGCTTCTTTGCGAAATATGCTAGACCTCCGGCAACCGCCAAGAGGAGCACTAAGGCAACGATGATGCGAGTGATTTTTTTATGCGAAGTAGCCATGGCTAGGCGGTCTCCTTTTTGCGACAATCGGCGCAAACGCCCCGAATTAAGGCGCGATTAGTGAGCACGACAAAACCGTGTTCTTCGCGGACATGATTAACAAATTTACGAATATATTCACAATCAACATGGAAAACACGCTCACATTGCATACAGCGCAAATTGAAGTGGCTTTCGCCGTCGCAGGGCTCGGTGTACCAATAGCTGGCAACGTTGCGCCCATTGAGATAGGCGCGGCGGAGCATACCAGTTGATTCCATCTCGTCGAGATGGCGATAAACTGTGGCGATGCCCATGTCGTGACCTTCGTCTTCGAGCTTACGCAGCAATTCCTTCACCGTAAAATCGGTTTGGAATTCCTTGATAGTGTTAAATATGATTTGATTGGACATTGTATTGTATTTTTTGCGACCTTCCGTCATATATTTTGCCTCTCCCTAGCCAAGGGTTTGTTGATTTATATGAAGTAAAATTTATTAAAGTGAAATCATATGAAAATGATTTTCATTTTCAATTTTAGGCTGGTCTAAAACAAAAAGCAAGCAAAATGACATGAAAATGTAAAAATTACTACATTTATCTCTGGTGGCGCTGGTGATTGTTGCGCAAAGGTAAAACATGGTAAAATATGGCTAGTATGAAACAGTTAGCAGCTGATTTTGAAGCTATCTTTAAGAGGGATCGCGGACTTATCGCATGGATGTTGGTGGATTTTGCCTTAAGTATTTGGTTGTTTTTGGAGTCGTTATTCCGATTAGACCCGAATAGCCGGCTGTATTGGCGATACTCGGACGTCTTTAGTAGCTACGACGATAGCCAGAGTTGGTGGTATTTGTTGAGTTTTACAATTATGGCGATTGTGCTAGGCGCAGGGCACATCTTAATCGCCGCGCGTTTGCACACGAAGCGAGGGAAGGATATTGCGCGATTGTTTATGGGGGTAAGTTGTGTGGTAATTATTATCGCGCTACATGTTTTGCTGAGCTTGGTCGGAAGGGGATAGGATGGCCAAAGTTCGAGAAATTCCGGTGGGGAAACGTACGCGCCGCTACCGGTTTTTTGAGATTTTCCCGGGGCTAGTCAGTATTGGGATTATGGTGACGCTGGTGATTTTGTCGGCGTGGTCGCCGGTGGCGGGGTCGATTTTCTTGCTGATGATTGTGATTAGCAGTGTAGTAAAAGCGATTGGCGTGATGTTCCGAACGGTACAAGGGTATAAAACGGTGCAGGCGGGTTGCGCGATTGATTGGCGTAAACGGATGGTGGATTTGGAGACGCCAAAGGAGAGTTACGAACGTCTGGCGCATTCGCGTAGTAAGGCCTATGATCACCAGCAGCATTTACGTAATTTGTGCCTGATGGCGGCTGACGAGAGCGGTAAATACCTGGACCCACGCACGGTGTACCATGCAGTGATTGTGACAATGTATACTGAGGGGCTGGATACGTTGGTGCCGACGTTGGATAGTGTGTGCGATTCGACTTTCCCGAAGGAGCGGATGATTGTTTTGCTGGCATACGAGGAGCGGGGTGGGGCGGCGGCCGAGGCGGTGGCGCAAGAGCTCAAGCAACGTTATGCAGGGAAGTTCTATGATTTTATTTTGTCGAAACATCCGGACGGTTTGCCGAATGAGGTAATCGGTAAGGGCGGTAATATTACTTTCGCGGGGAAGCGGCTGCAGGCCTATGCGGATGAACACAAGATGTCGTATGAGAATATTATCGTGACGACGCTGGATAGCGATAACCATCCGCATAAGTGCTATTTTGACCAGGTGGCGTATGAGTACGTGGTGCACGAAGAGCGCCAACGTATGTCTTTCCAGCCAGTGTCGTTGTTTACGAATAATATTTGGGATGCGCCGGCGGTGTCGCGCGTGGTCGCCTCGACGAATTCATTCTGGAACTTGGTCTGTACAATGCGGCCGATGGACTTGCGGAACTTCGCTTCGCATTCACAGCCGCTTGATGCGTTGGTGGGAATGAATTTCTGGAGTGTGCGGACAATCGTGGAGGATGGGCACCAGTATTGGCGGAGCCTGTTCTACTTTGATGGCGACTACGAAGTATTGCCGATTCGGGCGCCAATTTACCAGGATGCGGTGCTGAGCGATACTTTGCCGAAGACGCTGAAAGCGCAGTGGATCCAGCTGCGTCGCTGGGATTACGGAGCGAGCGATGTGGCTTATGTGGCGGATTATATGTTGTCGAAGCAACGCAAAATGAAGTTGTCGGAGTTGTTGCCGCGCTTTGTGAAGCTGTTAGATGGGCATGTGACTTTGGCGGCAACAGCGCCGATTGTGGCGCTGGGGGGTTGGGTCCCGCTGATTTTTAACTTTGAGTCGCGCAATCTTTTGGCGCATAATTTGCCGACGGTAGTGAGCTATATCCAGACCTTTGCGATGTGTCTGCTCTTTGTGTCGATTGGTCTGTCGATTAAGATGCTGCCACCAAAGCCGAAGCGTTACCGTGACTCAAAGCGGATTTTGATGGTGTTGCAATGGGTGATTTCGCCGATTATTGCAGTGGTCTACACGTCGTTCTGTGCGCTGTATTCGCAAATTCGTTTAATGCTGGGCTTCTACATGGAGAAATTCGACGTAACCGAGAAGGTAGTGAAGAAGTAGTCCGATAGTCCGTTGTGGTATCTGTAAATGTTGTATTTTATACAACATTTTTTCTTGTGTTGTGATTTTTACAATAATACTGTAATGGCGCAGGGGAGGGTGAGCAATAATTTTAAGCGTAAAAAGTATATTATAAAATATTATGCTTATGATTGCAAATTAGTGGTAGGCGGTATATGTTTCTGGTAGAAGGCTGCCATGCGGCTGTGGCGGTCGGAAAACATAAGGAATGGGAGAAAGTATGAAAAAGACATGGGCTTTTCCGTGGGTGCTAGCCGGTTTTTTGGCGCTTGGCTTCTGTTTTGGCATGTCGACGCATAGTGTCTACGCGTTAGACGGTGGGGAGGCTAGCGAAAGCACGCCGACGGCCGAAGAGCAGCCAGCCACGAACGGTGATGCCGAAACGACTAGCGGCGCGGATGATGGGGGTACGGCTGACGGCCAGACCACAAGTGAGCCAAGCAATGAAGGCGAGGGGCCGGACACCGATGATCCGGCGGCGCAAGAATGGGACGTCTCGAAATCAAAGGAGGCGACTGAATTGGACGAGAATGATCGCACTGAGGTGACCTTGTCTTTGCCGTCGAGCGAAGAAAACTTGGCCAGCGATATTGTGTTCGTGGTTGATAATTCGAGCTGTAAGAGCGCAACTATTAATGATGCCGTACAACTGGTTGATGATTTGTATGCGCAGGTGCAGAATGATGACGGTACGAAAATTAAGATTGCCATCGTTGTGTTCAAGGGCAATGCAAAAGTTACGCAAGAGCTAGTAGAATTGTCGGCCGATAATGTTGACGCGATAAAGGCTTTGATTCGAGAAGGCTATAAGAATCCGCCGTATGGTGGTACAAATATCCAGGACGGCCTCTTGAGGGCTGAAGAGCTGTTGCAGGCTGACGCCGAGGTGACGAATACGCGCAAACACGTTATTTTAGTGACGGACGGCTTGACGCGTCTGTGGACGTCGGAAGACGGCACGGTAATGGATATTTATTACCAGTTATATAAAAACAGTGCGCAGTACTGGGGCGAGTCGTCGTCTTGGTCGGTTGCACGTGGCGTAAAAGAGGGTAGCTACGGTATTCCCGGTGGCGACTGGGATGCCTACATGGCGCAGGTAGAAGAGTGGGTTGCGGCCGATGGTGACAGCTATGCCTACCCTTTTAATGGTACAAACATCTACTACGGTGCACCAAGCGAAGACTTTGTTTATGTGCCATACGGCGAGAAAGAGCACGCTTTGTCAATGGATCGGGCTATCTTTGAAGCGCTCAAGCAGTGGCGCCAGATGGCCGAAAATTACCATGTCTATGCAGTCAAATCTGGTTCAAATAGCCCTTTGACGGTAGCTTTGATTGATGCGATGAACAACGGCGAGACGATGGATTTTGCGAAAGTTGGCAAAGATATCTTGTACTTGCTAGGTAGGGGGAGCAAGGTCGTCGGCGTGATTGGCGAAGACTTTGATTTGTATGATTTGGGCAGTTTCAATTTGGTCGTGACGGGTGTGGACGGCGCAGAGAAGGCCGCTCTAACAAAGACCGTCAATGGCAGCACGATTGAGTTTGCGAACGCGGATGGCGTGGTCGAATTCACGATTGACTATGACGCCGATGGTGAAAGCTTTACTTGGAATATTTTGCGGAATATTTCTAACTTTGAGCGGGTGTCGCTGAGCTATATACTGCAGTTAGTTAATAAGGCTACGGAGGCGGGCGAATATAGCGTGCCAACGAATGAAGTTGCGACTTTGTACCCGGTTGACTCGGAAGGCAACGAACGTGAGGCAGAGGATTTCGAACAGCCTTTCGTGAGTTATGTAGTGGAAGAGGAAGAGCCGGGTAAGGGTGGCGATGACGAGGCTGTTCCGACAGAGGAATCTGCTGCGGAAGAAGTTGTCGCGGACGGCTCAAACCCAAAGACAGCTGACGTATTGACGACGGAAAGCTACGGCATGTTGCTATCGGCCCTAGGCGTGCTGGTGGCCGCAGGTAGCTACCGAGCTGTCAAAAACGAACAATAAATTTGTTCAATAAAATCCCCCTGTTAGAGGGGGATTTTTGATGTATTTTAGCAGGTGATTGCAAAACGTCGTACTTGTGCTTTTTTGTTTTTTGGAGGGGTGTTTAAATGAGGGCTAGACGAATTCGTGGCCATGAATCCGTAAAAAGAACCATAAGGAGGAAAATGAAAAAGTTTTGGCAAGGCCTGGCTTTTGCGGCCATGATTATGTTGCAGGCGGGCGCAACGGCGCCGGTGATGGCAGCGGAAACGCACGTTACGTCAGGCGAAAATAATGTAAGAATTGTGCGGAGCGTATCGAACGTCGCAAACCCGGTAGCAGTAACATTTAGCTATTCGATGACGGCCGACGAGAATAATCCGGCAGAGATTGGCGGATTGGCGAATTTTAGTATGCGAGTGTCGGCGACGCCGAATGGTGGGATTGCGCAGAGCGACAAGATTGTGAATTTGTCAGACTTAACTTTTACGAAGGTAGGGGACTACCGAATCGTGATTCGTGAGATTGCGTCGTCGGACGAGCGTAATTACCCAATTGATGACATGCAAGCCTATACGGTGCTAATTGCAGCTCGTAATGAGCTGGACGGCACTAGACCGACGGGTAATTTAATTGCAACGGTGGCCGATCAGGTAACGGATGCTGGTGGTCGGAAGACGGATAACTTGATGTTTGATTCAATGGCCCGTCGGACTCATATCCAGTTATCCAAGACTGTATCGGGCGACAATGCGGACACCGATGAGTACTTTAAATTCCGGATAGATTTTCCGACTGCGCGGTTGGGTGACGTGTTTTCGATTACGGGCCAGGATACGGTAGTTGAATATGGTGGACAGAGCATCCAGACGCAGCGCTACTATACCGTGGGCGAAGAGAACTTTGTGTATTTGAAACACGGTCAGAGCGTACAGATTGGCAATAACGGAGAGAACGAATTGCCGCTAGGACTTGAGTATAGCATCACGGAGCTGGACGCAGATAGTTACAGTACGTATGTTGATGGCGACATGAGCGTAAGTACGAAGCAATCTCGCGCCAAACAAACCGCCAGTGAATATGGTGGCAACCCGAGCGGGATGAGCTTTAGTGCCGAGAATGTGACGAGCTTTGATAATATGCGGAACGGTTCGGTGGCGACTGGGGTGTCGACGATGGTGCTGCCGTTCGTGGGAATTGCGATTATTGGCATAGCTGGCGTTTGCGTGTATTGGGCGATTTCGAAAAAGAAAAACTAGAGGAATCAGGCGAGGCCGTTGCAATGGTGGCGGCCTTTAAAGTGGTATAGTATGCTGAAAATTACAAAACGGTGGCGGGATAGGCTCGAGATTGGGTGTTTGGTGCGAATTGGCTGTTTGCTGATGTTGGGCTGACTGTGTTTTGCGCAGGTGTTGGGATTTTACCGGGCAACGGGCGAAGAAAACCCCACGTTGCGAGATGGCGATTTGGTGATATATGAGCGATTATGGCGGCAATATGGCGACAGCGACGTGATATTGTATGACAAAAACGGTTGGCGAATTGACGAGTTGCCTGCAATGAACGGTGGCGAAATAAAAGGGCGCGTGCTGGCATTGTTGCGAGTGAGGGGGATTGTTGATGAATAGATGCTTGCGGTGGGTGGAGGTGATTTTACGAACGATAATGTGGTCCATCGTGGTCTGAATGTTGGCTTTGGGTGGTTATGCCTTGTGGGATGCGCGGCAGGTGATGCAGAGCGCACCGGTGTTTGCGGACGAGGCGCAGGCGGAAGTGGTCTTGGCGGATGCGGCGGCCAGCGCAAACTTAGTGGGCTGGATTAAATTTGATGAGACGCAGATTAACCAGCCGATTATGCAAGCGGCGGACAACAACTATTACTTGCGGCACAATTATCGGGATGAATATGCGACGGCGGGAAGTATCTTTTTGGATTATCGGAATGCGCGAGATTTTAGCGATGATTTTGCAGTGATTTATGGACACCGGATGGATGGTCATCGGATGTTCGGAGACATTAGTCGCTTTGCCGATGAGGAGTATTTTGCAGAGCATGATAGTGGTGAGTTGACGATAAGACGGCGGCAAGTCCGACTGCGAGTGTTGGCGTATGTCGTGATTGATGCAACAGATGAACTGTACCGTGTGGATAGTTTTTTACGGGCTAAGAATAACTATGTGCTTGCACGGCTACGACAACAGGCGACGAATTGGCGAGACGAACATGTTGGCGGAAAGCTATTGATGCTGTCGACTTGTGATGTGAATGCACGATTATATCGAGACGTACTGTTAGTAGAGATGCTGGTTGAATAATTGGCACATAAAAAAGCCCCGACAAACTGACGGGAAATATGGTGGAGTGTAGGAGATTCGAACTCCTGACCTATTGATTGCGAACCAATCGCTCTACCAACTGAGCTAACACCCCAAATGGATAATTAGATTATAGCACTTTTTGATGTTATGATGATAGGGTAAGCATAGTAATTAGGTACTTTAGAAAAACATATGGAATGGAGGTGTTCCGAATGGGAGCTTTCGCATGGCGAAATTGTGCCGGTCAAGTTAGTGATGCGGTGCAATTTGCGGTGCAAATGGGCTTCGTAGAACGGCTACCCGAAGGCGGCTGGGAACTGCATTTCGAAGACTTGTTGTGCTTCTTTGGCTGGGATGGCGAACATGCCATGCAGAGCGGTATCGCAGCTAGCTTTGAGCTGTGGGACAACGAGTTCGAGTTAATGTTGGTCGCGGCACCGATGGAGGAATGGACTTATGGTCCGCTATTGTCGCTATCGATTACAATAGAGCGGCATTATGGCATGCAGCAGCGGCTACCCTTTAACTGCCATATTCCGGCCGATCGATGCGGTGCGCATTTTTGGAGCGAAGAGCTCGGAGGCTACATTGCCGCAACGCAGTTGATGCGACTATTGTCGGTTTTGGGCGAGACGGCAGACGAGCACGCCGAATGGTACTATTTCCAAGAACTGGCATAATCCAAGCGATTATGCCAAATCCCCGCAGGAGTAATGCGGGGATTTTTCTTGGCGCTAAAGCTTTTGATAAGCAGTGGCGGTGTAGTGGTCGGTAATAATGCTGTCACTGGGGCGAAAACCGGCAAAGGCATAATCGGCGGCGGCGTCGTTGGGTAGAACGAGCCAAAAGCGATCTTGCTGAACAATGTAGGAATCGAGGTCGCTGAGATAATTTTGCGAATATTGACGGATGGGCTCGAGTGAATTCCAGACAAAGTCGACATCGATGCCGTAAATTGGCCGTTCGGCGCTCTCGTAGAAGAAGAAGTCGTAGTAGCTCATGGCGTCGACGTGAACGAGAATAGGGGCAGCTTCGTGAGCCTGCAAGACCGCAACTAGGCCACGAACATCTTCGTTATTTTGACGAGTGGTGACAGAGTAAAGCCCGATGCTGGCTGAGATAAGTGCAAGAACGGCGAAGGCGACGGCGAGGGCTTTTTTGCCGTAGCGCCAGGTCCAATATGCGGCCAAGCCGATGATGGCCCAAAGTAGGCTGGCTGAGTATACAACATAACGGGTAACGTAGGTTGGTTTGAGCGGCGGTAGAGAAAGCAGCATGAGGAGGATGGGTGGTACAAAAGTCATTGCGAGAAGAAAGCCGAATTTACCGCGAGCTGCTTTAGGGGTATGGCGGTGCAGCAGGTAGGCGCTGAGCCAAATTAGGGCGCAGACGAGAAGGGCGAGCCAAGATTGTGTATCGGCGGCGTTGCTCTGGACGAGGCTTTCGGAAAAGAAGCTGAGTGGCGTACTGAGGTCGACGGGGGGAATCCAGAAGCCGCTTTGGACGGATTTCACTTGCGAGAAGAACGATGGCAGCCAAGGCAAATAGAGCAGGACGGCGAGCGGGTAAACCCAGAAAATGCTATTCTGACGACCATGCTGACGGAAGTAGTAAATAATGTATCCAAGTTGGGCGAGCCAAGCGAGGGCGGAGAAATAATGTGTCCACATGCCAAGACAAACGAGGAGGGCGTAAGCGCACCAGGCGACTTTGCGTTTGGATTTGAGCGCAATGTCGAGGACAAGGGTGGCGCCAATGATAATAGCGAAAACTAGAGCATACATGCGCATTTCTTGGCTGTAGCGGACAAAGATTGGCGCAATGCTGAGTGCGAGGGTAGAGATGGCGGCGGCTTTTTCGCCGAACCAGCGACGGAGAAGGAAGAAAGTAAGGATGATTGCTAGACCGCCGAAGAAAACGCTCATGGAGCGAAGAGCGAAATCGCTATTGCCGAAGAGAAGAGACCAGACTTTGAGGCAGAAGTAATAGAAAGGCGGATGAACGTCGAGAGCGGTCATTTGCCAGATTTGGCCGAAATCGCCACGAACGAGATAGGCGGAGTACGATTCATCAAACCACATGGCAGTGCGAAGATTGAGGCAGGACAAGATTGTAAAAATTAAAGCAGAGCCGAGCGGTGCAAGATAAGAGATGATACTGAATGGTTTTTTGGGTGTATCGCGCTTCATGTTTATTATTATAGCGGAGTCTGACGTGAGGCGGCTATTTCTTTTCGTCTTCAGATATGATAGAATGATCGCAGTGCCGCGATAGCTCAGTTGGTAGAGCGCATCCATGGTAAGGATGAGGTCCCGGGTTCAAATCCCGGTCGCGGCTCCATTTTTTGTGCTCTCTATTTATAATAGAGGGTATGAAAGATGGAACTGCTCGAGTTTTTGTCTATAAGATTGGCGATGGGGCGCAGCGGCGGTCGGCAGAGATGTTGGCGCGGGTGTTTCGGGAAGAGTTTGGCGTGGAGGTGGACTATACGAAAATTCCGCGCGACGAGTATGGTAAGCCGCAGCCAGTAAGTGGCTGGCATTTTAGCATCAGTCATTCGGGTCCGTATTGGGGGGTCGCGATGGCGCGTGAGGCGGTGGGTTTTGATTTGCAGTTACGACGGCCGATTAATGAACGTATGCGGCGGCGGATTTTGACTCCGGAGGAAAGTGAGGATTTGCTAGAAGCGTGGGTACTGAAAGAGGCTTACGCGAAGATGCTCGGGGTGGGGCTTGAGCTGGGATTTAATAAAATTAGCTGTGAGGAAATTCGCAAGCGCTGCAAGGTGGAAGATTGGTTGGGGAGAGAATACGTAAGTTACGTAGTAATGACATAGAAAAAATACCCCGCGGGGTATTCATAATCCTCTGGTGGGTCGCGAGGGGCAGCGGCTCCTGACGGAGCCTTGGTTCGCGGCGTCGCCTCACAAATAAAAATGCAAGCATTTTTGCTTGCTTCGGCTCCTTGCTCGCACGAACCTTTGGGTTCTCGCCCCTCCTCGCACATATGCGGAGTAGCGGGCTGTATTGGGTATTTCTAGTTTCTCTGGTGGGTCGCGAGGGGCTCGAACCCCCGACCTCCTCGGTGTAAACGAGGCGCTCTAGCCAACTGAGCTAGCGACCCAAATATTGATGCCGTGAGGTAAAGTTGCTTTGTAATTGTAGCATGGACAAGAGAAAACCGCCAGTCCGAGTGGGCTGGCGGTATGAGTTGGAGTGGTTAGATGATGCCGAGTTGCCACGGATCCAGGCAGAGCTTGAGATGCTCGTGGGTGGTCGTAAAGCGGATACCAGCGCCGTGCAATTCGGCGATGTCGCGAGTGGTCATGCTTGAGAAATCATTGGCGAGTCGATTGGCGGCGTTGCTGTTGTAGTAACCGCCAAAATACGCCCAGTCTTTCGTGAAAGCATAGCCGCCGTGAATGGGGTTACTGATGCCGCGATAGATGCGGCGGGTAATAACCCAAGCACGTGAGTAGGCGGTTTCGCGCGGTATGTCTCGCATGAGCTGTAGGCCAGCGATAACTTCAAAGGTATCGATGAACGAATAGCCTCGCAAGGCACGATCGATCGCGATGACGTAATAAGGCGACGGCATTGCGCTGCTGCCGCTGACCATCACGTCGTTGCGTTTGGCGCACCCCTCATAGAGGAATGCGTCATCGCTTTTGGCGAGCAGCGGGACCAGGGGCTGATACTCATCACAGAGAATCTCACGCCAGAAGTGACGCGAGTTTTCGGTGCAGCGCAGATGGCACTCGATTTCGTGACCAATGAGCTCGAGGAGCTTCAATCCGTCAACTCGGCGGTTGCTGGGAATGACGACCATGGGGCGGCCACCGCGGTTTTTGTCGCGGACGTCAATTGCGCAGACTTCGTCGTCGAGGCTAACATTCCACCCCTTGATACCGTAGATGTTGAGAGCCTTACGGAAAAAGTAAGCAATATTCTCAGCATCAAAGTGCAAGGAGCGCAGTAGTGCGACGATGCTATCGTCGATAGTACTGGCACGTTTTTTCGTGGGCCAATCTGTCAGGTCGTAGGCCATAGCGATAAGACGGCCGTCTGGCTCGCCATATTTTGCTTGGACCATACGGGAGAGGGTGGAGTCGTCGCTGGCTTGGAGGGCGACTGCCATCTGGTAGGTTTGCAGGGCCTCATGGATTCTGCGGTAAATGAGGCCTTGGACGGCGCGTTCTTGCCGTGGCTCAAACCGTGTGGCCGGACAATCTTTCGATAGGATTAGGAACTTGTTGTACAGATCTACTAATTCTCGCCCGCGTTTGGTGGCATCATTGAGAGCTCGCGAATCATAGATGAAGTAGGGTGGTAGTTTAATGCCGCCTTCGTATGCATTGAGAAAACTCTCGCGCATGTCGCGCTCGTTGACTGGGGTGACCAGTTCAACGGGGTTGAGGCGCATCGCGATTTTGGCGATTCTGCCCAAGGTTTCCTTCATAAAAACATCACACTCCTAAGGGACTAGTTCCGCTCCGTACGGAACGTTGGACTTCTCGTTATTATAGCACATTTTATTGATTTTTGCAATAGAGGAGAGTGGCGGAATGGAAAATACCGGTGAATATGGTAAAATAACAGAGTTAATTAGTAATTAAGAAAGGGCAGTGATGTCAGATGAATCATATTTAGAGAAAATGCGCCATTCCCTCAGCCATATCATGGCGGCGGCGGTAAAAAATCTTTATACTGACAGCACAACAATCAAGTTTGGGATTGGCCCGGCCATTGATAATGGTTTCTACTATGATATTGATTTCGGCGGAGCGAAGGTCGTCGAGGCCGATTTAAAGAAAATCGAGAAAGAAATGCGCAAAATAATTGCGCAGAAGTTGCCAATTGTGCGCAGCGAGAAAACGCGGGCAGAGGCTTTGCAGTGGGCAAAGGATGGCGGGCAGAGTTACAAGATGGAGCTAATCGAAGAGCTACCCGAAGACGAAGTGATTTCTTTCTATACTTTGGGGGATTTTGAAGATTTGTGCCGTGGTCCGCATGTTGAGAATACGGGTGAAGTCGGCGTGTTTAAGCTCGAACGCATTGCGGGTGCCTACTGGAAGGGCGACGAAAAGCGCGAGATGTTGACGCGGATTTATGGTTTGGCCTTTGCTACGCAGGAAGAGCTGGCAGATTATGAAGCGCGACAGGAAGAAGCACGACGGCGCGACCATCGTAAACTTGGCAAAGAGCTGGGGCTGTTCTGTTTTTCGGATTTAGTGGGGGCGGGCTTGCCGCTCTTTACGCCACGTGGGACGGTGCTGCGTGATATGGTGGCGGCTTTGGCGAATAGCTATCGCGAGCGTTGTGGTTACCAGAAGGTTTGCATCCCGCACATTGCGAGCACAGATTTGTATAAAACTTCGGGGCATTTGGAGAAATTCCCGGAAATGTTACGTTTTACGAGCGCCGAATCGGGCGACGAATTGGCGCTCAAACCGGTGAATTGTCCGCATCACAGCCAGATTTTTGCTAGCGTACCTCGTTCGTACAAAGAATTGCCGGTGAAGTTTCTTGAGACGACGACGGTGTATCGTGATGAACGCAAGGGAGAGCTGGGTGGCTTGTCGCGAGTAAGGGCAATCACGCAGGACGATTCGCATGTGTTTTGTACCGAGGAGCAGGTGGGCGAGATTTTCGGCGAGCTAATTGAGTCGGCGAAAGATTTGTACGCACGAGTTGACATGCAGTTGAAGTTGCGCCTGTCTTTCCGTGATGATGGCGATGGTTATATTGGCACGCCAGAGATGTGGAAAAAGGCGCAAAACTCGATTCAGGCGATGGCCGAGAAGTTTGAGATGGATTACTACGTCGGCGAGGGTGAGGCGGCGATGTATGGACCAAAGATGGACTTTATGGCCGTGGATGCTCTGGGGCGTGAATGGCAGTTAGCGACGGTGCAGTTGGATTATGCGATGCCGGCGCGGTTTGGCTTAGAGTACGTAGCCGAGGATGGCTCGAAAAAGACACCGATTATGATTCACTGTGCGTTGATTGGCTCGGTGGAGCGTTTTCTGAGTGTGTTTATTGAGCATACGGCGGGCTGGTTCCCGTTTTGGTGCGCGCCGGAGCAGGTGCGGATTTTGACGATCAACGATTCAGTTGGCGAATATGTGGCGCAGATTCAGGCGGTTTTGGATGGGATGGAGCTGTCGGAGCCGATTGAGCATAATAAATTGCGATATTTTGTTGATGAGCGCAATGAGAGTCTGGGTAAGAAGATTCGTGAGGCTACAAAAATGAAGATTCCTTGTGTGTTGATTGTGGGGCCGAAGGATGCTGAGGCGGGGACGGTAAGCGTGCGTCTGTGCGAGAAAGAAGAGACGGTGGCCTTGGGGGATTTGGCGGAATATTTGCGGAGGCTATAGAAGGTCATGGTCGTTCGCGTAGATTTGTTGCAGCAGAATACTTATTTTACGGTGCGTGAGATTTGCGAGTTGTTAGGTATTTCTAAGAGTAATTTGTATTATCATTTGGGCCAGATGACGATTGGACGCTGACAGTGCCGTCGTTTGCGATTGCGGGGAGTCCTGGAATTTCACCGACAACGATGTGTCAAGTGTTATGATTTGAAAACTGTGGTGACGATTGCGCGACATGTTTATAACGATAAGGCGCGGAATTTTGTGTCGGCGGTGGATGCGCAATATCATGTGATTAGGGCGAGACGGTATGGCCTGCAGATACAAAAGCCGGTTCAGTATGGCTGGCTGGTACAGAAAGCTCGAGCCGAGGAAGATGGGAGGGGCACGGTTACGTAGCTGTTGCGTAACTATGTATACGAACGGTACTTTGATTTGATGCGTTCTTAGTGTCTGTTTTTTGCTATAGACCTTTTTGGTCAGGATTCCTGACCAAAAAGGCTCAGTCTGCGGACGCGAATGTGTTGGCGCTTTGCAGCGAGTGCGGTAAAATAAACATAAGTAAAAAGGAATGGGGAAAATGCAACAAGAGGGTGAATTTATTGCGTCGGGGCAACCGACTATGACGCCAATGCAGCCAGCGGTGCCAGTAGCGGAAAAACCAAAGAAAGCAAAGAGCGGTAAGGTAACAAAGACTCTGTGCATAATTTTTGCGCTGGCGACGGCAGGGTTGGGTGGATATGTTGCTTATGATAGGATATCCGAGCAGAATGATATACCTAAAGCGGCAAGAGAAGAAAATAGTGAGCAGACAGAATCTGAGGCTGTGAGTAGTGGGGGTGAAGCTAAGGCCGAAGAGCCGAAGGCGGCGAAGCAACGAATGGGCTTTGTGCGCGAAAATTACGGGATGGCTTATTATGTGACGGCTGCCGGTGATGTGTATTTAGAAATGAGGCAAGTGCAGCAGAGCGACACGTGGATAGATTGGAAGATTTCAAACCCAGATACAATCGGGGCAGCAGGAGTATATATGCTAAATAAAGACGAGCTTGACTTTCATCCATGGTCGGACGATATGGAGAATCCTGTTTTTGAGGTAGAAGGCATAAAACTAGACTTAAATAATATAGTTTACGTGTCAGATATGGTTGGATGCGGACAACAGGTTTCGGAAATTAAAACATATCTTGTCGATACGGACGGAGTTGCCAGTATATTGCGGGTAAATGCGCCATATGCCTCTGCTACGACCCAGTCGGCAACGTTAGAGAAAAATATTGAAAAGAATGTTGCAGCGATAATGGAGACTAACTTGGGCGATGCGGTGGGGAGCGTGTTGGTATACCGTGATGGTAGCCAGAAGAGTCTCTGCGAAGAGTAGAGTGGTGTAAAATAGATACATGTCTAATATTTTGGCGGGTTTAAATCAGGCGCAGCGGGATGCGGCGGAGACTTTGAGTGGGCCGGTGTTGATTTTGGCGGGGGCGGGGAGCGGCAAAACGAAGACCTTGACGCACCGGATTGCGAATTTGATTGCGCATGGGGTGCAGCCTTATGAAATTTTGGCGCTGACTTTTACGAATAAGGCGGCACGGGAGATGCGGAGCCGCTTGGCGGCCTTGTTGGGGGCGGACGACTCGTACGCTTTTATGCCGTGGATGGGGACTTTTCACGCGATTTGTGTACGGATATTGCGGATTGAGGCGGAGAATGTGGGCTTGTCGAAGAACTTTGTGATATATGACACCGATGATCGCTTGGCGCTGATTAAGCGGGCGATGAAGGATTTGCAGATTAATGACAAAAATCTGAAGCCGAAAGCCTGTGAGGCGGCGATTTCGCGGGCCAAGAACGAGGGGCAGGAACCAGGCGAGTTGCTGGCGGGGGCGATGTATCCGCAGCAGCAAAAAATCGCAGAGGTGTATGCACGATATGAAGATATGCGAAAGCACGCGGATGCGGTGGATTTTGATGATTTACTGCTGGAGGTGGTGCGAATGTTGCGGCAGCGGCCGGATTTGCGCGAGAAGTGGCAACGACGTTTCCAGCATATTTTGATTGACGAATACCAGGACACAAACCATATCCAATACCAGCTGGTAAAGATGTTGGTGAACGCCGAGCGCAATATTTGCTGCGTGGGAGATGACTGGCAGTCGATTTATTCGTGGCGGGGGGCGGATTTTACGAATATTCTGAATTTTGAGCGGGATTTTCCAGGTGCGAAGGTGATTAAACTGGAGCAGAATTACCGCTCGACGCAGAATATTTTGGATGCGGCGCAGAAAGTTATTACCAAAAATACTCAGCGGAGCGATAAGGTTCTATTTACGGAAGAGGGGCATGGCGCGCCGATTGAGATTAAGGCATTGCGCGACGAAAAGGAAGAGGCTGATTGGGTGGCTTGGACGATTAAGCAGAGCGGCCGGCCTCTGAGTGATTTTGCGGTGCTGTATCGGACTAATGCGCAGTCGCAGGCCTTTGAGCACGCCTTTGCGCAGGCGGTGATTCCGTACAAATTGGTGGGCGGGGTGCGATTCTACGACCGGAAGGAGATTAAGGATATTTTGGCCTACCTGCATTTAATTGTGAATCCTCTTGATACAGTAGCTTTGCAACGGGTGGTGAATGTGCCAGCACGGGGCATTGGGGCAGTGTCGCTGCAGAAGATTCTGGCTGGCGAAGCTGATAAATTGAGCGGTAAAGCGGCGCAACGCTATGAAGAATTTTTGAAGATCTTGCTGGAACTGCGTAAAATGCATGCGGCGGCCACACAGCCTGCGGAGATTCTGGAGGCGCTATTGCAGAAAATTGATTACCGGCAATACTTAAATGATGGTGATAAGCTGAAGGCAGAGGAGCGCAACGAAAACATTACGGCCTTGGTAGGTGAAGCGGCTGGCTATGCGTCGCTAGATGAGTTTTTGGCGGATGCGGCTTTGATGTCGTCGGCAGACGAGTCGGCGGGTGAGCATGCCGTGACTTTGATGACGTTGCATGCTGCTAAGGGTCTAGAATTTCCGGTGGTGTTTTTGGTGGGGATGGAAGAGGGCTTGTTACCACATGTTCGCTCGATGGACGAGTCGGCGGAGGACGTGGAAGAGGAGCGCCGTTTGGCCTATGTGGGAATGACGCGGGCGATGGAACAATTATATCTGAGCTATGCGCAATCGCGATTTATGTTCGGTGGGCGGAATTATAATTTCCCGTCACGATTCTTGCAGGATTTGGGTTTTAATCCATACGGTTTGGCGGGGAGTGGGGCAATTTTGCGCGATGAGGCGGAGGATGATTACGGCGAAGATGATTTTGGTGATATGGCAGACGACCCGTTCCCGCCGGAATTGCCGGTTTATGATTAGGCCATCTTGATTTTTGACATAAAATGTGCTATAATCAGAAAGATAGAGTAACTTTTGAGTGGCTAGTACTTTGAAAGGGGTGATTTTTTTGGCAAGAGATTTTGTCAAAGGGATGGCTAAAGTAAATAATCCGCAGCTAGATAAGTTAATCAAGAAGCTGGCGGAGATCGAAGTGATGATGGCGTGCGCTTTGCAACCAACCAACGTCGATGAAGTAAAGCGGCGCTGGCTGTACCTGGCGAAGCGCAATAAGTTTTCTGAGCCGATGTTTGTGTACGATGAGAGTACCGTTTCGATCCAGATGTGGAAAGAACGGGCACTCAGTGAATTACAGGCAGAACTACGCGCAATGCCACCAGCGCAGCACGCCGAAGAGGGAGTGTTGCGACATTTGGTGCAGCAGTGCATTAAGGACAAGCTGAATAGCTTGGCGTTTTTGCGGTTGTTCACAGAAGGTGATTCGGCGGCGCTACGCGAAGCGGCGATAGTGAGTTTTGGTCGACCGTCACATGGGCGGGCGGCCGAGCTAGAAGCATGGCTGCGGGCGGAATCGTTGCGTTACGAATCGCCGTGCATGGAAGCAGAGGCTTTGCTTAACCTGCGACTAGAGGCGCCGCAAGTGCAGATGTGCCTTGAATGGGCCTTACGGCAGTATGGCTTGGCTGACGCTTATGTAGTGAGCAAGAGCGAGTGGGCGCGAGCGATTAGCGTGGCACGCTTCGCGACAGAAGCGAAGCCAGGAAAAATCATGATTCCCGCGACACGTAGCGTCAACGGCGTTGAGCTGCTGCGTGCGATAGGGCGCGTGGTAGAATGCCGGATACTGGATGCGGAGAATGCGCGGACAGTGTTGCACGGCATGCCGTCATCGGATGGCGTCGTATCGAGAGGTCGCGCTTTGACTTCTGACGCAGAGCTTGAGGAGTATTTTCTCGGCGAAGTGCCAACATTACGTGATGCAGCGCGTTTGACAATCATGGCCGATCAGGCCCTGCAGGGCAAGAGTTTTGGTGAAATCGCCCAGTGGGCGGACAAAAGCATACGTTATGACGCTGGCGACCTGCGCAATCCGCTAGAGACGGCTTGGGGGTTGGCATTGCGCGTAATGCAGGGCTGTCGTGATGGTGGCAATCCCTACGGTTATGCCTTCACGAAAGAGTGTCAGTATTATGCTGGTTATACTCTCGTGCAGGATTTTGAAAAGCCTGCTTGGTTGGCTTGCGGATTGTCTTTGCCAGAAGACCAGCTAACGGCCCTGTCGGGGCAGTTTAGCTTGAAACCCGCAGATTTGCCTTGGGAGAACCAGGGTCTAATTTGGGACGATAATTTCCGCGAGAAATTATTCGTCCTGTAAAGAAATCGCTCGGGATATTCCCGGGCGACTTTTTATGGACTAGGCAATTTGGCTAAACTGTGGTATAATTACAGGGATAATAACTCAGCAAGAGGCAGAAAAATGCAAAAATATTGTGCTCTTGCTTTAACCAAAGGAGTGTTCATGCGAGAATACGAATTAACCGTACTCGTTCATCCAGATTTGGAGATGAATCTTGAGGCGGCCACCGACAAGGTCAAGGCTCTGATTGAGAGCAATGGCGGCAAAATTACCAAAGAAAACAACGAAGGCAAGAAAAAGCTCGCCTATCAAATCAAAGGGCAAGACTTTGCGGTGTATTACTACTACGAAGTGGAGCTGCCAGCACCAGCCAAAATTTCGTCTGTGCTCAACATCACCGACGAAGTAATTCGCTATCTGCTGGTTGCCAAGGATCCACGTCGCGAAAAAATGTTGGCAAAACGCCAAGAGCGCAAAGCGCAAGAAGCAAGCAAAGAGGAGGAATAAGACATGGCGCGCGGTTTTAGCAAAGCAATCATTATGGGTAATTTAACACGTGATCCAGAATTGCGTAGCACCCCCAGTGGGGCACAGGTTTGTAGTTTTACGGTGGCAGTAAATCGTAGCTATAAAGACAGTTCTGGCGCACAGCAGGAACAGGTTTCGTTTATTGATTGTTCAGCCTGGGGCAAAGGCGGCGAAATTATCGCGCAATATGCCAAAAAAGGCAGCGGGATTATGGTATCTGGCCGCCTCGACCAGCGTAGCTGGGAGGACAAAGAAGGTCAAAAGCGCTCTCGCGTCGAAATTAACGTTGAAGATTTCAACTTCATTGGCGGCGGTAACAGCAGCGATACTGCAGCAAACTACAGCGGTGGCAGTAAGGCCGCTAGCGCCAGCCAAGATGTCGCCCCAGATGACATCAGTGATGAACCAATTGATTTAAGTGAAATTCCATTTTAAGAAAGGGACAAATGAAACGTTATAAAAATGATCCAAACATGTATTTTGACTATCGCGACGTAAAGACTCTACAGCGTTATGTTGATGCCTATGGCCGGATTGAGCCAATTGCCAAAACTGGCCTATCCGCCAAGCAACAGCGCCAACTAGCCGTAGCCGTCAAGCGAGCACGGCATTTGGCCTTAATGCCATTCGTGGCAGCCGCTTAGTGGGGGGGTAAATGTACGGGCCAACAGATTTAAAGAAAAATACGCTGATTACGCTTGATGGGCAGCCGTATAAGGTGGTTGAGTATTCCCAGAAAGTGATGGGGCGCGGTGGTAGCATCGTTAATGTTAAGGTTAAGAACTTAGTGACGGGTGCGCTGTTGCCAAAAACTTTCAAAGGGCAAGAAAAGATTGAGCCGGCCGAGGTCACCAATCAAGCGGTACAATATCTGTACAACGATGGCGAAAAGTACTATTTCATGAATCCGGAAAGCTTCGAGCAGTTTGAATTATCGGCAGATATGGTCGGTGATGCGAAGGATTTTATGAAAGAGGGCGAGAACTTTGATATCCAATTCTATAATGAAACGCCGATTAACTTAGTGTTGCCAAAAAATGTGTGGCTAAAGGTAGAGTATACTGAAAGCGTCGTCAAAGGCGATACCACTTCGTCTGTGATGAAGGACGCCAAGCTGGAAACTGGCGTGACTGTGAAGGTGCCAGCCTTCATTAAGACGGACGACGTGATTTCGGTAGATACAGAAAGTTACGCATACCGCGAACGGCAAAAATAGGATACCGAGATATTGAAAGTGGCAAAAACAGCAGTGTCGCACAATAATGGCCAGGAGCAAAACCTGGTCATTATTGGTCCGACGGGCAGTGGGAAAACTACTTTGGCGATTGAGGTGGCTCTGGCGTTAGCGGGGCAGAGGGGGGTTGACTGCGCTGCAGAGGTTATATCGGCCGATTCGCGGGCGATTTATAAGGGGATGGATATCGGCACGGCAAAACCGACAAAGGCGGAGATGCGTGGAGTGCCGCATTGGGGCTTAGACTTAGTGGAGCCTGATGAACGTTTTACGGCGGTGGACTTTCAGCGTTATGCGCGGCAGAAGATAGCAGAGATACGTAAGCGAGAGCACTTGCCGATTATTGTTGGCGGTACGGGACTATACGTTGATGCGCTAGTTTACGACTATCAATTTACGAACGATGTGAAAAAAACTTGTTCAGACCGTTCAGAAATGTGTGCGGAGTATGTAATTGTAGGGCTCGATTGGCCACGTGCACAGCTGCGAGAGCGGCTTTTAGCAAGGTCGCATAAATTATTTGCTCAGGACATTGAAGCGGAATGTTTGCGCATGGTGGAGGCTTATGGCTGGGATTGTCAGGCGATGAAGTCGGATATTTATCCGATTGTCTGGGATGTGATGCGTGGGCGGCTAAGTTTGGCTGCGGCCGTACAGAAAAATGCGGTAGTAGACTGGCATTTGGCGAAGCGGCAATTAACTTGGTTTAAGCGGAACCAGAATATTAATTGGCTGAACAGCAATGAAGCGAAAAACTGGATATTGAAATATTATTCTTAGAAATTATTTATTCTGTTTTGTGTTAAAATTGAAGTAGGATGAGCAAAGAGAATAATACGATGCCACTTGAGAAATTATTTGGCTCGAAGACCAGAGCAAAGCTACTTGCGCTGTTCTTTGATAACCCTGACAAAAATTATTATGTGCGTGAGATTACGCGGGTAATTGGTGAACAGATTAACTCTGTGCGCCGTGAGCTGACCAATTTAAGTACTCTTGGGTTGGTAAAAACTGAGAACTACGAGAACAAATTATATTATTCAGCTAATATGAGACACCCGTTTGCGCGGCCGATGACTGAAATTTTTTCCAAGAAAATTGGTTCGGTTGAAGACGTGGAAGTGCATCGCGACGTGTGGGAAGAATACATTCGTCCAGTTGCGAACTTGATTAATGCAGTATTGGTGACGAATCGTTTGGTCGGGCAGGATGGCATTGATGTGCTAATTGTTGGCAACGATGAAGCAAGGAAATTGACGCGGTGGGCGGAAGTAGTCGAGAAGCGCGAGGGGAAGCCGCTCAACTATGTCATTCTGAGCAAGGAAGATTATATATATAGAAAGAGCGTGCGCGACCGTTTCTTGCAGAGCGTGATGCAGCTGCAAGTCAGCGAGCGATACGATCCAGAAAATATTTTGTAATTGGTGGAGAGGAGTAGAGAATGTTTGAAATAGAGCTGAAAAATTCTGATGAAATGGTGATTCGGGCTAAGGAAAAGCTCGTAAATATTAATGTCGCACAATCAAGGGTGGATGCAGCCTTACCGGTAGGGGATTTGGTCGGTGCAGGTGAGTATGAAATTGGCGATATTGTGATTAGCGCTAAGGACACCAAAGAGGGGGGCGTGATGTATCGGATTGATATCGACGGTATCAAGATTGGTTTGGTGGGCGACGGCGTCAAGACGGAAGAGCTGGACGAATTGGGGCCGATTGATATCTTGGGAACGGCGAATGCGAAAATTGTGTCGATCGTCGAGCCGAAGATTGTTATCCCAATGGGCAACATGGACTTTGCAGAGATAAAGGCAGGCGTGAAGCTAGAGAAGAAGCTGCGCATTAAGAACGCCTCGGCTTTGCCGCCGGCGCTCGAAGTCTGGAAGCTGGACTAGACGCTGCGGCTGAGCCTTGCAAAAACAGGGATTATAAGATATAATAGAACGCAGTTTTAAGAAAATAATAGAGAATAATAGATATGGCAGTATGTGAAATTACCGGTAAAGGCAAGATGTATGGCCACAATGTGAGTTTTTCGCAGCACAAGACTCGCAAGGTTTTTAAGCCAAACATCCAAAAGCGTACCGTAGTGGTTGATGGCCGTAAGGTTAAGTTGAATGTTTCAACCTCTGCTTTGCGCACGCTCCGTAAAAAAGGTTTGATTAAATAAGACACTTTTAGTAGGTGCTATAATAAGGTAATGGATAAAATCTATTACCTTATTTTCGTGTTCGTGATTGTGGTATTTTCGATGGTACTGCATGAATTAGCGCATGGTTTTACGGCCTATAAGTTGGGGGACGATACCGCAAAGAACGATGGGCGGCTGTCACTAAATCCTCTACGACACATTGATCCAGTTATGACGGTACTGGTGCCGCTGATGCTTGCGTTGGCGGGAATGCCAGTCTTTGGTGGGGCAAAACCGGTACCGATTGACACCCGAAAGGTGCGGGGTGGCGAATGGGGCTTTGCCTTGGTGGCGCTGATGGGGCCGCTGACGAATTTCGTGCTGGCCTTAGGGGCATTTTTGTTGTTGTATTGGACGCAGGCAACAGGGATGGTGGGGACTTTCTTGCTGACGGCGATTATGGTGAATCTGGGGTTCTGTCTATTTAATATATTGCCGATTCCACCGCTAGATGGCTCGAGGATATTGTACGCCTTGGCGCCGGAGTCGATTCGTGGGGTGATGCGGACGATGGAGCGCTATGGGGTGATTGTGATTTATGCCTTATTACTGCTAGGTGGAGGGTTATTCAGTAATTATATGAGCGCAGCGACAGAGGGGATATTGCATTTTTTCTATGCATTGGTCGGCGTCGCCTAGATTTGGCGCTTTGGCAATTATGGTATAATAGAAGTATCCTAAGTGAGCACATGATTTTCCTGAATAATCATGTTTATGGGAATTCAAGGTTTTAGGACCGTGGTTCTAGAGCAAGCGAGTTTACCCACCGTGTTCTTATCACGGGAAAACGCACTCACTTAGGATTTTTTGCGGTTTACGCTTATGGTATAATTCAAGGTAATGAAACAGCGGATTCGGGTGACGGCAATCTGTGAGCACGAGGGTAAAGTGTTGCTCTTGAAACGCGCGGCGGGGCGCGTGGTTGGTATGGATAATTATGAGTTGCCGACAGGGAAGATTGTATTCGGCGAACAGCCGGATGAAGCGATGGCGCGGATTATTTACGAGAATCTAGCGGTGCAAGCGCAAGAGTTAATGCTGGAAGATGTCGTGACCTTTACGAATCTCGAATCGGCTTCGGCTTTGGCGAATTTGTTCGTGGTGTTTCGAGTGAATTTTGATGCGCAGGCCGAGATAAAGCTGACGAATGAGCGTCACGTTGCCTATAGTTGGCAAGAGGTCGAACGGGTGAACGAATTGCGACTCGATGAAGCGTCGGGGATGGTATTGCAGATTATCCAAAATAAGGCAAACCGACCGAAGCTGGCTGAGCGGATGGCGAATTTTGGCCAGGAGAGTGAAGGCGGCAATCTGACTGCGAGTGGAGTGATTACGGTTTACACCGATGGCGGTAGCCGGGGCAACCCTGGGCCGAGCGGGGTTGGGTATTATATTTTAGATGCGGACGGCAAGGAAATTAAGCGGGGCGGAGAATTTCTGGGGATGTCGAATAGCCGGTTAGCAGAGTATTATGGCCTGAAAGAGGGGTTAGAGCAGGCAATCGAACTGGGCTACAAGAAGGTGAACTTTATGAGCGACAGTCTGATGATGGTGAATCAGCTGAACGGGGTGTACCAAGTGAAGAATAAAGATCTGATGCAGGTGTATAGCGATGTGCTAAAGTTGCTGGAAAATCTTGATTCGTTCAGCTTTACGCATGTACCGCGTAGTAAGAATACCGAGGCGGATGCTGAAGTTAATAAGATAATCGACCTGCACACGCAGCGGGCAGAGTGGTAGTTAGCACTTAGCATAGGCGGATTGCTAATTGAGGGGTTTTGTGTTATGATGTTGTCAAGCTCATCGAAGTAGCCGCTGGCTTGAAAAATAGCGAGAGGAAAGTCCGGGCAGCACAGGATACGATAGTTGCTAACGGCAACCGCCCGTAAGGGTAGGAAAAGTGCCACAGAAACTAAACCGCCATGATTTCGGTCGTGGTAAGGGTGAAAAGAGTGGGGTAAGAGCTCACAGGCGCTGATGGTGACATTGGCGTGAGGTAAACTCTATTGGCTGCAAGGAGACCTAGATACCGTGATCCGCGGATGGTCGCTCACCGCTAGATCTCGTGAGCAATCGCGAGGCTAGATAGATGGCTACTGCCCCTTTGGGGTACAGAACCCGGCTTATTGATGAGCTTGTTAGGCTAGTATTAATTTTTTTGGAATACGCAGTTCGTTCGGCCCGTCGTTACGGGCGAACGCCTGCTGGAACTCGCTCGTGAGCTCCGTTATATTCCAAAAAAGTTAATACTAGCTTTTTACTATACCAGCAGGCTCCGTTACGTTTAAAAAATAAGCTATGTAGCCTTTTCTGCGTCTCTGTTTTTTGGCTCCGTTATATTCCAAAAAAGTTAATACTAGCTTTTTACTATACCAGCAGGCTCCGTTACGTTTTAAGAATAAGCTATGTAGCCTTTTCTGCATCTCTTTCGCTGCACGAGAGGGGTACAAAAAACACCGCGTGGAGCGGTGCTTTTTGTTGTAAAAATTACTGAAACAGCTTAAGCTTAGGCTTTTGCAGCGGCTTTGGCCTTGGCCGGAGCTTTGGCGCTCTTGGTGTCGGCCTTAGTAGCTGGTTTTGCTTTGACGCTTTCACAGATGGCGGCAAAGGCCTTGGGGTCGTTGACAGCGAGTTCGGCGAGAACTTTGCGGTCAAGTTCGATGTCTTTGGCCTTGAGACCGTTGATGAAAGTGCTGTAGTTTAAGCCGTTTTCATGGGCCGCATTGTTGATGCGGGTGATCCAGAGGCTGCGCAGGTCGCGTTTGCGGTTGCGGCGATCGCGGTAGGCGTAGCTGAGGGACTTGATGACGCCTTGCTTGGCCATGCGATAGCTGCGGGTGCGATAGTGCTGCATGCCTTTGGCGGCTTTTAGAATTTTCTTGTGTTTTGCGCGGGCGGCAACTCCTCGTTTGACTCTCATGATTAGGCTCCTAGTGCAGTTTTAATGTTTTTGGCAATTTTGCCCTTAACGACCGCAGGAGTTTTGATGTTGCGCTTGCGGGCTTTGGACTTTTTGGCAAGAATGTGGTTGCCGAAGGCACGTTCGCGGACGATTTTACCATTGGTGGTAATTTTGACGCGCTTCGCAGTGCCCTTGTGGGTCTTGAGTTTTGGCATTTCGATACCTTTCCTACTTTAGTTAATAATTGCAACGCTTTGGGGTGTAGGGAACCGGTGGGCGTTGGGGCAATGCTTATCTATTTATGGCGAACCGTAAAGATAAGATTGCGGCCGCTCATCTGCGATTTGCCGTCGACGATGACTTGGTCGCCGAGCTTTTCGACGATTTTGTTCATGAGTTCGGTGCCGATTTCTTTGTGGGCCATTTCGCGGCCACGGAAGATAATCATCACTTTGACACGATCGCCACCTTCGAGGAGTTCGAGGATTTTGCGGCATTTAATATTGAGGTCATTTTCCCCAATTTTCAAACCAAGCCTAATCTGTTTGAGCTCGCTGCTTTTGGCATTTTTCTTGGCGCGGCTGAGCTCCTTCATCTTTTGGTACTGGTATTTACCCCAGTCGATGATTTTGACTACTGGCGGATTGGCGTTTGGCGAAATCTCGACCAGGTCTAAACCGGCGTCGCGAGCCATGAGTTGGGCGTCGCGGCTAGACATAATGCCAAGTTGCGCACCGTCAGCACTGATTACGCGGACCTCGGGATGACGAATTTCTCCGTTGATGCGAGTGCGCGAATTGTGGTTACTGATGGCTGTGCTCCTTAAAATTAGACTTGTTTATGGGGTAATTATAGCAGAAGTGGGGCGGGATGACAAGGGGCGAAGCGCTCAAGCATACTATGCTACGAAACACGATGTCGTCTCGGCCCGTCTTCACGGGCGAGTCGCATCTTGAACTCGCCAGCAGGCTCCGTTACGTTTCGTAGTATAGTATGCTTGAGCTTCGTCTGGAACTCGGTCGTAACCTCCGTTATGTTTTATGCCTAAGCATTACCTTGGCGTCGATACCTTTCACGTGCGAGCCGCATCTTGAACTTGCCAGCAGGCTCCGTTATGTTTTTGCAGCATAGTTAGAATGGACGGCGGTAACGAAGAGCTTCGGCGATTTGGGGTGCATCGATAATAGGCACAGCATCGAGGTCGGCGATAGTTTGGGCGATTTTGATAGTTTGGAAGTAGGCACGAGCGGAGAGTTGGAGTTTTGCGCTGGCCTCATTGAGTAATTGGCGAGCACTAGGACTGAGTTTGAGTCGTTCGCAGACGCTGACAGAATTAAGCGCGGCGTTTGTGATGGCGGGGGAGTGGTAGCGCTGAGTTTGGGCGTGGTAGGCGCGGGCGATGGCGGTTTTAGCACTAGCATCTTGGCGAGTGCTATTCGTTGTGGTTTTTAATAAAACAGAGGCGTCGATGGCTTGTAGTTGAACGGTCATATCTATACGGTCGAGGATGGGCCCGGAAAGTTTCTTTTGGTATTTGTAGAGTTGGTGAGGCGTGCAATTACAGCTGCGCACGCCGGTGTTGTGGTAGCCGCAAGGACAGGGATTCATAGCGGCAATGAGTATAAAATCAGCGGGGTAGGTAATTTTAGTGTTCGCGTGGCAGAGAGTGATTTGTTTGGTCTCAAGTGGAGTGCGGAGAGCTTCGATGGCCTGGCTGGAGAATTCGGGGAATTCGTCGAGGAAGAGGACGCCGTGGTGGGCCAGAGATATTTCGCCCGGGAGGAGACTGAGTTTGCTGCCGATCAGATTACTAAGAGTTGAGCTATGATGTGGGCTGCGAAAAGGGCGCTGACTGGCGGGTGCGAGGTTGGGGGAGCTAAGAGAACGAAGCTTGGTGATAGCGATGCTTTCGTCGTGGCTGACGGGCGGAAGAAGGTCGCGGGCGGCCTGGGCGAGCATGGTTTTGCCAACGCCGGGTGGGCCATGTAGAAGGATGTTGTGGCGGCCGGCGACTGCGATGATAATGGCGCGCTTAGCTTCGTGCTGACCAGATATATGATCTAGTAGAAGACGCTTATGGTTATCTGTTTGTGTATTTTTGACATTTTTGCTCAGGGGTAAAATGGGGTGAATTTGCTTCAGATGTAGTCAGAGTTGGCGGAGCGATTGTACGGGAATAATAGTGTGTTGGTCGGCAATGAGTGCGGCCTCGGCGGCATTGTCGACAGGAATATAGATTTCGCGGAGCATTTTGCTGGATAGGGCTTCGATGGCGTTGATGATGCCATGCGTGGCTTTAATGCCTCCGTTGAGGGATAATTCGCCAATGAAGGCACGCTGCTCGAGGTCGCGTTGGAGGAGTTGGCCGGATGACACGAGGATGTCTACGGCGATAGGTAGGTCAAAACCAGTGCCAGTCTTGCGAAGGTCTGCGGGGGCGAGATTGACGGTGATCCTATCTGCTGGGAAGCGAAAGCCGGAGTTCTTGATAGCAGAACGAATGCGAAGTCGGCTTTCGTCGATGCTGCGGCCGGGCAGGCCGACGATATTAAATGCGGGCAGACCATGCAGGCTGTCGCATTCGACAGTGATGGAGCGCCCAGTGAAGCCGAGCGGAATAGCAGAGTAACATTTTGCAGTAGACATGCGGCTAGTATAAGGGGTGGTAGATTGAAAGAAAAGCATGATTGTGATAAAATGGCGGTAGTTGGGGCTGACAAAGCTTAGACGGATTATTAACAACATGCAGGCGAGTCGATTTGTACCGTAAGTACAGTCCATAAATGCAGAAAAAACTGCTAGTAAGCACGTGGCATACATGCCAGCTTACGCTTTAGCCTAATTTAGTAGGCTTGCCTCTGTGCGCGATTGCCATAGGGCATAGAGGTATCATAGATATGGCATTAAGGTGACCTCCGTGACGAGAAGTTGCACGAAAATCCAGTCATGGCCGCAGATTAGTTTTGTCTATTCCAGCTGATTTGTCCCCGCCAAGATAAAAGAACAGACTATGCTCGTAGATTGCATGATTGAAGATTTTTCGGACCCGGAGGCAGTATCCGGCAGCTCCACCACTGTTTAGGTATTTTTTACAACAGAAATTATGACCAAAATAGAACGACCAAGTGGTCGTTTTTTGTTGAATCCGTGCTTGAATGCCTAGATGACGCCGTGACTGCAGTAGTTGTTATGTTGGTGATGGCGGCATGGGGGAGGTGGGTAGCTTGCTTGGTGGGGTGCAGTTATGAATAGCAGAGAGTGGTGCAAGAAGAGGGGGGGGTGGAGATGCGTTGAACCCAGAAATTAATCAGAAATACCCCAGGATAGCAAAAGATCCGGTAACTGCGAGGAAAACCGGATCTTTCTGTGTGGAGTATGGAGTTATATTTTGGAATCGATGTTTGTTTTTGGCTTTTGTATAAGATATTTATTCAAAAGCTAACCTTATAATAATTGTTCAAAATGCTAGTGTCAATAGATTTTTGTTGTATTATTTACAACGTATGGACGTCTAAAAATATTGCGGCGCGAAGATTCTGGAAAAGCAGCTGCGAGTTTGGAAAATATGGTTTTTGCTGATTGGACGGAGGGCAAAAATAGTGTTGTAAAAAATACAACTAGCATTTTTGCGAGTTTCTACTCCTGTATGTGGTGCAAAATGTTGTGATAAATACTTTGAATTTTGAACAATAATATTATTGACTTTTGGCTTGTGCTTTGCTATAGTCAGGATGTGCAATTAATCAAAACAAACACGCACAAAACAAAAATAAAAACAGTGGAGTGGAGAATGTAAAGAAGGCAGATTTGAACGATTTGGCGTCGCCATAGCTTATTTCTAGCCATAAATTACACTTCTAGGAGTAAGCTAAGCTCCGCCAAATATTGCAGTGATGCAATGAGCGTAGAGCGCGTATTTGGGAACAGTCGACTAGCACCTTAGATACCCAAAACAGAGTAGACTATCACCAAATGCAAGGATGTGCCTCTCTATATGAGAGGCGGTCAATAAAGCTCAAGTAGAGGATTAAACTTGTGGCACATAGTAAGATTTATTTCGCCAGATAAGTTCCCTCTACTTCGAGCCCAGGTTTGGATAATTTATTAAACCTGGGCCGTCTTATGGGGGACTCTGAGCCTAGCACATTATCCGGTAAGCGGCAGAAAAAGAGGACAGAGCGAACATCGTCACGAGTTGATCGTTGCTTCGGGCACCATCGAAACCGTTTCGTGGAGTTTTGGTTTTGACTGTGCAGGAAAGTGAGGATTTTTGCTTATGCTTGCATGCTATAATGTGGGCATGGAGAAGACTTGGGACAAGATTTTGTTATCCTGCGACGCGATAGCGGGGGTGTTGTTGTTGGGGATGATGTTCTTTACGTCGCCGAGTGGGGTAGGACCACTGGGGATTCTCATCTTTTTAATAGCCGCTTATGTGCTATTTTTAGGGCTTGCAGTATTGGGCTGCAGGCTATTTTTTCGGTTTCGTGCTTTCTTAAACAAGGCGCACGCGGGCGGCATAGAGCGCAAGAGTTACTATTATGGTGCGGCGGTAGCGGTAGCGCCATTGATTTTACTTGTGTGCTCGTCTTTGGGCGGGATAACCATCTTGGAAGTAGTGCTAGTATTGGCGGTCGAGGCGGTGCTGTGTTTTCTGATTGCTTGCGATATTCTATGATATAATAAAGCTTATGGATAACTCTGGTGCGGCTACGGGAGAGAGCTCCAAAGAGAGCACGGCTGCGACCAATCCTTTTGAGGGTGGCGTGGTAGATAATTTTGGTGCTTTTGTAGAGGGGCGGCCGGACTTGCGCCCAGATACGATGGAACAACCGACGATTGGCGGCGAGGCGATGCCGACGCCGGAAGCGGCCGAAACAGCAGACGACCAGATGATGAGTCTATCAATGCCGGAGCAACAGGCTGCTGCGCTGTCACATCCGGATACAGCGACGGCTTCCGAAGGCGCGCCGACGGATACGGATTTGCGTGCTTTGACTGAGACGGCGGTGCCGCGCGATGTGGAAGAATTGCCGAAGGCTTATATGGACCATGTTGTGAAGATTATCAATAAAAATAAGCAAAATCCACATCAGTTGGTGGCAGATTTGGACGTAGCACGGTGGGATATGATGAAAAAAGCTTTTAATCGTAATCGAGGTGACGGCAAGTAGCTATGGATGTGGTGGCGGTGGTAGAGCTTTTGGCGGTTTTGGCGGTAGTTTTTGTAGTGTTGGCGCTGCTATGGCGGATGTTTGCCGGAGCCAAACGGGATCGTAAGAACTATGAGCGCTCGCTCAAGATGGTGCCTATGCTAATTCATCTGCCGCCCAGCACGGACGATATTCAAGGTGGCGGGCGTGACGAGCGCGACGTGACGGATGAGCAGTTATCTGAAGCGCAAGTGATGTATAGTATTATCGCTTCGACTTTAACGAAGGGCTTAAAAAGCAGACTTTATGGACAGAGGCATTTAAGTTTCGAGATTGTGGCACATAACGGGACGATTAAATATTATGCGGTAGTGCCGGCAGTGTTAACAGATACGGTGCAACAGGCGATTACGGCGGCCTATCCGACGGCGCGGCTGGAAGAAGTGGCGGACCCGAACTTCTTCAATGAGACAGGGGGCGTAGATGCGGTGGCGGGGGGTGAATTGCGTCTAAAGGGCGATTATTGGTACCCGATTGCGAGCTATCAGGACTCGAAACGCGACGCGAGTCTAGCTTTGATTAACGCTTTGTCGATTGCCAAGAAGGGCGATGGCGTGGGCGTGCAAGTTATGTTCCGGCCGACGGATGGATCTTGGACACAAAAATCTTTGCAGCGAGTACAAAATATTCGCGAGGGCAAGAAAGCACGCAACGCGTCGGGTAATTTGGTGGGCCGGATGGTGTACAATGCGGGCAATTTGGTGGGCGACGTGGCGCAAGCTTTGTGGCAGCCACCAGAAGAGCACGCTGCATACAAGGACACGGAACGGATTCTAACTAACTTGGAGCAGGAAGAGATTCAGCGGATTGAGGAAAAAACACGCTATCCAGGTTTCGAAGTATTGATTCGGATTTGCGCTAGTTCAGCATCGCGGGCGCGGTCAGAGAGTTTGCTACAAAATGTAGTGGCGGTGTTTTCGCAGTTTGATTTGACGAATTACAACGGTTTTCGTTATGACGCCCTGAAAAACAGCGGAACTTTGGCGCGTGAATATATATTACGGTCCTTCCCGCAGACGCAGCGTGAGATGATTTTGAATAGTGTCGAGATGGCGAGCCTCTTCCATTTGCCGGCGCAGAATTCGATCCCGACGTCGCAAGTTGAGCGGCAGGCGACAAAACAGGTTGATGGTCCGGCCAAGATTCCCGAGGAGGGGGTGATTTTGGGCGTGAACAAGTTCCGGGGCGAAGAGAAGATTATTCGCCTGCGCGACAAGGATCGCCGGCGCCACACTTATGTAATTGGTTCGACTGGTATGGGTAAGTCAATTTTACTGACCAACATTGCTTACCAGGATATGTGTGATGGACGGGGCTTTGCGTTCATCGACCCACATGGCGATGCGGTGGAATTACTGCTAAGCAAGGTGCCACCGGAACGGATGGACGATGTGATTTTGTTTGAGCCGGGTAATTTGGAAAACCCGGTGGGCATGAATATGTTTGAGTTCCAAAATGAAGATCAGAAGGACTTCATTGTGCAGGAAGCCTTGAACATGCTGGTGAGCTTGTATGACCCAGGAAATCAGGGGATTTTTGGCCCACGCGCACAGCATATGTTCCGCAATGCAGCTTTGCTACTGATGAGCGATCCAGCGGGGGGAACCTTTATTGATGTGCCGCGCTGCTTTATCGATAGCGAGTTTGTTAAGTCCAAGCTGAAGTACGTGACGGACAAAACCGTGTACGACTACTGGACCAAGGAGTTCCCGGCGTCGCAACGGTCGAGTGAAGCAGGTGAAGTAGTCAGTTGGTTTGTGTCGAAATGGGGGCCGTTCTTGAGTAATAAAATGATGCGGAATATCTTGGGGCAGCCAAAGTCGGGCTTTAATATTCGGCAAATCATGGACGACAAGAAGATTCTGCTGGTAAATTTGTCGAAGGGCAAAACGGGCGAACTCAATGCGAAGTTGTTGGGGATGATTTTCGTGATGAAATTCCAGGCGGCGGCGATGAGTCGGGCAGATACGCCAGAAGATGAACGCGAGGACTTTTGTTTGTTTGTGGATGAGTTCCAGAACTTCGCGACCGAGAGTTTTGAGTCGATTTTGTCGGAGGCGCGAAAATATCGACTGAACCTAATATTGGCAAATCAGTTTATGACGCAATTGACCGATAAGATTCGGGAGGCTTTGCTGGGTAACGTTGGTACTTTGATGTCGGGGCGGTTAGGTGTAACTGATGCGGAGCTAATGGAGCGGGCTTTTGCCCCAGTATTTACGGCGGAAGATTTGCACAAACAGCCGAACTTCATGGCGATTGCGACGGTAATGATGTTCGATATGCCGACGGCGCCGTTTACGATGAATCTGTTGCCGCCACTTGGCGAGTCGAATGAGCTATTGATGCGGCGGATGCGCGAATACGCATTGTCGAAGCATGGTCGACCGCGGGCTGAGGTCGAAGCGGAAATTGATGAGCGATTAGCGGCGAGCGAAGAACCGCGGCCGGCCGTGACTGCTGACGCTGGGGGGACGACGAGTGCAACTGCGCAGGCAACGACTACCACGCCTGGGGCAGAGGAGGCAAAGCCCAAAGAGAGCTTCTTGGATTCTTGGTTACGACGTAAAGCTGAATTGGACGAAAAAGCCAAGCGCGAAGCGCGCCAAGCGGCTGCGGTGGATAATCAGGCGGCAGCGTCCAAGACGGCTCCGCAAAAACTGAAGGAGCGACACGAGGCGCGAAAAGCGCAGGCTGTGATGAATGCGCCAACGGCTGCCAGTGAAGATAAAAAAGCGCCCGATGCAAATTCGGTATCAGCGGCGCCAGCCGCAACAAAGCCGGCGGGGCCGGCAGTGACGGAGGAAGACGACGGTATTGTTTTGCGGTGGCGCTAAAAATAGGCCATTTGACGCAAAAGATGTGGTGGAATGCATCTTTTTGTTTTGAAGGGCCTTAGAGCGCGAAATAAAGGGCTTAAACTTGTATTTTAGAGATAAACGGCGTAATATTAGATATGTATTAAACATCAAAGTTGAGGTAAGTATTATATGGCTGCAACGAAAAAAGCCGGTAGTGGGGCCGGTGAGGAATATAATGCGTCCGAGATTCAGGTTCTCGAGGGGCTTGAACCGGTACGCAAACGTCCAGGCATGTACATTGGCTCGACTGGCTATGATGGCCTCCACCATCTGATTAAGGAAATTGCCGACAACTCCATCGACGAAGCGATTGCGGGGTTTGCGACGCATGTAAAGGTGACTTTGCAAGCGGACGGTGGTTGCCGAGTTGATGATGACGGTCGTGGTATCCCAGTTGATATCCATCCCAAAACAAAAATGTCTGCACTAGAAACAGTATTAACCGTATTGCACGCGGGTGGTAAGTTCGGCGGCGGTGGCTACAAGGTGTCGTCCGGTCTACACGGTGTGGGCTCGTCAGTGGTGAATGCCTTGTCGACTCATATGGTGGCCGAGGTACGCAAAGATGGTAAGATTCACCACGTTGAATTCGAGGTCGGCAAGACGTCGGTGCCTTTTGCGGTGACCGGTAAGACCGAGCAGCATGGCACGAGTATTACTTTCTATCCAGACCCGGCAATTTTTAAAGAAACCGTCGAATTTGATTACGACTGGGTAGTGAATTATTTGCGCCATCAGGCTTATTTGACGAAGGGCATCTTGACGTCAGTGTATGATGAGCGGACTGGTAAACACGATTCATTCTATTTTGAGGGCGGCATCAAGAGCTATGTACGTCGGATGAATCGTGGCAAGGAAGTACTCACCGAGGATATCTTCTATGCCGAAAAGCAGATTGGCGATGGTATCGTCGAGTTGGCGGTGCAATACAATGACACTTTTGCCGAGACTTTGCGGCCTTTCGCAAACAACGTCTTGACGCCAGATGGTGGTACGCACGTGGTGGGCTTCCGGACGGCCTTGAATCGGGTAATTAACGATTACGCCCGTAAAAACAATCTTTTGAAAGAGAAAGAAGATAACCTGACGGGTGACGATATTAAGGAAGGTTTGACAGCAGTAGTACTGGTAAAGATTCCAGACCCACAGTTCGAGGGGCAAACCAAGAACAAGTTGGGTAACCCAGAGGTGCGAAGCTATGTCGATAAGGTGATGAGCGAGTATTTTGCTTACTACCTCGAGGAGCATCCAGATATCGCCAAGAAGATTGTGACGAAAGCAACCTTGGCTGCACGAGCGCGCAAAGCAGCCCGCGCCGCTCGCGACAATGTGATTCGCAAGGGTGCATTCGAAGGCTTGAATTTGCCATCAAAATTGGCGGATTGTTCGTCACGTGACCGCACGCAATGTGAGCTATTTATCGTAGAGGGTAACTCGGCGGCAGGCTCGGCCAAGGAAGGGCGTGACTCCAAGATTCAGGCGATTTTGCCGCTACGCGGTAAGGTGTTAAACACCGAACGCGCGCGGCTCGACAAGATGTACGCCAACGCGGAGTTGGTTTCCCTAATTAAGGCTTTGGGGGTTGGAATTGGTGACCAGTTTGATATTAATGGCTTACGTTACTACAAGATTGTGTTTATGACGGATGCGGATGTTGACGGTGCGCATATCTCAACTTTGCTTTTGACTTTCTTCTTCCGTTATATGCCTGAGGTAATTAAAGCTGGGCACGTTTATCTGGCAAAGCCGCCGCTCTTTGGCTTGATTAAGGGTACGGGTCCGAATCGTAAGATTGAATATATTTATAACGAAGATGCCTTGGAGGCAACGCTGAGTAAGCGGATTGCCGAGCGTCGGGCGGCCGGTACGAAGATTGACGAGAATGCCGAACGCTTTAAGCAGGCCGGCTACACAGCACAGCAGCGCTTTAAGGGTTTGGGCGAAATGGATGCCGCTCAGCTGTGGGAGACAACCATGAACCCCGAAAACCGTACGCTGATTCGAGTAAATATTGAAGACGCCGAGAAGGCTGATGCGATTTTTACAAAGTTGATGGGGTCGGAGGCCGATTTGCGCAAGAACTTTATTCAATCCCGGGCGGCAACCGTTAACTTGGACGAATTGGACTTCTAGGAGGATAGATTATGGCAGATAAGAAAAAGAACGAAAATATTCCAGAAGAACCAGAGAGAAACAGTAAGATTGGCGGCGTGCCAGATGCGGCAGATGACAAAGGTCTTGACGAGGCATTAGGTGACGTCGTGAATGGTACTGAGGCTGAAGCGCAGGCCCGGGCGGACGCCGAAGCAGCAGCAGCGAGCAAGGTCGGCGGCTTGACGGCGAAGGTGGCAAGCGACGGTGTCGAGGAGTTGACGGTCGAAAACGTGATGGAAGACTCCTTCATTCGTTATTCGATGTCGGTGATTATCGATCGTGCTTTGCCGGATGTGCGTGATGGTCTGAAACCAGTGCATCGACGTATCTTATATGCGATGGAGAAAAACGGCTGGAAGGCGCCGCATGCAACGGTGAAGTCGGCGCGTATCGTTGGTGAAGTGATGGGTAAATACCACCCGCACGGCGACTCCTCGATTTACGATGCGATGGTGAACTTGGCGCAGCCTTGGAAGATGCGCTACAAATTGGTCGAAGGGCAAGGTAACTTTGGCTCGATGGATGGCGATGAGGCGGCCGCCTCGCGTTATACCGAGGCGCGGATGGATAAGGTTGGCAGCGAATTATTGGCCGACATCGAAAAGAACACCGTAGATTTCCGGGATAACTTTGACGGTACTGAGAAAGAACCAGAGGTGCTGCCGGCAGCAGTGCCGAATATCCTCCTGAATGGCCAAATGGGTATTGCGGTTGGTATGGCAACCAACATTCCGCCGCACAACTTAGGCGAAGTGGTCGATGCAACTGTAGCGCAAATCGACAATCCGGATATTACACTGAAAGAATTGATGCGGTATGTGAAAGGGCCAGATTTTCCGACTGGAGCAGAGGTTTACGGCGGCGCACCGATGATTCAGGCCTATGAAAGTGGCCGGGGTGCAGTAACGATTCGCGCGGTTACAAGTATCGAGGAACGCAAGAACGGCCGCTACAGTATCGTGATTACTGAAGTGCCGTATGGCATGAGTAAGGAAGGCTTTGTCGACAAAGTGCGCGAGTTGGTCTTGGCGAAGAAGCTGGATCACATCGCTGATGCGCGAGATGAATCAGCGCGTGGCAAGATTCGGATTGTTGTTGAACTAAAGAAAGATGCTTTCCCGAAGAAGATTTTGAATCAGCTGTATAAATTGACCGGTCTGCAGACAACTTTCCACTATAACGTACTGGCGTTGGTGGACGGTATTCAGCCAAAGGTGATGGGCCTGAAGGAAATTTTGGCAGAATTCATTAAACATCGGCAAAAAGTGATTCGCCGCCGGACGGAATTTGACTTGAACAAAGCTAAAGAACGGGCGCACATCTTGGAGGGTTTGAAGATTGCCCTCGACCATATTGATGAGGTCATCAAGACGATTCGCGAATCCTACGATGATGCCGACAAACGCTTGATGGAGCGTTTCGGCCTGAGTGAAGTGCAAGCGGCGGCAATCTTGGCGATGCAGCTACGTCGTTTGCAAGGTTTGGAACGCGACAAGATTGAAGACGAGCTGAAAGAACTACACGACTTAATCAAGAAACTTGAAGCGATTTTGGCAGACGAAAAAGAAGTCCTCCGTGTGGTCAAAGAAGAGCTACTCGCCGTTAAAGAGAAGTTTGGCGACGAGCGACGCAGTAAAATCTTTAACCATGAGCTGGGTAAATTTGCCGAAGAAGACCTAATTCCAGACGAAGAGAGTGCGGTGCTATTGACGGCGCAGGGTTATGTAAAGCGTGTATTACAAGCGGACTTCAAGAAGCAGAACCGTGGCGGTAAGGGTCGTCGTGGTATGACGACGAAAGAAGAGGACGTTATCGACACGATTATTACGGCCAGTTCGCACGATTATCTGTTGTTCTTCACAAATCAGGGGCGGGTATTCCGCTTGAAGGCTTACGAGATTCCGCAATCATCGTTAACGGCGAAGGGGACTGCGAGCGTGAATTTGGTGAATTTGCACCCAGAGGAACGCATTACGGCGGTCATTAAGCAGGGCGATGAAGTGGGGGATGACGGCTTCTTGTTTATGACGACCACGAAGGGGACAATCAAGAAGACGCCAATTAAGCAGTACGAAAACATTCGCACAAATGGCCTAATTACCATTAACCTGGATGATGGCGATGAGCTGCGCTGGGTGCGTGGTACTTCTGGCCAGAACGATATCGTGATTTCGACTTCGGCAGGGCAAGCAGTCCGCTTTAACGAAGCCGAGGTGCGTCCGATGGGGCGGACGGCGCGTGGCGTGCGTGGTGTGCGTTTGCGCCCGAATGACACAGTAGTAGGTATGGATGTAGTGAGCGACCCGAAGAGTCAAAAGCTGATTGCGGTTTCGACTAAGGGCTATGGTAAGATGACTGCTGTGACAAACTTCCCGCCGCACAAACGTGGCGGCGTGGGCGTGAAAGTGGCTTCGATTACCGCTAAGACTGGTCCGATTGCTGCAGTGCATACGCTTGATCCAGAGGCGAAGGAGATTATTATGATGTCGACTTCGGGGCAAGCGATTCGGGTAGCCGTGAAAGATATTCCGACTCTGGGTAGGGCAACACAGGGTGTCCGCATCATGAAACTAAATGATAGCGATACGGTAGCCTCGATTGGGATTATTCCGAAAGAGGAGGAAGAAGCGGCGACAGAGACAGCTGAAAAGAAGCCGGCGAAAGCTAACAAGGCCGCCAGTAAGAAAAAATAAAAAACTCAATAAAGCGCCTCTGTTCTTAAGATAGGGGCGCTTTTTGCGAAAAAAGCTCAGAATATATATAATGGATATATTATGGAAGGACTTGGAGGATTAGTTGCTTTTGTTGCTGGCTGGTTCTGCGCACAGACTGGTAAGCTGATTGGCGACATGATTAAGACTGGTCGACCGCTTAGTTGGAGTGAGATAGTGGATTGTTTTGTGCGCAGTGGCGGAATGCCGAGTGGCCATACGGCGAGTTTTTTGGCGCTGACGGTCTTTCTGGGCATGCAGAATGGCTTCCTGTCGAATATTTGCGTGTTGGCTATGTGTACGACGGTAATCGTTATCTATGACGCCGTGAACGTGCGCTACGCCGTGGGCGAGCAGGGGAAAATGCTGAATGTGATTGCGATGGACCATAATTATAAGAAGCGTAAAGTAAAGGTCGTCGAAGGGCATACAATCCCGCAGGTGGCCGTTGGAGCAGTCATTGGTGTATTGATTGGGATCGTAATGGGAGTGGTCTTCTAGGGCCATTTAGAAGGCAAAAAGCGCAAAACGAGTACGAAATATTGCAAAAAATAAAAAAACCCTTGCATCGGGGTTGGTTTTGGGGTAATATTATAACAGTCCAATTGCGAGGAGTCATCTTTTAGAGGTCTAGTAGTAATTGGGGCTTTTCATTCTTTAACAATTTAGTTGTGCAATTAAAGAATTTCGAGGCTTTAGCCTTGGGATTCTGTCATCGTCAGTTTTACTTTGTTTTGAGTTTTTTAAATTCAACATTTAATGGAGAGTTTGATCCT
>JAFUBT010000002.1 GCA_017460065.1 Candidatus Saccharimonadota bacterium | reverse complement strand
GGTTTCGGGTCTAATCCTGCCGACTAGACGGGCTATTAACCCTCGCTTTCACTGTGGCTCCATCATTTGACTTAGCCTCGCCGACAAAATTAACTCGCTGGATCGTTCTACAAAAAGCACGCCGTCACCCTTACGGGCTCCGACACCTTGTAGGCACTGAGTTTCAGGATCTATTTCACTCCCCTCCCGGGGTTCTTTTCACCTTTCCATCACTGTACTAGTTCGCTATCGATCATTTGCAATATTTAGTCTTGGCAGGTGGTCCTGCCGGATTCAAACAGGGTTTCTCGTGCCCCGTCCTACTTGTGAAAAGATATATAAGTTCAAAAGTTGTTTTCGCATACTGGGCTTTCACCATCTTTGGCGCGTCATTCCAAACGCTTCCGCTAACAACTAAGAAACTTATCCGCTCAGTTTACGCTGTCGGTTTTTATGCCAAACGGTCAATTACTTAACTGCTTGGCATAAAAATTATCTAAACACGCAACACCCCTAATAACTCTGGGCGTAAACCCGTATGGTTATCTTGAGGTTTGGACTGTTCCAATTTCGCTCGCCACTACTTTCGGAATCGTTGGTTACTTTCTCTTCCTCAACCTACTAAGATGATTCAGTTCGGCTGGTTCCCGTCACATTAGCCTATGTGTTCAGCTAACGGCAATACGACATGACTCGTATTAGGTTTCCCCATTCGGCAATCTCCGGATCAAAACTTGTTCTCAGTTCCCCGAAGCTTATCGCAGAGTTCTACGGCCTTCATCGGTTGCAAATGTCAAGGCATCCACTATCAGTGCCCTTATGTACCTTTTTATGCATTGACTTAACTAGTAATTGATACTCAATTACAGTTTGGTACGACTCAAAGAGTCGATACCGCCAATTTAATTTCCTATGTTGTCATCAAATTGTTAACCGACAAATTTCTCGCGGGCTGAAAATATAGTTATTCTTCCTCGCATTTATCTGACGTGAGCAGAGGTTCATAAATAATCAAGCGAACTTGCTTAAAAACTGAATACTATTGTACAGCAAATTTCTTTCTGATGCAAGGCTTTTTTACGAGATTTTTACAGATTGGACTTCTTGCGCTAATGCGGCATATATATTATTACGGTCAGCCTCAATTAGTCGTAAGCGAGCATCGATTTCGGCGAGACCGATTTTAATGTTGCGCGCAAAAGCAGGATTTTGGCGATAGGCTTGGAAAAATCCGCGATATTGTGCGGCGTCCGCGCTCTGAGTAATGGTGCCGGCAATATAGCGGGGGTAGTCGGGAGCGGTTTTACTCCCCTCGGCGTCTTTGAGCCAAGACCAATTCGCGTAGAACCAGTCAAGACTGGCTTGGCGCAGGTGACGATTGCGCATCAAGCGCACAAAGAAGAATAAACGATCTTGTGGACGAATTTCGCCAGTCTTCAACGCCGCGAAAAATTCGGCCGCCAAAGTCCGGTCTTTAGTAAGGGTAATGGCATCCATCAGGTCATTTTTTAGCACCACGTTGTGGCTGGTTTTATAAAGCGCGAAATATTTTGCTGCTAAGTCGCTGTTTTGATTACTCAAAACCGCCAGCACCACCCAACGGAAGTTCGGGTCAATCTGCTCAAGTGGCACATCACGATACGCTTGCACAACACGGTCAAAGAAGGCTCGATCGCCGGCATAGCGTTTGAGCGCCATAATGATTGGCCGCAAACGCGTATCGCCCAACGGCTCCCCCGCCTTGGCGTGAATCCCCAAACGGCGATAGTTATAATCGGCCAGCTGTCCGACATAAGCCTTGAACTGGGTCTCTTCTGGCGTATTGGTTTCGAAAAATATCTTGAGATCACTAATAGCCGCCGACAACAACTCCCATGTGACAGCGTCGCATTCTCGACGATAGCATCGCAAGAGAGACAGAAGACTAGCCGCGCTGAGGCGCGAGGTCTTTGCCAAAAGGCGACGGTCAATAATAAGGCGAAGCTTTTGCTCCTTGCTGAGTTGATCAAACTTGGCGATTTTCTGCGCCAATTCTTCATCGGACAATTGGATTAAATAATGCCCCGACAAATCATCGCGGAGGTCACGAATGGGATATTTGGAGCTATCGTCCTGTCCCGCGACTAAGAAGCGGCTCTGCTGCTTGCCCATAACAACAGGATAGCCCGGCTGCGTTAGCCACGGCGTCATAAACTTTTTGACGTCAAAATCTGCGTGCGGCGTTAGAGCGCGCCATAGGTCGTCAGCCTGCGTATTGGCATAGGCAAATTTCTGGAAATAATCCGCGATGCCGGCAAAAAATTTCCGTTCGCCCATCGTCCGCATCAGCATCAAAAGTAGCCGTGCGCCTTTACTGTAAACAATTGCGCCATCAAAGAGGTTTTCAATATCACTAACATTGGCAACATCGACCTTGACTGGCTGTACGTCCGGCAGACAATCCCTGCCTAGTGCCAGTTGCACCGTGGTGGCGGCAAATTCATCCCAAGCGCCCAACTCTGGGTGCAGTTTGTCTACAGCGTAAATCTCGATCATATTTGCGAAAGATTCGTTCAGCCACAGATCATCCCACCAGGCCATCGTCACCAAATCGCCAAACCACATATGCGATAGTTCGTGCGCAATGACCAAGTCGACGTAGAGTTTTTGGTCGATGGCGGACTTGTCGTCGGCAAGCATGGCGATTTCGCGATAGGTGGTCAGCCCCCAGTTTTCCATGGCGCCAGCCTCAAAATCTGGCAAAGCCAGTAAATCCAGCTTGGGTAATGGGTAGGCCGTCTTGAATAAGTCATCATAGAAATCTAGCACCTCCGCAGCAAAATGCGCAGAATATTTTAGAGAATCAACCGTTTGATGTAGGCCGGCATAGGCGGTGATTGCGACACCGTGTCGCGACTGTGTCGCATAAGATACTAACTCGCCAGCCGCAAAAGCCAGAAGATAGGTCGACATACGCGGCGTTTCCTCGAACTCGATGGTCTTGCGACCGTCCTGTGTGACGCTAAACTTTGGCGGCATGTTGGAAATAATAGTGTCAGTCTGTAGAGAGCTCAGTTTCAGTCGAAAAGTCGCCTTCGCGAGCGGCTCATCGACGCAAGGAAAGCACTGGCGAGCGTAATGAGATTCGAATTGAGTTACGACAATGCGGTGCTCTTCGCCGTCGAGCTGATACTTGGAAAGATACGCGCCTTCCATGTTGTCTTTGATGAGTGCCTGATACTTAATTTCGATGCGATGCGAACCGGGCGCTAGATGCTTGATGGCGAGCGAATTTTTGTTTTGCTGAAAACTGTGCTTTTCGCCATCGACTAACAATTCTCGAATATCTAAATCTACGGAATGTAGTTTGATGGTTTCGGCCTTAGCCTTGCCGTCAATGATGACGTGGCCGTCCAGTTTTGTTTTGCGGTCATTAATGCACAAATCCAAATCATAGCGCGTGGGCGCAAAGTAATCAAAAAATCTCTCCATGACTCTAGTTTACACTATCCAATCAAGGCCTGGGCGCGATGAATCATCTCATCGGTTTCGTCGGTTTGGATAATATAAATCGGCTTGCTGTCCGCAGTCGAGATTAATGCGTGACGGTCCGTAAACTCTGGCGCGTCATTCTTGTCGGCGTCCAATAAGAAATTCAAGTAGCCAAGCTTCTGCGTCACGAAATGTCGAATTTCACTAGAGCGCTCGCCAATCGTACCGGCAAACACAATCGCGTCGACGCCAGCCAAAGCAGCCGCCATTTGGCCAATATAGCTTTGGATGCGGTAAACGAAAATTGAGTGCGCTAGGCTGGCACGTAAATCACCCTCATCGCGTTTCTGAATGACATCGCGCATGTCGTCGCTAACGCCCGAAAGCCCTAAAAGGCCACACTGCTTATTGAGATATAGCAAAAACTCTTCGTCGGTTTTGATGCCAAGGGCCTTCTTGATGGCCAGAGCGGCCGCAACATCAATCGTGCCAACACGCGTCGACATCGCCACACCTTCGAGCGGAGTATAGCCCATCGAGTTATCCATTGCCTTGCCATTAAGAATGGCCGAGACTGAAGAGCCGGAGCCCAGGTGCATCACGATGAGTTTTTCCGGTAAAATGTCATGCTCTTTCATGTAACGTGAGATGAAGGCATAACTTAGGCCATGGTAGCCGTAGCGCTTGATTTCGTGCTGGTCAGCTAGTTCCATGTCGAAGCTGTAGTATTTCATCGTATCAGGCTTTTCCCAGTGGAAGGCCGAATCGGATACAGAAATAATTTTTACGCCAGCGAAATGTTTGCGAATGCCGCGAATCTCGTTGGCGGTAGTTGGCACATGGATGGGATTACGTTTTTCGGCTTCCTTCAGCTTCAGCATGTACTCATCATCGACAATATGATCTTCCGTAAAATAATCACCAGGGGCCACAATACGTACTACGACCGCGGCAAGCTTATGCTGCTCCGTCACGTACTGTTCGTCGCGCAAAATTTGCGGCAAAGCAATAATCGCGTCATTCAAATCGCTGATGGCGGGAGTGATTTTCTTCTTACCGTCATCGACGTCGTTAATAGTACAAACGACCTTTTTGCCTTCGTACTCGAAGTGCAGCTGCGCCATCAAATCGTCGCCATCATATAAGGCGTATTTACGGCTAGCAGATCCAGGGTTGGTGATTAAAATTAACTTACTCATGCCGCCATTATAACAGATATACTAGGCGTCGAGCCCATAAAGCTCAGCGTGATGAGCATTGTCGGCGATAATATTTTGATACTTGGCGGTGAATTCGGGATGCCCAGCGCGCTCGAAGATATTAATACATAAGTCCCAACGCGAGCAGGCATTGCGTGTAAGTTCATCCATCGGCGAAGTAGTCGACCCTTGGTCTTGGTAGCCATGAATATCTATGCGACGTGGATCGGTATAGTGCGACATAATGGCGCGAATAGTATCGGGATAACCGTGGAAATTAATAATAATTGGAAGATTGTGACCAAAGTATTCATCAAATAGCTGTTGCGACAATTTGCATTCGGTCGTGCCAATCGCAGCATAAGAAAGCGCCGCAATGCCGACGTAACGAATTCGCAGCTCGGGCAACTCAGTTTTCGCTAATTTAATGGCAGCCAAAGCTTCGCGACTGGGGATGTCGCCGATACCCGATACGATTAGGTCAGGGCAATCGTCCGAAGCAAAACCAAAAATTGACGCACCGCCGTTCGTGAGCTGAAAGCGAGCATGGTTAATGTCTATCCAGCGTGGTAGAGTATTTTTATTAAATGTTGTAATATTTACAACATTTTTGCTTTGCTCAAACATAAATTCACTTGCCACTGCGGCTGCAACATCGTCAACCGGGAACAGGCAATTTGCCAAATTTGACGGCTTCATTAATGCCTGTGAAATGAGCGCGGGATTTTGGTGTGTGTAGCCGTTATGGTCCTGACGCTGCCAACAAGAGGTCGACAAAAGATTGAGCGGCGCGTAATCTGGCCGCCAAGTGACCGTTTTGCTCTGCTGCAAAAACTTGAGGTGTTGATCGAGCTGTGAAGAAATAATTGGCAAAAAAGCTTCGTAGGAAGTCATGGCGCCGCGACCACCGTTCAGAATATGGCTCGCCAGCACCGCAAATAAGGTGTTTTCTGACAAAAGTTCAATAATACGTCCGTCAGCGGCAAGATGCTCGTCCCACGGCTGCTGCGGTAGTAGCCAAGCACGTGCGCTGGCTTGATAAACTGCGTCGAGCCGATTTGAGCTCGTTTCGTCGGGCGAAAAAACGTAAAAATCTGGAGTTGTTTCGAGTTGTCGGCGCAGAGCTTCGCCAAAGCGTTGGGCCGATGAAAAATCGCCACGACCAGGGTGTTCAACGGTTTGCGGTAAATTCATGGAAGAGCTCCTCAAACTCATAAGCTTTTAGCCAGGCTTCGAGCATCGCCAGCTGCGCAGGGTCGGTTTTGGCTTTCGGCAGGGGGACTTGATGTGAAGCGCAATTATCGGCAATCTTTGTACCGTCAAGCTCCTGGGGGCCGGAATAACCCTTGGGTGTACGTAATAGGATAAAACTGCGCGGCGTCAATGCGCTAAGAACTTGCTGAAAAGCCGTCGTGTCAAGACCGTCGACCATAACTGGCTCATAGCCGAAGCCACGCAACAATTGCAACAACTCGCGTTCGCTGCTGCGACCGTAAATCGTGGGAGCAGAGATTTTGTAGCCGTTAAGATGCAATATTGGCAACACTTGACCATTTGCACGAGAATTCAGTAATTTATTGAGGTTGAGACTAGCTAAAGCTGTAGCGGTCTCAAATTCGCCATCGCCAATCAAAACAGCGACGAACTTATCCGGACGGCCAAGTGCAGCCCCATAAGCAGACGCCAGTGAATAACCCAATTCGCCGCCTTCTGCCACAACGCCAGGCGTCATCGGGCTAGCGTGCGACGGGAATCCGTAGGGCCAGGAAAACTGCTTACAAATATACTCAATTCCCTGCTGGTTAGGCGTAGCTAATGGATAATACGGCAGTAAGTCGCCATCATAGAACAAGTTTGCCTGCAGAGCTGGATAGCCGTGGCCAGGGCCAAGAATAAATTGCATCTGTGGAAAACGCTCCTTGAGGTTAGCGTAGGCAATATTAATGCCGGGACAGGAGCCCCAATGCCCCAACAAGCGCGGCTTGATATCAGTAAATTGCAGCGGGCGCTCAAGCAAGAAATTGTCTTGCAAAAAAATCTGCGCGACACTTAAATAATTACAAAAACGAATACGGCGTGTAATTTTATCAATGTCAACATCCCACCCAGAATTCATAGTTATATTGTACCACGAGCACTACGATTCATCTAAAAGCTTCATGGTGGCCGAAATTATCTCGGGCAAAGTCTCGGCGTAGTCCTCGTAAATACGGAAGCCGGCCGCATAAGGATGACCGCCGCCGCCAAAGTAGCCCGCCAGCTGTTCGGCGATCGGCTTGGTGCTGCGAATCTTGCCGGTGAGTTTACCGTCTGGATAAGTCTTGATGGCAACCGCCACGTCAACCCCCTCGACAAGACGTAATTCTTCGAGGATTAACACATTGGGGTTGTATTCATCAGAGTATTCTTGGATATCTTCGAACGGAATCAAAATGGTCGCTAAGCGGCCATCGAGGTGGTATTCGATGCGCTTAATCAGGTCGGCCTTGTAGTCCAAAATACGGGCAGATTTTTTGGAAAATTCGCGGCGCCGTTCTTCCATGTCGGCGACTTTTGCACCAAGATCAATCAGGTCGGCGGCCACGCGATAATCGTCGGCGGTACTCGATTGCGCCGTGAGTCCCAAAGTATCCGAGAGTAAACCATAAAGCAAGTTTTCGGCACATAGGGCATCAATAGCGATATTTTGATCCTGGAAAATCTTATACAGTAAACCGCAACACGAGGATTGCGGCTCAATGATTGCTTGATGCGGGAAGTCCAAATCGGCCGCGGTTTCGTGATGGTCGATAACCAGCACAGGCGTAGAGTAGAGGCAGTTACGGATAGCGGCATCGTCGAGCAGCTTCGACAACAACACACTTGCGGCAGTGTCAACAATGATATATGCATCGGCTTTGTAGGGGAAATCGTTCTCTACCCGGCTCCACCCCTCGAAATAACGCATATATTTGGGGATGTCGACTGGACAATACAGGGATACTTGTTTGTCACTGAGCGCAGATTCTAGCGCTAGTGCCGCACCGAGAGAATCGCCGTCGGGATTCTCGGCTTGGATAACGCAGATATGTTGACTATCGCGAATAAATTCCGTAAATATATCGTACATACTAGATATATTCTAGCACGAACTAGATATTGGTCGTATCCGGCTTGCTAGTGGCGTCCGCTGGATCTGGTGCACCGTGCTCCTCGGTCACGCCCTCCAATGAAACCGTTGAGCGCCAGTCGAGTTGAACGACTTCACTGGTCGCCGGGTTATAGACTATGGCGTTAAAGTCGGCTGTACGCACGAAGAGGAGATATTCGGCATCAAACTCGGTTGGGTCGATGGCTTCGCCGCTACGCTTTGCCTCAGTTGGGTTGAACTTGAGCAAGTAGATATCGTTGGGCGTCAGACTAGTAGAGTTGTCCAGCTTAGCTTTAGTGTAGATGTCATCGAGCGTCAGATGGGCGCTTTGAAGAGCCGCAAAGGCACGGCTATCCAGCTGGTAGGCCCCGCTATAGTAGGTCGTACTCTGTGCGGCGTCGTAACAATCACCCCCAGAAACTCGGAATGAGCCAGCATCGTCAAAGATGTAACAAGTGTCATTTTGATACGCCTGCCAAACACCTTCGTAGTTTGCTGGCGAAAAATCAGCCCAATCATGCGTGGAGGAGCCACTGCGGTCGAATTCTCGGGTGATTTCGCTAATAATTTCGTCGCCATAGCGCATGAATACCCCGGCCGCTAACACAATAGGCAACAGTATAGAGACTGCAAAAAATACTAGAATTACAATGAAAAATACCTTGAGGCCACTACTATGATTAGGCGCAGAAGGATTTGGCTCGCTGGGCGGAATACTGGCGTTAGGTGCTTCGGTTTTATCTGCTGACATGGCTTTCTCCTTGTTTCCTTAAGCTAATTTTAGCATAAAGTCCTTACGTTTTCTGCGCCCGCTGGTCTTGTGGTATAATTTGGGCAGCTCTAGGGGCGTAGCTCAGTTGGTAGAGCACTGGTCTCCAAAACCAGGTGTCGCGAGTTCAAGTCTTGCCGCCCCTGCCACAAAGCCAGCTGCAACGATGCAGCTTTTTTGTTTGTCTTATATAATTAAAAAATGCGCAACACGGATAAATACGCCGGTCTGACAGATTGCCAGAAAAGTGCGCTTACCGCTATGCTGGATGGGCGCAACGTTTTTTTGACGGGTGACGCCGGTACGGGCAAATCCTATGTGCTACAGCGTTATTTAGACTACGCAAAGCGGGCCATGGTCGCCTGTGCGCCAACGGGCATTGCTGCCCTCAAACTACGTGGTGGCAGCACAATCCACCGCGCCTTCCATCTGCCCTACCGACAAGTTTATGATTGTGCAAAAACCATCAAGCCGCCAGAAGAAATTCTGAACGCGCAGACGATTGTGATTGACGAAATTTCGATGTGTCGTGTAGACTTGTTTGACTACATTGCCGAAATGATTTTCAAGGCCGAACGGGCCAGTCACAAGAAGAAACAGTTAATTGTAGTGGGCGATTTCTTCCAATTGCCACCCGTTCTGCGCGCAGAGGACCGCGAGATTTTACAGAACAAATACCCAAACCTGGGGAATGGCTTCTGTTTTAGTGGGAAAAACTGGAGCAACTTCAATTTCCGCCATTACCGACTTGACGAGGTAGTGCGCCAAGACGAAGAGAGCTTTGTGGGGCGACTCGACCAAGCACGGATTGGCGATATAGCCTGCTTAGAATTCTTTAACGATCAGATTATGATGGACGAGCCCGACCCAGAAGCAATTTACTTGGTCCCCACTAATGCCAAAGCGCAGCGGATTAATCAGCAGAAACTTGCCGAAATCGCCGGCGACGAATATGTCTTTCGGGCTAGCAAGGAGGGTACCGTTAATAAGGGAGACGAGGCCGCCGACCTAGAATTGGTACTCAAACCGGGCGCGCGCGTAATTGCGCTTTGCAACGAGGCAAACTTCAAGAACGGCCAGTTGGGTACGGTGAAGCGCATTAATCAACGCTCAGTCGACGTTATCTGGGATAACCGCCAAAAATCCGAAGTCAAGTATCACGAATGGTCGATTAATCGCCCGATTTGGAACGGTGAAACTATTGAGCACGACACGATTGGTACTTTTACGCAAATTCCGCTCCGCTTGGCCTACGCCATCACGATTCACAAAAGTCAGGGGCAGACTTATCCAAAAGCAATCGTAGACCCAAACTGTTTTGACGTGGGACAGTTGTATGTGGCGCTCAGTCGCTGCGAGAATTTGAGCGGGCTTTCTTTGACGCAGCGTATCTGGCCAAACGCGCTAAAAGCCTCGCAGGAAGTAGTAGATTTTTACCAAAACAAGCCGGACGCCGAAGCAGACGGCCTGACGCCTGGACAAGTATCGCTATTTTAATCGTAATTATGGTTATTTTTCGCCAAAATACTTGACTATTTTGATATTTTGTGCTATTATAGGGTTATGCCGTCCGAAGATGGCTGGCTTTTCTGGCACTCGACACCCCGCGTCGAACAAGAAAAGCCCAGCAAATCTCCGCCAGGACGGTGGCTCTTATACGATAGTGGCCAAGCAATTACTAGGAGCGAAAGCCCACCATTTTTCCCGTGGGAAGCGGGAATCTCCTGTCTCCTTTTTAGAGACATCACCTCCGAAGAAGTGCTGCGAACGCTACGACTTCTCTTCTTTGAGGAGAAGCCAAAAGGGACGAACAAAATCATTCAGGATATTTGGCCACTATCGCGACTTCCCCGCCCCGCTACATTTGTAGCGGGGCTCTTTCTTTGCGACGGTTTTTTCGCTATAATTACTTGATGTTTCGATTATTCAAGAACTTGACGCGACATGATTTTTGTTTCATCATATTGATTTTGCTGGCAATTGTAGCGCAGGTGTGGCTGGAGCTAAAAATGCCAGATTACATGTCCGAAATTACTATTTTAGTGCAGTCCGAAGGCAGTGAAATGGCCGACATCCTGCGGAACGGCGGCTTCATGCTGCTCTGTGCGCTGGGCGCCTTTCTAGCGAATGCTGTATCTGGCTATTTTATCTCCGTAGTGGCCGCGAGTTTTTCGATGCACACACGCAAAGTACTCTTTGACAAAGTCGAGGACTTAAGCATTAACGAAGTTAAAGGTTTTTCGACTAGCAGCCTCATTACGCGCACGACCAATGATATCACGCAAATTCAGATGCTTCTTTCAATGGGTATGCGGATGATTGTACGTGCGCCGCTCACGGCCGGATGGGCGATTTTCAAAATTGCCAACAAGAGTTGGCAGTGGAGCTCCATTACCGCAGTCGCCGTCGTGTTAATTTTAGCAGTAAATGCCGTGATTATGGCCTTGGTGACGCCACGCTTCAAGGTTATCCAAAAACTGACCGACAAATTAAACGGCGTTGCGCGCGAAAACCTCAAGGGCATTCGCGTCGTCCGCGCTTTTAACGCCGAAAAATACCAAGAGCGAAAGTTCGAAAAAACCAACAGCAAGTTGACCAATACCCAAATCTTCGTCCAGAACGTTTTTTCGGTTATGGGACCATCGATGTATCTGGTAATGTATGGCGTAACCTTAGCCATCTATTTTGCTGGCGCCTATATTATTGACGGCGCGGCGATGCAGGACAAGCTAACAATTTTCGGCGACATGGTGGTCTTCTCTACCTATGCAATGCACGTGATTATGTCGTTCTTGGTGCTAACGATGATTTTCATGATGCTACCGCGAGCGCAGGTGTCGGCCAAACGCGTCAACGATGTCCTGGATGCCGAAATTAGCGTGAAAGACGGCACGCGCACAGAGGGCGAGGCAAATATGCATGGCGTGGTCGAATTTCGTAAGGTGAGTTTCCGCTACCCTGGTGCCGAAGATTATCTGCTCAAAGACATTTCGTTTACGGCGCAACGTGGCGAGACTGTGGCTTTTATCGGCTCGACTGGCTCGGGTAAATCTACCCTAATTAATCTCGTTCCGCGCTTCTACGATGCAACAGACGGCGCCGTTTTGGTGGACGGCGTAGACGTACGCGAATACAAATTGCAGGCGCTCAACAATAAAATCAGCTATGTCCCGCAAAAGGCCGTGCTATTCGACGGGACAGTAAAATCCAATGTTACTTATGGCGATAATGGCAGAGGCAAAATTCACGAGAAGAAAGTCCACGAGGCAATCCGCGTGGCGCAGGCCAAAAAGTTTGTCGAAAAAATGCCCGACGATTATGATTCACATATTGCACAAGGCGGGACAAATATTTCGGGCGGACAGAAGCAACGCTTGGCAATTGCTCGCGCGATTGCGCGTGACCCCGAAATTTATATTTTCGATGATTCATTCTCGGCACTCGATTACAAGACCGACGCCACTCTGCGGACAGAGCTCAAAAAATACACCAAAGATGCCACGAGCTTGATCGTCGCGCAACGCATTGGTACGATTATGCACGCCGATAAAATCCTCGTACTCGACAAGGGCGTGTGCGTTGGTATGGGTACGCACAAAGAATTGATGAAGAACTGTGAAATCTACAAACAGATTGCGCTGTCACAACTAACGAAGGAGGAGCTAAATGCCTAGAGACGAGAAAGCCCACGACCACGTCGACCAACGCGCCAAAGATTTTGGTGGCGCATTGAAGCGCATCATGAGCGAGCTACGCGTCTTCCGATGGCTGGTATTTTGGTGCCTGCTTTGTGCGGCGGGGGGCTCGATCATGTCCATCGTTGCGCCAAATCAACTATCAAAAATTACCGATCTAATCGCCGTTGGTCTAGTGCCAGGCCAAAGTATGGATTTATCTGCAATCGGTCAACTCGCTCTACTTCTACTATTCTTCTATGTCAGCAGTGCGGCACTATCGTTGGCTGAAGGCTTGATTATGTCGCAAATTTCGAATCGTTTTGCCAAAACTTTGCGAACGCAGATTTCCGAAAAAATCAATCGATTGCCTCTGCGCTATTTCGACCGGCACCAAACTGGCGACGTACTGTCACGCATCACTAATGATGTCGACACGGTCACGCAAAGTCTGGATAATTCGCTGTCAACCGCCGTTTCGTCATCCACGTTGCTCATTGGCACGGTCGTTATGATGTTCTGGACGAATTGGCTGCTAGCAATTACGGCAATTATTGCTAGTTTAGTCGGTTTCGCCTTGATGGTGGTAATCTTGCGCAAATCGCAACGTTATTTCGTCGAAAGACAAGTGGCGTTGGGCAAACTCAATTCACACATTGAAGAAACATACTCTGGGCTAAACGTCGTCAAGGCCTACAACGGCAAGGCGCAGTCGGACCAGAAGTTTGACCGCCTAAACAAGCGCGTCTACCGGGCCAACCAGCGTAGCCAGTTTTTGTCTGGCTTAATGCATCCGATTATGGCTTTTGTGAGCAACTTTGGCTACGTAGCGGTCTGTATCGTGGGCGCACTGATGACCTCGAACGGCGTGATTAGTTTTGGCGTCATTGTAGCCTTTATCGCCTACGTACGCTTGTTTACGTCACCACTGTCGGATTTGGCGCAAATTGCCACCAGTCTTCAATCGGCCGCTGCAGCCAGCGAGCGGGTCTTTGAATTTGTGGACGAGGCAGAAATGCCCAGCCAGCAAGCCATCACGCAACGGCTCGATAAAAATCAAGTACATGGCGACATTAGCTTCCAGCACGTTCGTTTTGGCTACGACGATGGCGAGATTATCATCAAAGATTTTAGTGCTGACGTAAAAGCCGGCCAAAAAGTGGCAATTGTTGGCCCAACCGGCGCCGGTAAGACCACTATGGTCAACCTGTTGATGAAATTCTACGACATTAACGACGGCGAAATTATGATTGACGGCGTATCGACGAAAAGTTTGTCGCGCGAGAATGTCCGTGATTTGTTTACGATGGTGCTGCAAGATACCTGGATGTTCGAAGGCAGCGTACGCGAGAATATTCTCTACAACCGCAAAGACGTGAGCGATGAAAAAATTATGCAAATTTGCGAGACGATTGGCTTGGCGCATTATATCCGCACCTTACCAGACGGTCTAAACACGCAACTATCCGAAGGCGACGAGGTGTCGGCCGGCCAAAAACAATTGTTAACGATTGCGCGCGGTATGATTGAAGATGCGCCTTTCCTCATCTTGGACGAGGCTACCTCAAACGTCGACACGCGCACCGAAGAATTAGTCCAAGCAGCTATGGACAAATTGATGGAAGGAAGGACGTCGTTTATCATTGCGCACCGCTTGTCAACCATCAAAAATGCCGACCTAATTTTAGTAATGAATGACGGCAACATTGTCGAGTCGGGCAATCATAAAAACCTGATGAAACAAAACGGCTTCTATGCCGAGTTGTATAATTCACAATTTGCGCTATAGTAGAAAGTTAAATGCGACTCAAAACGGCAAAAATTGCTTGTGCTTAGTGCGCTTAGTGTTATACTAATATATAGATGAAAATTTTGATGCTAGGGTGGGAGCTCCCCCCACACAACAGTGGCGGTCTAGGGGTAGCTTGCTTGAGCTTATCAAAAGCACTAGCCAAGCTCGGAGCAGACATTGATTTTGTAGTGCCCTATGAATCAGATCATCATTTCGACTTTATGAAGGTATTATCGGCTACGCACGTCGCACCCTTGCATCAATACGGCGGCTCAGCTTATGATTCCGACAATATCGACGAAAAACGCTTCGCCTCGGACCGCGATGACGGCGTCTTCTCAATTCGTGACGTGCAGCGCGATTACTGCCGCTTCATCGAGCAGTATTTAATGTCGCATCGCCCCGACGTTATCCATGCACATGATTGGCTGACTTATGAGGCCGGCATCCTGGCAAAGAAGAATTTTGGCATTCCCTTTGTCGCCCACGTACACGCAACCGAATTTGACCGTGGCGGCGCATCGGGCGGCAATCCGCTGATTCGCCAAATCGAATACGAAGGCCTGGTCTGGGCTGACAAAATCGTCGCCGTCAGCCAAGCGACCAAAGATATCATCGTCGAGAAATACGGCATTCCAGCCGACAAAATCGACGTCGCCTACAATGGCTTTGCTTTGCCCAAGGATGACGACTACCGTTATGACGGCTCAAGCTACCAGTACCTCGAAGGGCTCAAGAAGCAAGGCTACACAATCGTCTCGACCGTAGGGCGCTTTACTTTACAAAAAGGCCTAATGCATATGATGCGAGCTGCCGCGCGAGCACTCAGCGTCCACCCCAAAATGGTCTTCCTCTTTGCTGGCGATGGCGAAGAGCGCGACGAACTAATGCGCGCCTCTGCCGAATTAGGTATTTCGCGGAACGTCGTTTTCACTGGTTTTATCCGCGGTAAGCAGCTGCGCGATATTTACAGCATCTCGGATATCTTTGTAATGTCATCGGTATCCGAACCATTCGGCCTGACCGCACTCGAGGCCGCCCATCATGGCAATGCTCTGATTATTACCAAACAATCTGGTGTAGGCGAAGTGCTACACTCTATCGTGCGCTACGACTTCTGGGACGAGGATAAGCTCGCCGACGCCTTAGTGAACATTGCTGAAAGCCCGGCCTTAACCAATATTTTGCGCGATGGCATCAAGCACGAATACACCCGCATCTCTTGGGACGACGTTGCGGAAAAGTGTATTCAAGTGTATGATGAAGTCAGTAAACACAAAAGAAATCGGTTTTAGGTAGGTAATACACAGCAACATGAAATCCCTGGTCCTGTATTTGCACATGCACCAGCCTTACCGCGTTAAACATTACAGCATCTTTGCGGTTGGCCACGATCACGATTATTGGACAGACAAAGATTGGTACTCGGGTACCAATAATGAGCGTATCTTTAAGAAAGTCGCCGACAAATCCTACCGGCCGATGCTGGAATTACTTGGCAAATGTCTAGAAGCGAATCCAGGTTTTAAGTTTTCGTTGTCTCTCACGGGAGTTTTTCTGGAACAAGCCGCCGAATGGGCGCCAGATATTATTAAAAGTATCCGCAACCTAGTCCAAACCGGACGCGTCGAGATTGTCGCCGAAACCTATCACCATTCGCTGGCTTTCTTCTACAATCGTGCGGAGTTTGAGGACGAAGTGGCGCAACATCAAGCCAAGTTGCGCGAACTTTTTGGCTACGAAAGCCGAGTATTTCGCAATACAGAGTTTGCCTATAACGATGATTTGGCGCATTGGGCCGACGACTACGGCTTTCACGGGATTTTAGCTGAGGGCTGGGACAAAATATTAGGCGACCGCAAGACTAACCATGTTTATCGCCCCGATGGTTGTCACGATTTAAGGCTGTTGCTAAAAAACTACCAGCTCTCCGACGATATTGCCTTCCGCTTTGCCGATAAACGCTGGCACGAATGGCCATTAACCGTAGAAAAGTACCAAACTTGGCTCGACGATGCCTGCGCAGACGGCCCATTGGTGAACCTTTTTATGGATTTTGAGACTTTTGGCGAAAATATTTGGGCAGATACTGGCATATTTAAGTTTTTCGAAAGCTTAGTAACGCAGTGGGGGCGCAGCGAGGAGCACAACTTCCTCACGGTCAGCGAGGCCTGCGACAGCGAAGCGCCCCAGGGCGAGATTTCGATGCCCTGGACAGTCACTTGGGCCGATGAAGAGCGCGACTTGTCGGCTTGGCTCGGTAACGCGATGCAACATGAAGCGATGGCCGCGGTTTACGAACTACGCGAAGATGTACTTGCCAGCCAGGATGCCGACTTAATCGCCGACTGGCGCCGACTCTTAACGAGCGACCATGTTTATTACATGTGCACAAAATATTTCCAAGACGGCGACGTACACGCTTATTTTTCACCCTACGATTCCCCTTTTGACGCGTTTTCGTGCTTCATGAATTGCATTCGCGATATCCGCACGCGTATCGACGCGCTCAAAACTAAGGAATAAGTTTCAAAAGGCATTCGGTAGTAAAGACAATGTCTTCGACGGTCGAGCCGCGCGAAAGGTCCGACACGGGAGAATTAAAGCCGAGTAAAATTGGCCCAGCGATTTTGGCCTGCGCAAATTGTTCGAGTGATTTATAAAGAATATTGCCTGAATTAATATCTGGCGTGATCAAAACATTGGCGCGTCCAGCAACTGGCGAGCCACCATGCGCGGCGGCTTTTTTGGCACCGATACGCTCATTGACCGCAGCGTCGAGTTGCATTTCGCCATCGACCAGAATATCTGGACGGCGTACAGATAGTAATTCAAGCGTTGCGGCAGTCTTATCAATGGAGGGGTCTTTGCCGCCAGAACCAAACGTCGAGAAAGATAAAATCGCAACACGCGGTGGCATGGTAAGGATTTTTGCGGCAGCGTCGTGCGTGAGAATGACAATATCAGCAAGTTGTTCTGCTGTAGGGTTTTTGCAAGTGGCGCCGTCGGACAAAATATAACGTTGACCGTCTGGCAAATCTGCCACGAACAAACTTGAGAAAGTCTTGAAGCCCTCTTGCATACCCAAATGATCACGACAAGCCAAAATCACGTCGCGAGACGACCAGTCGATGCCGGCCACAATTGCATCGGTAGCGCCGGCTTTAAGTTGTCGGCAGGCCTTTGCCATATCGCAAGCTTCAACGATAGGTTGGCAACTGGCGTTTTGCTTGAGAATATTAGCCGCAGCATGAATGTACTGATTGGCGGCTTCTGGGAATAGAACTTTTTGCATGTCTTTATTGTAACAACAAAATATATGGCGCGGGCGAATAACGCGCGTTAAGCTCCGTATTGAGCTGGTCAATTTTCTGGCGAACGGCTTCGACGCTCTTGATAAAGTTTTGCCGTTTGTCGTCGATGGCGTGGTCAGGGCAGATATTAGTGCAAACAATGATGCCGTCAAGTTGTTCCTTGAGGTTAGCGCTCAGCTCTTTGAGCTCCTGTTTAGCGGAGCTTAGTTCCGTTGCGTCCACCGCGTCGAGACTGGACTCGAGCTTTTGCAAATTTTGCCGATAGTCCGACAGGCGGGCGGCCAGCTCGCCGTCTCGCGACACATTGCCGAGCTGAAGCAGCATAGAATGCAAATAGTTTAGCTGGCGAATCGTCTCGGCGTTATCGTGCAAGAGACTGTAGTATTCTTTGAGTTTTGCGGCGCGGTCGGCCTGATGGTATTGTACATAGTTATTGGCGAGATAAGCAGCCAGGTCATGCGTAAACTGGTTGTAGCTCTTGTCGTAAAGTGCCTGATTGCCAGATTGTAGCGCCGACGAGATGATTGCTAAATCCGAGACAATGTCGGCAGAGATGTCCGTGGCACGATCTTGGTCATGCTGATTTTTTGCGAAAGACAGGCCGATACTTTCGAGCAGGATAAAAAGCACGGCTATTACGAATAGAACACTAGCCACACGACGACGATAGCTCCGCGTTTGATCGACGGCTGAGCGTCTTTTGGCCTGACGGACTCGACGACGCATCGTAACTTGCTCAAAAAAGGTGTTTTTCATCGTGCCGCTCCCTGAATAATATTATTGATAAGATTTGCATAAGCCTGACGACCTTCGGGGTTGAGGTGAATATGGTCAGCATACATCAAAGACCAGTTATCATGCGCCAGTTGCCACCAATCGGCGACAAAAACCTGTTCGTGCTGAGCAGCATATGCTTTCAGCGCGGCATTTTGGCTTTCGCGCGGTTGCTGCGGGCCAGCATACGCAGTGACCAAAATCACCTTCCGCCCTGTTCCAACAACATCTACAATACCCTGCAACAAGGCGTCAGTAATCGTACGTTCGTTAGTTGCCAGACTAATAACGATAACGCCTGGCAAACGACCCGTCGCAGAATAACCGGCCAATAAGTTGGTGGCAGTTTCGATGCCGCGCGATTCTTTTGCATCTACGTAGCTGTTTGGAATAATCGATTCGAGGGTTTCTTTGGCGCCCAAAGTAACCGAATCGCCTAAAATAAGTACAGAGGCCGCGTTGGCGGAGGGTGCTGCGCGATTAACGCCTGGCTGTAAGTTGCTACGGTTTTTAGTTTGCTCAATTAGCGGTTCAAGATCATCGGCAAAAGTCGCCAAGGCTTGTGCGCCGAGATAATCTGGATTTTCGACCTCAGCGTCTAGCTCGGTGTTTGTAGTCTGCTCTGCGGAAGCAAGCTGAACGCTAATGCCCGACGTCAAAGGTGTTGTAGCTAGCAGAAAAATGCCAGGCGCCACTAATAATACAATGAGGACATAATACGGGATTGCGCGTGGCATTTTAACCTGGCGGAGTTTTTGCCATAGATGAAGCGGCCGCAATAACTCTGATTCGAGCCAGGCCAGCACTAGGCTGCCGACAATCGTCAAAAGTGGCGTCAGCCAAGGAGATACTTGCGGCGAAAGGATTTCAGGCAGCAGTACGCTGAGTGGATAATGAAACAGATAAATACCAAATGATAGGCTGCCAAGATATTCGAAAAAACGCACCGCTAGCGGCACCGTACGCTTACTGTGGCGGTTACTCTGCAACTTGATGATACAGAAAAGCAAAATTACCGCCAAAACGCCAACAAATGGCAGGACAAAAAGGAAGGTAAAGGAGTCGGCGTATTCGGTTTTAAGGGCAAGGATAGTAATAATCAGCAGGCTCATCAAAACACCGATACTAGGGATAAATTTTGGCGTGCGAGGCGTGCGCGGTACTAGATGGTTGAATACCGCGAAGGCGGCGGCTAAACAAAAGGCACCCATATGCGTATCGATGGCAAAATAACTGCGATTCCCTGCGCCCAAAAAACCACCATAAACTATCATTAATAACTCGGAGATAATACCAAGGCCCAACAGCAGAAAACCGAGCGCACGAATGGCACTTTTTTTATGCCGGAAGCAAGACAAGAAAAACTTCGCTAACAACGGCAATAATAAGTAGAGTTGCATTTCGAGCGCCAAAAACCAGGTGTGCTCAAAAGGATTGGGCGAAATGGTGTTTTCGTAATTGCCGCCGGTCACCAGCTCGAGAATATTGGTCGTGAAAGTCGTAGCCGCTAGGGTGCGCAGCTGAATGCCGGCTAAAAGGTCGCGGTTAACTAATAAGGCCAAGGTAAGCGTCAACACAACACACAACAACAAACTAGGGAACAGCCGCCCTAAGCGGCGGGTTATGAATTTGTGGTAATTAATCTTGCCGTGTTCGGCATAATCTTGTAATAACTTTGAGAAAATCAAAAAACCCGAAATGGCGAAGAAGATGTCGACGGCGATGAAACCCCCGGGTAAACTGCGGCGGAACAAATGATAGACGACAATCAGAACGATTGCGAAAAACCGGAGCGAATTTAAACCGACAAGCCAACGCATGATTATTTATAGTTTACCATCTGATACGGACGGCGTAAAACATAAGCCTAATACGGCAGCAGTGACTGGTACCAGAGCTGCAATTCTTCCAAAATAAATGAGTCAGCACCCTGAGCAGCGAGGTCCTGCAGGGCTTTGGCGTAGGCGCTTTGCTTGGCTTTGATTCGCCCTAAGCGGTACTCGTCCCAGGCATGGCGTTCGGTTTCCGTGAGAATTGATTCAAAATTACGTGCTTTGTAGCGAACGAACATTTGCTCGAGGCGTTCATCGTGAAATTCGGGATGAAAGGCGCTGAGTTCCTGTGCATCGGCATTGCGCACAGCGTTGCAGGTTTTCTTATCTAAATCGCTTAAAAAGCCATCATAGAGGGCCGATTCTGCATCGACGGCAGGCGGGAATTCGGCTGCGGCTTCGTGCTGGCTGCGCATTTGTTCGGCAAATTCAGGACGACGCAGCAGACTCTTGAGGTTGTCTTGCACTTGAGTCGCGCTCAGGCCAATGCGCCGCCAAGCGTTGCCTTGCTCTAGCACGCCCACTGGCGCAACGGCCGGACAGTGATTATATTTCAATTCCTTAACGACAGGATAGAACGATGCGACCGCGCCCGGATCGTCGGTGGCCTGTTGCTGTTTTTCGGCCAGCAGCTCGTCAAGATTATAGCGTAAATCGTACACCAAGACGTTGCCGTTACGAGCCGGTGACAGCGGAAAAGCAACGGTGGTTTTCTCGTGTTCGGCGGCATAGCGCCCCGAAGCATAAACAAAAGGCTGCGGGTTTTCGAGATTTATCAGCTGCTGCACGGCGCGTTTTTCGCGCATTTTGAACAGGTAAGCATACAGCTGCGGCTGCTTTTCTTTAATCAAGCGCGTCACGGAAATCAGTGCCTCAACATCAGACAACGCGTCGTGGGCATGCTCATGAGCGATGTGATTTTGTTGCGTGATGAGCTCAAGGCGGTTCGTCGCCTTGACCTCAGCAGTAACCGGCCAGTTAATGCCGTCTGGCCGCAAGGCGCGCGTCATCCGCACGACATCTAGCAGGTCCCAGCGGCTACGACCATCACGCCACTGCCATTCGTAGGGGTCATAATAATTCCGCCAGAATGTGTGGCGCATAAATTCATCGTCAAAACGTACGGAGTTGTAGCCGATGGCAATCGTGCCGGGCGTGAAAATCTCCGTGCTGACATACTTGCAAAATTCAGCCTCCGTCAGGCCGTCCTGCAGAGTCGATTGCGGGGTGATTTTGGTAACCATAATCGCATGCGGGCTAGGTAGCGTGTCTTCGCCGAGCTTAATGAGGACATTAACCGGATCGCCGATGGGGTTAAGCTGCAGATCTGTGCGCTGGCCAGCAAACTGCATCGGTCGGTCAGCTCGTGCATCAAGGCCGGACGTTTCGAGATCATAAAAGAAAAAAGTCTGCTCCATAGCATCATTTTAGCATGGCGTCTGCGAGCAGTTTCAAGCACGAGTATAATCACGGGATAGGGAAAGAGCCGGTCATTACAACCGGCTCTAGAGTTTAAGCACGTCCGCGTCCGCATTTAAAGGCGGATGCCACTACGTCCACAATTGTGTAGTTTGTCTTAAAATAGTACGACGCACTCCGTTTGAAGAACTTTTCCGCAAAACTCTGGATTTTACGACGCTTCGCCGTTTCTAGAACGATGAAGTACGCAAAGGCCAACAGCCCCACGAACGCCACGAGTGCCATGCCCGCAAATAGCAGACTGTACACTCCAGTTGGATCACCAGGATCGCCACCACCGAGGTTATCGAAGGTTTGGATTAGCCCGGCAGCCGACTCAACGTAAATGAGTACTCCGACGATAATTGCCATGACGGTGGATACCGTTGCATCGTGCAGCGATGTCGTATGGTAAACGCGATAAGTGTTATGCTTAACACGCTTAACCTGGACGAAACGAGTGCCGATAACATAGCTAACCACGGTCATGAGCGGCAGAATGACATACCAGACGTTGAAGCCCGGCGTAAAGGCGTGATAAAAAGTGTTCATATTTAATACTCCTTTTTTGGTAGATTTCTGTAATTTCCCGCAGTTCTGACCACCTGCGCAAGATGGGCAAGACTGCGGAAAATTAACAATCACCAAAGGAGGTGAACGACTTTCCGACGTGCTTTTGAAGGTGCTAAGCTGCTTTTTCAGCAAGCTTACAAGCATTATAGCACAAGTGGTTTATTTTGTCAATACCGCTTATGTTTATTCCCCTGTTAAAATTCCTAAAAAGAGGCAATATTTGGCCTATTTTGGGGCCTAAAAAATCCCCCTCCGCTATGGGGGGGATTTCCGTCACTACTATTCTACCCCTACAAGTTGTACAGTTCACTCATGAGCTGCGAAAGTTCTTCATAACCCTCAAACTCAGGGTCTTCGACCGGCTCAATCAGCATAATGACGAATTTGAGCGGGCTATTGGCCGGGATATCGCCCTGCGCCTGATCGCCGTAAGCCAAAGCAGCTGGGATAGAAATTTCGCGTACACCGCCAATCTTCATGCCAACTATCCCTTCGAGCCAACCTTGCACCATACTGGTCGAACCGGCCAAAGGCGCCTTCAGTGCAGTAGGATTAGCTGCGTCGTCAAAAGACGAATCAAAGACGGTTTCATCGGCCAACCAGCCGATATAGTAGGCGGCGTAGTCGGTGAATTGTTCGTCTGTTACCTCGGCACCGTCACCAATCTTGAGGTCTTTGACGGTAGTGACACTGATGTCGGCGGCATTGTAAGCTTTGACGCGCGATTTATAGCTCACAAAATCATCGAAATATTTGCCGGATAATTCCTTAGTTTGGGCGTCGACGGCAGTGAGGTATTTTTGATAAAGCTCGTTAAAGCGCGCAGTCTTGGCTTCGTCAGCCGTAGATTGCGTGGCAGAGTTCGAGCCGCCCAAGATAATCCCGATATACAGCGCAAAAGTTGACAGCAGCATGAAAATCGCAATTACGATAATCGTGATACGCTGGCGCGCACTAGTCTTTAATTCGTCGTTCTTTATCATATAACCTCCATGATTCCACCCTATTTGATTGATTCTATTTGTTTCATTATAGCTTGAATCTCATCCTTCGCCAGAGTTTTGTGCGGGTGCGCGAACTCGAGGTGGAAGCTGAGATTCTTGCTTGGTGCATCTGCAGCGTGATAAATTGATGTCGCTTTTAGCCGGTATAGTAGCGCAGCAGCGTCCAAGCACTGGCGAATTTTTCGTTCATAGCTGGCGAAGTCGGCCGACAAAGGTACCGTCAACGTGATGTCGCGGTTGACGAACGGATACTGACTAAAATGCAGCTGTTTCTGCTGGCTACCGGTGGTCGCCACCAGTAGGTCGAGGTCAATTTCAAACGCAGCGGTACCAACCGGCAGCTTGAGGCGGCGCAGAACTGTAGCTTTGATCTCGCCAAGATGGCCAAGCAACTGGCCGCCGAGCATGATATCGGCCGAACGCTTTGGTTCGTAGTAAACATTGGTGTGGTCTTTGGCGGCCAAGAATGGCTGGAGCTCGACTTGTAGACCGCGGCGGCGCAATAGCTCGAGCAAGTAATGCTTGGCTTGATAGAAACTCGCTTGACTGGTTTGGTCGAGATATACCAAAGCGAGACGCTGAGCGTTTTGTGGCACCCCGTCGGCATCTAGCCCATCACTGCGTGAATAAACCTGGTTCATTTCGAAGAGGGCGAATTTTTCGTAGCCGATGCGTAAATTTGCGTGGCATTTGTCTAGTAAACTGGGTACCAGGGTCTGGCGGATATATTGCAAATCAGGCGAAATGGAGTTGACGATACGATAAGAATTTTCGCTGCTCTGCCCAACTTTTTGGAACAAATCTGCATGCACAAATGAATAAGTCAGCACCTCGTTGGCGCCGAGAGCGCTGAGTTGTTGACGCAAGGCAGTCTTGAGCGCGAAAGTCTGGTTGGGCGTGGCGCTGGCATGCAGCGGCAGAACTGGCTGAATATTGTCATAGCCAGACAAACGACCGATTTCTTCGATAAGATCTTCGGCAATGTGAATGTCTGTGCGCCAAAACGGCACAGTCGCAATCAGGGTATTGCCTGTTACGGTCACCTTAAACTCAACGTTTTCGAGTAGCTCCTTGGCTTGTGCGACACCGAAATCTGTGCCGAGTAGTCGATTCACGTGGTCGATCGAAACCGAGACTTTTGGTGGTTCTGGCTGAGCATTCTGACTGTCGAACACAGCAAGCGGCTTGAGGAAATCTGCGCAGTCATGAACAAAACGTAGCGCAACTGGCAAAGTTTGACCGGCGGCTTGCCCCTTAGTAAAACGCGTAATAGCTTCCGAGAAAATGCCATGCGCCATTTGCGTCTTGCGCAAATTGTACAGGCTAAAGGTGGCGGATTCGAGAATTACACGTTTGGTATTAGCATCAATGGCAGTGTCGGCACCACCCATTGCGCCCGCCAAAGCAACAGGGACATCATTGCTTGTGATAACGATATCGTCTGCGTTGAGAGTGATTTCTTTGCCGTCAATCAATTGTAGTTTCTCACCCGACCGAGCGGCGCGCACGATAATTTTTGGCTCAGCGGTGCCGCCTACGGCTATAAATTTGTCGTAGTCAAAGGCGTGTAGCGGCTGTCCGGTCAGCAACATATTGAAATTAGTCGCATCAACGATTGGATCAATCGCCCGCATACCAGAACGCGCCAGCAAGGTGGCTTGGTCAGTTAGATACGGCGCGACTGCTTGACCGGTCGTTTCGAGCACCACGGCCGTGTAGCGCGGACAGAGTTTGGGGTCGGTTTCGATGTCAAGCTGTATGCTGGTGTCGTTAGCGAAAGTCGGTTCGGCCTGCAAATACCAATTTGGTGAGGTAAATTTTTGGCCTAAAATGCCGGCGACTTCGCGCCGAAAGCCCAAAATCCCAAAAGTGTCCGGTCGATGAGTGAGAGATTTGTTTTCAATATCGAGAATTTTGTCGTCAAGATCGGCGAATAGTTCGGTTAGCAACATACCGGGGCGAGCGTGCGCAGGGTCAAGCTCGACAATGCCGGCATGGTCCTCGCCGAGGTCGAGCTCGTCGGCGGCAGCCATCATGCCGTAGGAATCATATTGCTTCAGCATTTTGCGCATACCGATTTTGAACGGCTCTGCATCGTGGCAGGTACTGGGTACGATGGCGCCTGGCGCAATCCAAGCCGCAAACATATTTTGATGCACGTTTGGCGCGCCGCACATGACCTGAATATAGCCGTCGGCATCGCGCTCAATGTCCAAAGCTTTGGCCCCGTCATCAATCTTGCAGAGCGTCAGGTGCGTATCGGGAATCTTTTCGCAAGATTTAACTTGGACGCAATAGATTTTGTCGTACTTGTGGGTCTGGTCAATGACACCTTCGACTTCGACGAGTCGGGCGCCAATCAGCTTGACAAGTTCGTCGTCGGAAATATTGATATGGCCAAGACCCTGTTTGAGCCAATTGAGCGAAATTAACATGTAAACTCCTTCAAGAAATCAAGTTTCGCGGCTTCGAAATGGCGCACATCGTTGAGGCCGTAGCGTAGCATGACGAGTCGGTCGATGCCGCCGCCCCAAGCAAAACCATGGTATTGCGCGGGGTCAATGCCGGCCATTTTGAGTACATTGGGATGAATCATGCCACAACCAAGCATTTCAAGCCATCCGTCACCTTTGCCGCCGAGTGATTTAGGTTTTTCGATGAGGAATTCAAGAGACGGCTCCGTGAACGGGAAATAACCTGGTTGGGTTTTAATGTGGAGCTGCTGGCCATAGTATTGCTCAAAAAACTCCCGCAAAATAGCTAGCATATTACCAAGTGTGCAATCTTTCGAGACATAAACGCCCTCGCACTGATAGAATGTGTGTTCGTGCGTTGCATCGACGTCTTCGTTACGATACACCCGGCCTGGCACTGCCACGGCAATAGCCTTGCCTTCGTCAAGTTTATGGCGATAGGCCTTGAGGACGCGATGCTGCATCGTACTGGTATGGGCGGGCGGGATAAAGCCTTCTTCGGTGCGAAAAGTATCATAGCCGTCGCGAGCAGGATGACCTTTGGCGAAATTCAGGCTGTCAAACATATGAAATTCATCGTCGAGTTGACGCGACTCCATAATATCGAAACCCATGTTTTGATAAATTGCGATTACGCGGTCTAGCTCGGTCATCAAAGGATGCTGGCTGCCGTGGTCGGCCGTCAAAAACTCCGGCATTGCACCATTCAAATCGCATGGGGCGGTAATATCGAGCGCCTCAACAGCAACTTCCTCCGCTTGCGCTTCGGCCTCAAGAATTTGCTGCTCAAGTGCTTGCTTTTGCTGATTAATACGTTGGCCAAAAGCAGCGCGTTCCTCCTTGGGGAGCTCTTTGATTTTGGCGTACTCGAGGTTGAGGTCCTTGAGTTGTTTTTTTAACTCCGCGACACTTGACATAACTCTTCTATTTTAGCATAGAAACAGATGACCGGGGCTTATTTCAATACGAAAATCACCACGAGTGATAAAATCGCCAAAAAGATTAGTACGAACCAAAACCAACTGAAGCGTTTGGTCTTATGCAGGCCTTCGACGTGGCGAGAATCTTCGGCCAAATCGACATCGCGTTCCTCGACTTCGGCCGTGCGAGCAGCGCGCTCGCGCAGGTCGGCCGCAATGCGATCCTGAAGTTTACTGCGTTCATTGTCTTCGACTAATATCCCCACATTCCTCCTTTATAAGTTTTGGCGGTCAATAAATACTTTTTCCATTGTAACAGCATGAGCGGTTTTTGCCAAAGATTCGGCCTAAGCTGGGCGCGGCGCAAGCATAATCTGTTTGACTAGAAAAATTTTATGCTATTATGGTGATATATATTTCTTAAAAGGAGGAAGAATGGCAACAACGAAAGCCAAGAAGGCAAAGAAGCCGAGTGCTGCTAAAAGCAAGCCAAGCGCTTCCAAGTCGAAAGCCAGCTCTGCCGCAAAAGTAAAGAAGGCAGAACTAGTTGCAGCAAAAACTACAGCCAAAAAGACTGAGTCCAAAAAAGAAGAAGTAAAAGTAATCACGAGTAAAAAACCGAATGTCGTGCGAGAGTTCTTCAGTCGCAAATTTGATGCTTCTGAAAACATCCTGACGATTTTCAAGAGCGGAAAAATCTTTGGCGCGTTGATTGGCGAAATTGTCGGCGTAATGCTCATTACGATGGTCGTTCTGACCCTGGGATTATTCAATCCACTTTACTTAATTTTCGCCTATCTCGGCATTACTTTATTAGTGTTCCGCCTGTCGGGTGCAAACCTCAACCCGTTCATTACGGTCGGCATGCTTGCTAGCCGCCGGATGAGTGCAATTCGCGGTGTGCTCTACATCATTGCACAGATTCTCGGTGCTTGGTTGGGTTTCATGGTGGTGAATGGCTTCTACCAAGCCGGGCTAAACACTGGCATGATTGAAGCAAGCACAGCGGCCCTGCCAACCTTAACGCCAGCCAGCGAAATCGCTACCACCACCGAAGGCACGAGCCTATTCTGGCCAATCGTCATGCTAGAATTCGTCGGCGCCATTATTATTTCGTTTGTCTACGCACGTGCACTCAGCTACAAGAAGAGTGCTTTCACCTTCTCCGCGCTCGTGGCAGGCGGTGTATTTTTGGCAATGCTGTTTAGCGTGGTTGTTTGCAGCAACTTCCTATACGTCAACAATAACGTCTTTGTGCTAAACCCAGCCGTAGCATTCGTGTATGGTTTATTCCCGTCTAGCGCAGAGGGCTTTGACGCTTTGATGCAAGCTTTGATGCCGATGCTCGTTACCTACGTTGTCTTCCCAGTCTTGGGCGGCATCCTGGGCTTCTACGCATCGGATATTGCCGGCAAATTGTCTGGCGAGGATCTCAAGGCCTAGTGAGTCTGAGACATCAAAAAACTGACCCGCGGGTCAGTTTTTTGATGGGCGTGGTTTTATTCCGTCACGCCAAGTTCGATGCGCTTGAATTGCTTAACCGTGATGTTTTCGCCAGTTTTAGCAATGGTGTCTTTGATGAATTGCGCAACGGTCTTTGTGTCGTCAAAGATGTAGCTTTGGCTCATCAGGACGCGATCAGCAAAGGTCTTGCTGACCTTAGCAGCAATGATTTGCTCGACACGGTTGGCCGGCTCTTTGCCAGTGAGGGATTTTTTAGCGGCTTCTTGAGCTTCCTTGAGTTTCTCGGCTGGAATTTCCGCCTCAGTGACCCATTGTGGGTTCATGCTGGCAACCTGCATAGCTAACTTATGGGCGAGATCTTTGAACTCGTCGGTCTTAGCTACAAAGGAAGTTTCGCAGTTCACCTCGATAATTGCGGCAATACGTCCATCGTGTACGTAAGAATCGACAATGCCTTCGCGAGTCTCGCGGTCGCCACGTTTTTCGGCCTTGGTGAGGCCTTTTTTGCGCATCTCGGCCAGCGCCTGGTCAAAATCTCCCTTTGCTTCAACGAGGGCCTTCTTTGCGTCGGTCAAGCCAACGCCAGAAAGTTCTTTGAGTTTCTTAATTAACTCAATGGTGATTTCTTTTGCTTCGTTTGCGACTTCTTTGGTAGTTTTTTCTTTCGCCATTTTGACTCCTTTGTCTAATGTTGAGTTTTATGCTTTTGCGATTTTGGCCTTGCCTTCTTTGATGGCAGCGGCGAAGTAATCGAAGATTGTCTTGACGGATTTGATAGCGTCATCGTTGGCTGGGACAGGATAGTCGATATCGCTGGGGTCGCTATTAGTATCACAAATTGCAAAAACCGGGATGTTGAGGGTTTTGGCCTCCTTAATGGCGTTTTTGTCCTGGATAGTATCAGCGACGATAATAGCGGCTGGCTGCTTGCTCATATCTTTGATGCCGCCATAGCGCTGATTGAGGGCGTCGATTTCTTCCTGGAAGCGTTGCACTTCAAGCTTGCTGTAGCGTTTTTCGAGTTCGCCCGAAGCCATGCGGCGTTCGAGGTCTTTGAGTTTGCGGATTTGCTTGCTAACTGTTTCGACGTTGGTGAGCATACCGCCAACCCAACGCACGGTGGCATATGGCATGTCGACCGATTCGGCCGCTGCCTTGACGGTGTCTTTCATCTGTTTTTTGGTGCCGACGAAAAGAATCTTCTCGCCCTTGCTAGCAATCTTGCTAACAACTGGCAGGGCCTCGTCGAGCGCCTCAACGGTCTTTTCTAGGTTAATAATGTGAGCGCCTTCGCGCTTGCTGTGGATGTACGGAGCCATCTTTGGGTGCCAGCGGCTAGTCTTGTGACCAAAATGCGCACCAGCAACAAGAAGTTCCTTGATATCTGCTTTGACAGGCATCTGCTACCTTCTCCTTCGCCCCAGGGGGCTGTTTCGTTAAAATTGATTACTTCCGTATTTTAACATAATTAGACTACTTTGGCTAGAGCAAAATTTCTGGTAACGTTGGGGAGGTAGATTGACATAAGCGCAAATCTGTGCTATAATTAAAAAGTCGAATGATTTTTGCAGCACTGGGGGTGAAACGAAACATGAAAACAAAAATCTCAAAAATCATTCTGAAGAGAGGTTCCTTACCAGCCGAGGTCATCAACCTCAAAAGTGAGGATGGGCAGCTAATGACGAATAAACTGCTCACATTGCTGGCAAAATACGGCAATGACTTACTCATACCGTCCGAATTACTGGCCGACATTACCAAGCAGTACCGGCGAAAGTCGCGCCGTCTGCGCGTGGCGGAAGCCGAGATTCGGCGGCTGCAAGACGTTGAAGCTGAGCTTCAACAAGCGCGAAGCACTATCGAAAAACTTCGCACGCAGAAATCGCAAATCCTTGAAGAATTGGAGGATTTGCAAGACGAACTCATCCGGGCCGAGTGCGCTTATACGCAATTGGACGATGAGTTTGCACGAGTCCAGGACGAACTCAATAATGAGTCCGCTAATTCAGCCTGGATGTACTAAGCGTTTGGGCCGCAGTGATGCGGCCCTTTTTCACGCTAGTCTTCGTAGGCGGTCAGTTTGGCGGTAGTGCTATAGGTTTTATCACCGCGAATATAGGTAAGCTCAATACTGTCGCCAGGCATATACTCGCCAATCAGGGTCGAGATGGAGCCAGCAGAGCCAACTTCGATATCGCCGACCTTAGTAATAATATCGCCGTCTTCAATCCCGGCTTTGGCGGCAGGCCCGCCATCAGCAACCGCACTCGAACGACTACTAGAAGTGTAGACGTAAGCGCCGTGCTTGACTGGCAGCTCGTACTGCTTGGCCACTTCGGCAGTCACCGGGATATAGCTAACGCCGAGATAGGCGCGTTCGGCCTTATCGTTTTTGATAATATTATTTAGCATGCCCTTGACCGCCGAAATGGGGATTGAAAAACCCATGCCATTTGCGTCGGCTACGGCAGTGTTGATGCCAATCACGTCGCCATTGGCATTAACGAGCGGGCCGCCCGAGTTGCCAGGGTTAATCGCGGCGTCGGTCTGAATCATATCGGTGAGTTTTTCGACGCTAGAACCGGTTGAGTCGCTGGCATCTACGCTGCGGCCAGTGCCACTAACGATGCCTTGCGTCACGGTGTTTTGATAAGCGCCCAAAGCGTTGCCGATTGCTAAGACCGGTTGGCCGACGGCAATCGTCTTGGAGTCGCCCAACGTGATAGCCGGTAAATCTTTAGCGTCGGCAATTTTCAAGTAGGCTACGTCGTTAAGTGGATCTACGCCGACCACCTCGACATCTTCGTAAGTGTCGCCATCATTGGTAACAACCTGAATGTTACGCGAACCTTCGACGACGTGCTTATTAGTCAAAACATAACCGTCGGCGCTCACGATCATACCAGTACCAGCCGACTGAGCGGTACCGCTCGCATAGAACGAACGAACGTTTGTTTCGGAGACGATTGACACGACGGCCGGAGTGACTTTTTGGACGATGGCGGCGATGGATGTTTCTTCGAATTCTACCAAATTACCGGCATAGTAACCATCTTCGGTGGCCGAGTCGCTAACCGTGCGCGGCTGCGAATTTCGATAAGCCATCAAGGCGCCGTAGGCGAAACCACCGCAGCCAATAATAATGGCGATGATAGCCAAAACAATCGCTAAACTGTTGTGATTCTTATTACTCGAATGGTGGTCGCCAGATTTGGCGGCTTGGTTTTTCTTGATGCGGGCGGCACCAATAATTGGTTGTTCGTCTTGATCCATGTTTGTTTACCTCCTTTTATGTGTGGATTAAACGTAGAATTTTGCTGTCGAGAAGAAGAATATCATGACAAGCAAAAGCAAAGCTGAAAATATGAGCGGCAGCATAATGTCGTCCATACGGATAGTGCCGTCGTGACGAACAGCAGACTTGTAGCCCCGCATAAATACAAAGAATATTGCGGTAGTAGCAATCGGCAGCTGTGGGACGACGAGACTAATCGAGCCGATAGTAAGAGTGTAAGTGATAGTCCAGTGATACAGGACCCAAGCTAACTCGGCGAAAAGTAGCCCAAAAATAAAGGTCGATAACGTATAGTCGTGGTCTTCACCTTGCATGAGGATATGGCGGCTAGCGCCATAGCCAATAATGAACAACAAGATGGTTGATAAGAGTGGGTTATTGAGCCCGTCCGCAATAATTGCAACTGCGAAACTGCCAAAGAACACCGCGAAGAGGGACTGCCACTCGTTGGCGCGCTCGGTGCTGCGCGGCTTAAGGAAGACCAGCCAGACGGCGTAAATCACCGTAATAATAATATGCCAGATGTTCAAGGCGGTTGTGCCAGCGATATAGACCAGCAAAACCAAACTAATACCGACGATATAGTCGACCAGATTAGCTTTAATGTTGAGCCACCAGTAACGCGGGCGGACGGCGACGACGCGCCATTTCGACAAAAGCACCAAAACGACGCCAAGCAACCAGCTACCGCTAATCACCGTGAGGGCCGTTGAAGCGACCGCCAAGGCAACATTTAAGATAACATGCGTAACTGTGCTGAGCGCATTGCGCCCTCTGCGCAGCATAATATAATCTGCCATAACCTATCTCATTTTATCACAGCGACCATTGCGTGTCACTTATGTTAAAATAGACCTATGGAGAGTACTAGGCCAAGCTTTGCGCAGCGTTACCCTGCGCTGAATGATATCTTGAGTTTCTTAATGTTCGTGGGTGCAGTCGCGCTGGGGACTTTTGTGTTAAATAGTTTTATCTTCCAGAGCTACAACGTGGTAGGTGGTAGCATGGAGAACACCTTTCATGATGGCGACCGCGTAATAGTAGATCGCTTGGCCGTAACGCGAGCACACTTCAAGGAAGAAGAGTACATTCCAGAACGTGGCGAAGTGATTGTATTCGCCAACGGCGGTTCCGAAAGTGTCGGCACGATGAACTGCGAGGCGCAAACCGGCATCAAAGATCAGTACATCATCAAACGCGTCATCGCCTTTCCGGGCGAACGCGTCACTGTGGACAACGGTGTTCTGACCGTCTACAACGATGAATACCCCGACGGTTTTCACCCCGATGACACCACGCGGAAGTCCGACGACGATGGCCCCAAAGAATACAGCTCCGGCAAAGTGAATATGATCGTACCGGAAGGCGAATTATTCGTCAGCGGCGATAACCGCGAAGGCACCAACTCACTCGATTCTCGCAGTGGCCTTGGGACAATTCCCTTCTGCCGCGTGGTGGGGCCAGTCTCATTCCGAATTTATCCCTTTAACGCAATTCGTGGATTTTAGAAGTCGTAGATATTCTTTTCGTGATAAATCAATGCGTGATGGCACTGTTCGGCCTCACTATTGAGACATTCGCTGAAGTCGGCATAGACTGGCAGCGTAAAAGTCGCAACAAACATTACGCCGGTAAGAATAATCGCCGCAATCATCGTGAACCAACGACGCGCCAAAATTGCAATTAGCGCCAACAGGGCATGCACGACAATTGCCCCGCGGATGTAGTCCAGAGACAAATCCGAGGCATAATTGGTGTCATTGCCTTTGGCGGCCAAAACGCTGGCAATCTTGATTAGGCTAACCACTACACAGAAAGCCGCAAGCCAACACAGGGCCTTCATGACGTATGTGATGCGACGCTCTTTTTCGAGCCGCTCGCGCGTCTTACGAAGTTTTACCTTATTAGTGCTTTTGCTGCGCCTATTCATGGTCCTCCATAGTTGGCCGTTCTAGCCGTTTAGCCTCAATTGTATTGTCGCCTGTTGTAATTTTTACAACATCTTTGTCGATTTGCGAGAGTGATTTATAGGCAGTATTGTAGTGATTAACGGTTGTGCCGAGCGAAGAGCCGAGCTTTTGCATGTAGGTATCGAACGCGGAAATATGCGTGCCGAGCTTGGCGATGCGAGCCTGGATTTCTTTGGTGTCTTTTTCGATTTCGAGACTGCGTAGACCCTGCAAAATAGTCTGCAAGTAGGCCATAAAACTGGTCGGGCTAGTGACAATAACGCGACGATCCCGGAAGGCATATTCGATTAAGTCGCGATCGCTGGTGCCGGTGACGCCTACCTTGTTGATGAGCAAGTCATAATAAAGGCTCTCGGACGGGACAAACATGAAGGCGAAGTCCATGGTGTTTTCGCTGGGACGAATATATTTGGCGGTTTCATCAATGCGCCCCTTGAGGTCATCGCGCACCTTTTTAGCGTATTTGTCGCGCGTGGTTTTGTCTTTGGCGGCAACCATGCGGTTGTAGTTTTCGAGCGAAAACTTGGAGTCAATCGGCAGGATTTTGCCTTTATCGAGGAAAACTGCGGCGTCGACGATTTCACCGTCCTTAAACTTGTACTGAGTTTGGTAGGAACCTGGTGGCAGAACATTGCCGAGTACGGTATCAAGATAATATTCGCCAAATACGCCGCGCTGCTTAGGGTTCTGCAAGACGGCCTGTAGGGTTTTCAGTTCGTCTGCGACGCTGACGACGTGTTTGTTGGTTTCAGTGATTGAGCCAAGGCGCTCGGAAATTTCTGAGATGACTTTGTTGGAGGCTTGCATCTGGTGGCGCGATTCGCTGAGTTGGCGCGTGATGGAATCTTGGACACGAGCGTTATTGTCGTCAATCTTACGGTTGACGGTTTCGTTCATTTGGTCGATTTTGTCTTGTGTTCGGTGGTGGTCTTCTTCGATTTTGCGATTGAGGTTATTGGCCAACTGGGCAATTTGGCGCAAGGTTAAAACCGCCAATAAAATTACAACTAGAGCGACAGCTGCGATGACGATAATCGTGCCAGTATCCATTAGTTAGCCCCAGACTGATTAATGCTCATGTTTACATTGTAACATCTGTTAGCTGACAAAAAAATACCCCTGACGGGGTATTTTTGGATTTATCCATGCTGTGGCCTATTTATCGACGACTTCGCCTTCAACAGCGTCGTCATCTTTGCTATCATCAGAAGACGATTTGGCATCTTTAGAAGTAGACTTCTTGTCGTCCGCAGCCGCTTGATACATTTTGGCGCCGATTGGCATGATAGCGTCATTTAGCGCCTTCATGGCTTCCTCGAGCTTTTCTTTGTCTTCAGCGTGCTCCTTCAAAACTTCCTTCGCTTCTTTGACGGCCTGTTTGATAGTATCTTTGTCTTCGTCGCTGATTTTATCCTTGAATTCGTCAGGCATTTTTTCGGCCTGATAGATACTATTCTCGAGCTGATTGCGCGCATCAACGGCCTCTTTCTTCTGCTTGTCTTCGCTAGCGTGCGCCTCGGCGTCTTTTTGAGCACGTTCGATGTCTTCTTTGCTCATATTGCCAGAGTTTTGAATTGTAATACTCTGCTCTTTGCCAGTGCCCTTGTCCTTGGCGGTCACATTTAAGATACCATTGGCATCCAAGTTAAAGGTGACCTCGATTTGCGGGATACCACGTGGCGCAGGTGCGATACCATCAAGGATGAAGCGCCCAAGCGACTTATTGTCGCGCGCAAATTCACGCTCGCCCTGTAAGACGTGAATTTCGACCTGGTTCTGATTGTCGGCCGCCGTGCTGAAGGTTTCGGACTTGCTAGTAGGGATTGTGGTGTTGCGGTCGATTAGTGGCGTGCGCACGCCGCCCATCGTCTCGATACCGAGCGTCAAAGGCGTCACGTCAAGCAACAAGATGTCCTTGACGTCGCCCGCGAGAACACCGCCCTGGATGGCGGCACCGACAGCGACCACCTCATCTGGGTTGACGCCCTGCATCGGATCTTTGCCGAAGAGCTTCTTGACACGTTCAACGACTGCTGGCATACGCGTCATACCACCGACCATGACTATTTCGTCGATATCGCTAGCTTTGAGCTTAGCGTCTTTGAGGGCGCGCTTGACTGGGCCGTCGATTTGATCCAGTAAATCACCGACGAGTTCTTCCAACTTGGCGCGAGTAAGGGTCAATTCAAGGTGCTTTGGCCCATCGGCGTCAGCTGTAATATACGGCAAATTAATCTCGACTTCGCTGGCCGTGCTAAGCTCCTTTTTGGCCTTTTCGGCTTCGTCCTTAATGCGCTGCATGGCGGCAGCGTCTTTGCGCAAGTCGATGCCAGTGCTAGATTCAAAGTCTTTCAAGATATAATCAACAATCTTGTTGTCGAAATCTTCACCACCAAGGTGAGTATCGCCGTTCGTAGACTTGACTTCGAACACACCATCACCGAGTTCGAGAATGGAGACATCGAAAGTACCGCCACCAAGGTCGAATACGACGATTTTCTGGTCTTCGTTCTTTTCGAGGCCATAAGCCATCGCTGCGGCAGTCGGCTCGTTAACGATGCGGCGGACTTCGAGACCGGCGATCTTACCGGCGTCTTTGGTGGCCTGGCGCTGAGAATCATCAAAGTAAGCTGGAACCGTGATGACCGCCTCGGTAACCTTTTCGCCTAGGAAAGCTTCGGCGTCGGCCTTGATTTTACTCAAAATCATTGCAGAAATTTCTTCTGGTGTGTACTCTTTACCGCTGAGCTCTACGGCAACGCCGTCTTTCTTCTTGACGATTTTATAGGCGGCATTTTTCTTGTCGCTCTGGACTTCGTCGTCGCTGTATTTGCGGCCGATAAGGCGCTTAATGCCGTAGATAGTGTTTTCAGGGTTAGTGACGCGTTGACGCTGAGCAACTTTGCCGACCAAACGGTCACCCTTTTTCGTGATGGCGACGACCGACGGCGTAGTGCGATCGCCTTCGCTGTTCGTGATGACCTCTGGCTTACCGGCAACCATATACGCAAAGGCGCTGTTGGTTGTACCAAGGTCAATACCGATAATTTTCCCCATTTGTTCCTCCTTTTTAAAAATCTGCTTTCATTTTTAGCACTCGCGGTTATTTGGTGCTAATTTATCTCAATTGTAGACTATTAGCACTCTCACGTCAAGTCTGCTAATCAGCTTTTTGCTGATTTTGCGATTTTTGATGTAGGCCGTGGGTGATCCGAGGCGTTTTTTGGCAGCATGGTAAACTAAGGACATGCTAAGCTCTGCAGCATTACAATTAATCGCGCTAACGACGATGACGATAGACCACATCGGGGCGTATTTGGTGGATTTTAATCCGCTACGCGTGATTGGTCGCATAGCAATGCCGTTGTTTGTCCTGATGTTATCCGAAGGTATTATATATACGCGTTCACGCACGAAGTACTTTGGCCGCATCCTCGTGGCAGCAGTGCTAACCGAACTCCCCCTGTGGCTGATGCACAACCAGCTTGGCGCTACTTTTTCAATTAATATCTTGTTCAGTTTTTTGCTTTGTATTATTGCGGCCAGCCTGATTGAGCGGAGCTGGTATTTTGTATGTTTACTGCCACTGTTCGTTTTATTGCCAGAGGTGCTAGGGATAGATTATGGCGGCAGCACGGTCATTATGGCGACTTGTTATGCCGTAGCAGCACGGCTCTTCCCCCAGGAAGATGCGGCGCGCAAATTCATCCAGTCGGCGGGCCTGGTCGCGGCTACCGTGTATTATGTCCTGTTGACTGGCAGTAGTTTACAGTGGTGGGCACTACTGGCGCTGCCGCTGATTTGGCTATACAACGGCCAAAAAGGCCGTCGCCTGCCACGCTATGTAATGTATCTATACTACCCTGCTCACTTGCTGGTGATTTTCTTGATTAGCTGGCTGCCAACCGTTCTATGATTGCCAAACTCGCGCTGAGACGAAGTTTATAGCGCGGATTTTGCGCCAAAAATTCATTTACCGCCTTAGCGGGTCCTGGTAATGCTGGGTTGCGATAGTCGTGCACGACCATTATTCCGCCCGGGACTAGCTTTTTTGCGGACAACTGCAAACTAGTTTTGATTGACTCATAAAAATCTCCGTCCAAAAGGGCGAAGCAGATTTTTGACGGCAAGTCCTCATCGGGATGAAGATCCTGGAACCAGGCCTGCTTGATGACCGGCTCTGGCAGACAATACTTGCGAAACTTATGCTGCACCGTGCTGGCATCGGCTTTAAGTGTGCCAGCCTTAAAACGCCACCCGTTAGCCGAATGGTCGGCCGCGGTTTTCTCTGGCAGACCAGCAAAAGAATCATACAGCCACAGCCATTTTTGCGGCGATTCCTGTAGAGCCCGCGCCAAAAGGACTGAAGTATCGCCAGTATAGCAACCAAACTCAACTACATCGCCATCGAGATGGTCGACCTTGGCTAATTCCCGCAAGATGAGATCAGTCTCTGAACGCGAGATTTGTAAGTCACTCATTTGAGAAAACCGATTTGCTTGAGTAATTCTGCAAAATGCGCATGTAGCTCAGCGATAGTGCCAGAGTTGTCGAGATAGTAGTCGGCAATTGCGATAGGGCCACCCTTTTCGAGGTTCTCAATTTCGCTTTGGTCGCGTTCGGCGGCAGCTTGCGCATCAAAGGGGCGGTCGGGCCGTTCAGCTAGACGCTTGCGACGGAGTGCTTTTGGTAAAACTACGGCGATGACAGTCATCTCGGTGGGGAATTCTTTGCGCAGAATCTTGTACTCCGTCCAGCTATAAAGACCATCGAGCACGATGCGCTTTTGTCCGGCCGCAATCAAATTTTTCGCTTCTTGAATAGCGCGCTTTACGACGAAGTCCGCGCCTTCTTTTTGACGGATTTGCTCGCGAAAGCGCCGTTCGCTGACGCCGTCTTCACTGCGTTCGATGCCAGCTTCAGCCATGGCTTTATAGATAATGCCACCAAAATAAATTTTGGGGATGCCGCGAGCCGTCAAATACTCGATAGCGGTTGATTTACCACTACCGCTCATGCCGACTAGGGCGATAATTTTTATATCTTTCTCGTTCATTAGTTTAAATTATACACGACTAGATGGCGCCCAGCACGCGCGCCCACAACTCATCAATAATCGAACGGTTCATGTTGCCAACGGCGGCAAGACCAGAAATGCCCGACTGCATGAATTCGCGCGCCAGGGATACCACGGTGCTTTTGTCGATATCGTCAATCATCTTGGGAGCGTCGGTCATCGGCTCATAGGCGCCAGTAATAATGTAGTCGCGGAGATAATAATTGCTGATTTGTTCGGCCGTTTGAGCCAACATCTGATGACGACCCAGCAGATAGGATTTGGCGGCTCTGATATCCTTATCTGGTAAATCACCATTAATAACTTTGGCGAGTTCGACGGCAATCAGGTCAAAGAGCTCGTCGGCATTTTCGGCGTTGACTTCGCCGTCGAAATCCCAGGTACTAGACCAGTTGTCGGTCGCCACGCTCGAGCCAAGACCGTACACGATGCCACGCTGGCGAGCGGTGCCAAAAATCTTACTGCTCATCGTGCCGTTAAGAATATGATTCAGACAGCCAAGGGCGTATTGCTCACGTGGCTCCAGCGGGCGTTGAATCACAAAGGAAAAGCCAAAACACATATTGCTGGCGTCTTTACGGCGAATCAGCACCGGCAAGGTGCCGGTATAGTTGCTCATGGGCATATCAAAACGTTCGCCGGGCTTGAGATCCCAAGTTTCAAGCATCTGAATAATCTTACGTTTGCGGCCGCGCAGGTTGCCGCAAATCACAAACTGCATATTCTTGGCCGTATGAGTACGCCGATGATGCTCGCGTACATCCTTTAGCTCGATATTATTGATGGTCTTGAGACGTTCGGCGTAAGTTAAAACTTTTTCGCCTAGCTCTTGTTGAAGCTTTGGCCAAATTAAGCGAGCGTAGTCGTTCTGGTAGCCAGTCAACTCCGAGCGCACGTTGCCCTTCTCGCTGCGCAACTCGGTTTCATTGAAGCGCGGCTTAGCGACGGCTAGTTCTTGCAAGGCAAGGATGCGTTCCCATTCAAAATCGGCACATTCCGCTTCGTAGACGATAAAGGCATCTGAGGTCCAGGCGTTATGGTAGGCGCCGTTCTTAGTAAAATCCGACTCGTAAGCCTGCTCGTCGCGATACTTGGCGTTGCGGCCAAAGGCCATATGCTCCATCAAGTGGGCAACTTCGTAGATTTCAGGTTTTTTGACGAATTTATTGCCAGCCCGAAAAATTATCCGGACATTCATGACGCCAGCACCAGGGGCATCGATTAAAATTCCTCTGGCACCGGACTTCAGCTTAACTTCTTCAATAGAGTGCTTCATGGCGCTTATGCTTGACTATTATTGCATTTTGTGCTATAATAGAGGAATGGGCGTCCTAGCGGCGGCCTTTCTTTTTGTTCTGACGCGCCTTCTTCTTGTTTTTGCGGGCTTGGTTGCGCTTGGCGTTGCGGTCGGTATTTTTGCCGCTACCACTGCTGGTTTTGACCGTGGAGGCATCGGCGCGCACCGTCACTGTGCCCTTTTTAGAGAGGCCATGCTCATCCTTGGCAAATTCATCATCGCGACTCTTGGGGCCAGCGGAGATTTCGTTGACACCCTTTTCGGTGGCGGAGTCTGCCATCTTGGTAAGTTCAGTCTCATATTTATCGTCGGAGACTTCGGCAATGGCGTTAGCCGGCAAGGTCAAGATAATCTTCATGACCTCTTCGCGCAGAGCGTTCTGTAGGCCATCGAACAGCTTTTGCGATTCGGAACGATATTCGACTAGCGGGTCGCGCTGGCCAACGCTGCGCCAGTGAATACCCTCGCGTAAGTGCTGCATATTCTCAAGATGTTGCATCCACAGCGTATCAAGCACGCTGAGGTAGACTTCACGCTCAATCTTGCGCATGGTTTCTTCGCCCACTTCAAGTTCCTTGTCGTGATACAGCTCTTCGACTGCGGCGGTGGCTAGTTTGACGCGATCTTTCTCTTTGCGCATCAGCCCGATCGTATTAATGAGGTCTTCATCAAGATCGAAGACGCGTTTAAAGTCACGATCAAAGTTTTTGTTGACGCGTGAACTAAAGTGACAAAGTTCGGCGATCTCGGTCTTGTAGAGCCGGGTGATTTCGGGGCGGATATTATCGCCGTCCAAAATCTTGCGGCGCATCGTATAGACGACCTTGCGGTGGCGGTTGATGACGTTATCGTACTGAACGACGTTTTTGCGGCTATCAAAGTTGAAGCCCTCGATGCGTTTTTGGGCCTGTTCGAGCATCTTGCTGATAGTGCGGTTGCGAATCGGGGTATCGTCGTCAACGCCAAGACGCTGCAAAACGGCACCCATGCGGTCGCCCTGGAAAATGCGCATTAGGTCGTCTTCGCAGCTGACGAAGAATTGAGTAGTACCGGGGTCACCCTGACGGCCACCACGGCCACGCAGCTGGTTGTCAACCCGGCGTGAATCGTGTCGTGCGGTACCAATCACGACCAAGCCACCGAGCTCGGCCACACCCTTGGCGAGTTTGATATCGGTACCACGACCAGCCATGTTGGTAGCGAGTGTAACGGCGCCCTTCTCGCCGGCTTTGGCGATAATGGCTGCCTCGCGCTCGTTGTTCTTGGCGTTGAGGATTTCAAATGGGATGTTTTCTTGTTGAAGATAAGCGGCAATGCGCTCGTTGTTCTCGATAGAGTCAGAACCAATCAGAATTGGCTGGCCCTTTTCGTGATAATGCTTGACTTCGGCGGCAATCGCCTTGAGCTTGGCGGCCTCAGTGCGGAAGATGTAATCGTCCTTATCGACACGAACGATAGGCTTATTCGGTGGAATCTGAATAACATCGAGCGAATAAATTTGCTGGAACTCTTCGGCCTCAGTGAAGGCGGTACCGGTCATACCAGATAACTTGCTATAGAGACGGAAGAAGTTCTGGAAAGAAATTGTTGCCAGGGTCATCGATTCTTGGCGGACCTGGACACTTTCCTTGGCCTCAATTGCCTGATGGAGACCTTCGTTGTAGCGACGACCGTTCATCAAGCGGCCGGTGTGCTCATCGACAATAATTACCTCGCCGGAGTTGGTCACAACGTAATCTTTATCGCGCTTGAAGAGAGTTTCGGCACGCAAGGCCTGCTCGAGATGATAAACAATGCGCGTGTTATCGGTAGAATACAGGGTCTTAATGCCGAGGATATTTTGGACCTTTTCGACACCTTCGTCGGTCAAGGCGACGGTGCGGCGCTTTTCGTCGACCACGTAATCTTCGTCGGCCAACTGAGCGCAAACTTTGGCAAATTGATAATAACTGTCAGGGTTGTCGCCGGCAGGCGCAGAGATAATGAGCGGCGTACGCGCTTCGTCAATCAAGATAGAGTCCACCTCATCGACGATGGCGAAATTGAGTTGACGCTGGCGTAGATACTCGGCATCCTTAACCATGTTGTCGCGCAGGTAGTCGAAGCCGAACTCATTATTGGTACCATAGGTAATGTCGCAGAGGTAGGCCTCTTTGCGCGTACAAGGCTCGAGGTGCTGCAGGCGCTCGTCATCGTGATCCTCGTTCGTGTAGTCGGGGTTATAGCGGAAGCTGGCTTCGTTGATAATAACACCGACCGAAAGGCCTAAATAATTATATAGTTCGCCCATCCAGCCAGCGTCACGCTGAGCGAGATAATCGTTGACCGTAACAATATGCACGCCGCGGCCAGTCAGGGCATTTAGGTAAGCCGGCAAGGTAGCGACAAGGGTTTTGCCTTCGCCGGTTTTCATCTCGGCGACATTGCCTTCGTGCAAGGCGATACCGCCGATGAGCTGTACGTCAAAGGGGCGTAGACCAAGCGTGCGTTGGCTAGCTTCGCGCACCAAAGCAAAAGCATCCGGCAAAATAGTGTCAAGATTTTTTTGATCTTCAGAGGTCGGCGTGATTTTCTTGGCAGCCTTTTTGCCGGTTTTATTGGTTTTTGCTTTGCGAGATTTCGCGGCTTTGTCGGCCTTGACTTTTTCGAGCGCAAGTTTAGCGGTGCTTTGCTTTTGGAGTTTCTGGAGGCGCTTTTTGAGGACTTCGGTTTGCTCCTGCAGCTCCTTCTTGCTCATTTTGTGATATTTGGCCTCAAGCTTGTTAATTTCGACCACACGCTTGCCAATGCGGCGCAAGTTGCGCTTCTGGGCATCACCAAAAATATGCTGCAAAAAGATTGTCATGCCAGACTTATCGGCAAGTTTGTCGGTTGGTTTCTTTTCTTTGCGTGCTTTTGGAAGTTTATTGTGTTTGTGTTGCTCTGCCACCCGCTGCTGTTTGGACCTCTTCTCTTTCATAATATTTCAGTATAGCACCTTAGCGTTGCAAAAAGCGCTTCAAGAACCCTTTCTTGTCGTAGTTAGTATTCTCTGTTTTGTAACGGCGAATCTGGCCGGTCAATTTAGCCTCGATAATATCAATGCCAGCAAAAATATTGGACGCTTCATCTTTAGCGGCTAGTACCTTGCCACCAGGGATGTTAAGAGAAACGGAAAGTTCATACTTGTTACCATGATCACGATCGACTTGCGTCACAACCACCTTGGCGACAACGTCTTTGCGGTGTTGGCGCGGCAAATAGCGGTCGAGTTTACCGATGCGTTTTTCGACGTATTTTTTGAAGCTCTCTTCTACCTTGAAATTAGAGCCGCTAATGTCAATCTTTTCGATCATTTAAAGAGTTTCCTTTCCGTCTAAATATTTGCGTAAAACCTCGGGAATACGGATGGTCCCGTCGGCCTTTTGGTAATTTTCAATAATAGCAATCATGATGCGCCCCAAAGCAAATGCGGTAGCGTCATTGGTGTGGACAAGCTCAAGCTCGCCAGTATCGCGACGTACCCGTGTATTGAGGCGGCGGGACTGATAATCGGTCATGTAATCTGCGGTATGAGTTTCGCGGTATTTGTTCTGCCCTGGCAGCCAGACTTCAATGTCGATACCGCGAGCGTCAGGTTTGCCAATATCATAAGTACACTTACGAATCACGCGATATGGCAAGACGAGTTGTTCGACCATCCAGCGCTGGATAGCGACAAAGAGCTCGTGTTCTTGGCGGCTAGTTTCCTTGGTCGTGAAACTCTCCATTTCAAGTTTATCAAACTGATGCATGCGGATGATGCCTTCCATATCTTTGCCGTAAGTACCAGCCTCTTGACGGAAGCTTGTGGCATAACCGAGGTAACGGACTGGCAGCTGAGCTTCGTCGAAGATTTCGTTGGCGTGCATCGAGCCCAACACATGTTCGGCGCTGCCCTGTAGCCAGAGCTCTTCGCCGTCAATCTTGTAGCGGTCTTCGCGCGGTTCGAGCCGATCCATGGCATCGTACATTTCGGTACGCAACATGAGCGGCGGTAAGACAGGCATAAAGGGCTTACTTGATAAGCCATCGAGGTGATTTTTGGCGATAATCTCCTTTATTATATCTTCGTTAGACAAGCTGTTCATGACGAAATTCACAATCGCCATCTGCAGCTTGACGAGGTCACCCTTAATGTAAGCAAAGCGTGCACCGGTGACCTTGGCGGCGCGTTCTTTGTCGATCCAATCACGTTGTAGACCAATTTCGTAATGGTTCTTGGGCTCAAAGTCGAACTTTGGCAGCTCGCCGACAATCTCGGCGACTTCATTATCATCCTCGGACAAACCAACGGGGACGTCGTCTTCGTAAACATTCGGTACAGCTTTGAGTTGCTGAATATAATCGCCTTCTACGGCGGTTAGTTGAGATTCAAGTGCGCTGAGTTCTTGCTTGAGCGCTTTACCTCGCTCGATGAGCGCAGGCTCGGGACGGCCGTTTTTCATTTGGGCGGCGATTTGGTTGCGCTCTTGGCGCAAAGTATCGGCTTGGCCAGATAATTCACGGCGCTGGTCGTCAAGCTCAAGGATGTGATTGAGGTCAATCTCATCCGCATAGCCCTTATTGCGGATAGCATCCTCCACTCGTTGCCGATGCGCGCGCATAAAATTAATATCTAACATAGTAGTTTTATTCTAACACTCTTCTAAGGTGTTAGTAAAATGTTATAATAAGCTTATGGATAAAAAACTCAAGTGCTATCTCTCTTATATTGACAAGGCCGCCAAACACCCCAACAAAGAATTACTGAATTTTCACCGCGATGAGCTACGCCAATTTCAACATGAACGCTTCATACATCTGATTGTCACAATGTTTTTTGCTCTGTTTATGGTGATTTTCTTTATCTTGTTCCTGGTGCTTGGCTTAAGTGAACTCAGTAACGGCCCGAGCGGCAAATTAGTACTTGCTTGCTGCGGTGGCCTGACGATAGTTTTACTTATCGTGACCTTATTTTACGTGCGACACTACTACCAACTCGAAAACGGCACGCAAAAGTTAGAAGAATACACTAGCAAGCTACACGGACACGATTATTACCGCAAGAAGTAGGCGCAACGGAGCCTAGGGGGCTTTAGGCTTTACTTTGGGTTTTTAATCTGGTATAATTGCCAGTAATTATGAAACAATCAATCCAACCTAAAGACTATCGTTTTGTAGTGTTTGCCGACGAGCAGGCAAAGTTTTCCTTCCTGACGCGCTCCACTGCAAAGTCGGAAGAGACGATCAAGTGGACGGACGGCAAAGAATACCCGCTCGTAAAAATTCAGATTTCGAGCGCATCGCATCCATTCTTCACGGGCGAAGAAAAGATTATCGATACCGAGGGTCGCGTGGACCGCTTCAAGGCGCGCGCCAAGAAGGCCGCCGCGATGAAGGCTGCATTAGCCAATAAGGCCAAGAAAGCCGCCAAAGAGGCCGAGAAGAAAGAAAAGTCCGACGACAAGTCTGAAGCCAAAAAATAAAATATCCCCGCTGGGGGATATTTTTTAGGCTAAATTCTTAGTCTTTTGTTGGGAAAGCCGCCACAACGGCATCACTAAGACGCTCGGGTAGTAAAATCCCCTCTGCCTTGCTCTGCTCAATGACTTGGCGGACGTTGGCGTTAGTCGGAGAAACACCGCGCTTTTGCATTTTGCGACCAATCTTACGCCCGAGCGCTGATTCTTCTTCCGAAAAAATACAGCCGCAATATTTTTGCAGATACAGCCCCACACGGCGCGCCTCGTCTTGCCCTTCCTGCCAGCCGGTGCGGAAGTCGCGATAGAGAAAGTCCAGACCGAGCTCATTGGCGAGGCCATACATGAGTTCTTCGATGTAGTCGTGTTTTTGGTAGATGCTATACAATAACGTAGTCGAGACTGTATCAAAGCCATGTTGCTTGGCGTATTGCATGGCTTTGCGCAAGCGGAGCGGATAGCAGTATTCTTCACAACGACGGTCAAGCTTGTCCGAAACATTACAAACGAACTCGTCGAGCCCATAGGCGTCTTCGATTACTAAATCGACACCGACTAACTCGGCGTAAGCCTTCAGGCAATCGCGTCGGGCTTGATATTCTGCGTAGGGGTGAATATTGGGATTATACCAATAGAGCGTCGGCTCGATGCCTTCGGCACGGAGCGACTTAATGCAATACACGCTGCAGGGCGCGCAACAAGTGTGAAGCAGGAGTTTCATGATATGTATTATAGTATAATATATGAGTGGCGGGGCTTGGCGCAGCGGTAGCGCGCACGTCTGGGGGACGTGAGGTCGCCAGTTCGATCCTGGTAGCCCCGACCATTTTTACGCCGCAGAGGCGTTTTTTATTCCGCACAAGTAAAGCTATTATCTTTTTCGCTTATTTCGAAGTGACAGTGCTTAGTCTCACTGGGACTAGATAGCTTAATGTCATACTGACCGTAATCGTTGCCGTTGCCATTGATATATAACTGATAGAAAGTTTCACCAGTAGGCGTGCCGTTTTCGTCGTAACTATCCTCGATCGACAGCTGAGCACGCTCGCCGAGAGGCGATTTTATCGCCCATTCTTGCGCAGTCGTAACGCCGTATTCGGTCAAATCGTAGCTAAGGCCAAAAGCACGATCCTCAGGCGTCGCACGGTTAAAAAAGGCAATGATTGCCGCAAACACGACCGCAAGCGCTAAAGTCACTATACGTAACTGCGCCTGGCGCAAAACTCCGAAAATCATAATCGCGACAATAATTAGGCAGAATACACCACTCAGCAGATATTTGGGAAAGTGATTTAGTGCATAATTGAACTCGCCGAGTGCCTCAAGCAAGACCAAAGCGATGACGGGCGCTAAAATTACTGCCGACCAGATATTTTGGCACTTAATCCAGTAACCGATATAGCCCATTGGCAAGGTGGCGACTGTCCAATAAAACCAGTAGCGATAATAGCCAAAAATCCCCCAACCCATCTCGGCATAAGGCACCTGGATGAGGTAAATTAGAGGCTGAGAAATCAGGAAGAAAACAAAACATTTTAGCGCAGAATCGATGTTGCTTTTGCTGTTTGCAATAATAATCGTGCCGAATAACACCCACCAATAAAAGATTACGCCGATGCGCGTGACAGAAGTGTCCTTAAACGCGGGAATCGTCATTAAAATGCCGACTAAGGCGCCGATGACGATGGCGGCGATAATCAGGCGCGGCCAGCTGAGGTTGAGACCACCGAACAATCGGGTAAGCATCGATGTTTTAGTGGAAATTGATGTAGATTTTGGTTTTGACTCGTGAGTATTTTCTGCGACCTTCATATGGCACTAGTATAGCACTGCGCAGAGTCCAGCCATAAAGATGCTACAATATGAAAGACATGAAGAAAGCGACCCGCGAGAAAATTGTCGTCAGAACTAGCTTAATTAGTATCGTGGCGAATATATTACTAGCTGGATTCAAAGCCTTAGTTGGGACAGCCGCGAATTCAATTGCGATCATCTCTGACGCCATCAATAACTTGAGCGATGCCCTGTCAAGCATAATTACGATTGTAGGGACTAAGTTAGCTGGGCGAGCGCCCGACCGCGACCATCCATATGGACATGGGCGTATTGAGTACATGACGGCTTTTATTGTTTCGGCCGTCGTGCTGTACGCCGGCTTAACGGCCATGGTGGAATCCGTGAAGAAAATCATCCAACCAGAAAATGCCGAGTATGACACCTTAAGTCTCGCAGTAATGTCGGCGGCGATTGTCGTGAAATTCCTACTTGGGCTTTATGTCAAGAAGAAGGGGCACGCGGTCAATTCCAGTTCCCTGGTCGCGAGTGGGCAAGATGCCTTCAATGATGCATTATTATCGATTTCGGTGCTGGGCTCGGCAATCGTATATCTAATTTGGCAAGTCAGCCTGGAAGCCTATGTGGGGGTTTTGGTGGCGATAGTGATTATTAAGTCCGGCATCGAGCTCATCAGAGAATCGGCCGATGATATTTTGGAGTCGCGAGCGTCGAGTGACTTAACGAAGGCAATCAAGCACGAGGTAATGAAGGAACCCGCAGTCCAAGGCGCCTTCGATTTAGTACTGAACAATTATGGCCCAGATGCATATCTTGGTTCAATTCATATTGAGCTAGCCGACACTATGTCCGTGGCGGAAGTCGATGCAATTTCGCGGCGCATCTCAAAACGCGTAGCAGAAAAATACGGCGTAATTTTGCACACAATCGGGGTTTATTCCGTTAACACAAAAGATAAAACCGCTATCAAAATGCACGAGAGAATTGAAGAGCTGATACTCGCACATGACGGCGTATTGCAGATGCACGGTTTTTACGTAGATTTTGCAACCAAGAATCTGAGTTTTGATATCATCCTTGATTTTGCCGTGCCGGACCGCGAAGCACTGTATCGCCAAATCCGCAAAGAGGTCCGTCAGGAATACCCGGATTTTGAACTAGATATTACCCTGGACGTGGACGTGAGCGATTAGCGCGCCCTGCCGCAAATATGCGCTGGAGCCATAGCATGCATCCTGCTTGTAGTATGTTTTTTAAATTACTTTCAGCTCGAGCCAATAAAATGGATAGCACACTAATCGAAAGGGTATAGTATGCGAAATAAGCACCGCAAGAAAATCTTAGTCGCCTCCGCCCTGCTGGCGGGCGCAGTAACGGGCGGCGCAGCAATCGTTGCGCATCAACCGGCCAGTGCCGCTAGCGAGCAAAGCCAAGACAGCCAGCAACAAACGACCCAGGAGAAGCGCCAAAAACCAGAACTGAGCGAGGAAAAGAAAGCTGAAATTAAGGCAAAACTCGAAAACATGACCGAGGAAGAGAAAGAAGCCTGGAAGCAGGCCCACAAGATGGGCAAACGCGACGCCAGCCGACGCGAAAAACCGGCCAATATGACCGACGAGGAGTGGGAGCAAAAGAAGGCTGAGGTAAAAGCGAAAATTCAAGAGAAAAAGAGTTCGCAGGACGCGAGTTAAGGAGACTAGGAACCTCACATATAACAAGCAGAACCCGACACGTGTCGGGTTCTTTCTCTGCCTATTTTGATTGAGCGGTTTCGTATTTCTGAAGCACGACTCTAAGATCCGGAAAAAATAACTCTAGCGTGTCACGCTTGAAGCCGCCGAAACTGGGGTATATCTGTCGACTGAGCACGCGTGGTCGATAGCGACCGTAAAACTTTAATGAACGCTTGCTGTTGATACCGAAGAAGTGCATGCCTTGCACTCCTTGAGAGTCCAAGGTGCGACAAACTCGAATAAACAGCTCTGTTCCGATACCCTGACTGCGATAGGCCTCATCGACGAAGAAGTTACTGATGCTGCCACAACCCGACCATCTGCCGTCTTTCAGGAGTTCGTATTGAATCGTACCAACAATCTTTGAACCGTCTGTCGCAACCAGACACTCCACGCCGCGTTTTAAATCTGAGCGAAAAAGCTCGGCTTCGCGTGTCAAAGTTTCTTCGTAGTCTGGCATGCCGTGGAGAGTCTTGCCGTTTACCGCCAAGGCGCTAGAAATGACCAATCGCATGACATTTTCGCCATCCTCGGATGTTGCTGGACGATACTCAATGCTGCTATTGTTAGTCTCCCGAGCCATATTGCTATTCTAGCGTACATGCTTCAGTTTGCGGAAGAGACAAGCCCCCACGAACGTGCAGGCTATTACGGCCGTGGCGATAATAGTGAAGATGTCGCCAGTGGCGGGGTTATTGGCTATCCCGGCATTCGACGCATCCTCGTGTTTGGGTGCAGAATCATTTTCGACAGTTAGTATTAATTCGGAAGCTTTTGATTCCGCGTTAAATTGATCGCTCCGTGCGGAGGACCTAAACACGTAATCTCCTCCCCCGACTGCCTCTGGCACGATAATACTATACGAGAATTCGGCTTCACTTTCTGGATCGAGGTACGACAGAGTCCAGGTAATTGTATTAGTAGATTCGTCATACCTGCCTCCAGCCTCCACGGTTTCCGCTTCTACGCGAAATCCGTCTGGGATAATGGTCGTAATAATATTATTCCCAGACGAAGCATTGCCAGAGTTGACGACAGTTGTCTTGGCTGGGAGCTCGGCGTTCTTCTTAGCCAGTACTCGATGCTCATCGTTGACCGTGTTGTTGGTCTCAAGAACTACATCCCCTTCTTCATCGACAACGTAAAAAACAGGTTCACATAGAGTCCCCGCACTACTGGAACTAGAGCACTTCTCCTGGTCGTCATCATAAGAAAGTAAATCGCCTCGCAATAGCTCCGACATCGTATTTGATGAGGTCACTATATTGTCGTAATCGATGTTTTTATTAAACTTATACATATTGTTTTCAGGGAATATAGAATAGGACGCCTTCACTTCGCTGATATTTTCGGAATTATCTTGAATATCGAAATAAATCCGAGCATCGACTGTTAAAACGACATTCGTTTTTTGGTATCCAGCGGGCGACCTTTCTTCTTCGAGCAGAATTGGGACATCCATTTCTACCATGACGCTGCGGTTTCCCGTCGCTAATATTGTGTGGTAGCTGTTCGCATACTCGATATAGGTAAAATCATTTCCCGATATACCCTTCGCGAATGATATGACGTCGTCATAGGTCCTGACTGCTGAAATTTTGTCTCTGATATTGCGCGGCAATAACTTGAGATAGTTATTTAGACTTGGTTGGCCTACGAGAGAAGTGACCCCGCTGTCCGTTGACTGACGACTAATAGGCGCTTTTACTTCTCCGTCAACCGAAGAAAGCACGAAATGGGCTCCATCCAAAATCGACTCGCCGTCGTCGGCGACTTTCTTGATGCGAGCACTAATTTCAAGACCGCTCAAGTTGTTAATATATTCAGGTCGGACCTCTGCCATTGTTTTTCTCCTTTTTGTTTTTATTGTTTAATATCGCTAAGCGATTCGCATTGAACTTTAGCGCACCTTTTTCTCGGCGGTTTCAGCCCCCGCATACGTTATGGCCTTTTGGCTAGTCGTTTGCGTAGGACGAAGGCTGGCGCGAGACCTATGCCGGCGATGACTACCGTCTCAAGGACCACGTCACTGGTTTGCGGATTTGGAGTATCTTCAGGGGTATTATCGCCAGTACGAAAGAGGAAGAGCGTAGCGGGCACGAAGTTTTCTACGATTGAAGACTTGAAGCCAAATCGGCTAACCCCGTCACTCGGTCCTAAAGTGAGAGTAGTTTGCTCGCTAGGAACATACAATATGGCCAGGTCCATTGACAAAGATATTGTGTCGCCGTCATCTTGGGAGATGGTATAAATTGCTTGGGGTGCGTCCACGATATAGTGTCCAGCAGTCTCGTTATATTTGTAGGTTAAATAATGTGTTATAGAATACAGGTCATTACCTTCTGTAGAACCTTTTAAATGATAATAATCTCCGTTTTTACAGAGGATTTCGAGCGGCTGATTGGACCAGATAGGTAGACTCCCATGGTAACAGCCATCCGCCGCATCATAGGTAAACTCATACTCTGCATCAAATTTTACGATCGCCGTTTTTCCATCATCACTAAGTGTTATATTGGTTCTGTCTTTCAGGGGTTCAAATCGCTGCTGGTCGTCCGAAATCCACGTGAGGCCATAATGCTCGGCGTTATTCTCGTCGTATTTAGTGTTAACCTCGTAGTTCTCGTAAGAGCTACTTACACTTATCTTATACGAATCACCCTCTTTACGGACTAGTATTTCACCGTCGCCATACTTGTAAGCTTCAAGCGCTTCGTCCCATTGAAGGGCTATTCTTTCCATAGCAAGACCCGATGATAGTATCGTCCCGTCTTCGTAAGATTTTGCAGTGTCAGTAGAATCAATGCCAAACATACTTCTGACAGTTGCACTACTATACTGAGCAACATCAGAACTAAGCAAATCAACGGTTCTTGAGATGCTCGATTCGCCGGGAGAACTACCGTCGGGCGAATATAATTCGCGAGCCTCATACACACCTTCCGGCACACCAATGATTATAATTTCCCCTTTCTCGTTGGTCGTGAATTCCTTAATGCCGCCCTTAGGGTTGTATTCATACGCCTCCCGAGTAGAACTCTTGCTGGCACTTACTCCGTCAACAGTGTACTTAGCGCCCCTCACGGGATTACCGTTAACGTCAACTCTGCGTATGATTATTCCGCCTCTGGTATAAGCGGTAGCTTTATAGGTCGGAGAGAATAGATCAGATTCGCTGCTGTCGTCAGTCTTCTCTTGCCCAGAGTCGTAATATGTGGGTGCGTATATATTTGCGCTATGCACCTTTGCGGGAGCCTCAGGAGCCACTTTGGCAGAATATGTGATTAGGATCGGCGCATCTTCGGGGTATAAGAAGGATTCAATTGCATGATTATCTTCATCGTATTGTCCCCAATCGATTTTTATTTCAAATGCAGAGCTTATGCCAAACAATAGTGCTTCATCGCCGGAAAACTCGAGCACTTCGACAGAATAATCTTCAGATGAAAGCTCTTTGTCGCCTACTTTGATTGACAGCGACGTCAAATCTGGCTGAAGCCCCTGTGAGAATGTCGTCATTATTTGGTATGAGACAATGGGCCTATCAGGAGCGTCATCCATATAACGTTCCGGCAATAGCTCAGCAGAGAATCGAAGAACTTCTCCTGGTTTAATCACCCCAATTTGGGGATTACCACCGACAATTACGTTATTATCCGCAAATATGGTACCCTTACCATCATGGCCATAAAGTTTCGTGCCGTCAGTGATGCGGTTATACAGAAGCTCTGGGAACAGGCTTTCATTGCAACTGATGGTGCTGTCCGGATTTGTGGATTCACAGCCCGAACTCATGCCGAACGGATTGGCAAGATAAGACAGTAGCTGTTCTCTTTGTGCTTGTTGCTGGTTAAGAATATCTGAAAACGAAAACCCATCTAGCGCAGAAGCACTTGATGAGTTAAATAATCCAAGACCGATGACACTGAGTATGCCAAGCGTTAAAAACTTATAATATACCCTCCCCCGGAGCTGATGTTTTTGTAGACCCATTCCTATTTGACCCTTTTGTTGCTTGAGGCGGTGAAAAAACTTCAGCATTTGACCTTTAACGCTTGTTCCCCTTTATGTTTTTTCCTAGCCCAAGTTGTTAAAAAATAATGTTTGTTTTAACTCTACACTACCCTTGAATATACAATATGCTTGTGGTTTTGGCAAGAAAAAAATGCGACGACGGGCTGCCGCACAGGCATAAAATCTTCCATTACTCTACGCGGGCTGATACGATAGAGCCAATGGAAAAGTCACCTTCACTCGAAACGCGCATTAGCCTTAAAGAGCTCGTAGGTCAAATTGATAGTGCTGACGCGACGGTCTATGGCGCCTAGCGGCAAGATGGTCGAGATTTTGCGAGTTTGCGCCTGTTTTCTTGACATTTAGTCTTACTTGTGCTATAATAAAAGGTGATTCACGTAGGAATGGGAATAGGTCCTTAATATGGCTATTGCGCTGCCACAGATAGACAGGCGTCTGATTTTTTCAGGCTTCTACCTATCTGTGGCAGTTATTGTTTTTCCGCAGATAGGTTCGCTAAATACATATTGAAAAATATCTGAGGAGGAATATGTTTGAACAGGCCAAATATTCGAAGTGGCTGGCTAGAACTTAATCGCTCTTTTGGCGCATTTAAGTTTGGCAGCGTCCCACCTTTGTGGAGAACTAGAGCCAACAAGAACTATGTCCGCACTCTCGTGTCAGAAACGCAAGTTTCGTGCGCATTTATGCCTTTGAGTGAGGGGCGGTTTTACCAAGGCGACGGCACGCGTTATATAGCTGCCGATGTAGGGTTTAACCTCTACAAACAAAGCTACGCGAACGCCGAGTCTGACACGGTAAATACTTTGATGCTGCTTCACGCCACAGTGGAGCAACCGGATCTCTCTTACTCGACACGGTTAATCTACATGACTAATCAGGTGATCCTGGTGGACGAGGAGGGGATTCGATTAGTAAATCCAGCGTCGGGCAACGACGATGGCTTTATCGCATCGAAAGATTATCGGTTATTCAATGAGCCAATGCAGCTGCGCGCTGATGCCATGATTACCAACACTCCTGGCGTAAGCTTGATTGCCTACGCGGCGGATTGCGCCCTGGCGAGGATTGAGGACAAGAGAACCGGCGCGGTAGGGGTATTCCATGCCGCCTACAAAAACGCCACTGGACTCTCCGAAAACTGCGCGGGCGGCAAATCTATCATTGCGACCACTATTGAGCAGATGAATAAACAGTTCGGCTCCATGCCGGAAGATTTGACGGTAACACTGTTTCCGGCAATCAGCAGCCGCACGCTTACTCTGGGTGGCACCGGCAAGATTTGGCTGGAGCAGCTGCGCGAGCAGGGTTTTTCTGACTGCATCAACGGCGAGCATCTCAGCTTGACGAAGGTAGTCGTTAAAGAACTGATTCGTCATGGTGTCAAAAAGCATAATATCGCCCTGACGTCATTGACGACGGACTCTCCGTTGCTGCAAAGCTATCGGCTGGCACGCCCCGCTGAATGTAAGAATCCGTATTTTGCCGCTGACAGAGAAGTACGAGGTTGCACAATTAGCCCCGATGACTTCGTTGAACTGGACGCAGATGACGCGCCGCAGATGACGCGGTCAAACGCCGCTAATTTGTTGGTCGTGACGAAGAAGTAGCAGAAAGGTGGAATGGTTATGTTTTTCTGGACAATCGTTCTAATGATCGTAATAGGAGCGACATACATTGTATTATGCACGATAACGTTTTTCTATGCCTTTGTCGTCGCCTTCGATGAAGCTGGAATCATCGCCAATAGGCTGGCAAGAGTCTTAGCTCGAATCGCGATTGTCGTTGTAGCTATTTTAGCTATTAGCGGTATTACCTGGGGCCTCATAGCGACCTGTGCTGCACTTGAAAACTGGGCTCAAGAGCGAGGTTTTAGCCTGTTTAGCTGCGTAGAAGAATCAGAGCTGATTTCAGACGCACGAGAGAAAGGCTCTAAGATTGTCGTCGTGGACGAGGATGGCGAAATGCATGAATATTATATTCTAGCCGAAAATGACAAATCTTCTGACTCTCAAAAGGATAGCGACGATACTGAAGTTCGGTATTTCCCCGACGGCGTTACGATTACAAAAGGATTCTAGCAGGCACCAAGCAATAACCATTACGAAAGCCCCGGCATTAGTCGGGGCTTTTTCTTGCTCTTTCGACCCATCCTGCGCATTGTTTGCGTGTGGGTGTTTGCCGGATGACGCAGCATGCTAAAACATGTTCATTAAAGCCGCGGCGCACAGGACGAGTAAGCGGAATGCTATAATTGTAGAAGAATATCGATTATTTTTGTTCTCACAAAGGGTTATGTCGGAGGTATAGGATGCACAAAAGCGAGCAGACTAATAGAATAATCGAGCATATTCGGGCTGAATACGGCGCCGAGCCGGAGTTTCTGTGGCCAGAACGTTATCCGAATTATGCGATTTTTCGTCATGGGAATAATCGCAAATGGTTTGCCCTGGTTGGCGTGGTGCCACGTAAAAGCTTAGGGTTGGCGGACGACGCGGATGCGGAGATAATTAATCTAAAGTTTGATAAAAATCAGACCTACGATTTCGCCGAGACGAGCGACCGCATCTTCCCGGCCTACCACATGAACAAGAATCATTGGATTACAGTTTTGCTGGACGGCGCCCTGCCGGATGATTTGGTGTTCGAGTTAATTAAGAAGAGTTATTTGTTGTCGGATGGGTAGAGGCTATTTAGACAATTCTATATACGCCTCGCGCACTTTTTGCGCCATAAGGATTCTCCGCCTATCGAGAAATTCCTTGTAGCCCATCGTCTCGAAGTTTAGCGGTAGCGCGTTTTCGAAACAGGTTTCCTTGTATCGTTTTTCCCCGAGCCGCTGGCGATATTTTTTAACATAGTCCGCGGGCGGATCATCGCTTATCTCAATATTCGTCTGATAATCGATATAGGTGAAGTTGGCGATTTGATTCCTGTCACGGTTACTGTCATACCCGAGCCTCTCAAGGTATTTTTTTGGAAAAATGTGGTGCTTATCAATGGAGTTCTTAGTGCCACTTGCCCCAGGAATTAAATGGTTAGCTACAGGCACGGTACTAAGGAACATAGGCTTTCCTAAAACATTGATTGCCGCAATATAACCATACCATTCCGGGGAAGTTGCTGCCGACGTCGTCATGCGTTGCGGTAACGTAATATTGAAGAAATCTTCAGTCATCGCAGAGGTAATACCCCCATCAAGATACGTAATATATTCTTCTTTCGTGTTGATATTCCGCATGTCTGCAAACTGTTTTTCGACCTCTGACTCTGTCGAACCGGAATAGAAAGAAGTGATCGTAGACATAAAAATCCAACGCGGAATTATGTGTTGCAATTCGGAAGACGATAGATCGTAGTCATATTTTCCGATTAGATACAGAACATAACCGAACACGACAGCGTTCGATGACGCGATAAAACTCTTGTTTAGGTACCCAGCTCGTGCAAACATATTCAAAAACGCATGCCAGTCATTAAGCTTTGTGGCTTTTTCCAGGGCGTCTCTGAAGATACGCAAATTCTCTGCTCGAGTCTCCTGGTTTGTCTCGCCGGTCCTTAAATCTTTACCGCGGAGCAACATATACGCATAACGCAGCCTTGCTCGACGAAAACCAACGCCGACTGCGACGCGAATGAGATGTACTGGGTCGACTTCAAGAATATTATTATAAGACGTGTTCTTCGTAGGAATCCTTGAATCAGAACAGAATGTCTCAATCTTTTCGTAAGCGTCATTATCGTATACGGCGAGCAACGTTTCGATAAAGTTTGTCTCGTTCAGTTTTTTGCCGCCAGAGTTAACCCTCACGAAAATATCCGCGACATCCTCTTCGCTGGCATTATCAAAAATTTTGATTTCCGGTAGGGCATATTCTTTAAGATTCAGTAGGTCGTTAATATTCTGCTCAATCTGGTACTCTTCCTCACTGGACAACTCGGGTAAGTTGTTTTTAGTGCGCCCCTCATTATAAGCAGCGACGAAGGCCCGTCGAAACTCTGGAATCTTATGCCCCCTGTCGGCCATAAATACGTCGCTAATCGCGCTAATCCACTCTGGACTTTTTTCGTACGCCTGAGACCAAACGGCGAATTCCTTTGAAATCGGATTATAGGAAATGCGGATGCGGCGTTCTTTGTACTTTTTGTCTCGAACGATAACTCCGTGCATTGCAGCTAACAAGGCGGTAAGACGTTGCTGCCCGTCAATCACCAAATCTTCTGGAGCGTCATATGTTTTGTCGTTCTCGCCAATATACCCAACATTCTCATATTTGTCTGGCGAAGACCAGAGCATAATAAAGCCTATAGGATACCCCTTCATCATAGAATCGAGCAAATCTCTAACCTTAGAGTCATTCCACTCGAACGGCCGCTGCAAATCCGGCAAGCCGATCCGGCCATTCTCGACGTTTATCAACAGCTCGTTTACTTTGGTGGGGATATTTTTAAATAGTTCAGCTGACGACATATTTATATTGTAACAAAGATTGGGGGCGAGTTTGGGAGTGAACGTTGCGCGTCTGAACGTGCATCATGAAAGACTCTGGACGTGAAGGCCGACGGCAGATGTGCCGTATCTACGCGGCAGTTGGTTGGCTGGCTGCGTGCCCGGAATACAATCATAAGACAAAGGCCATCCCGAAGAAGGACTGCCCTGTTTTAGTAGGCGCCACGTTCTAATCAGGAATCACAAGGAAGCGAACATTGAACTAACGTAAAGGAATAGCTTATATCCACGGTGGCAATAAAGAAAATAAAATAAGAATACTCACTGCATTTTTATTGTGCAGCTTAGCAATCTAAGCGTAATATCAATAAGGAACAATATAATCGCATGATACGTTACAATAATAACGTGAGACTATCTTGCGAAAAGCCCCCAACCCGCAACAAGCGAATAAAATGTGTTCGTGCGGCCATAATTTGCGTCGTAGTGGGCATTCTGTTGCTATATGTAGTTTTTGATTTTGCGAACAGGCTTTTTGATATAGCCTACCCAATACTTAATACCTATTTGAAGAAAATTCTGGAATGGCCATTTGCGAACAAATTGGCGTACTATACGATATTTGCCATCATATGGGGTATACTCTCTTTTTTTGTTTTTCGCGGAATATGTAATTTGCTGGCCCCAAAAGTAGCCGTTCGTGACAAGAGCTATATCCTTAGACTTTTTAGTGGAGAACGTAAATACGGGAGTCCCGCCCCCACCAGGGTTGAACTCGCTAGAGATATCTGCGACAAAGAAAAAGTCCCACGACAAGTGCAAGATATGGTCGCGAACCTCATAGACGAAAATATCGCTAATATCAAAAAGTTTTTCGAAAAATCTAATAGCAGAAATATTTTAAATATTGACGCTAAGTGGGGAGCTGGAAAGACAACATCTCTGCTGATTGCGATAGATGAGCTTACGGATAGAAATAACGAGAATAGGTACGTTTATGAATCCGCATTTAAATACGGAGGAAATACTAACGAATTCGTGAATGACATACTAAGCGCCTTAGGTGACACCATGTTAGAACTCGGGATAGAAGCGGCAAGTATCATTAATTCCATTATATGTAATTTAGACTCTAGCCCACAAAAAACCCTAGCTGGTTTTGTGAAAAAATATAGAAAAATGAGCGTTCCTTCAGCCGAGCTCATTTTCGATCTCAATAATCAATATAAGAAATCCAACAAACACAACCTCATTTATATTATCGTCGACGATATAGATAGATTGCAAGGTGACGATATGATTAATATCCTGTCGTTGCTTTCAATTTTGAGGAAATTAAATTTCGTGAGAGTTATAGTGCCCGCAGATTTGAAAATTATATGCGCAACATTGGAAAATGCTAAAGTAGTCGATGCGACAAGGTTTATCGAAAAATATTTACCATCGAAATTAAGTGTAAAATTACGTTCTGGGTATGACATGGCCGAGAGCGTATTGCTGAATAAGATGTTGCACGCTCAGGATAATCGGAATCACAAAAATGATGGAGCTCGCCCAGCCCTGGCGGCGATATTTATAGGCATGCTTGCAAAAAAGATGGTTGATGAAACAAGGAATTATAGGACTATTAGATATCGATGGCTGACTTCAGATATGCGTCTGCATATCCCAAGTGATAAAGAGACAAACGACGCCGTGTCTCAATTGTTATACGCACCTACCACCATGCGCACTATTACGAGCGACTACGGAGGTAGATATACTTGGGATGCTGAGCACAATAATATCCAAAGATTTCAAGACATAATATATGCCATGAAAAGAAAGTATGGGCATGATATGCCCATAAGAATTAGCGAAGCGTTTTCCGATGAAGAGTATTCAGACATAATAGATCCGTGGATTTTTAATTTCATGGAACAGAGATGGGATATATTTGGTTTTACCATACGCGACGCCCTTGATGTACTTGAAAGCATTGAATACGATAATTTGCCGAAGAATCCCGCCGAACAATTTGTCCACGTTTTTAACCAATTGTTTCCAGACGACCAAATGAAGACTATAAAATAAATTAATTAGAAGGTGAGGGGCGACCAGACGTTGTTGCTCGGCTTTGCATGGTTGTGGACTGGTGTATTGACCACCCCGAATACACAGCAAAGATCAAGGTTATACCTAAAAAGGATCACCCTATTCTAATGCCGTGCGAGTTCTGAGGTATACATATACAGGCAAAGAGATTCGAACTTTTAAGAAAATATAGCTTTATTGGAGTCACAGGAGCCTTAAACAATGACAATGAAGAAAATAAAAGAAATACAATGTCAATGATATGGTTAGTGATTATAATCTAAAGATTAAGAAAAAATGATATAATATATACATAACAAAAGAAGTGTATATATTATGAAGAAACTCAAGGATTTGCCAGAATGTCCAGTAGCTACAACGGTTAGCTTGATTGGTAGTAAGTGGAAGCTTTTAATTATCCGCAATCTTATGTCGCGTCCGTGGCGGTTTAATGAACTACAACGCAGTCTGGGTGCTACACAGAAATCACTAACCGACGCATTACGTTCGCTAGAAGACGATAGATTAGTAGCTCGCAAAGTTTATCCAGAAATACCACCAAAAGTAGAATATAGCATGACTGAGCTCGGAAAATCACTCTGGCCAACAATCGAATCAATGCAGAAGTTTGGCGAATATTATAAGGAACAGTTATGATTCTAAACGTTTCTGGCCGCACAGATGTTATTGCTTTCTATGAAAAGTGGTTTGAGAACCGTTACAAAGAAGGTTTCGTGGACGTCAGAAACCCTTTTAGTTTCAACCAAGTTTCCCGCATTATGTTTAAAGATGTGGACGCTTTCGTTTTTTGTACGAAAAATCCAGAGCCAATTATTGATTTTTTGCCACAAATAAAACAGCCGTTTTTGTTTCATGTAACGCTAACTAGTTATCTAAGCGACATCGAGCCATACGTACCAGACAAAAAGCGTACTATTGAGAATCTAAAGAAGATTTCTGGGCTAATCGGACCAGACAGGCTCTATATCCGTTACGATCCAATTTTCTTAAGCAATAAATATACGTTAGGCTATCACCTAAAAGCCTTCGATAAGCTTTCTGCCGAGCTCGAGGGCGTTTCTAATCATTTTATCGTTTCGTTTATCGACTTATACGCGAACGTGCGCAAGAATGAAGCGACTCTAGGCTTCCGTGAATTTACCGAAGAAGATTACGAAGCAATCGGTAAAGGCTTTTCCAAGTCAGCCAAGAAGCACTGTCAGACCGTACAAACTTGTTTCGAGGACAGAAATTTAGTCGAATATGGATTCTGTGGCGAAGAATGCATATCTCACGCTAAGGCCGTAGAGCTAACGGGAAAAGATTTTCCAGAATGGACCGCCAGAAAAGAGTGTAAATGCCACTGCGTACAAATGATAGATATTGGCGCATATAATACTTGTGGGCATCGCTGCAAATATTGCTACGCAAATTTCAACGAGGATTTGATAAACGAACAGATGCATCGCCATAATCCAAAATCAAGTCTACTAATTGGCGAACTATCTCCACATGATATTATCACGGTCCGAAAAGACAATGCTTTAAGGAGCAAAAAGAAGCAGACACCTAAAGAGACTCCACTCGAAACACTTCTAAATAATGAGCGTCACTCATAAAAAATACCGAGCAAGAAAAGCTCGGTATTTTGGTTTAACTATTCTAGGCGAAGAAGAAGCCTGCAGACATATCCAAGTAGTTTTCACCAAGGTAATCTGGGTAAGCTTCTTTCATCTTGGCCTTAAATTCCTCAGCATCATTGGATTCGCTAGCGATTTTCTTTTCGTTCTCAACATACGCAATTTTTACGTCGACCGCCTCTTGGCCTTCCGGTACGAAGTGAGAAGTAAGAATTAGGTCGTAGCCGACTTTCTTATAGCCATTTAGTTTTTCAAGCATAGCGTCAGCACCAGCCACGCCCGCCACAATAGAATGGACGGTAGAGCCGAGCATGTGAGTATAGACAACATTCATAGCAGGAATGATGATGTCGTATTCGTCACCGTAATCTTTGATTTCGTATTCGACGCCGTCAATTACAGTTTTGCCATCAACGAATTCTGAGATGTCAGCAATATCTTCTGCATTAAAGCCTGGCATACCAGAAAGGAAGTTAATGGTGCCGCGAGTAGAACCGCTTGCGATTGCTTCTTTAGCGCCTTTTGTGCCGATAAATTTCACGCCCTCGAAGAAGCTTGCGCCGACTGGATGAAGATCGACAAAAATATTATTTAGAGGCTTACCGAGAGATTCTGCGTAATCCTTATATTCTTTAATGTTCGCCTCGAAAGTAGGAATCTCAATGCCGACAAGTTCGTTCTTTGACTCGACAATGTAGCATTCGTCAGCAAGGCCATCACTCGTTTCATAAGCATGTAGCTTTAACTCGCCAAAAGTATAAACTCGCACCTTTCCGGTTGCAAGAGTAGTTTCTTTATATTCCATAATTCTTCCTTTGTTTAATTGCTATAATAATTGTATATACATACTAAAAATAATGTAAGAACGCAAAAATATTTTGGTAAGTATAGATTTGGAAACTATACATTACCGCCGACACAAGGCGCAACCTCAAAGAAACGAGGCTATTATGGCAAAACGCCACCCATTCAAGAAAACTAAACCCGGCGAGCCAATACCGGTTACCGCTCGGCGACTTGAAAGCTTTATGCTCGAACATAATGGCAGGTTTAATTCACGCGATTACGACAAGTTTGAACGTATGGAACTAGTGGAATCGTCTATTCGCGACGCGATCCATGAATTAAAGACTTATTCCCTAGAAACACTAGCACAGCGCTTTGATGTGCGCCTTTTTGGGCGCGGTAAGCGCGTTTTTGCGAGGTTGGACGCCGAAGACGACAAATGGTACTACTTTTCCCTCGCATACATTCCACGCGCGCTAAATAACCGCGACGTGAATGACGCGATAGTTCAAATGTTCTTCATTGGCAAGTGGCGCGTCCACAAGCTTTCGCTTTGGGCTGAGCCGGAAGATATCAACCATTACGGCAACGATTCTAACAAAACATTCTGCCATTTAGTCAATAGATAGCATCCACTTGGACACAATCGGGTTTTGAAAGTTATTGTGCAGAAAATAGGGGTGGGATTTTTTCTTGACACGGAGCGGTGAAATATTGTGGACTTTTGCCGAAAATGATCATAAGCTCCGATCATGAAATATACGATCACAATAGAAGAAACCGTCGCTAAATACTTCGAAATCGAAGCCGACAGTGCCGAAGAGGCCTATGAAATAGCCGAGCAAAAATACAAGTTAGGCGAATTCGTCCTAGATCCCGGCGAATGTCAATTCAGACAAATCGCCATTACGAAACCGAGCAATAAAGCAACAGAGTGGCGAGAGCTATAGTACTTCGCCAGATTATAGAAAAGATTATGCATCTAGCGGATCGCGTTTAAGGTGTTTTTATATTATAATAAAGGTGTCCAAACTTTATTATTTTAACAACAACGATAACACAGAGAATAGGCTCTGTTGTCTTGATAGCGTCTAGAGTTGGATGCTGTGGACAATAGGGCGCTATCGCTCTGTTGTTAAAAAGTTTGGACGCTTGCTACAGCGTCCAATTTTGTTGGATTGCCATGTAGGAATCGTCTGAACCAGAAAGTAGTTGTGAAAAAGTTACGAGCGTTTTAACCGCAGCAACTAGGACAATAGCAATGGAAAGCCTAAACGAAACATGTCGCTCCCTATCTAACAAATACTCCATGAAAACCATCGGAGAGTTGGCTCATTTTTTTGGATTTGAGGATGAGCTATTTTTGTTTTCGAAATCATCCATTCGGAAAGTTGTAGAAAAGATGATAGGCAATTCAATCATAATAGCAGAAAAAGAAACTCGGAAAAGCATCACTTTAAAGACGATAGGCTCTACCAAAGAAGGAAATAAAAAATTCGACAATAAACTCTTTATGGTGGATTTCGACAATCTATTAGATAAAGAAGTATCTTTCAGGCAATCACAATTTTATAAGTACTTTAAATATAACGTGTTCGTGTATGCTATGTACGAATTTCCAGATAAGAAAAACTACAACAACGGCGATTGTATATTCCTTGGTTTTAAAGTACTAGAATTTGACGATTTATTTATTATGACTCAGGTCGAAAAAGTCTGGAGCGCCATGCGTAACACTATATTTAGCGGGCACCTAAAAGACGTCCCGGCACTAGATAAATATGTCGACCCTGTCATTAATCCATCCGGTACTATACGGAGTGCACCAAACTTCCCTAAGTCATCTGATGGAATCGTATTCATTAGAGGCGGCGGAGTCGATTCAAGCGTAAAACCAATCTGTATCTCCGGAATTAATATGTACCAACAATTTGTCTGGTTACGAGGAGACTATGTTTTAAGAAGATTGCTAAGCGAGGCATTCCTATGAAAAAGACAGTTTGTGAATTATTTGCTGGAGTTGGCGGTTTTAGAGTGGGCCTGGAACGCTTAAACAGCGGCTGGAAGACGACATGGTTTAGCCAATGGGAGCCTGGAGCAAGCAAACAGTGGGCTCACGATTGCTATGTTTCGCATTTCGGCGATATAAAAGATTTAGCTGGTAAATACACAACTGGTATTGATATAGCCGAGGTAAAAAAGAAAAACATCCCCGACCACACATTACTAGTCGGCGGTTTCCCATGCCAAGACTATTCCGTTGCCCATGGTCTTTCATCGGAAAAAGGAATTCGCGGTAAAAAAGGCGTCTTGTGGTGGCAAATATATGAAATTTTAAAGATTAAAAAGCCCCCTTTCTGCCTTTTTGAGAATGTAGATCGATTATTGAAATCTCCATCCAAACAACGAGGACGAGATTTCGCTGTTATGTTAGCCTGCTTCAATTCATTGGGTTACTCAGTCGAATGGAGAGTCGTGAATGCTGCGCAATACGGGGCCGCCCAAAGGCGTAGAAGAACGTTCATATTTGCATACAAAAACAATACTAAATATGCAAAGAATCATAAAAAGGATGAATTAGAATCTACAGTGAAAAAGGATGGGTTCTTCGCCAGTGTATTTCCTATAGAAAAGACCGAGCTCGACAAACAAGCAGATTTATACGAGAAAATAACTTCGGTATCCGATAGATTTAAGTTCGACTTTCAAAATTCTGGAGTAATGAAGAGTGGGCGCATTTTTACTACTAAAGCTTCAGCGCTTGAGGAAAAACCTATTTTACTTAAAAAGATTGTCGAAAAAGGAAAAGTCTCTGACGAGTTCTTTATACCAGAAGACAAAATGGAAAAGTGGAAATATATGAAAGGCGCGAAGAAAATCGAGAGAACAGCGAAAACAGGGTTTAAATATATCTTTTCAGAAGGCGCAATTTCGTTCCCCGACTCATTAGACTTGCCAAGCAGGACTATGCTGACTAGCGAGTCGACCCTAAATAGAAGCAGCCATGTCATCAAAGACATTAAAACCGGAAAACTAAGAATATTGACGCCGAAAGAGACGGAGCGTCTTCAAGGGTTTGATGACAATTGGACGGATACTGGAATGCCAAAAAGGATGCGTTATTTCTGCATGGGAAACGCACTAGTCGTACCAATGATTACACGTATGGGAAAACATTTAGACGAAATTATTAAAAACGAGGCTAATTAAAGAAAGGATTTAATATGGCTGAAATCGGAAAGGATTTTCCACAAACAAGAGAAGCTCGCAGAGCAAAACTCCAAGAGATTAAAGACAGCGGAAAAATAATTAGCACGGTTAAAGTCCCTGGAAGAGGCGTACAAAACGTGTACAGGATTCCTCTGCAATATCTCTCTTATAACCCGTACAATACGCGTTTCCTAGCGCAAGCCAGAACACTTGAAAAAAAGTTAGGAAGACAACTGCGTGATGATGACCCTGAAGACGTAAAAAAAATTGAAGAATTTATCTGGGAAGAAAAAGAAGCCAAGAATAATAGCACTATTGATTCTCTCATTAAAGAAGGCCAGCTAATACCTGGGGTAGTCACGATTGAAGGCGTTATTCTGTCTGGCAACAGACGCTTTAGGCTTCTAAACGAGATTTCAAGAAATAAATCCAAATACGAATCAAATCGTACTAATCTAGATGGGCTTGATTACTTTGAAGCCGCAATCCTCGACGAGGAGCTAGACCAAAAAGGAATTATACGCTATGAGTCTTTCTATCAATATGGCGCAGAAGATAAAGCGGATTACGATCCTATCCAGAAATATATAGCAGCGGACACCCAGAAAAAGCTAGGCTTTACTACTAAAGAGATAGCAGATAATTTCAGCAATCTAACTGGTGGAAACCCAAAAGAAGTTGAAAAATGGCTCGAAGTTTATGGATTAATGGAAGAGTACCTCGATTATGTAGGTGAGGAAGGCATCTTTACGGCCCTTGAAGGCAAAGAAGAGGCATTTCTGAGGCTTAGGCTAGACTATAACAGTCTTAAAAATGGCCGCGGCAGTAGCGCAGCAACATGGGCGTATGACGAAAACGATTTGGCGGATTTGAAATGTAGGTTCTTCGACTATATTCGCAAAGATCAGCCTACACATGATTTCCGTATTTTCAAAAAAGCATTTAGAGACGAAAAAGACTGGCATAGCTTTAATAATAGCGTCGAACAACAGCTCGAGAGCGTTGATTCGTTCCAAGACTATAGGGACGATTTTGAAGATTTAACCGAAAGTGAATTATCGAAACGTCGCAATAGAGACTATAAAGACAAGAATGCTGCAGTTCTCAACGATATTTATGGAGCACTTAACGCAAAATACGTTAACCAGGAATTACAAGAGACGCCACTAAACATTTCCAATCAAATTCTTCAAAAAGTCAAAAAACTTAGTGACGAACTTGAACATCACGAGGAATATCCAGAAGAGTTGGTTGACAACGTAAGACAGATTCAACAAGAAATAGGGCGAATAAAACAAAGGATTGATTAATAGTGCAGGCGAGAATTAAGACAAACGAATCAAGCAAAGCTTTTATTATTGAGCCCCTTGATTTTGATATTAATTCCGTACCAAAATTAAAAATATACTTACGTAATTTTAGCGGATCGTGGCTGGACGATAATAAAGCACATATTCCGATTAACGAATCTGATGCTACTAATATTTATTCCAAGATAACGGATATTCTGGAGAAACGCTTAGGGTGTAAAATCGTGCTAGACGACAACTCAAAAGGTGTGCTATTAGAAGCAGAAAACGAGGAAAGAAAATTCTCGATTTTTTCGAATCATGCATACGCTATACGCAATAACGCTATTAGTAATGAAGAATTAGATGATTTTGTCCAAAAGTTATCCGACAACGTTTTTAAACGCACGCTGATGCCATATCAATTACTTTCTTCATATCATCTCGCGTTTTCTCAAAATGCTTGTAATTTTTCCGTTCCTGGATCCGGAAAAACCACAACAGTATTATCCGCATTTCATTATTTAAATAAAACGCCAGACGAAACAAAGCATGTCGATAAACTCCTTGTCGTCGGGCCACTAGCTGCTTTCGTCGCCTGGAAAAGCGAGTATGAACAGTGCTTTGGATATAAGCCGAAAGTCCTAGAAATTCGCGGCGGAATCAATAATAATGCCGTAGAAAATGCACTGTTAAAGGATTATGTCGATTACGACCTAGTAATAGTGAGCTACGGCAGCGTTCCGTCAAAAATAGATATTTTGCAAGAATTCTTGAAATATAACCGAGCAATGGTAGTTCTTGACGAAGCGCATAGGATAAAAAATACAGAGGATGGCATACAAAGTTTCGCTGCCCTAAAACTATCAAAGTACGCAAAAGCTAGAGTAATTCTAACAGGTACACCTGCGGCCAATAGTTATATTGATTTAGTTAACCTCTATAAGTTCATTTGGCCATCAAAAAATATAATTGGCTATTCTATTTCCCAATTAGGAAATATGAGCCGGAATCCGGACGACAGAGTCGATGATTTGACAAGAAGGATTGCGCCTTTCTTTATACGCGTAAAGAAAAGCGACTTAGGGTTACCTGAACCAATCTTTAACCCACCAATCAATATTCAAATGTCTCCAATACAAGCAAAGATATACGAAGAGTTAGCATATAATTCAATCCGTAAAATCGAACGAGGAGAGTTAGGTAAAATCTTTGCAAGATCCGCAGCTATCCGCATGCGTCAAGCCGCAACAAACCCTTCTCTATTAGTTAAACCACTTGATGACTATTTCGAGAGCTTAGAAGGCGACTTCTTTAAGAAAGTTAAGCTCGATAATACCGTCGATTTATCAAATGAAACACTGGACCTAGTTAGACAATACAAACAACTTGAAATACCAAACAAATTTATTGTTGCTAAAGACGTTATTGAAAAAATACTTACGAACAATGGCAAAGTTATAGTGTGGGCTGAATTTGTCGGAACATGTAACGATTTTGGTGGATATCTTAGCAAATCTAACATTCCTCATAGAATTCTATACGGCGCAACACCTCAAGAAGAAAGAGAAGACACTATTATAAAATTCGCAAATCCAAATAATCGAGATTTTTCTGTTGTAATTGCGAACCCACATGCCGTTGGCGAATCTATTTCTCTCCATAAAGGATGTCATAATGCCATCTATCTAGAACAAGGCTTTAACGCCGGATCATATATGCAGTCAAAAGATAGAATTCATCGCGTAGGTCTCCCGGAAGGAACAGCAACAAATTACTATTACATCCAATCAAATGGCACTGTCGACGAAACGATATTCTCTAGAGTGCTACAAAAAGAAAGTAAAATGCTGGACCTTATAGAAAAAGAAGAGATTCCTCTCCTCGCAAAAAATGCCGATTTTATAGACGATACCGATGATGATATTAAAGCAATAATAAGGGCATATTATGAATCGAGAAAATAAAGAGCTAATAAAACTGCTAAGCCTAGACAACCTTTATTCCCTTTATCGTAAAATTGGCGATAGTATTAATAATGACATTGATTTGCATAATAGCGGCTACGACCCAATATCCAGAGACAATTCTATAACGGTACTTGAAAAATGTGAACTCATAGCAGAGAGAGATGAGTTATTCTCAAAAGCAAAGCAGTTATCTAGCATTGATGGGTTCTCAAAGGAACTTCTAAAAATGATTCGTATTATTTATTCTGACGAAATCAGAATGGTTTTATCGCTAGATAAAAAGTACGACGAAAATAGAAATCTATTCTATATTTCGAGAAATAAAGTAGATTTAAACTACTCTGGTTTAATAATGCTGTTGAGTGACCTATCTTTTATCCAAGTTATGCCGAATAGGATTTATTTATTTGATGAAGGTCTGTTGAAAGAAGTTTCCTCAAATCACGGCCCATCAGATTCGAGAAGAATTATCGGCCTAATAGAGCTCGAAAACGAACTTGCGCTAAGGAAAATACATGGAGAAATCGGCGAAAGAAAAGCATACGAATATGAAATCAAGATACTATCCGAACGCGGAATACTGAAAACGCCAAAAATAATATCTGATATCGATGTGAGCGCTGGATATGATTTAGTCTCTTACTTATCCCCAGAAAGCACTTGTTTCGATAAGTTCATCGAGGTTAAAAGCTGTTATGACAAAAAACAAGCTTTCTATCTTTCTAGCAACGAATTAAGAATAGCAAAAGAAAAAGGCGAAAGTTATTATCTCTATATCTATATTCGAGAGTCAGACGAAATAATCTTAATTAATAATCCATACGAAAAAATATTTCTATCTGAAGAATGGGCTAAAGAGCCCCAGGTATACAAAGTGCATAGAATAATAGACGGAGATATTATATAAAAATGAGTCATCTTGTGGATCTATCTAAATTTAGCGGCAAAGATTTAACAAGAATTCAAATTTACCTAACCTACAAGTAGCACTCGTTGAAACCTCGAAATTGATGCACAAAAAATGGTGATTTATATCTGTAAATCACCATTTAATTTCATCTTCGAACCTGAGTTTTCCACAGGTTCCCCTGTTGGTGAGCCGGGTGGGACTCGAACCCACGACACCAAGCTTAAGAGGCTCGTGCTCTAACCAGCTGAGCTACCGGCCCATGCTCACGTAATGTAACGAAATCTGCACGAATTATACCAAGAAAATCACTTTTTGACAAGCGGTGACGACCGCAGAGGCGTAAAGTGCGTGCCGCAGTAAATTGTTACAGCGGCGCCGGGTGGATAATCCTGACCGTCAACGGAATTATGCCAAGCCGCAACACCACTCTGCTCTGGCAAAATAATCTGCTGGCCTTCGGCGACCATTCGTTGGCTAGATACTACGACCGACCATGCCGAATCTTGCGGAGCTTCGGCGCGCTCAGCGGCCGCATCCAGTGCACCAAACGACACTGGCCAGAGTCGCCGGTTCTGGTAAATTTCAGGCGAGCGCAGATGCGAAACATCAAAATTCATTAACTCGGGTTTGGCGGCCATCAGCGGGTTAAGCTGGCTACCGAGCAAGTAGTTACGGAAATCGGTGAGGCTCAGGGCGCCCATCCGCGTTAGGACACCAATCTCGCCCATGCGCATGCCCACGTACATGTATTGCGGGACGATGTCGGCGAACGCGTCATAATCCACTACGTTCGCCGGGTCGGCGAGCAGCTGCGTGCGCACCGCCGGCCAGCTAATGTTATCGGCAAAGCCATAAAGGTTCGACAAAGCCACCGTACCATCGGTCGTAATGAAACCATTGGCAATAACGTTGTAGTAGCGGGCCGTGACCACATGATAATAACTGCGCGACTCAGTGATATTAGCGACGCTTTCGAGCGCAACGGAGTCTAGCTCGCCGGCCGCATTAACGCGATAATAATGCGTGCCGGGCAAGAAGTCGGCGCTTTTGACAGATATAAACTGATTTTGCTCAACGCTAAAGATACCATGCTCGGCCGAGGTGCGCAGGTCGCTGCCGTCAGCAAAATGTGCCCATTGATAAGACTTCGTATGATGTTCGCGCTCAATCCAGATTGGATAGGCGGCGTCAAGACGGCCGGTATCATAGTTCCAAACTGCCAACAGATCGTCATAGCTAATATCTTCGACCTTCTTGGTGCTACCATCAGCCAACAAGATATCCGTGCCCTCAATTAGACAGCTGCGGGCTTCGCCTCGGATGGTAATATCCCCCGAGACATTAGGAATGGAAATCGCGCCCGAGTCTGAGTTGTAGGTATAGCCAGTACCGACACGTAGCGTAGAAGTGCCCATGACGACAGTAATCGAAGTCGGTAAAGCCGTGCGATTAGACGTGGTGGACAAAGTTGCCGTGTAGGTTGTACCGCGAGTGGCCGTACCGGCGCCATTGGTTGACAAACCGGTTAAATCGTAAGTGACCGTAAAATGCCAATCAAAATAAGTTGTCGCCGAGCGCGCGCAATGTCCGGCCGACGTGCTAGCGTCCGCAATTTCGTCTTCGTTGGCAGAATTTTGAGGCGAGGCGGTATCAAAACCGTAAACTTTGACATAATAATTGCCATCACCAAGGCCAGAAATCGTTAGCTCGGTAGCGTCGTCCTCAGTAGTGATGGTCTGCTTGAGCACATCGCCGCTAGTGTAAACCAACACGACAAAGTGATCAATTTGCGATTCGTCCGCAGCATCCCACGTCAGCTTGGCTTGGCCAACTGAGTCGAGCATCTGCATCCTAACGTTGGAAATAACCGGCGCCTCGGTGTCGGTTGGAATCACCACCTGGTCTACCAACAATGTAATACGGCCGCAGTTAATATCGCCCAACGCAGCGGAGCTCAGGTAGATATTGGCTCGCTCGTATGAATTGCTAAACGTTACGCCGTCGACAGCACTAACGTAGACTGCATAATCGGCGGCACTATTCGCGTCAATCGTGAAAGTTCCAAGACTAGCGCCGTTGGCGCCGCTCAGCCGAAAATGACTATTGCCCTGCAGTTCAAGCGAGAAAGTCTGGGCGTAATCATAGGTATTTGTGACGTGCACGGTAAAAGCGGCGTACTGATTGCTGCCACGCAAATCACCGGTGGTCGGGTTCGACACAGCCGCCAAGACAACACCGGTATTAGAGTCAGTAAAATCAACACCCGTGCTGCCGTCTACATGATATTCACCTGGTGGCGCCGTCATCGTAATGGCGACCGTAAAGGTTTTGCTCGTACCTTTGGCAATAGTGTCACCGTTCTGGATGCCATTTAGCACGTAATTAATATCAACGTCCGCCACAACATTGCCATCTCCATCCGTAATGGTGGGCCGCCAATCGTTCATCGAAAAAATCTGATCATAAAAGGTTTCGTTGGTAACTGTGATACTAAAGTTAGCACTATACTCTGTCACGTCCTCGCCGCCATAAAAGTCTAAACTAAAATCGACCGTCGTGTCGGTGAAACTCGGATTGCTGGTCACGTTCTGGCCGCCCGTAAAGGTCACGTCTGAGATATAAACATCGCCTTGACTTTTGAGCGAGACATCGCCGCCGAGCTGCAGGATACGATTGTAGCGTGCAAAACCGATAGTCATGCCAGACAGGAGCAACAAAACTAATCCCGCCAAGATAAGCGGCATCTTGTAGCGTTTTTTAGTCTTTCTGGCCATGCTTGCCAAAATCACTCTTTTTTATGATGTAGCGCCAGGTGTTTTTGTCACCGCTGATAACAAAATAACTCTTGTTACGATCGTGGTAATAGTTGATGGGTAAGTGCACAGAATTATATACATCGAGCAATTCATCAAAATCAGCCACATCGGAGATGTTCTTGTCGCGCGCGCTCGGGATACGGCTAGTTTCGACAATCACGCCATCATAGGCACTGAGCAGGTGCTTAACCTTAGTCTCGTATGGATGTGCGCGTAATCGCAAGCGATGAGTCACGAAGCAATATATCCCGACGCCAGCGGCGATGGCCAGTAACACTGCCCCAGAAATAATGCTGACGAGATGCGCCCGTTCTAGGTTATCGGTGCTAGCTCTTAAAGTGGCATCGGCGCCGTTTTTCACACTGGTTTTGGCCTCGACTGAAGAGTTGCTTGCGATTGGAATAATAAAATCTACGCGCGAATCAAGCGGAACGGCCACTTCGAAGTTCTCAGGCTTGACCGAGCCACTAATAATCATGGCGACGTTCAGACTGCCTTTGGCGCTGACGCCCTGCGCCTCGGACTCGAAACGACGAATCATGTTGGCGTATTGGTCGTAATCGATCTTGGCCGACTCGCGGATGGAAAGCGTCTGACCGTTAATATTGACGCTCTGCTCCGGATAGAGCCCCTGCTCGTCTGACCATAGACGGGCGCTGTTGGTGTTATCGACTTTATCGGCGCTAGTCAGGGCGACCATTTTATAGCGCAGCTCACCTTCGACCGGTGCATCAAAATGTACCGAGTAGTTGAAAGCTAAGTCAAGATACTTAATGAGGCTAGTAGGATATGAGCGGTCGCTCGTGCCGTATATATAGCTCTCGGCGTAGCTGTTGTTGGGCAACAAATACACCCGATAATCTACGCCTGAACCAGATTCGCTATACGATACCGTAAGTTCGGTTTTGTCGGTCAAGCCGAAGATTAATAGCGCAGCGCCGATCAGGCCGACAACGGCAGCAAAAACCAGCCACCACTTGGAGATGTGTCGAGCTTCGATGTCATTCTGTCGTTTTGCTTTTTTAATCCTAGCCATTATTAAAAGCCTCGCTTAACCAAACGGTCGGAAAACCAATGTATTTTCCAACGGAGACCACCCGCCCCAAAACCTGCTCTGCGGAGGTTTCGAAGCCGTCCGGCTTTTCGTTGTTGTCGCCACGCGTTGTAAAGTACAAAGTATTATCGCGGTTCTCGATGGCGACGACGCGGTGCGTCATGATTGCCCTGTCTTTGCTGAATACTAGTATATCATCCTTTGCGATTTCGGTTGCGCTTACTTTTTCGAAAATCACCGCATCACCCCGAGCGTAGACAGGGCGCATCGAGTCCGATGCTATGGCGATTAGCTGATACGGCAGCAGACCGGAAATTAGGGCCGTCAAAATACTAGCAACGACCAGTAGTGGTATTGCGACAAGACGATAGTTCATACCACGCAAGCGCTTGCGGTCTTGGTCATAAAAACGCGCACTGCGCAGCACAACAAGATAAATGACGAATGGCACCATTACATTCACGACGGAATGCAAATAATCGCCCAATGCCGGCACAATGGGCAACAGGAACGGATACATCGTCACGGCCAGTTTATAGATGAGCGTAGGACGTAAGCCAGCACGATGGCACAGGTACGCACAAAGTGCTTCCCTAGCAATAATCGGGAAGACCGTCGTGCAAACGAACACAAAAACTAACTCGAGGCTAGCCAAGTTGGCCCCCTGCAATTCAACCAAGATATATAGCAGCGCAGCTAGCGCCGTAAAAACGACAAGCGAACGCCGGCTATATAAATATTGGGCGGAGATAAGATAACGTAATAGCTCGACGGCGACTACCAGTAACAACGTTGGCACAAAGGCCGAGAAAAGCACCCCGAGGTCAGTCGAGAAATAACCACGGTTAAAGCCGAGAAAAATCCCTGCCGCGAAACTCAGCACGGCATAAATGAGCAGTACGGCGACGACGCTAAAAGTCGCGGCACCGCGTAAATAATTGCGATCTTTACGGATGCCAAGCCCATAATAGGCGGCAAGCGTAATAGCGGCAAGCACGAGTGCAATGATATATTGCCGCGTCAACGGATTCATGTGGCGACCAAAGCCAAAAGCGGCCAGCAAAAGGAACGAAAAAGCAAGGCAAATGCCAAAAACTACTCTTTCGTTCCTTTGAAGCCTAGCCAGCATGAAAGTATTTTAGATTAGTTGCGACCAATTAATGGTTATTCTAGTTGGTAGTTACCTGGTCGTAGTGGAAGTTTGCCGTGACGGTAATGGTTTTGTCGGTCGTGGGCAGGCCTTCGCCAGTTTCGTTGTTTGGTGCTACGTAATCGACGCGAACGAGGACTGGATGACGACCGGCGACAGCAGGATCACCACTGGCTTTAGACAAGGTAATACCGGTAATATTCGACGTAGATTGAGTGTATGGAGTGGTGGCGTTATTGTAATAGATTTTATACGTGAGATAATTGGCGTAATCAGCGTCGCCAGTGATGCCCATATCGATGCTAGAGAGTTTAGCATCATAGGTGCCCTCATTAATGGCGTCGATTGTAAAGGCACAATATTTGCCCGGCTCTGGCAGAGTACATTGGAAAGTTAGTTGAGTGTCAGTAAATTGAGTATGCGTAACCTCCTCACTATCATCTTCGAGGGTGAACTTATCCGTGTCCCAGTGGACGCTCCAGGCAGATTTTTTGACATTGACCGTACCGCTAATTTTAAGTGTCTGCGCGTAGGCAGCGAAACCGATTGCCATAAACAAAACGGCGAAGGCTAGCACTGCGAGCGTTGCAATTTGTAGGTTTTTCTGTTTTTTCATATTTTGTTTGGACCTTTTTATTTTTGTTAGTTTGGGGGTACTGTATCATATTGTTTATGCTTTTGTCAAGCTGCGATATGGGGTAATTTTGTCACGCTGCTTTGCGCAATGGACTAAAATATGTTAGGATAATTAGTAGATTGCAAAGATAAAACTAAAGGACGACAATGGCCAAGAAAGTCAAAGTTGCGAAGTTGAACCGCAACAACAACCACAAGCACAGCGAAAAACGCAAACATCTCCGCCACAAAGACGGACGCTAGAAACTCTCCTTGCGGGGAGTTTTTTGATGTGATGGTTTTTAAAAAGAACCCTGCCCTATCGCTTACGTTCTTGTGGGCATGTTGACTTCATGATTAACACCGGATGGTCGCACATAGTTTAATCGAAAGTATAGGTTAGTTTGGTCAGGATTCCTGACCAAAAAGACCTATGGTGTAAAAAGGAAGGCCTCGGCCGACGCCCAGAAGGCAAAGAGCATGCATGGATAGGCTATTCGCGCAAGCGCCGTAGTGTTTTGCGGTTAATTTTAAGCGCAAGAACTGGGACGACGCAGACGATTGAGATTGCGATTATGCAGCCTAGCATATATGCCACGAAGATGGTTGGTGCGCCAAGGTCAATTGCGTAGTTTGACGGGGTATGGAAAAGTCCGTTTAGCGCTTCTGAGATTCTGGCGCCAACCAGATTTTGACCAACAAGCGGCAAGGCTACACCGATTATGCAAGCAATTACGCCAACAAGCAGTGCGTAAATCAGCGTATAGACGAAATACACTTTCATGAGGCTACCTTTCGTGTAGCCAATAGCGGTAAAGATAGCATTTTCTTTCTGTGAATCCGCAACAATGCGATTCAGAATCGACATAAGAATTATTGCGCTTAGCATGATAATTACGGCAAGCGCCAATACAATGGCATCCCGAAGCTTATCGAAAATATCGGACATCAACACAGCGTTGTTGCTTGATTTGTCCAATGAAAACGGCGTATCGGCTGGACAAATTGGCTCCTCGCAGCCAAAGTCGGTCCAGAATTGTTTCGCTTGCTCTGGGGTCGCAAATTCAAAGATGAACCAGTCTTTATTATATTGATAGTCAAACAGGGTCTTCTCATCAGTGAAGAAAGTGTCTAGCAATATCTTCTGCTCTGCTGTCAGTTGGTCGAGAAGGACCACGACGCCGCCACCAAGACCACTCTTCGCAATATTATGGACAAGGTCAGATATATTATCCGCGCTATCTCCGTACGACCTGGTGGGATAGATGCCGACAACACGGAATTTAATTCTTGCGGTGCGGCCTTTTTGCCCATCTGGATGCGTGCAGGCGGTATTTTGTAGCTTGAAGCCATCCTCGCCATTGAGTGCTCTGGTTGTATAATCTATAGCCTCTGCGTCGCGATAGCAGAATTCAATTGTGTCCTGATGGACGTCTTGCCACGTCTTCTCGTCTATCAAAACCGGTATTTCCGTATTAGCCGCATAGTTATCGGGCTTCAAATATAGGCGGTGCAAGTCGTCGTCTATCGCATAGACTGGTGAGCCGAACGCCATCGCAACATCGTCATAATAATCATGCACGACAAAAGGTCGTAGATTTTCTTTTTCATCTGAAATAATAGAAGTGAGACGGCCGTCTCCCTTGAGATGACGATAGGCGCTGTAGTGATGTAGATATTTAGCGCCAACTTTTTCGGCTAAACCGCGAGCGTCGTTGATGTCGTAATTATTTTGGTCTTTTGCAATCTCAATCACCGCCGCATCTGTTGCTTTTGCGTTTATTTTCACGGCCGTTTCGCCGTTTGCATATTTTTCGATTGGGTATTCAAAGACTAAATCCTCCTCAGAATAGAGCCCCTTTGCTTTATTTTCGTTATAGTATTTTAGTGCAAGTTCTTGGAGGCGTTCTTCGTTTGCTCCATAAGAGAAATGCATATTTTGGGCAGTGACGAGATATCGACTATTGATACCGTAGTCCAAATATGGCTTAAGGCCAGACTGTAAGTTCGCAAAAACCGATAAGGCCGCAATCGCCAAGCCAAAGAGTAGTCCCGAAACCAGAATTCCGACCGAGAGCCGTATCCGGCGAATACGGAATTTTGTTTTCGCTAGCAGCAGTGCGTGTCTAATCCGCATTAATTAACCTCCCGTTATCTATTGTGATACGGCGGCGCATTTGCCCAGCCACAAATGGATCATGGGTAACGATTAGCAGCGTACAGCCGAAACGCTCTTGTAGTCCCGTGATGATGTCCAGGACGTTTTGCGCAGCCGCTCGGTCGAGACTGCCGGTTGGCTCGTCGGCAAAAATATACTTGGGGTAGTTGATCAATGCGCGCGCTATTGCAACGCGTTGCGTTTCTCCGCCCGATAGCACGGACGGTATTGCGTGAATTTTGTCTTTGAGCCCAACCAGCTCCAGCAGATGACGGGCGCGCTTATCGTATTCCGCTGGAGTGGTCTTCTTCGAGACAAAACTGGGGATTTTGACGTTCTCCAGCACAGTCAAATGTGGCTGCAAATAATATGATTGAAAAACAAAACCGATTTTGTCAGCACGTATTCTGGCTAACTGATTTTGTCGACACTTAGTAATCACCGTTTCATCAATCTTAATCATGCCAGAGTCGGGCCGATCTAGGCCAGATAGAAGATTGAGAAATGTACTTTTGCCACAGCCAGTTGGCCCTACAATAGCAGCCCTATCGCCGTCCGCGATTTCGATACTAGCATCTGCAAGAATGATGTTCTTGCCAAGTTTTTTATGGATGTTTTTGACTTCAATGGGCATTGCGGAGAAATGGTATTTTGTATTAGAGAAAAATCTGTGAGCCCGGCCAAAATACACACTATTCCGCTTATATTTTACGTGATTACGCTACTATAAGCAAATCCTACGAAAAAAACGGAGCCACTACTCCGTACCTTCGCTGGTACGCCTGGCAGGATTCGAACCTGCGACACCTAGTTCCGAAGACTAGTGCTCTAATCCACTGAGCTACAGGCGCAACTAGGATTATTATACCACCTTGGGCGATGCGAGTTAAACTCTGGTAGGTGATGCGGGTTAAGTTCTGGTAGGCGATGCGGGCGCGCAGGATGCGCAAACAAGCACCGGATGGTATAATATGCTTATGCTGATTGTCGACTTTTTGAAGTGGTGGTACACGCGGGGGTGGGGACTGTTTGCGCGCAAGTTGATTGATAAATTGCGTAACGCCGCTGATTTCTTTTCGATTTCACAACTCATTAAAACGTTATTTGCGCCGTTTCGCCAAATCTCCGCGCAGCGCACTGACGCCAGCGACCCAGCAAGTATGCTGGCGAATTTCTTTGATCGGTTGCTCTCGCGCTGCATCGGGGCAATTGTCCGGCTGGGTATCTTATTCTTCGGCACAATCGCTATCGTCGCCGAAGCCGCGTTAAGCTTGATACTAGTGCTAATTTGGCCACTCATTCCATTAATACCAGTTGTCTGCGTCGTATTGTGCGTCATGGGAGTTAAACTATGATAACGAAATTCAACCACAACCACGTCCGAGCAAAAGAAGCGCGCATCGCACAGGTTTTTGACCAAAAGGCGCTCCGGCTATTGCTGGGAGTATGCGTCGTGGCGGGTTTCGTGTTCGCTTTCATTATTCTGGACCGCGGTAGTGCTCTGGGTTGGCTGTTTGCTGGGGCAGCAGTGACGATTTGGATGTTCCTGGTTTGGGTGCGCAACGAACTCCTACCGCTACCGACGCGCAACGAAGACGACATCAATAATATAATTTCGCGGCGTTGCTTGGCGGGGATTCCGCGCAAGGCGACCGTGCAGAGCCTCGCGCAAGCGGCCAGCAATACAGTGAGCGGCCGGTTCTTAGCGAATCGTTACGGGATGCTGCCAGAATTTATTGAAGGCTTTGCGAAGGGCGTGGAGCTGACTACCGACGAGGTCTTTGCAAAAGCCTACGAAGTGCGCGAATTGACGCAGTCGCAACATATTTCGGGCGGCGTGCTGGCTTTGGCGATTGTTGAATGCAACCCGCGCCACGACGAAATCCTGCGCGCCATGAAGCTCGAGATGGCAGACTTGTACGATGGCGTGCGTTGGTACAATTATCTGCACGGCGTCGTCAAAGGCATGAAACAACCGCGTCGCACCGGTGGTCTGGGGCGTGATTTGAGTTTTGGCTACACGCCACTGTTGCAGCGTTTTGCGCAGAATATTTCGCAGACCATTGAGGGCGCGCATATCATGGTTAATCAAGCTTCGAGTCAGGAAGTAATCGATGAAATGGTGCGGATCTTCTCGCACGGTGGCCGTCAAAACGCTGCACTGATTGGCGCAGAAGGTAGCGGGCGCAAAACTATCGTGAATGCCTTTGCGGCGGAACTACTCAATGCGGACAGCAAAATCCCTGGCAAGTTAAAATACCGTCAGGTATTCAAGTTAGATGCTTCAGTGCTCGTGAGTGCGGCGAGTGAGCGTGGTGAGCTCGAACGGATTGTGATGCAAATTATGAACGAAGCCTATGCGGCAAAGAATGTGATTTTGTGGCTAGATAATGCACAAATGTTCTTCGAGGAGGGAGTAGGATCGGTAGATATTTCAAAGGTGATTCTACCAGTGATTCAAGCCGGCAAACTACGGATGATTCTAACCATGGAGCAGCAACGCTTTTTGGAAATTGAGGCCAAGAATAGCCAACTAACGAATGCGCTGAACAAAATCATGGTTGCACCGTCCACACCGGCCGAGACCATGCGAATTCTACAGGACCGCGTGCCATATTTTGAATACGAACACAATGTTGTTTTCACGATTTGGGCGCTAAAAGAAGCCTATCGCCTGAGCGAAAAATACATTCACGACATGGTAATGCCGGGGCGAGCGTTGAACTTACTCGAAGCAGCGGCGGGTTTTGCGCAAGACGGCTCGGTGACAGCCGAATCAGTACAACTCGCTATCGAGAAAACTTACGGCATTAAAATGCAAGCCTCGCAAGACGACTACGAACGCCAACGCTTGCTGAATATGGAAGCCTTGATTCATGAACGAATGATTGGCCAACAGAAAGCCGTGCGGGCGGTGTCGAATGCACTGCGACGCTCGGCGGCAGGCGTGCGCAATGAGAACCGGCCAATTGGGACTTTTCTCTTCTTGGGGCCAACTGGCGTAGGCAAAACCGAGCTCGCGAAAGCGATTAGTGATGTCTACTTCCAAGGCGAGGGGACAATGATTCGCATAGATTTGAACGAGTACGTAACTGAGGATAGCGTTGAGCGTTTAATTGCCGACGGCGCCGAAAACGAACATAGCCTAACGGCGCAGGTTATGAAGCGGCCGTTTGCAGTCGTGCTGCTGGATGAAATCGAAAAGGCTCACCCCAAAGTATTAACTACCCTGTTGCAGCTACTCGATGAAGGTGTTTTGCGTGATATTAAGAACCGCGAGGTGAGCTTCCGCGATACGATTGTGGTTGCAACGAGCAATGCGGGGGCCGACCGAGTGCGAACGTTTATTGACCGGGGCGATAATTTTGATAACCTCAAAGAGCAAATGACGAACGACTTGATTGCTAGCGGCGAGTTTAAGCCGGAGTTCCTGAACCGTTTTGATGAAATTTGTATTTTTAGGCCGTTATCGATGGAAGATTTGGGGCAGATTTTTGATTTAGTATTGCAGGCTGTCAATAAGTCCCTTGAACCGCAGAAGATTACTGTCGATGTTAATGATGACGCAAAGCAGATTCTTGTAAGTCGTGGCTACAACCCGCAGATGGGGGCAAGGCCGATGCGTCGCGTGGTTCAGAGTACGATTGAGAATATTATTGCAAAAGCAGTTTTGGCTGGTACGGTGAGCGCTGGAGGCACGATTCATATTAATGCGGCGATGATTCGAGCCGAAGATATGAGTTAATTTCAGCTGCCGCTCGTCGCCTGTCGACGAGATGGAAGATTTTTTTGGGGGCCGCCGAGGTACTTATTATTTTTCTATATAGGTGTTTTTGGTCAGGAATCCTGACCAAAAAGGGCTATATAAAAAATCCCGCGGTATGGACTGCGGGCAAAAACTGGTACTCCCGACACGATTCGAACGTGCGACCTTCAGGACCGGAACCTGACGCTCTATCCAGCTGAGCTACGGGAGCTTGTATCTTATATTTTAACATGAAAATTAATATGCGCCCCATGGTATAATTTAGTTATGAAAATTCGCGAAAATATAGCTATAGCAGAATTAACCACGATGCGACTAGGCGGAGCGGCACGCTACGTAATAGACATCGAGGAAGATAAGGATTTAGCAGAAGCTTATAAATTCGCGCGGGAGCAAAATCTGCCGACTTATATTTTGGGTGGCGGCAGCAACGTGATTGGGCGCGATGGTGGCTTCAATGGCGCCGTACTGGTTAATAAATTGCGCGGCATTTATGTAATTGATAGTGACGAACAATCTATCCGACTCTGCGCCAAAAGCGGCGAACTGCTGGACGATTTAGTAGAATACAGTGTGAAATTATGGAACGGCGAAAGCTACGGCTATTCCGGGATTGAGGCCTTGTCAAAAATTCCGGGCACAGTTGGGGCAATGCCGGTGCAAAATGTCGGCGCCTACGGACAAGAAACGAAGCAAGTGTTGCATGCGGTCTGTGTTTACGACTATCAAGATAACTGTTTTAAGCACATGATGGCGGACGAGCTGGATCTAGGTTATCGACACAGCGTCTTCAATAGCGGCGATGGTGTGGGGCGATATTTCATTAGTAGCGTCACGCTAGAACTAAACAAAACTTGGCTGCAACCCCCATTCTACACTTCCCTGCAGACTTATTTGGACGAGCGTGAAATAACAAATTTCACGCCGCAGGTGATTCGTGACGCAGTAGCAGAAATTCGAGCAAGCAAGTTGCCAAATCCGGCTAAGGAAGCCTCGGCTGGTTCGTTTTTCAAAAATGTCTATCTAGACGAAGCGAAGGCGGCAGAGGCGGCAGCTAAAGGCATCCCGGTCTGGGAAGGCGGCAAAATACCAAGTGGCTGGCTAATCGAAAACGCCGGACTGAAAGGTAAAGAATTTTATGGCATGCGCGTGTCCGACAAAGCGGCACTAGTCTTGATCAACGACCACGCCGCCAGCTATGCGGACCTTGCGAAAGCACGCCAAGCAGTAATTGATGCAGTCGAAGCAAAATTCGGCTACCGGCTTGAGCAGGAACCGATGGAGCTGGGCGACGCATGAAAGAACTAAGCGGACGCGAGTTAGTCGGGTATATCAAAGAGGGCCAAGCACGACGAGTGCGGCAGTTGCGCGCACGGAAGATTTTTCCGCGTTTAGCGATTTTTTACGATAACGATAGCCCAGTGATTGCCAAATACATGCAGCTGAAGCAAAACTACGGTGCCGACCTCGGGATTGAGGTAACAGCGACGCGACTTAAAGCAGATAGTGCTACCGCTGCCCTGCGCCAAGCCGCCGCAGACGAAGCGACGCAAGGCATGATTATCCAGCTGCCGCTAACAAACTTGAGTAATGAACTTATTGAATTAATCCCGCCGACAAAGGACGTGGACGGTCTACGCGGCGACAGTGACACGGCGACCGCCATGGCGATTCACTGGCTGCTGAATGGCTACAATATTGATTTGACGAAACAGAAAATCGCAATTGTCGGCCACGGAAAGCTAGTCGGCGCGCCGCTAGCGCGGATGTGGCGCGAGTCGAATTATGACGTCACCGTCTTCGACAAGGGTGATGACTTGGCAGCACTAGTAGATTATGATTTAGTCGTGGCTGCAACGGGCGTGCCTGGGCTAATCAAGAGCTCAATGTTAAAGCAAGGAGCGATTGTCGTTGACGCAGGAACCGCCAGCGAAAATGGCATTATCCGAGGTGACCTGGACGAAAACGTACGCGATACGCGTGACGATTTAACCCTAACGCCACGCGTGGGCGGCGTTGGGCCATTAACCGTGGCGATGCTCTTTGAGCAGTTACTACGCGCTTGCAAAACTAGCTAGTTGGCGCGGCGTCGTCGGGATCGCGAGGGGGTTGAGGCGGCTGGTTTTGACCGTTAGCATTGGCAGGATTAGCCGAGGTCGGAGACGGGTTTGTGGACGCTTGTGTCGCCTCGCGGACATTAAGGACAGTGGCATCGGTTTGACTAGCACTGGCATTCTGACTAGATGGCTGGACAACATTGAGGCCAAGGGCACGAATTACCTGTGGGCTCATATTAGACAATGCTTCTGAACCGCTCGGTTGCGATAAGCGAGCAAGTGTCGCTTCATCAAAGTGCGACCTAAATGCATCAATTTGATCTTGGGTATAGTTGCCGCTTGCGTCGGTTTGACTTGCATCAATACCAGTAAGTGCAGTAAGAGAATCCGCGGTTAGGCCACCCATTGCGTCGGTCCCCATATTACGAGAAATCTGCATCCTTCTACCGTCGTCAATACTACTCAACATATTATTGAATTCAGAAGCGGTTGAGCCGCTGTAGCCACTAGCGAGGCCAGTAGTGATCTGTTCGTTCGAGAGCTTATCGCTGATGCCGGGAATCTTATACATATCCTTATCGGCGTTCGCCATCGCTGCCGTACCAATACCAGCAATCTTGTCCGCCATAGAGGCATCGGAGAATAATACGTTAGGCTGTTCCGCATTTTTATCTGCGCTTATTTTGCGAATTTGCTTTGCTAAGGCAAAGTTTGCGAGGCTTCGATTATCGTCCTTGGTGGCCATTTGTGCGATACGGCCACGATCTTCCGCATTGCCTTTGAGGTGATTGGTAAAAGTGTCGTACTCCAGAAGCTTCTTCGTAAAAATATATTTTTGATCAGCATCTGGAAGCGTATCTCCGGCCGCTACAATTGCTGCCATATCAATGTTTCCGTATTGATCTACGAAGTTTGAGTTAAAGTCGTCGGCGAGACTGAGGATGTCGCCCGGAGACATATTGCTAAAGCGCTCTGCAAAAGTCAGCTTCCTATCATCAAAAGCCTCTTGGTCGCGTCGTCTATTCTGTGCTTCCGACGATGCGATGCTCGCTCGATGCTTCCTGAGCGCTTCCTGATCGTATTTTGACAATTCGCCACCTTGTCGTGCCTTTTTTGCTTCTAACCGCCTCATCGCAGACTGCGTTCTACTAAGAGTTTTTAGGCGATTACGTTCAGCCGCCCTCGCCTGTTGAGTCATACTAAAGCCTGAGCGATTGACGGCATGCTGGGTTGCTTTACCGGCGCTGCTACTAAGCTTGTTAGCATAGCCGCGCATACGTTCGGCAACCCCACTTAAAGCACCAAGCGATTTCATAAGTACAGTCGGGATCATAAAGACGGGGGCGATTGCCATAATAGCGACCGCAAGCAAGAGGACAACTGGATGACCCGCTCCGGCGGGCTGCGAGGCTAAGAGAAGCTTGCCGATAAATTCTCCACCGAATACTAATGCACTAACAATCGGATAAGCAAGCAATAGGCCTTTGAACATTGACAACCAGCGGTCAAAGACTTTTTTGGTGTTTGGTAGCATATAACAGACAAAGGCAAGTGGGGACACGAGAACAAGGAGTATTGCGAGCGCGTAACGCAGAGATAGTACCACGAACAAGAAAATTAGAGCAACTATCACTACGATGATTGTTAATAGAACAGATATAACGATACGGTCAAGTGCAAGAACCGCGTTTTTGATCAAGACCGCTATAATGGCAACGACAATAGCTAATCCGCCGGCGCCGAGCGAGACGCTAGCAATCGTGCCGACAGTCGAGGCGGAACCAGATGTACCGCGCACGGCGATATCGCTAATACCGACCTGAATCCCCTCGAAGAGAGATCTGATGCCAATACCTAGAATATTTGAAACTTCAACCGCCAGCTGACAGATTAAGAATGAGGCGTTTATCATGATGGCGCCAAGAATAAGGCGAGGGAGAGTCTTTTTGATGCCATAATTATCAATACCGTAGCCAGTAATCTGTGAGAAAATCACGAATAAGAAGAGTGCCACGAAGGCGATATTGGCAAAACCTTGGAAAATTTGCCAGACACCAAACAGCGTTTGGTTGCTATCCGTAAACAGCCCGACGTCGATTTGCAGGAAAGGCTGAATCATACTACCGTAGAAGGCTTCAACGAACTCGCCAGCAGCAATAGTTACTGGGCATAACACCCAGCCGAGCGCACCGGTCTTGTCGTAGCAGGATGGCTCCTTGCCACTCGCGTCGGCGCCATCTAGATTATTTACTGCCTCGTCGGGCTGCGTTTCGCCACCATCCGAAGGTTCGCTTAATTCGGTAATATCGGGATTTTTGAAGAATTCGATTAAGCCGTTATAGTTTATACTCTGGTACTGGAAGTGGCCGTTGCCGATGCCATTGAGTTGTGTCGTAGTATTACTTGGCTGGACGTAGCAGTTTTGCGTTAAGGTTGTCTTGCCAGACTCGAACCATTTTATTGGGCCATCATAGCTATTGCCAGAAATTTGCTCCTGGGAGAGGTTACACATAACTTTCGCCCCGAGCACACTAGTCAAATAATTCATATAGACCCTGACGCGTTCTTCGCGAGTGATTCCAATACAAGTGTCCTCTTTCCCCTCTTCGCAGCCCATTAAATTCCGGATAGCCTTGTTCCCGTCTGGATTTGAATAGCTTGCGGTTGCGGCATCGAGACTATCAGCGGGTGGTGTTTCGGAACCTTCATAGGTCGTAGAGTGCTTCGTGCAGGAATTCCCAAGATTACTGGCGGAACTCTTACAGTCTTCGTTCCAGTTTAAGTCGGTTGACTCCCATTTTTCAGCAAACTCACTAATAACGTCATTGATTTTTCTACCAGCCGTCTTGATTTTAGCGCCTGGAGTACCCGAAATCTCAATAACGCCTCCGCCGCCTATTTTTAGAGCGGGCGTGCTAACCTTGTAGCCCATATACCCGCCGGTTTTTTCAACAGCGCGCCAACCGCCGCTGCCATCCTCATGCTCGACTATTGTGGGCGAGCTTTTTATGACATCGTTTTCGAGCTTCTCGAAACATATTTTATTAGTCTTAACATCCTCAGTAGTTGTCTTTCCGCCCGGGGCAACGCTAGTGTGCTGGAATTTAAAGAAGACACATCGACCATTTTGTGCGGCAGAGCCAGATTTTTCCGTATAGCCGGCATAAGTCTTCAGAAAAGTTCCTACGTCCTGCGAGCCGCTGGCTGGTGCAGGGTGCCCCATAAACGCATAAGCGCTCTGCAGCTTGCCACTTCCTTGTATTAGCGCCTTGCAATCCGCGGCGGTTTTAGATGAGGAGTTAAACGCCGACCCATTCGGCAGAGGTATATTTTTGACTGCGTTCTTCTCGTAGAGGCTGGCGCCGCCAGAATATTCTTTAATGCTGGCATATGCGCTGCGTATTGCTCCGTTGTCGTAGCATTGCTTGAGTCCATACATGTAAGCTTTTTTGGTGACATCAGATGGAGTGAAGGCAAAGCTGCTATTTGTAAAAAATAAACCAACAAAAAGGCTTAACCCTAAAATGCTGCTAGTTTTCTTAAGGAATCCGCTACGTGTCATTCGTCGGGCTCCCCGTGAATTAACTTATCTACATCCCAGAGTCGCGTGATTACATTGTTTTCTTGCGTAGTTATACTGTCAGATACATCCCAATAGAGCTTTTCCTGCGCAGCATACCAATTGTTTAGCTGTTGGTCGACGATGGCCTCGACACAGGCAGCGTCCACCGTTTCGCCAGCAATACAATTATTGGCGGCGTAAATCTCGAGCATGTCGACGTAATTAGTAGCCATGGCCTGGCGGCGTTCATGGATGACTAGATCTTCGCTGGCGCCAAGTGAGTTAAAATACTTTGTCACGTAGGCTTCGGCACTGGTTTTGCCGCCAGCAACATAATTACTGATAATTTGGCGATAGTCGATATCGGCTGTGAGCATGGCATATCTGGCAGCATCGAGGTCGTCTTGATAGGCCTCGACGAGTGGCGGCAGCTCTTTATCGGCGTCCGTATAGGTTGCGATGAAAGCGTTCCACAGCTCGTAAGCGTGATCAAAGAAAGTGGAGATTTCAGAGCTATTTTCGGATAGATAGATGTCCATGATACGATACTGCGTAAATTCGTATTCAGGGATACGTTCGGTGCTCTCATTGCCACTGAGAATGTAGTTGGCAAAGCTGTTGAATTTGGCTTGATCAGCGGAGGAGATGGCGCGGGGGCGGTCGCTTTGCCCCAAGAAAATGGCTAAGATAATGCCGCCAACGACTAATAACGCGATGGCCGCGATAATAATTCCGATAATCAGGCCGCGCTTGGATTTGCGGGCGGGTTCCGGTGCGGGGGTCATGGCTGCCATGGCGTCGTTGAAGAATTGCGGCGTACTGGGACTGGAGCCGGACATGATTGGCGTGGCGGCGCTTGCCCTGGGCGTGGTGGGAGTGTCTGTGTCGGGAACGGACATAATAGGCGTGCTGGCGTTGGCGGCAGCATCATTGACGGCGTCATTGGTGCCACCAAAAATCGGCCTCCCTGATGCTGACATGGTGGAATCGTTCTGGCCGCTAGAAAGCTCACCCTCGTTCATGGCTTTATTTTAACATAAACAATTTCAGACAGCCAACAAAAAGCGAGGCCCCATGCGGAGTCTCGCTCTTTGTTATGTTAGTTTCCCGTCAAACTGGCAAGCTTATGGGAAAGCTCTATATGTTCTGGCGGTCAACTTATTTTTTGCGGCTAGCAATGTAGTAGGCAGCGGCGGTGGCCATCGAGGCTAAGCCGATTGCGCCACTGACGATAGACGTAGCGCCAGTCTTTGGCAACTCACGAGGAGTGTTTTCTGGCGTACAGACCTTACCATCGACGGTGACGTCAGCGGTGTCGGTCTTGGTGGTCTTATCGTCTTTGTTGTAGCTACCCTTAACTGTATTAGTCAAGGTGCGGTTAGCACACTCGTCAAGATTCTTATCTACGACAGCGTAGAAGTAAATCGTAGCCTCGGTGCCTTTGGCGTAATCACCGATGTTGATACCGTCTTTGGAGACGAGACCATCGTCAAGCGTTTTGCCATTGGCATTGGCGGCGTTATACAACACGGTGGTGCCAGCAACATAACTCATGTTGGTTGGCAAGACATCGCGGATGATAACGTTCTTGAGGGTGACGTTACCAGTATTCTTGAACTGAATGCGGTAACGAACTTTGTCGCCAGCCTTGGCAGTGACAGTTTCGCTCCAAGTCTTACCGCCCTCAAGCTGGACCATCTTATCGATGGAGAAGCCTGGGTGGTCGACTTCCGAACAATCCTTGCCATCGATCGTCACGACAGCCGTGTCGGTCTTGGTAGTCTTGTCGTCGTTGTTGTAGCTACCTTTTACGACGTTCGTCAAGGTATGGGCCTCACATTCGTCGAGGTTTTTGTCGACAGTGGCGTAGAAGTAGACGTAAACCGTCTTACCAGCTTCGACGCTACCGATATTGATACCATTGGCGCTGATGATGCCGTCGGCAAGTTTCTTGTCGCCGAGCATCGTGGTGCCAGCTTGGTAGCTGACGCCAGCCGGCAAGGTATCACGTAAAACAACGTTTTCGAGCGTGGTGTTACCAGTGTTCTTAAAGGCGATGCGGTAACGAATTTCGCTACCAGCCGTAGCCTTCACGGTTTCGCTCCAAGAGCTACCGCCCTTGAGCTGAACTTTCTTGTCAAGTTCGAAGCCAGAAGTACAAACCTTGCCGTCTACAAGGACGTCGGCCGTATCTTCTTTGGTACCGCTACCGCCGTTAGCTTGAACGACGTTGCGGAGTAGGCTGTTATTACATTTGTCGCTGACAGATTTGTCAACAGTGGCGTTGAAATAGATCCAAGCACCACCTTGAGCAGCGTAATCACCAATGTTGATACCGCTATCGGTGACAATTTTGTCGCTCAAAGTAACACCCTTCGGGTGAGCAGTGTTAAAGATTTGAGTAGTACCATTGACGTAGTTCAAACCAGTTGGCAAAATGTCGCGAATCACAACGTTCTGCATAGTCGTATTGCCGGTGTTCACAAAGTGAATGCGGTAACGAACCGTGTCGCCAGCCTTGGCCTCAACCTGTTCACTCCAGTTATCGGTGCCAAGAATCTTGACTTCCTTGGAGATTTCGAGGTTTGGCTTGGCGGCGAATTGAGCCTTCACATGGAAGGTGAGGTAGCCAGAATATTCACTACAGCCAGGGATTTTACCGTCCATCTGGTCATAACCAAGCAAGACGCCCGTCGAAGTGAAGAGGTCGTTGCTGGCAGTGTCGAGCTTGAAGCTGCGCTCTTTGCCGTCTTTGGTGTTGTAGTATTTAGCAGTACCAGGCACGTAAGCCAAGTTAAACTCCTCGCCGTTCTTAGACGTAAAAGTCGTCTGATCCCAAACAGTGGTCGGGTTAGCGTTTGACGCGGAAATTTTACCGTTCACCGTGATAGATTTAGCGGTGTTGGTCGGCAGCACCACGTAAGCACGGGTGTTTTCTGCCGTTAATTTGAGGTTGGAGGCGGCGTTGTTGTGTACGTACATACGCACGACGTATTCTTTGCCGTCTTCGGCTGCGGTGTTGTCGGTCCACTTATTGTTAGCAGCATTGCCGGTATATTCGGAAGCGCTCACGAAGTAACGTTCATCACCAATTTCTTTGTTGTTGTCTGTAATTGAGTTAAATACCACGTGGTCAGCTGGGTGAGCCATCGTGTAAGTAGCACGTTCTGGACCCCAAGCAAGCGCCACGAAGGCACTGACGCCGGCAATCGCCGCAACGGTGGCGAGGCCGAGGCCAAGCTTAGCGTATTTCTTCATATGATGAATTCCTTTCTAAAATGTAATTTTATCGGGGAAGTTTAACTTTTTACTAGCCGCAAATTGTTAAATGCGAAAAAGTCAGATCATTACTATTCAAAACGTGGGGGTTGGGAGGAGCATGACGCTCCTCCCAAAAAAGAACTATCGAAAGGATTCACGCAGAGTTTTAACGAAGAAACCCTGCAGAGTCCGAGAGAATGGCCCCGGGATGTCGTCCCGATTATTCAGGGGCGTCAATATCGCCCGTATTGACCCCGTCATTCTGGACAGGAGTCTCAACGGTCTCGTGAGACGCGTTCTCCTGAACAGTACCGAGGTCAGTGTAGCTGTCGGTGTTTCCGGTAACGACTTCGTAATCCTTGCCGTTGTAGGTTTCGGTGCCACCACTATTGTGGGTGGTGGCACCACCACCGGAACCACCGGAACCGCCGCCACTAGAAGTAGTGGGGGCAGGCGGCGCCGTATAGCTCGGCGGAGACTGCGGCTCGGGTGTGACCCTGGTGTCGATATTCTCGTTACGAGAATTCGGCCCACCGTAGTCTGGATTCGAGCCACCCGTAACGGCCTGCGGCCCCGCATCGACCTTTTTGGGCTCGAGCGGCGGAGTCTCAGGCGGAGGCGTGTCCTCCTTGGGCGGGGTCGGGTTATCCTGGATGGGCGGTGTGCCCGGCGAGTCTGGCGTCGGCCAATACTCGCTCGGGTTGATAGGCTGGAAGCCACATTCCAGACGGAGCATGATGCTTCCGGCACCAAACTTGAACACCAACATGTGTCCGCCAGCATTCTGAGTGTTACGGACAACAACCGAAGGTTTATTACCTTGGAGGCCATCCTTCAACATATACATGCTGGAGGTATAGCCATCCAGCTCGACAATTTCGGCTTTACCCTGCTTCAGGAAGTCGAAGATGTTGGCGATGACTGCATCCCAGAAGGTGTAATCTTCCAGGAATGCGGTATGCAGTTGGTCGGCCAGACGCCCGATGGGGACGTCCTTGAATTCTGCGGCACGCGTGCCGAGAATCGTCGACCAGTCGTCAACGAGGCCTCGATTGAGGATGTCGACCGCGATGGCCGCCGTGAGGGCGGGGTCGCGACGCATACGCTCAATGAAACTTCCTGTGACCTTGCCGTTGTCGTCCACCTGATAGATGGCTGACAGCTGGCCGTTTGCCTCAGCGTAGGCATTGGGGCCAAAGTGCCACAAATCTTCCGAGGTGTCGTATGCATAATAATGCACACGGTCTGGATTCGTCGTGACACTCTCGTACCCTGTCACCTGCTGAGCAACGGCTTTCACCTTAGCGAGGCCGCCACTCAGCAAGAACACAAACAGCGCCACCGTCAAGACGGTGGCACACGCAGCGAGAATGCTGCGTTTCCTATAGGTATTCGCCATGTGGCTTCACCTCTCTTCCGTAATTGGGATGATGTTGTAAATCATCGCCCAGAACGCAGCACTAGCCGCGCCCCCACCGAAAATAACCAGGGCCTTTGCGCCATCGGCTAAGATCCACTTGGTCTTGTCGTAATCGACAATGTTTCCGAAAGAGTCCATAATTGGCTCGAAGCTGCCCAGAGCCGGCAAGTGAGCCTGCCCCGAAAGGATGAGGAACCAGTAAACCACGATAGCGGTGATGATTGCGCCAAAGACGCAAACAATCAGCCACCAGAGCGGCCTACGGCCCTGCAGTGACTCGATGTAGCTAATGCCACTATCGAAATGTTGCTGGACGGTCGCCAAAGCTTCGCGAGTTTTGTCGCCATCCTCCTTCGTGACGGCCTGAGTGGCCAGATGGGCCTTCAGATTGTCCTGGTGAGCAATCTTAACAGTCTGCTGAGTTGCCTCGGCAGAAAGAATAACCTGGTCAAGAAGCTCCTGACCATAAACTACTTTTTCCGTTTTGTTCCCAGTGTTGTTGCTCATAGCAACACCTCCTAAATTAGTTGTCGGCGTTGGGAAGGTACCGACGTAGATTTGTTCAATGCTGCGTATATATCATAAGCTCCATGCCTGAGAGCTGAAAAACGGAAACCCTTGGGACGGGAAGGTTTCTCTCCTGTGCTTCGTTTTGCACAGTAATGATCTGATTTTTAACGCTCACCTCTCATAGGGCCTTTCGCAGTCCTGCGATTAGCTGAGTCTATTATAGCAAATATTTTGATTTTTGTCAATAGCATTTTATGATAATTTACCATTAGCGTAAATTGTTATCTGCTTATGGTTATTACCCCTGATAAAAACCTAATCATTACTGAGTAAAAATGGTGTGAGGAGGGGCCTTGAGCGGCCCCTCCGGTGAATGTGCGGACCTGAGAAGAATTTATGGTTTATTCCGGAGCAGCAATGTCTCCGGTATTGACGCCGTCGTTCTGGACGGGCGTCTCTACGTTGGCGGCCGAAGCCGTACTCTGAACGGTGTCGAGGTTTTCGCGTAGCTTATTATCCCCTGCGACGACCTCATAAGTTTTGCCATTGGTGGCGGTGACGGTTTTGCCATTATCGCGGTCGACCGTCTCGCTGCCGCTGCCGCTAGTCGACTGAGTTGGTGCGGCATGCGTGGTGGTGGTAGTCGGGCGAGTGGGCGGCGTATAAGTCTCCGGGCTAGTAGGCTCGGGCGTCACCGCGGTGTCTGGATTTTCGTTCTGTGAATTTGGACCACCGTAGTCCGGATTCGTGCCACCGCTTTGCGCCTGCGGACCTGCGTCTGGGTTCTTCGGCTTCAGCGTGGTGGACGGCTTAGTAGGTTCAGTCGTTGGCTGAGTAGTAGGCTTGGTCGTCGATGTAGTAGTGGACGTGGTGGACGGGCGGGTAGTGTTAGTGGTCGTACGCGTGGTGGTACGAGTGGTTCTGCGAGTGGTAGTGCGGGTAGTCCGACGCGTCGTAGTCGTAGTGGACGACGGTGGCCAATACTCGTGCGGGTTAATAGGCTGGAAACCACATTCCAGCCGGAACATAATGCGACCAGCGGCGCCAAGGTCAAAGACGATGGCATGACCACCAGTGTTAGTGGAATTGCGAACAACGACCAGCGGCTTATCGCCGTCAAGGCCGTCTTTAATCATATACATCGACGATGTATATCCCGAAATACCCTGCACCCAGCAGCAGCTGGCTTTGAGGTAGTTCAAGGTGTTGTCAACGGACCGGTCCCAGAAGGTGTAATCTTCCAGGAAGGCCTCGTGCAAATCATTTGCCAGGCAATTGGCTGGTACGGTCTGAAATTCTGCAGCGCGGTCGCCGAGAATCGTTACCCAATCGGCCTTGGTGGCCTTGAGAACGTGAGTGATTACGGCGCCTGCCAAAGCAGGATCGCGCTTCATTCTGGTCGGCAGGATACCGACCACGTTGCCGTTGGCATCGATGCGAAAAATCTGCGCCACATCACCACTGCTCTCCGTATAAGCATTAGTGCCAAAGAAATAGGGATTCTCGGCGTCGTATGCGTAATAGTGGATGTCGTGAGTGGCTGCGGGCGTTTCCTCGCCGTCGTCGACGACGGCGGCCGTCAAAGCCTTGACGGGCGATACGGGCGGATGGTTGAACCAACCGGTCAGTACCGCACAGAAAAGGACAACTAAAATCAGGGCCGCAGCCGAGATGATTGCCCTTTTTTGATACATGGTTGCCGTCATAGAGAACAACTCCTTTCTATGACGTAGAATCGGGTTTGTGCCGCGAATAATATACTGCTGCGAACGAATGAATCTATATAAATCTTCTCCACTGCGTATGATTAGTCTTTTTTACGCAGTAACGAGTAGGTTTTCTCTGTTAAACTGCCCTCCTACAACGCCTAGCACAAGTTGTACAAAGATAGTATTATTATATCAAACTTTGCGATTTTTGTCAAGTGTTACGAGATGCTATAATAGATGAAATGGCACTTAATAGCAAAATCATTCGCCGACTTAGTCGCACCAAAAGCTCAGACGTGATGCACAGCTCTGGTTATGCCACAGCACAGAATGCGGGTAATTTCGGCAGCGTAAGCTCGCAGAGCTTCCGAAAACGACAGCATATCGACAGTAATCGCCAGATTGTACAGGCCTACCATCACGCCCGCGTGGCGCAGCAGGTAAATCGGCGCCCAAACGACTGCCCCGCACGTGATACTGCGACGCAACAGGCAGACAATTCTATAGACTCCGCTCCTACAACGCAGCGCAGTTATGCTACTGGGGCGAGTGCGCGATTCGCCGCCCAGCAGGGTTCGGCGGGAGCTAATCTGACGGCACGGCAGCAGATGGCGCAGCGTTTTGAGGCAAACGCCAGACCGATACCAAAGAGTGGCGGTCTAGGGCGGCGATAGATTCTAGTGAAGTGTGAGCGGCGGCAAAGGTCTGCACGGCGGGCTGTTGCGAACGGTCGGACTCGATGACGAGATAACCACCCGGCTGCAAGTGATCTGGAGCCTCCTTGATGAGGCGCTTAATAAGGGCGAGTCCACCATCTGGCGCATAGAGCGCGCTGGACGGCTCGTAATCTAAGCTGGCTCGGTCGAGCCAAGCCCAGTCGGGGTCGACATAGGGTAAATTAGCCACGATGATATGGTATTTTTCAGGGGTGGACGCAAAAAGGTCCGAAATCTTTGTACTTATGTTTGAGGCGCCCAAAGCTGCGATATTATACTGGGTGCAGTCGAGCGCTTTTGAGGAGTTGTCAACGGCGGTCAGGCGAGCATTCGCAAGCTCTAGAGCCAGGGTAATTGCGATACAGCCACTGCCCGTGCCGACGTCGAGAATCGTCAAAGGCGCTGACGGATAATCTGGAAAGGAGGTAACTAGTGACTTGATATTCTCAATTATAGCTTCGGTCTCGGGCCGCGGGATGAGGACATCTGCCGTAACTTTGAACTTTCGGCCGTAGAATTCCTTGAACCCTAGAATATATGCTAGGGGTTCGCCTTTTTGGCGTCGCACCAAATCTTGGTTAGCTTTCTCTTCTTCGCTTTGAGTCAAAATATATTCTGGATGCCCATGCAAGAATATACGTTCTTTTTCAACACCTTTCGCCAAGATTAATTCAGCATCAAGGTGGTCGATAGTTTTGCTGGCCCGTTTAAGCCATGAGCTCACGTTCATGTAGGGTCAGCGCCTCGATAATGTCCTCAATATCCCCGTTCATGGCGGCAGGAATATTGCTGCGCGAATAATGAATCCGATGGTCGGTAATGCGATCCTGTGGATAGTTATAGGTACGGATTTTTTCGGAACGGTCGCCAGTGCCGATGAGGGATTTACGCGCATCAGAAGCCTGGGCGCGGTCAGCAGCAATCTTCTGCTCTAGCAGACGTGAGCGTAACACGGTCATCGCGCGCTCACGGTTTTGTTGCTGGCTGCGTTCGTCCTGCATGGTGACTACCGTGTTGGTAGGTAAATGCGTAATACGGACTGCGGAGTCGGTAGTGTTAACACCCTGTCCACCGTGCCCACCAGCCCGGTAAATATCTATCCGGAGGTCCTCTGGCTTAATTTCGATGTCTTGCTCTTCCGCCTCGGGCAAGACCGCCACGGTGGCGGTACTAGTATGGATGCGCCCTTGGGATTCCGTCACGGGGATGCGCTGGACACGATGCACGCCACCTTCGAATTTGAGTTTACCGTAAGCTTGGTCGCCACTGACGCGGAAGATAACCTCTTTGTAGCCGCCGGCATCGTTGACGCTTTCGGCCTGGAGTTCGGCTTTAAGGCCATGAGTCTCAGCATAGCGGAGATACATTCGATAGAGGTCGCCCGCAAACAAAGAGGCCTCGTCGCCGCCTGCACCAGCGCGAATCTCAATAATCGCCGGTTTGTCGTCGTTGGGGTCTTTGGGAATCAATAACTCGGCCAGCTTAGCCTCGGTTTCCTGTAGCTCGCGCTCAAAATCTGGCTTCATGATAGATAGCTCGGGGTCGTTGTCGGCCTCCTTGATGTCGGAACGGAGCTGCTCACGCTGTTTACCGAGTCGCAATAATTCATCCACCTCTGAGAGGCGGCGGTTTTTGCTGGCGAACTCCTGATCCGCATAGGCGTCCGGTTGACTCAAAAAATCCGTCAATTCTTGGCGTTCTTTTTGCAGTGCATCAAAATCGAGTTCTAACTTCATCTGTTTATATTCTAACATCTTCTCTCGGACGCCGCCAGATATGCTATAATTTTGCTACGGACCCTTAGCTCAGTTGGCTAGAGCGTACGATTCACATTCGTAAGGTCACTGGTTCGAGCCCAGTAGGGTCCACCATTCCGGATTTGCAAATAAATTCTTTTCTATAAAAAATGCGCCGCTGAAGCGTGTTTTTTTGTTCTTTCTTTGATGTAAAAAACAGTACTACTATGATGCGCCATGCTATACTTTAAGTGCTATTACAAAATGGAGCGGAGGTTTAATAATGAGCGATAAAAACGCTAGCAAAACCGAGAAAACACCTATTTTTAAGAAATGGTGGTTCTGGGTAATAGTTGTATTGGTGTTGATTATTGGAGTTGGAGGTGGTTCCACGAAGACGGGCACAAACAACAGTTCAAATGGTGGCTCGCCTTCCGTATCTTCTGAATGCTCGGATGATGAAAAAATCGAAATCGTAGATTTAAGCTCTATGGGGGCCAACGATATAGCAAAATGGGCTAGGGATAATAGCTTAAACTATAAAGTTGGCGACGCTAGCTATTCAGACACGATAGCGCAAGGGGCAATGGTTTCTCAGAGCATTAATCCCGGAGAAAAAGTCTGCAAAGGAACTACGCTTACCGTAACGTATTCGCTGGGGAAAGAACCAACAATGAGTCAGAAAAATGCACTTACGAAAGCAAAGTCTTATTCCGACAATATGCATATGTCAAAATCAAAGATATATGGCCAATTAACCTCTGAATACGGTGAGGGGTTTTCCGCAGAAGACGCTCAATACGCGATAGATAATTTGCTCGCCGACTACAAAGCTAATGCATTAGCAAAAGCTAAATCGTATCAAGAAAATATGCACATGTCGAAGTCTAAGATATATGATCAGCTAACGTCAGAATATGGCGAGGGTTTTACCGCCGAAGAAGCCCAATACGCGATAGATAATTTGCCGGATTAATCGTAAGAAAAAATGAGTGGCGTGAGCGAAGCCGTAAAAAAAGAAGCTCCGGGCTTGGTGCATGCACACCCTCCAGGGCTTCGATACTATAATTTTAGCGTACTAATTCGTTTATGTCAATGACGTCGCCATTACGATTAATAAAGAGAATGCGTTTAGTTCCGGTGCGATTAGATTTGAGCCAGGTAATGAGGAAATTTCGAATGCTGCGGTCGCGCATATTCTTTACACGGGATGAATCGATTACGACATTCGGAGATTGCTTAGCCGCTTTCTTTAGAATATGCTCGATGGAACGGCTCGAAGAGCCCTCCGGAGATTTAAATTCAAATAATACGCCATTCACATACGCATCGGCCGTTTTTGAAACGATACGCGGGGCCAAGAATTTAACTTTGTACCCAGCCTTGCCCAGAGCAAGCGCACTATGCATTTCGTGCGGCAAAACATTCTTGATTCTAGAATCGACATATACTGGAACTGTAGATTTCTTACCTTGCATGCAGAGATAATTGTATCTTAAATATTCGAATAAGCCCACCTTGTGTGCAAAATAACTCAAGAATACATGTTATGCTTGTGTTTTTCGCACTTTTATGCTATAATAAGGAAATGCTCAGGTTGAAAGTCTGAGTCGTCCCTTTGTTGTAGTTGGTTTGCCGCCGCCAAAGCGGTGCTGTCCCAGAGTCTTGAGGAGGTTCGCAGTATGAGTATTTTTACCGATCATCTGACGAGTTGGGCGATTATCGTAGTGGTGGCCGCGTGGATACTGTTCGGCTCTGCGTTGGCAACGTGCGGCATTGCAGAAAACATCGAGATGGCCCCTATGGGAATGGCCCCCAAAGAAGCCGCGCTCGGTTCGGCAGTTACGCTGTCGTCCGTCCTATGCGTTACAATCATTGCGCTGTTAGTTTATTTCGTAACGACCTTCTCGATATAAAATCCAGTACAACCCTAGCCCCGATGCAAATCGGGGCTTTTTCTATGACCGCGTGACGGTAGGCTTTAGTATAATAAAGCTAATGTTACAAAAGTTTTTTGTCGTATTGATTGTCTCGATGTTGCCGTTAGTAGAGCTGCGGGGCGCAATTCCGATTGCGGCGGGGATGGATCTGCCAGAGGTGCCGGCGCTACTCACAGCGATGATTGGCAACTTGATTCCGATGCCGTTTATCTTCTTGTTTGCCCAAGATTTGCTGAAACGTGGCACTACTAGTAAGGTTGAATGGTTGCGCAAATTCTGCGAATTTTGCGCGAGCAAGGGTGAAAAAGGCGGCGAGAAGTTGCAAAACAAGGCGCATCATGGCATATATGTGGCTCTGCTGCTTTTTGTCGGCATCCCGATACCTGGCACCGGCGCATGGACGGGGACTTTGGCGGCGAGCTTCTTGGGCTTGGAGTTCAAGAAGACCATGACAGCAGTAGTCGGTGGCGTATTGCTGGCAGGCACGATTATGCTAGCGATTTCGTTTGGCTTGTTTGGTTTGATTAGCTAGTTATTCTTGCGAGACGATTTGGCCGTGGTCAAGGTGCAGAATCCGCTGGTTGCGGCTACCACGGAATTTCATGGTTAAATCGCGCTGCGACAAGATAAAGGGGCCGTCGATGAGAGCGTCAAGTTCGCAGACGAAGTCCCAAACCGGGCCTTCGTGTGGCAGGTGTTCAAAAATTAAACCAGTGAAGGACCAAACATTCCAGCCCAGCTCGGCCTTGCAAAAACGAGCGATTTCGAGGCAAGCTTTGGCCTGCAAAAGTGGCTCACCGCCACAGAAGGTGATGCCACTCTGCCCCTTGAGTTTGCGAAGTTCGTCTTTGACTTTATCGATTTTGACGAGGGCGCCAACGCCAGCTTCTTCGGTCCAAGTTTCGGGATTCTGGCAGCCGGGACAATGTTGGCGACAGCCCTGCGTCCAGAGCACAGCACGCAGGCCGGGGCCATTAACGATGCTGTCATGTTCAAGGTCGCCCGAGAGACGGATGTAGCCGTCTGGCACATCCATCTGGGGGTCACACAGTGTGTTGGTTTGAGTGGTTTTCATATTTAGGCTTTGCCAAGAGCGGCCTTTTGGGCGGCTTTCTTGGATTCTCGTTTGACTTTGGTCTTGACGTCGTACTGGCCGACGGCGACGTTGTGTTTGACGCGGGCGGCTTCTTCGGCCTTTTTGCCGTCATTCCAACGCTCAAGCGAGCCGACGAGGTAACCGGTAATGCGACGGAGACGCTCGAAGCCAAATTCGCCATCAGTTTCGCGGCGGCCGCAGCTAGGACACACATCGCCTTCGATGATGCCAGCAAAACCGCAGACAGGGTCACGGTCGACGGGGTGGTTGACGGAGCCATAGCCGATGCCGGCTTCTTTCATGTGGCGAATCACTGATTCGAAGGCTTCGATATTGTCGCTAGGATCGCCGTCCATCTCGATATAGGTGATATGACCTGCATTGCAGAGGGCGTGATATGGCGCCTCGAGGTCGATTTTATCGAAAGCAGAAATCGGATAATACACCGGCACATGGAAGGAGTTGGTGTAAAAATCGCGATCAGTAACACCAGGGATGGTACCGTATTCTTTGCGGTCCATACGAGTAAAGCGGCCAGCGAGACCCTCGGCCGGAGTGGCCAAGAGCGAGAAGTTTAATTTGTATTTCTTGGCGTATTCGTCACAGAGTTCGCGCATCCGACCAATGATATCGAGGCCAAGTTCTTGGCTTTCGGCCGATTCGCCGTGGTGCTTGCCAGTCATTGCGACGAGTGTTTCGGCGAGGCCAATGAAACCAATTGAGAGCGTACCATGCTTAATAACATCGCGGAGTTTGTCGTTGGGGCCAAGCTTGTCGCTGCCGACCCAGTTGCCCTGCCCCATCAAGAATGGGAAGTTCTTGACCTTTTGGTTGGCCTGGAATTCGTAGCGTTCCATCAGCTGGTTGGCACAAAGTTGCATTTTTTCTTCGAGTTCTTTGTAGAAGCCGTCCCAATCGGGTTTTTTGCGCTCGCCGAGGCAAATACCGTGCTTGATGCCGATACGAACAAGGTTAATAGTCGTAAAGGAGCAGTTGCCACGACCGGTCACAATGCCGTCGGTCTCTTTGAAGATTGAGCTAAAGACACGCGTGCGGCAGCCCATGGTGGCAATTTCGGTGCGATAATCGCCTGGCTTGTAATATTGGAGATTGAATGGCGCATCGATAAAAGTAAAGTTCGGGAAAAGACGCTTGGCAGAAACTTCCATCGAACGTTTAAAGAGGTCATAATTTGGGTCGCCTGGGTTGTAGTTGACGCCCTCTTTGACCTTGAAGATTGAAATTGGAAAAATCGGCGTTTCGTGGTGACCGAGACCATTCATCGTGGCCTCAAGGAGCATTTTGCTGACGAGGCGGCCTTCGGGGGTGGTGTCGGTGCCAAAGTTGATACTGGTAAATGGCACCTGGGCACCGGCGCGGCTGTGCATGGTGTTGAGGTTGTGGATAAAGCCCTCCATGGCTTGGAGTGTCTGGTGCTCGGTATCCTCGGTTGCGGCCTTGATGACGCTGGCTGGGACTTTGGCCTTCTTTAACTTCGGGGCGTCACCAAAAGTGGTGTCGTCAGCGATTTTAGCCTTCAATTCTTTGCCGGTGAATTCCTCGTATTTCTTGAGGTTTTCTTTGAGTGATTTGCGGAAGGTTTTGTTGACGGACGGAGCCATGGCGTAGTCGAAATTTGGGATAGACTGACCGCCGTGCTGTTCGTTTTGGTTGGCCTGCAAGATAATAGCAGCAAGTGCAGCGGCTGTACCAATGGATTGTGGCGTGCGCAAGAAGCCGTGACCGGTGTTAAAGCCCTTTTCGAACAGCTTGAGTGGGTCGGTCTGGCAGCAAGTGAGGGTGCCGGTGGCCAAGAAATCGAGGTCATGAATATGGATGTCGCCGTTGTCGTGCGCATGGGAGAATTCGGGCTTGAGGATGCAAACCTTGGCGTACTCCTTGGAGCCTTCGGCGCCAAACTGGAGCATCTTGCCCATGGCGGAGTTACCGTCGACGTTAGCGTTGCCACGCTTGACGTCGGAGTCCTCTTCGGCGTCAGCCTCGGAGATAGTGTTATAAGTCTGCATGAGCTTAGTTTTGGCACTACGGACGCGGTTGCGCTCGCCACGGTATTCAATGTAGGCCTTCGCGGTCTTTTTGAAAGCGGACTCCATCAAGACCTTCTCGACGATGTCTTGAATCTGTTCAACAGTGGGGATACGGCTCTTGATTTCGGTCTGAGCAACGCGCACGACTTTGTCGGAAATGTGCTGCGCACGATCATAGCCAAATTCACCTGTAGCGGCACCAGCTTTCGCAATGGCCTCGGTGATTTTGTCGGCTTTAAATGCAGTAACCTTGCCATCACGTTTGCGAATAGACTTAAACATAATACCTCCGTATGTTTATGGTGTTAAAAAAATATCTGTTTGTTTTGGAATATACTTTGCACTACATTTAGCGTGCGTTGTTATTATGGTAACGCTATATATAGTGGTTTGCAAGCAAAATTGTAAATAATACAACAACGAACAGATATGCGATTTTCACATAACCACACGCTAGATATAGCGTATCAGGGGTGGGATTACAACGCTATTTTCACGAACTTTTTGGCAGATATTTCACGGCTATATTGCGATTTTTATGCGTTTGATGATATATTTTAACCATGAAACAGCGCGCTAATTATATGGTGGAAATCGGCCGACTGATTGCGGCCGCCCGCACCAGACAAGACATGACTCAGGCCGAGCTCGGCGAGAAAGTCGGCACGAGCCAATCAGCAATTAACCGGATTGAGCACGGCAAACAAAATGCATCTCTTGAAATAATCCGCAAAATTAGTCGCGCCCTGCAATACCCCATCGTGACGGTTGGCGACACTAATAACCAAGGCTACCGCATTAACGGTGGCAAGGAGTTGCATGGTAGCGTCACGATTAATACTTCAAAGAACGCCGCAGTCGGTCTGCTCTGTGCGGCACTATTGAACGAGGAAAAATCCGTGTTCCATCATCTGGCGCGAATTGAAGAAGTTTACCGGATTATCGAGGTGCTGGAGTCGATTGGCGTACGCGCGAACTGGATTAATGACGGACGCGACTTGGAGGTCATCCCACCCAAGAAGCTAAACCTCGATACGCTCGATTTAACAGCGGCGCGCCGTACACGTACGATTATCATGTTTTTGGGGCCATTGCTGCACAAATTCAAGAACTTTCAGCTACCCTATGCGGGAGGATGCTCGCTGGGCTCACGGACAGTGGAGCCACATATGCACGGCCTGGCAAGCTTTGGGCTAAAAGTCGATGCAGTGTCAAACCCCGGTTTCTATATGGCCGAGGTGACGTCGACTAATGCCGGGGACAAGAAGATTGTGCTAACCGAACGGGGCGACACCGTGACCGAAAACGTGATTATGGCAGCAGCGCTCTACCCTGGCAAAACCAAGATCGTGGGGGCTAGCCCGAACTATATGGTACAGGACGTCTGTTTTTACCTCGAAAAGCTGGGCGTGAAGTTTGAGGGCCTGGGGACGACCACGATTACCGTGCATGGCCTCAAGCGGATTGCTAAAGAAATTGAGTACACACCGAGTGAGGACCCGATTGAAGCGATGAGCTTTATGGCGGCCGGCATTGCGACACATTCGGAGATTACCATCAAGCGGCTGCCGATTGATTTTCTCGAAATTGAACTGGAAATTCTACGCACGATGGGGCAAAAGTTCACCATTAGCACAGAATATCTCTCGGATAACGGCCGCACAAAACTGGTGGATGTTAAAATTCGCAAATCCAAGCTAGTGGCGCCCGTCGACAAGATTCACCCGATGCCCTTCCCCGGTCTGAATATTGACTGTTTGCCTTTCTTCTCGTTGATTGCAGCCAGTGCCGAAGGTCGGACGATGATTCACGACTGGGTATTTGAGAATCGGGCGATTTACAGCACCGAGTTGAACCGACTGAACGCTAACATTGAGCTGCTGGATGCGCACCGAATCTTCGTCACCGGCCCAACGAATTGGCGTCCCGCCGAGATGATGGCGCCGCCAGCACTGCGACCAGCCGTTGTGGTGATGCTAGCGATGCTATGCGCCCCAGGGCAGTCAATTCTGCGTAACGTCTATTCGATTGCACGCGGCTATGAGGATTTTGCACAACGACTTGGCAAGCTGGGCGCCGATATTCAACCCCTATCCGACTTCTAAGCTTTGATGCTATAATTAAGGTTATTATGTCTATTACACGCGAAGATGTTTTGCATTTAGCTACATTATCGAATATTTCAATCGCGGAAGATGAAATCGAGCCGCTCAAACAGAAGCTCGGCGACATCGTGGGCTATATCTCCCAATTGGATGAGCTCGATACAGAGGGCGTCGAACCAACTTACCAATGTTTTGATATGAAGAATGTCTGGCGCGAGGACGAAATCGAAGATTTCGAGGCCAAGCGTGAGGATTTGTTGGCTCTGACCAAAGAATGCGAAGACCATCAAATAAAGGTGCCAAAAGTATTATGAGGATAGCAAATCAAACAACCAAGGCCGTCGATTTGGTGCGCGAAGCCCTCGACAAAGCCAAGAAATTCGAAGATTATCACTGTTTTATTTCGATGAATGAGGCGCGAGCACTCGAAAAGGCCCGCGAAATCGACGAGAAGATCGCCCGAGGCGAAGAAGTCGGCCGCTTGGCGGGCGTGCCTTATGCGCTCAAAGACAATTACCTGAGCCCAGATGGTGTGACGACGGCTGCAGCCAAGATGCTGGATAATTTCCCAGCGCCCATCACCGCTACGGCGGTCAAGCGCATCGAGGCCGAGGGCGCAATTATGATTGGGCGAAGTAATTTGGACGCCTACGCGCACGGTTCGAGCACCGAAAACTCCTACTTTGGCCCCACCAAGAATGCCGTCGATCCAACGCGAGTGGCAGGTGGCTCAAGCGGTGGTTCGGCCGTAGCGGTAGCGCTGGGTATTGTGGAATTTGCGCTGGGGAGCGATACAGGTGGTTCGATTCGCCAACCAGCAAGCTACAACGGCGTGTATGGTATCAAGCCGACTTATGGCACGGTTAGCCGTTATGGTGTAGTGGCCATGGCGTCATCGACCGATACAATGGGCTGCTTCGCGCAAAACGCCGATGACGTAAACTTAGTCATGGACGTGATGGCAGGTAAGGACGCAAAAGATTCCACTACGCTCGAGAAATTCTGGCAACCAAACTTACCCGAGACCAAAGGCAAGAAAATTGGCCTAATTAGTGATTTCATGGGCGACGGGGTTGACGCCGAAGTTGCCCAAGGCGTCAAGGATTATGCTGCAAAGCTGCAAAAAGCTGGCTACGAGGTCGAAGAAGTTAGTATTCCGATGTTAAAATACGGCTTGGCGATTTACTACATCGTGCAGCCAGCCGAGGTTGCTTCAAATCTGAGTCGCTACGACGGCGTGCGCTACGGTCTGCGTTCAGAGAAGGCGCAAGATCTGGATAGCTTATATCAAGAGACGCGCAACGAGGGCTTCATGCCAGAAAATAAACGTCGTATCTTAATTGGTAACTACGTGCTGAGCTCGGGCTACTTTGACGCTTATTACCTCAAGGCCCAGAAGGCGCGCACCCTACTGATTGACGCTTACCGCAAAACCTTCGAAAAGTTCGACGCTTTACTCTGCCCCGTAGCGCCGGCACCGGCATTTAAGTTTGGTGAAAAAACCGAAGACCCCCTGACGATGTACATGGAAGACGTGATGAGCGTGCCGCAAAGTTTGGCTGGCTTACCATCAATTTCCGTACCGGCCGGGACCACCAAGAATGGTTTGCCGATTGGCGCGCAATTAAGTGCTTGGCGCGGCAACGATCAAATGTTGCTGAGTATTGCCAAAGCCGTCGAGGAGTTAAGCTAATGGATCTTTCACTACTCTTCTTCTTGATTGCGATTTTGGTAGTGGGCGCGCTGATTTTAGTAACGATTAGTCTAACCAAAAAACACGGCGCAATCTTTGACAAAGAAAACTACCAAATTGACTTTCTGCACATTGAAAATTCTTTGCAGCAAGGCAACGAAGCGTCGTATGCGATGGTGATTATCCAAGGCGATAAGCTACTCGATAAGGCCCTCTGCGAGATGGGCGTGGCTGGACGAACGATGGGTGACCGTCTGAAAAAAATTGGCAAGGAAAAATTCACCGAGCTCAATAAGGTCTGGAATGCCCACAAGTTGCGCAATCGCATTGCGCACGAGAGCGACTTCCAGCCAGATTACCGCCAAGCCCGCAACGCTCTAGCGACTTACAAACAAGCATTGAAAGATTTAGGAGCGATTTAATGGAAGATTACAAAATAACCATCGGCATTGAGTGTCACGTCCAGCTCAACACCAAAACCAAGTTGTTTAGCGGCGTAGACAACGACGCCGTCGACAAAGAACCGAACGCCTGCGTTAGCCCGATTGATTACGCGCTGCCTGGCATGCTGCCAGTGCTCAACAAGGCGGCGGTCGAGAAAGCCATCCAGGCCGGCCTGGCAATGAACTGCAAAATTAACCTAGTTAGCCGCTTCGATCGTAAGCATTACTATTACCCAGATTTGCCAAAAGGCTACCAGATTTCACAGATGTACCAGCCGATTATTGGGGCGGGCGTGATTCATTTGCCGGATGGCTCGGATGTGAAGATTGAGCATGCACATATGGAAGAAGACGCCGGCAAACTGACGCACAACGGGAATTATTCACTGGTTGACTTGAATCGGGCGGGGACGCCGCTAATCGAAATTGTGTCAATGCCGGATATCCATTCGGCCGCGCAAGCACGTTGCTACTGTGAAGAGCTGCATCGCCTGATGATTTATGCTGGCGTGACGAATGGTGACTTGTACCAAGGAAATATGCGTTTTGACGTAAATATCTCGATTTCGAAAACCGACGAATTGGGGACGCGCGCAGAAATCAAAAACCTGAACTCCTTCCGCAGCGTAGAACGAGCGGTCGAATACGAATTTAAGCGTCAAAAGGCCCTGCTAGAGAAAGGCGAGCGCGTCAAACAAGAGACGCGCGGCTGGAATGACGCTACTGGCAAAACCACGCCACAGCGCAGCAAAGAAGAGGCGCAAGATTACCGCTATATGCCAGAGCCAGACGTGCCGCCGATTGTCTTGGAACAAGATTATGTCGACCAGGTAGCTGCGAAGCTGCCAATGATGCCGATGGCTTACCGCGAGTTATTCGACATCCTGAATCTTGACGAGAGCGAACGCGAAGCGATTTTGAATCATCCGGTCTTGGCGCGTGGCCTAGCAGAAGCTTGCCAGAAAAACGCTGCGTTGTCTGCTAGGATTGCGCACTGGTTCTCGGGTGTCTTGCTGGCCGAAGAAAATCTCGACAAAGATTTTGGACTAGCGACGGCAGACGAGCTGCTAGAATTGTCCGAGATGGTCGAAAAGAAAGAGCTTTCCTCGACTGGGGCCAAAGCGGTGTTTATCGAGATGTACGACAAAAAGAACACCGCAAAGAAACCGCAGGTCTTGGCGAAAGAGATGAATTTATTGCAAGAGAACGATGCCGATGCGCTGAACGCGATTATCGATGAAGTATTGGCGATGCCAGAGTGCGCCAAAGCGGCGGCGGACGTGCGCAACGGCGAGTTGAAGGCAATTGGTTTCTTGGTGGGGCAAGTGATGAAGAAGTCACAAGGCAAGGCCAACCCAGCCAGCTTAAATGAGTTAATTAAGCAGAAACTGCAGTAAAAATTAAGGAGGAGCAAAATATGTCCTACAAAGCACCAACTAAAGCCGTCATTACCGATGCCGGTTTCGCAAGTCGATTCTTGCCAATCACCAAAACCATTCCGAAGGCTATGTTGCCACTCGGCGCCAAACCAATCATGCAGCACGTGGTCGAGGAATGCGTAGCAGGTGGCATCCGCGATATTATCATCGTAGCTACGCCCGAAGGCAAACCAATTTACGAAAATTATTTCACCAACCCGAGCGAGAAAATCTATCGTCAGCTCGAGTCGCAGGGTAAGTTAGACCGTTTTGAATGTGTGCGCAATGTGCTATCGTTGGCGAATATCACGGTGATTGAGCAGGATCCAGGTCTACCCTACGGCAACGGATCGCCGATTGCTAGTGCCAAGCCATATTTGAACGACGACGAGGCGTTCTTGGCGCTCTACAGTGACGATTTAATTTTTGGCACAGGCGACGTGCAGACATTGGTCGAAGCTTATGCTGAGCACCCAGAAGCCAAGGCAATTATCGCGGCACAAGAGATGCCAGAAGAAGTCTGGAATAAATACGGCATGATTGCCATGAAAGACAAAGAAAAACAAACTCTCAGCCACATCGTTGAGAAGCCGGCTAAACCAGAATTGTCGCCATCAAATTTGACGTCTTATGGCCGCTACCTGTTGACGCCAGAGGTATTCGCGCATCTAGTGCCAGTCAATACTGGCCTCGACAACGAACTCTGGACCGTTGATGCGATTACGAAACTAGCCAAGTCTGGCGATGTGTTTGTCGTGAAAAGCCAAGGCAAATGGCTGACGACGGGCGATCCGGTCAACTACTTCCAGGCTTACGAAGAATTTAATAAAATGGAGCTCTAACTTATGGAAACCGCAGCTTGGGTATTAATCATCTTTTTATCAACGGCTTTATTCATCTTCATCGTAGTAGGAATAGTCCTACTGGTGAAATTGATTGGTTTCACAAAGGAGGCAAAACGCGTCATCATCCAGGGTCAGGATATCGCAGAAAAGGCAGATGACATCGTTGGTAATGTACGCGACATGACGACCGTTGGTGGGCTGGTCAAACACTTCGTCAACGCTTATACTGAAACTGAAGTCGAAAAAGAAGCCAAGACGGCCAAAACAAGCAAGAAAGGAAAAAAGAAGTCATGAGCGAAAAGCAAGACTCCAAGGGCGGCAAATTTGTACTGGGTGCGCTGCTCGGCGCAGTAGCTGGTGCGGTGGCAGGCATTGTGATGGCGCCAAAATCTGGCGAGGAAACCCGTAAGGACATCAAAGATACAAGCGACAAACTAGTCAAAGAAACCAAGCAAAAAAGTCGCAAATGGTTCAAGCGCGGTAAGAAAGAAGTAAAAAAGCTTGAAGCTGAGACTCGTTCGACAGTTGAAGCCAAGAAGAAGGCCGCCGAAAAGACCGCCAAAGAAGTCGCCGATAAGGTCGAAAAACAGGTAAAAGAAGTCAAGAAAAACGTTAAAAAGAAATAAACACGACGCATAAAAATACCGCCCCTGCTACGGGGCGGTATTTTGTAGTCTATAGGTTTTTGAAGAGCACACGCTTGATGCGGTCGATAACAGGTCGGGCCTCGTCGATGCGCAGGACTAGACAGCAGCCCAAATAGGCCAGGAGCGACACTAGCGTAATAACGCAGAACTTCGGGAAAGTTTCGAAGAATGAGTTATCGGAAGCGCGCAGCGGGAGAATCTTGGTCATAATATATGACACAAGTCCCGTGATGGTGGAAGCAATCAGCATCTTGAACATGGCACGCCAGAAGGTTTTAGTCAGCAAGCGATGTTGCATGTCGCGGTTTTCAAGCCACAGCAAGACAGCAACCTCGAAAATGGCACTAATTGACACTGCGTGTGCTAGGCCTTCGGGCCCAAAGCCAGCCAGACTCAAGCCGACGGCAGCCACAACTTGCACGAGGAAGGCCACAACTGAGACGATTAATGGCGTACGAGTGTTTTGCTTGGCATAGTAGCCACGAGCAACGATGTGATAAAGCGCCTGCGTGAAAATCGCCACCACAAAACAGGCTAAGACGCTGGCAATTTTGGGGTCGCCACCGTTTTTGATAAAGTTTACGACGTAGCCGCGCAAGAAGAAAGCGACAATCGAAATCGGCAAGGCGATCCAAACAATCATCCGAATGGCCGAACGAAGGGTGTCGCGGAATTTATCCTCGTCGGCACGGCTGGCTTCTTCGCTGAGCTTGGGGAAATAGGCCGTGGAAATCGCCACGCCGATGAGGTTAATCGGCATTGAATGGAGCGAGGAAGCCTGCTGGAAGGCGCGAATGGACTGTTCGCCCATATGCGAGGCGAGGTTGGTGTTCATGATGCTGGTAATATAATCAATACCTTGGTCGACCGAGCGAATGGGGAGAGTTTTGAGCACTTTGCGGAAGCCGAGGTTTTTCCAGTAGAATTTGAATTCGTATTCGAAGCCGATACCAATCAGACCGATGATACTTGTAATGAGCTGCAAGATAGCGCCAAAGACCACACCAAGCGCTACACCCATGATGCCGCCTTCGAAGATCTGCCAACCAAATAGATTGATGCCGTTAGTAAAACCGAGAATACCGATGATAATACCAACGTTGTAAAGGGCGGGGGCGATAGCGTAAAAGACAAAACGCCCGACCGCCTGCTGCATGCTAGAAAGCACCGTTGAAATTGAGAACAGGAAGGGGTTGATGGCAATGACGCGCATCATGTTGATGGCGAGAGCCATGGAGGATTCGTTCAAACCAGGGGCGACAACGTAGCGCACCAGCGGATCGGCAAACACCATGATAAAAATTGAGGCAATGAGACTAATTAAAGCCAACAAGTTAATGAGGCTAGCGCTAAGCTCCCAGGCGGACTTTTTGTTGCCGCTGACGAGGCGCTGACTAAAAATGGGAATGAAAGTGACGGCCAGAGCGCCGGATGTAATAAGGAAGAAGAGAAAGTCTGGCACAGTAAAGGCGGCCGTGTAGGCATCGAGGCCAGCTGGATAAGTGTCGTAATACATCGAATTGAGCCAGCGGTCGCGGAAGATGCCCAACAGAGCCGACACGAGGGTCGAACTGGCCAAGATGGCGGCGGAAGCTTTAATGGATAACTTGGCGTTGACCATTGAAACAACCGAACGAAAATTGTTGCGGCGGCGCTTGCTCATACTCATTAAATTATAGCAGCTTTAGTCGTGAAGCTTGGCGGATTCTGGCAGGCTAGTGCCTTTGAGAATCTTGGCGACGGCGGCTTCGTCGAGCGTTTCTTGCTCAAGCAAAGCAGTGGCAAGGGCGTCGAGGCTTTTGCGGTTAGCCTTGAGGACGGCTTCGGCACGACGAGCAGCTTCTTTGCTGAGAGCTTCGATTTCGGCGTCGATAATCTCTGAGGTCTTTTCGGAATAAATTTTGGCACGGTCGCCAAAGAAGTTGACTTCGTTGGTATTGAAAACCTGGTCGCGCAACTTATTGCCCATACCCTCGGCAGTAACCATCTCGCGAGTGAGTTCGGCAACATGCTGCAGGTCGGAGCTGGCGCCAGTGGTAATGCCGTCGGCACCGAGAATCATCCGTTCGGCAACCCGGCCACCCATGGCGCGAGCGAGTACATCCTTGAGCTCGTAGATGCTCTTGTAGCTGCGGTCTTCGGGCGGCAGGAACCAAGTGACGCCACCAGTGTGACCACGTGGGATAATGGTGACTTTGTGAACGGGGTCAGAATCTGGCAAAACATGGCCAACCACGGCATGGCCGGCTTCGTGGTAGGCGGTGATGCGGCGTTCTTTGTCGTTCATGACTTTTGACTTGCGCTCGGGGCCGATGGCAATGCGTTCGAAGGCTTCGTCGAGGTCTTTGTTGCTGATTTTGCTGTGATTTTGACGGGCGGCAGCGATGGCAGCCTCGTTGGCGATGTTGGCTAAGTCGGCGCCGCTGCTACCAGCGGTTTTGGCGGCGAGAGCGTCGAGGTCGACGTCGTCAGTGACGGGCTTATTCTTGAAGTGGACCTTGAGGATTTCGATGCGGTCTTTGCGCTCTGGCAAAGTGACGTTGACATGGCGGTCGAAGCGCCCAGGGCGCAGCAAGGCCTTGTCGAGCATGTCGACACGGTTGGTGGCAGCCATCACGATGACGCCGGTTTCGTTATCGAAGCCATCCATCTCGACCAGGATTTGGTTGAGGGTCTGCTCGTCTTCGCGACCAGCACCACCACGAGCGTCGCGCTTGTGGGCGACGGCGTCGATTTCGTCAATAAAGATAATGCTGGGGGCGTTTTTCTTGGCCTTCTCGAAGAGGTCGCGGACGCGCGAGGCGCCCACGCCGACGAACATTTCGGCAAACTCGGAGCCAGAGATGGAAAAGAATGGGACATTGGCCTCGCCCGCCACAGCGCGTGCCATCAGAGTCTTACCGGTGCCTGGTTCGCCCGCCAACAACACGCCACGAGGAATCTTAGCGCCGAGCTTTTGGTATTTTTTGGGATTTTTGAGGAAGTCAACGATTTCGGCGAGGTCTTGCTTGGCGGCCTCGTTGCCGGCAACGTCGCCGAAGAGGACCTTGTGCTTTTCGTTGCCGTAAAGGCGGGCCTTGGCTTTGCCGAAACCGATGTTCTGGTTGTTCATGGTTTGAGCTTGACGCATCATGTAGACCAAGAAACCGACGAGCAGCAGAATAGGTAAGACGATGCTGCCAATATTGAGCATAATGCCGAGGACGTCGACGTCTTCGACAACTTCGATGGCGACTTTGTTCTGGTCGATAACTTCAGCGAAGCCTTGCTCGTAGAGCGAACTACGAGAATCCTTGCGCGAAGTGATGGCGTTAAGGCCGGATTCCTCCTTTGGGGTGACAATGAGGCTGTCGCCACGGACAACGATTTTGTCGAGCTTATCTTCTTTGGCATAAGTCAAGACTTCGGAAAGGCTTTTTTCGTCCGCACTAGTGCGGTTAAGGACGGCGTCGCCACCGACAAAGGCCGAGACAAACAACATAATAATTACCCAAAACAGGAAAAGTCGTAGAAAATTTAGGACTTTGTGGGATTTTTTGGGCTGTTTGGCACCTTTGCTATGTTTGTATTCTGGCATATAACTCCTCAAATATTATGCATGCGGCAAATGCACGCGTTTCATCTGTAATTATATCATACTTGACATTATTTGTTATTTATGGTAGAATGGTAGCTATGCTCGGTTTGAGCTGTACGTTTTGAGGCTATAAAAAGAAAAATAGTAGGGGGAATTTTTCATGAAATATCGTGTCGTTAACGACGTCACTATGCACTACCACGGGCATGTCTTGCATCGCATACGCGCCATGAAGGATATACCAGAATATGGCGTCAAGGTTGGCGATCTGGGCGGCTGGGTCGAAGGATCTCATAATTTATCCCAAGACGGTCGCTGTTGGATTGGCCGCGATGCGCGCGTATACGAGCGCGCATACGTCGATGAAGACGCGCGCGTGTTTGGCAACGCCGAGTTGCGCGGCACTGCTCTGGCCGATGGTCAGTCGGCAGTCTTTGGCAATACGCTGATGACTGAACGGTCGCATGTGGGCGGCCACGTCATAGTCTATGGTCATGCCCGGCTGAGCGGTGATGAGTGGTACCACCACTTTGAGTCAATCTCGGACAAGCGCAGGACTGGCAAACCGGTCGCCGTTAAAGCTAGTAGTGGCCTTAGCGACTGTAAGGCGTAATTTATTTAGCCTCCTCGGGGTCCGAGCTGCTTTTTTCGGTTGAAGCGGCTCTCGCTCCTTTTCTTTGCCCCCGTCTGTGGACGGGGGCTTTTTCTCTGGGTGAAATGGTTTTGGCAAGCAAGTTTTTCGGTAATTTGGTAGGCAAATTGCCCCGAAAGGGGTTTTCGTGCCATAATTAAAGGGATTCATGTAGGAATGGGTCCTTAAAATGGTTATTACGCCATCCGCGAGGATGGACAATTTGCAAGGAGGTGGATTGGACTATGTATTATCTTTTCACGATAGCCGCAATGCTGTTGCTGATTTTGATAGCTGGGGCGGCAGCAACCTTGGCAGTTTTATTTGCCGGCACGGCCTTTAATTGGATTGAGGGCGGCAAACGGAGCAAACAAGTAGGGCTTGCGCTGAAGGTCGGCGCACTGCTCTGCGCCATCGCGATAGTTGCGGCGCCACTGGCTGGCGGGGGCTTCGCTATCACTAAGCTGAATGACAACTACATCGGCAAGAATACCGTAGCGACTGGCACATATCTTACAATCAGTGGCGGCGACGGCGCCAAGCGTATCGTGGCGCAGAACCAAAAAGGCAGCGTCATCGAAGAGTACCGCAACTGTCCAGAGGTGCGATACTACGCCGACGGTAACTTAGTATTCGTCACGCGGGACGGCAAGGTGCATACCATTGATTGCCACGAGCAGACCGTTTGGATTGACGAAGTCGCATTTAGCTAGTTCACACATAAAACATAGATTCGCAGCCGTAATAACCATCACGATGCCCCGGCTGGATAGCCGGGGTTATTTTGTGGCAGATGCGCCTATTGACTTTTTATATTACTTGTGCTATAATAAAAGGTGATTCACGTAGGAATGGGAATGGTCCCTTAATATGGTTATTGCACTGCTGCAGATAGGCAGGCGTCTGATTTTTCAGGCTTCTACCTATCTGTGGCAGTTATTGTTTCTCCGCAGATATATTCGCATGAAAAACATTTTTGGAAAAATTATCTGAGGAGGAATAATTGTGGCTAATTCTAAAGAAAACTCTAATCGGACTGAAACCGAAGTGTTCCCTTATGACCTCGACCTGAGAGGATTCCCAGATGGGATTGTTCAATTTATTCTCGAGAAGTACCGGCGCGTCAAAGGTAACCTCTACATAGACAGGGGGTTTGACCTCAAGTTGCCGGAAGGTCTCTTTATTGAGGGCAATCTGGAACTTTTCGGAAGTAGCATTCAGGCACTGCCGAGGGGGCTCACAGTCTGCGGTAATCTCTACCTCAGCCGGACTCTCTTTGTCAGGACGCTTCCGGAAGACCTGTCGGTCGGAGGCAATCTGGATATTCTGGACTCTCAACTTGATGGCCAGAAGCTGCCGGAGACTATCTCCGTTGGCGGATGCGTTATTGATAGTAATTACCTCTATAATCTGTGAGGTGAGAAGTCATGACAATGGATATCCTGTTAGCGATAGGTGTCTTTTGGGTTTTGGGTATCGCCACTGTGGCTGAGGCGGTGGTTACGGCTAAGGTAATCGGATATATCCTCAAGCACGTTAAGGACTACTGGTTGAGCTGTCTGGCGGCCATGGCCACTGCACTTACCGCCTTAGCAATGATAGCAATTCTGTGGATTAGCGCAATGTCGTTCGTATCGGAACGCTTTCCGGAGGAAAATGCTCCCGCAAAGGCCACTGCCTCAAGCGAATTTGCCGCTGCCGAGGACACCGAGTCTGCTGACACGGAGTCAGTCTTGATGTCCGGAATAATGATAGTGCTAGAAATGTGAGGTGATAAGTCATGACAACGAATATTTTGTTAGGGATGGGCGTTATTTGGTCTTTCGTCGTCGCTATTGTGGTTAAGCTGGTGGTTATTATTGCAATATGCAGAGAGATCGCCGTACGCATCTCAAATGGTAGCTTAAGCTTTCTGGCAACGTGCATTGTTGTAGCTACCTCCTTAGCCACGACGGCAATTCTGGTGATTAGCGCAACGTCGTTTCTGTCAGAGTGTTTTTCGGAGGAGAAGATCTCCGGGATTCTTATTGCATTAATAATGTTCGCTGTATTGTCTGCCATAATACTAATAACGCTTCGATTGCGTGAATTGTTTGAACATGAAGCCGGCATAGCCGACCAATCGGCTCACGACCGTGCTGATACAACCGACGAGGGCGAAGCAAAGGCAGCAAAGAGGCGAGTGCGCACTTCTGTTGACTACGGCCACTACCTCATTGGGTGACTCACTGGACAATAAGGCCTTTAATAACCATCACGAAAGCCCCGACTAATGTCGGGGCTTTTTCCTGCTGACAGCCCCACCCCTGACAGGTATAATAAAGATAGGGCTTACACTTGTCAGGGGTGGGAGAGAACGGAGCTTTAAGAAACCGGTTGGTTTTCTGCATCGAGCAGAAATAACAATAGAAATAGTATTCTTCTAATTTCACCAACCAGTATAAACCCTCAACTACCAAACGGAGCTGTCCCATGAACGAATACCCCAATAATCTCCCAGTATATGATTAACGAAGTTCTTGCACGGGGCGTCATGCTCCTACCGCAGGGGCTTCTTTTTTGTATAGATTCTCACAATATCGACAAAAAGAGTCTGCAAAGGCTCAAAACATGGTCGGGGCGACCCGACTTGAACGGGCGACCTCAGCGTCCCGAACGCTGCGCGCTACCAACTGCGCCACGCCCCGACTTGTGCTCTATTATACCACCTCTTGACCATGGGGAGAAATTACTCTGGGACGAAACGAATTGCCTCATATTGGTGGCCGTCGTGCTCGTAGCTGAGCGTCAAAACCTGCGAGGCCGTATAGCCAGCCAGCGGAAAACTAATGTCGCCACCCTTGGCTGGGATAGCGCCGACATACCAAACTGCTTCGTGCTGAGCGAGGAACTTGTCCAAATGATCGATGCGGCCGAAATACGCCTGCCGCAGTGGGCTCAACAAACCGTCCTTAGCGTCAAGGTTTTGGCCGAGGAAGAAACTCTGCTGCTCTGGCGTGTCATAGAAGGATAAATCGTAGTATAGCCAGGGTGATTCGACGATAATTGGGGCGCGGTCGGTGCCCTCGGCGCTCGCAATGCTTTGTGCTAGCAGCTTAGCGCTGTAACGTTTGCCGGTATCAAAGTTGTAATTACCGTAATCCTGCAAAATGCAGAGACCGCACAGCGAGGTCGCCACCAAGACCACCGCACAGCTCGCAAACACGAAGCGTGGCCGACGCCATAAAGCTGGCGGCGTTTTGCGTCGACGCTTAGCTAGACGTAGGCTAAGCTCATTGGTAGCAATAACTGTAGCGATACCGCCGAGCAAGGCAATACTGGCTGAGCTATAGATAATGCGTTGCGGCAGTAGACTTAGGCCCCATGGCGTCAGCGACAGTAGCAACAACACCGCAAGCGGCACGAGAATGTTGCACAGCAACAACCGCAGACCCAGGCGATAACGCACGGCTAGCACCACTAAAACCACGGAAGCAGCCAGCGTCAAAAGCAAAGCCCCGGCCGTGAGATTGACGGAATTTTGGTAGATGAGGCTCTGGCTCCAAAAATCCGTGAGCGTGGCCAGGCTGATACCGGCACTAGCGGTTGGACGCTGCGCGAGTTGTCCCAGTAAGCTAGGCAGCCAAGGCACGAACAGAAGTAAGGCTGCAGCGAAGCTGAGCCAGAAAGTTTTGCGGCGGAATAACGTGCGGCCATACACTAGACAGAGATACACACCCTGCGCCAGAAAAGCAAATACGGTATAGTAACTTGTCCAAAGGCCCAGCGCGACCATGAGGGCATATACTAGCCACCAGCGTTTCTGACCGTTATCGATAGCAAGTTGCAGAAAATACATCGCCGCAAACACAAACATCAAGGCCATCATGAATGGCTGCATCTCGCGGCCGTAACGTACCAGGATGGGCGAAAAACTGAGTAGCAGCGAGCCTAAAATTGCCGCCTTGCTACCATATTTATACTTGGTCCACATATAGGCAAACATGAGTGCAATGGCTCCACAAAAGGCCGACATAAAGCGCATGGCAAAGTCCGTCCGGCCAAAACAATGTGCCCAAAGTTTGAGCGCCCAGAAATACAGCGGCGGCTGATTGCTGTCACTGGCGAACTGCCAGATTTGACCAGCGTCATAGCGCGTTAAATAGGCGCCGTAAGATTCCCCCTGCCAGACCGACTGCTGCAAATTGAACATGACCAAAAACATGTAAAAAATGCCGAACAGGGTCGGCGCTAATATACTGATGAGACGTTTGCGACTGCGAAGAAATTCACTCATAAGCTAATTATATACCATCTGGCGCAGTGGCCGAAACTGTGGTATAATAATGCGGTGCCGGGGTTTGGCGCAGTTGGTAGCGCGCGCGCTTTGGGAGCGCGAGGTCAGCAGTTCGAGTCTGCTAACCCCGACCATCAAATTGATATTTCACTTACCGCTTGGCGGTAAGATTTTTTATGTAGCGCACCGATAAAACCGTGGTTAAGCCCAAGAACACCAAAGCGATAGTCCAGCGGATTAACTGATCCGAGGTATCCGGCAATGGTTCGGGCTCCTCTTCTGGCGCAGGCTCCTCTGGCACTTCAGTGACTGGTGCATCGCGGTTGACAGTATTGGTAAATTGGTAGCTCAATGCATCGTTGTCGCGAACGAAGCTGCTCGTATAGTCTTCGACCTCGGCCTCCTCGATCGTATAGGAATCGGCTTCGGCAGTCGGCAGACCTTCGAACATAATTGAAGTTTCGCCGTTCAATACGTCCAGGGTTTTGGTGTCGATGAGTTCATTGTCTTTGTAAAGATTGAATTCGACGCTTTCGGGTCGGAGTTCATAATAATCATCATAGTCTGACCACTCTTTCTCGACCACAAAGTCGAAGGCGCCGGCCAGGAAGATAGATGTGACATTGGAATCAATTACCGTAGGAATATCAAGTTTCTGGCCACTGAGGTTGTCGATGACCGTCCACTCACTGTGCGAATCATTGTGCGTCAAAGCATCATCGTGGATACGCGCAGGCGCTGTCATTTTAACAACGACGTAGGAGTAACTACCCTGCGTCAAGATAGCAGGATTACCCTCTTGATTGAGATATTCAAAAGCCAAAGCCTTCACACTGCTTTTGTCGGTCGTGGCTTCGTCGTACGCCTGCCAGGACGAATCAGTGCCCAGTTTACCGGCATTGGGGTTCGTCGAGTACCAGACTTTTACTTTGACGTTATGATCATAATAATCCAACTGCTGCTCGGCGTAGCTGGTGTCGACGCCGGCGAAGCTACCCTGCCAGCCTGATTCCGCGCCGTCAGTAGTGGCGGTCTCGATAGAATCATAAATTACGGCATCGGTAACCTTGCTAGCGCCCGTACGCATCCTGAGCTTGTAAGAATAATCTTCGCTAAAACCGCTGCGAGTTTCCTCGATGTCGTATTTGCCGCTATGTTCGGTGAGGCTCGAAGTCTGCAAATCCTGCGACGTAGAAGTAGCCATGAGAAGGTTGACGTCGCGCGAGTTGTAGGCAATGTATTCGTCGGTGACGCCATTTTCGTTAATGTCACTAGCGGCAGCGTCATAGCGTCCGGTATCCTTAATGCCGCTTGTCAGGCTCGGGCCATCTATATCCATATATACGTAATTGCGGTACGACGGACCAATTTCGACGTAAGCGTCATATGGGATACTGTAGTTAAATGAAATCGACGGCATGTAGATGCTATAAGAATTACTAGTGATGGAGGTAAATGGCGACTCGCTGAAATCGATTTTGACTTTTAGTAGGGTGCGGCCAGTTTCGTGCCAGTTTTTGGTGATTTCGACGCTCGTGTGAGTCTTGGCGAATTCCTTACAAGCGTTGGATGAGGTAAAGAGATTTTCGCCATTTTGATTATAATAGCCACTATAATTGTTGCAATATGAATTACCGGCAGAAGCCATGATATCTGCTGGTGTACTAGTTAGCTCCATGCCCATCGGCAAGAGGTCGTAGTAATTAATGCCACGAATCCAGTCCTCGTCCTTGAGTTGCTCTATGTTACGGTTGATATCCTGGAAAGCGTAATAGCTATACTCATAGAAATAGCCATAGAGCGTATACGTGCCGTTGAATGATTCGGTGTCCGGATTGTAGCTTGGCGATGAGCTATTGACGTCTTTGTAGGCGCTAAAGTAGCGCGTGATAGTACCGATCTGGTGATTCTCCCACTCGGCACTGTCGTAAGAACGCTGTAGATAAACGCCGTAGGTTTCCTGGTCGTAAGCGCCGACCGTATCGAGTGTCATTTGGTTACCATAATTGGACTCGTCAATTGGGTTCATTAGGACGCCGTCGCGCAGATACTTGATGTAGTTGAAATTATAAATCGTGCCGTTCTCGGCAATGTCGTCGGATTTAATGGTCAGCTGAGTACTAAAGTTGCCAGACGTAATACTCTCAGTCAGCCCCTTGACCTCAACATACCAAGCGACAATTTGGTCATTTTCAGTGAAGTTTACGGTACGGCCAGTGCTGGTGTAATTTTGATACAATTCGTAGTTGCTCTGGCCACGTTTGCGCACATAAACTGCGGGTTGGTACTTGGATGACGATACCGTGCTACCGTTGGCGTTCTTGAAGTCAGGGATATAGACCGACTTAAAGAAATATTCGTTTTCGTTGAAACGCTCGAGTTGACCGTCCTCGCTCATGAAATAGACCAGATCATCACCGACTTGGACGTCATAGTTGTAGCCGATGTATTTGGTGCTAATAGTGTTATTCCAGCGTCCAGTCGAGCCGCCATCGACGATTTCTTGGTAATAGTATTTGTAATTACTGCCGGTGCTGCCAGAGCCGGCATTGCCGTTGAACTTCTTGTTAATGCCAATGGTGCTACCGCTGTAGTTGAACGAGAACTGTGATAAATCAAGCGAAATAGTCGAAGTGGCCAGAGTTTCTTCTTCGGTGCGATCGGAATAGGTACCGCGCAGCTCGACGGTGTTAGAAATATTGAGCGTGTCATTTTCGGCGTTGTAGACGTCCTTTGGATAACCGACGATGATTTCGCGGCAATAGTAGTACGAGCCACAAGGCGAGGTGCTACTATTGGAAGTGCCCTTGCGCCTGATGTCATAGGTGCCGTCTTCCTCTGGCTCGATGGCTTTGCCGGTCATATCGAGCACCTTAACGTCGTCGGGGAAAGTATCGCGCATCTCATAATTCGACAAGCCAATGTAGTTGTCGTAGCTACTAGTAGCGTAGGACATGTAGTACGACTCGTTGCTGCGGCCGCCGATGCGATAACGCACCCAGGTGTACTGGTCGGCGCCCTCGCCGAGGTTGTCATAAGAGTTCAGTTTGATGGCGGTCTTGGTGATGTTGTAAGTGGCGCGCGTCCAAGGGTGCGAATAAGTCCGCGAATAATGCAACTGCGCAACGTTGCTGGTGATGGCACCGTTCATAGTGGCCTGGAGACTATCGTAGTCGAGCGTATGCGTGCAGCTGTCTTCGTATTTTTCACGCGTTTCGGTATTAGAGGTGACTGCGTAAGCAACCTGGATGCTACCGTCTAGGTTCGTACCAGCTTCGAAAGTCTTGTTATTGGTGAAGATGAATCCTTCGCTATTGTAGGAGCCGGAGTTGTAGTTCCAGTCGTAGGAATGCTGGGAACTATTGTTGGCGCTAACGGCCATCTGCACGCTGAGTTGCGCCGCTGAAAGGACGCCAGATGCGAATGGGTTGGGCACGCGAATTTGTAGCTCGCCCGGAGCATAGTCGCGGTCGAGCTCGTAATTGCGGTACGAGACCTGCATGACAATATTGCGACTGTAGCTATTGGAAACACCAGACGTGTCGATAACCCACTGCTCGTTAGTCACTGGATCCTTGCCCTTGTTGATAGTGGAGTCAAAAAACACCAATTCCAGATACCAATCATCTGGATTCAGCTCGGCCAAAGCGGCCTGCGCATTATGAATACCAAATATCAATCCTCCTACTGCGATTAGTAGCGAGGCAAAAATGACAAAAATTCCAAGTTTTTTACGTGCTCTTGGTGCACGCCTACGTGTGTTTGTTTTCACCTGTTGGCCCTCTAACTTTATGCGACTATAAGTTGTTCAGACCACACTCCTTCTATTAATTTTTAGCATATACATTTTGAGACGTCAACGCATTTGCCATGAAAAAGCCCCCGCCGAAACGGGGACTAACTACAGATGGAGCCAGACCGGGCTGTTGTAACTCGGTGAATTATATGGATGGTCAATCATGGAGAATGACATGAAGAAAGGGCCTGACCCATCTGATAGTTTCTACAAACCTAGAAGCCGTGGTTGAAGGCCGACAGCTGAATGTAGCCGCCGATGACGCCCTCGCCACTGAGGTCGGCAGAACCGGTGATTTCGGCTCGATCCGTAATACGGAGTTTGCCATAAATCCAGGCGCGACCAGCTACCAAGGCAAAACGTTCGACTACGGCATTGCCATAGACGCGAGCATAGCCAGTAACGACAGCCTTGCCACGGATGATAGCACTACCATAAACGCGAGCGCTAGAATCGACGATGGCTTCGTCTTTTACTACGGCATGGTCGGCCACCTGTGCGTCATCTTTAACGCGCGCTTCGTCAGTGACGATGGCGGCGTTAGCTACCCAGCAGGTACCGTCGTGTGTGAGGTTCTCCTCACAGTGAATCCAGCCGCCGAGGTCGCCGGCTTTGACGTGTGCGGTCGGAATGTCAATGAGTGCGCGAATTCGATACAGCGTAAAACCGCCACGTTGGATTTCGGACTCTTTGACAAGCTCGTACTTCTTTTGCATTGGAACACCTCCTTGGTGCTGCAAATTGGGGGTTCGTAGCGTTCAAAATGTACAGCTCCAAGGGGAGCATGCCCGTACTGTAGCACAAAAAACCGCTAATGTCAATAGGAGAGCCTTACATGCCAGGGATATGGAAACTATTGGGGTCCGGATAGAGCTGGTCCTGCATGGCAGGGTTAGAGCCGAGATAGCTGGAATTGGCCTCAGAATTAGCGGCGGAAATTTCGCCAGCGGGCTGGATGACTCCCGGCATCACGGCGTCGACGCCGACTGGAGCGGGGGCCGCAGGTGCGGTGCCCTGCACTGCAGGGGCGGGCATTGGCGCAGGAGCTTGGCCAGCGGCGGGATCAAATGGCATCGGTGGCGGCGGCAAGACCGTATTGGGATCTGGCATTGGCAGGGGGTTATCGGCCAGCTCGGCGCTGGTCATCATTGACTCAGGCGTTGGCACGCCAGCGGGCACAGCTTCAGCTGGAGCAGGAGCGGGAACTTCTGGAGCAGGAGCCGAAACGACGGCCTGCTGCGGAGTGGCCTCGGCCTCGGGTGCAAAATTAACGGGTTGTAAATTAGTCGGCACATTGTTATCTGGAAGTGGCGCGGACTCAGGCGGTTGCGGGGCGGCGATAGGTGCTTGCGGCATGGCGGCCGGCATCTGCGGAGCAGCCACTGGCGGCTCAGGGGCAGCCAATTCTGCGCTCATCATGGCGGCGTAATCTTTGGGTGGCTGCGCGGCGGTTCCGGCTTCGCTCGGTGGGACGAGGTTTTTCTTGCCCTCGTTGATGACGGCATTCTTAAGCTCGTCCATCAGTGGGCCGGCACTCTCTGGTGACGGCGCGGAAACAATCGCATCGAGTTGCGACATGGCATCGGCGCGCTCTTGGTCTGAAGTGGAAGCGGTAGTTTCGGGTGTGGCCTCGGCGGTCTCGGGGGCAGGCGCAGCTTCGGTAGAAGCTTCGCTGGTTGACGCAGAGGCAGGCGGCTCAAAATCTATAGCGCCATGCTGGATAGCGAGCGTGGTTGGGTCGGCCGATTCGGCCGGTTCTTCGGCAGCTTCCGGCGCATCCGCGGCGGATGCTTCGGCGGATTCGTCGGCAGCGGTCGCCTCGGGATTAGCATCGACTACACCGCTGGTGAGGATGTCGACTGGGATGCTGGACGAAATCAGTTGTTGGTCAGCGCCGGCAGCCATCAAACGGCTGGCAACAGCCATGGTGTCAGCGCTAGTGTGTTCGTTCGAGAAGCGATTCGTTGCCGCAACGATACCTGCCAACAAGGCCGTAGCGACAGATTTGTCGTAGGCGGATTTGTCCTTAGGGATAGTCAGGCGGTCGATGAGATTGCAGACCATTTCCGAGACGGAAGACGCCTTGGGATCGCCCCATTCTAGCTCGCTGAAGCGGCCTGGTTCGCCCGCGTGGATATTCACGGAAGTAGCATCGTGCATAATGCGGCCATATTCGCTGAGAGCACCATCAAGGTCAGCGGCACTTTCGACGTTCAAGGCAATCACGAGATCAACATTGTAATCGCCATGGCTAAACTCTAGATCTTTTTCGTCAATGGTGGTCTTGTAAGGCGTGATGAAGACCTTGACGTAATCACCGTCGATTTTATAACGCAGGTGGTCGGCCTTTTCCTTATCCAGCGCGATAATAAAATCTTGCAGGCTGTTGGTATTGGTTTCGAAAGTTTTCTCTGGCTCAAGAAACTCGATGGCGTTTGGCACCGCGCCAGAGAAAATGGCGGTAGCATGTTTGCCGAGCTTGTCCAAGGCAAAGGTTAAGCCAAGGGCCGCGGATAACTCGTCGACGCTCGGGTCTTTAGAGAGAGCAACCAGAACATTGTCGCAAGAGTCGACACGTTCGGCGACCTGCGAAATCACGTCTGTACTCACCTGGGGGTTTTTGCTTTCTGGCATAGTTTTTTTGTTCTGTTTATTTTTGACCTTATTTTGTTATTAGATTAGCATAAGTTTTTCGAACTGGCAAGTATTAAGTCATCTCTACCCTTTACATATGGCAAGTTTTACTGTATAATCTACAACTAATTGAAATAATAATTTTTAAGGAAATTAGAGAGAAATAATGCCGATTATTAAATCTGCGAAGAAGGCTGCACGCCAAGCCGTGAAGCGCAAAAGCAAGAACGAAGCAATCAAGAAGACCATTCGCAATGCTCTGAAGGATTTCCGCAAGAATCCAACACCAGAAAAAATGGCGATTGTCCAGAGCGAGTACGACAAGGCCGCCAAGAAGGGCCTGATTAAGAAAAACACGGCCAGCCGCCGCAAGGCAAAGCTGGTAAAGATTGCCAAAGCTGCGAATATGAAGATGGCCACGAAGAAGGCGCCTGCCAAGAAGGCAGCTCCAGCTAAAAAGGCCAGCGCCGCCGCTAAGGCCGCACCAGCTAAGAAACCAGCTGCTAAGGCAACCACGGCAAAGAAAGCCACCACCGCAAAGAAGCCAGCGGCAAAGAAAGCCAGTACCACCAAGGCGACGGCCGCCAAAAAACCAGCCGCCAAGAAGGCGCCCGCTAAAAAAGCCGCCGAAAAATAAACAGTAACTGTACTAAATCTCCCCCAGCAGCGGGGGAGATTTTTTGTTTAGTTGGTAGCAGTATCGTGGTTGGATGATTCGACCAGTTCGCCATAGGTTTTGGCAACTGGATTACCGCGGACTTTGAGAACGCGGAAAGTTTCAATCAGGTCGTTATAGGCCGCCAAAGTATCGTCTTCGTCGCTGAGGTCGGACTCGATTTTGGCATAATAGCCTGGTAGGTTATCGATTTTGTCGATGTAGATGCGGATGGTCTTGCCCATGTTGAGTTCTTGGCGGCGGCGGCTAACTTCGTACTTCAGCTCGTAACCGAGTTGGAAAAGAATATGGGCAGCTTCAGTGTAATCTTTGACCTGAGTAATATTGACAAGGTCGACTTTGTCGGCGTCAAAGTGGCGGCGCAGAACCAGGGAATACTTGGCGTCTTTTTCGGGATCTTTGACAATGGTGCGGAGAGACAAGCGCGGCTGAGATTTATCGCGGTTATAGTTCTTGGGAACGAAAATCCGGTCGTGCTGCCAGTAGGCCTCACTAAATTCGAGATTGATTTCGCCGAGCGTAGCGACAAAGTCTGTGCGGCTATTCAGTTTCATTTTGACAATACTGCGCTTCATAGCTGTGCTCCTTTTCGTGCTTTATTGGCCCACTCATCTGCTAGTTCGTTGCCTTCGGTGCCAACGTGTCCGCGCGTCCAACGAAGGTTGACGGCCGGCTTAGCCTGATAGGCGGCAAAAAGCACCTGAACGAGGTCGAGATTCTTAATGGGGCCGCCCTTCTTCTGCCAGCCATTACTCTGCCAGGTGGGGGCCCATTTGGTGACAACATTAATCCAGAACTCGCTGTCGGTGAGGATTTCGTCGCCCTCCTCTGCCAAATCATAGGCAGCGATGAGGGCCTGCGCCTCCATGCGGATATTGGTAGAATCGGCCTCACGCCCAAGGGCGACCGGCTGACCATCGCGGATCACGGCAAAACCGCCAGGGCCGGGGTTGGGGTTTGCGCTGCCATCGGTGTAGAATATCGCCATATGTAAAACAGTATAGCATAAGATGAGAACTCCGACAGAGTGTGCTAAAATAGGGGCATGCCCGCGTGGCGGAATTGGTAGACGCGCTAGCTTCAGGTGCTAGTGTACCTAGTACGTACTGGTTCGAGTCCAGCCGCGGGCACCAAGCGGCAGGCTGTGGCCTGTTTTTTTGTTGTCTGCAGATTGCGGCTAGCCGCGCCGATGCGTTTAGCTAGTCGCCAAAGCTACCTTGCCCACTAATGCGCGTATAGTCGTCGCAGGTGTGATCGGTGCCGTTTTCCTTGTACCAACAGTTGTAGGTAGCCCAGTAGTTCTTGAAGATACTACCTTCGTCGCTGCCATCGCCGTAGACGTTGAGGCCGTATTTAGCCAGTGGGAAGCTAACATCCTGCAGCTCAACCCGCGCCTCGACGCGTCGGAAGAGGTCATTGGCGCGACCAGTAGCATCGACTTTAGTCTGGACGCCGACGAACTTAACCGTTTTGCATTCATCGTCGCTTGTGCAATTCAAGAGTTTGACGCTAAACGAAGTATCTGGTTCGGCATAAAGCGACGATAGCATTAAGAAACGTGCGCCATTATTGGCAGTACCACGAATAGTCGGAGGGACGTCAAGTTCGGCCGAGCACGCATACAGTTCGTCGTGGGTAGACATGTAGGCACTGTCACGGCAGTCTATGTCGATTGGGCTATTGGTGGCATTGCTACCATCAGTATAATTAGTTGAGCTCGAGATAGTTGAACCAGTAAAACCAGTACCGGCATTACTCGGGATATGGTTATAGAGGCTTGCAGCTTCGCTGCGGACTGGGCGGAGAATTAGAGTGCCGCGATCAGTGTTATTGCCGTTATGTCCATCAAAATCGCCGATATAGAAAGTCTGATCTGCTTGGATTAGGCTAACACGGATTGGTGGCGCCAAAGTAGCTTTGGTGCGGAAATTATGCCAATTATCATCAGTACCGCCCATGGCAGTCTTTGACGTAGTATAGACTTTGGCAGAAGGCAGAGTGGTGGCATACGCGTCATCAAGATTACTCCCCAACCCATCGACGAGCACGCGGTTATCGTCGTTGCTGTACCATTCAACACGAATACGATTAAAATTACCGTCCCCACCTGCGTCGTTATAGGCGCTGCCAATACCAGTACGTAACGGAATAAGCTTAACGTCAGAAGTCTTGGTCAAGGTGCCTAAATAATCGTCCGAAGCGAGAGACATCTTGACGCAAGTGTAGGCCATGTCAATGCTATCGGTTAGCTCCTTGGAATTATTGTTCAGGTTGGAATTCTGACTTTGAATAAGCGTTTCATTGGCGCCATCTTCGCCATGGGCACGACCAAGCGAATCACGTACGAGGTCGCAATCGTCGCTGGAACCAGAGGTGTTTACGGCAGAGATTATGTCATTACAGTCGCCAGCGCTACCGCCGCTGCCGAGTCGTTCGCTGTTGCTAAGACATGCATTGTATTTGAGGAGAAGAACTTTAGCGTCCTCAACGCCCGCAAGGGCTGAATCGTAAGCGGACTGCGATAGGTCGTAATTAGTTGAACCGAGAATATCCTGCAGCATAATGCTAATAAAGCCGAGCGTAACAATACCAATCAGCAAGCAGAAGAACACCACTGTGTAAATGGCGGCAGCGCCCTTTTTGGTTTTTGTTGTCTGTTGCATGTTATCTCCTTTAGTTTTAGCCATTTTTACTCGCATCGCCGCCGGTTCGCATTGAAAAATTAAACTTATTTACTGCGCAATAAGCAAAGTCTGCCATACTGAAATCTGTACCAGTCATCCCCTCGCCTTGGCAATAGTCGCCGCTACTCATAATATTGACGCCACCACGGGCAGTAGCCAGGATGAACGTGGCCGATACAAAACTTTGTTTCGTGATAGTGCTCTGGGTAATCGGCAAAACTGTAAAATCATAAATTGCAAGGTTTGTCTCGTCATTATTGATCATTTCGACGGGCGATTCTTTGACACCAAGCATGATTTCATAGTTATCGCCGTTCCAGGTCTTGCGATTCGGGTCTGGAGTTTCGCCAGATGACACCAACCACTGCTGCTCACATACGAGGTGGCCAGGGTCATAGACTCTAGCTAATTTGTATTGGCGTGCAGGAGTTGTGTCTGTACCGAGAAGAATACCTTTATCGTCAGCATCATTAAGCACGAGCGGAGTGTTCCAGACATAGCTATAATCACTAATGCAAAATGCGCCAGCTTTCTGACGCGCATCACTGGCGGAAACGTTCCATTCGCGGAAGTATTTAGGCATATTTTCAATAATCTCACGATTGACAAGATAGCCATCACGATTAGTATCTATATCAAATAGGAAGGTGGCGGAGTTGATTTTTCTCTCCATATCCTCGACAATTTGTTGCCCAACTGCGTTGACTGAGCGCATAGCAAGACCCTTTTGGTAAATTTGCGTCATCTGGATAATAAGGTTGGCAACCGCCAACACGATGATGCCCAAAAACATGGTCGCAAGCGTCGTCTCGATAATCGTGAAGCCTTTTTTGTGGTTCTTTGTCGCCATTAGTCGATTACCTCCGGGTTATATAGACGCACGATGGTGGTCAAAGTCGAAGGAGCGCTAAGGCCGACGGCTTGCCAACAACTGCGGATATAGAAATCATAGTATTCGGCATTGCGGTCAGAGCGGACAATATTGGAGTTATCGCCCTTGACGGCAATTATCCAGATGCCTTCAATAGATTCCGCCTTACGGTAGATATAATCCTCGGCTAAGGTGTTGTCAGAATTCGTCGCATCAGTCGCGGAGCCGACCGCGTCGTTAATGTGCCCCAGGCTTAACAAAGAGTAGACGCCGCGTGGGTACAGTGGGGCTGGTCGGAGAATATATTGAGAATCGTTACTATTAACGGCTTTTTTATCGATGAGGATTTCGCTCAGAAGGTTGCTATAGGGGTTACTCGGATCTGGCTTAACAGTATTTGGGTCATATAATCCGCTGCTCGGTTCGAGCAAGCGAGTATTGATGGCGAGAGCTTTTTTGGTGGTATTGTCACGACTGACGCCGCCCATTTGGGCGTTGTAGGCGTCGTCACAGGTGCGAATATTACTGGCGTTAATATCATAGTCGGCGCTGCGAAAATCACTAGCTTCGATAACATAGTTCTTGATGATTGCGTTCCAGAGTGCAGAATATTGCTGGCGGTCTGACTGGTGCTCACGTTCGGCGACATAATTATTCTGAATAAAACGGAGTGCTTCGGCTTGAGAGTCAATCTCATTTCGCGCCATAGTGATCTCGATAGCGCGCTCAGCTTGATACATGCCAGAATTCATAGTATGAATGGCCATCACGGCGAGCGAAGCAAAAATAGTCAGCGCCAACATCACCTCTACCAAGGTGTCGCCATGCTTGAAATGTTGCTTCTCGACCTTACTCATTGACATTCGTTCCCGCTATCATCCATATTCATTAATGCGACGGCCGAAGAATTGTAGCCATTAGCGGTGATTTTAATCATGCGGCGCTTGCCGTAAGTAGCCAACATGTCGGCGGAATTGATACAGAGCTTGACGTCTTCGTTCATAACAAATTTGTTATTGTCAAAGGCGTCCTTGAGCGTAGCCTTCCTGACGCCGCCTTGAGTTGACGAACATGGGCCGCCGGCAATATCAGTATAATCAAACGAATCTAGCCCAACTTCCGCAGAATAATTATACGTATATGTATGAATCGCACCACTACGTGGCGAACGCGCAATCATAATAATATATTCAGCCGATTGGTTATTGACTGTGGTCTCTAGGGTGGCATCCCATTTGTAGGTCTCGTCGTACAGAAGGTTAGTGACGCGGCAGACGCTGCCGTCATTCAAGACATTAGTTACGCTTAGTGCCTTGAACAGGTCTAACTCACTCATGTCCTTAATTACTTCGTCGGGGTCCTCCAGGGTTTTACGATACGCATCATAGTCCATGCCGATTAGATTGTTGACCTGCATACGCGTACCGCCATTGAGCCCTAGCGTGACAACTACGCCGTAAACACTGCAGTTACTACGGCCACGACCAAGTTTGCCGTTAGGCTCGAAAGAGATGTTTTGCATAATCTTGTCACAATCGTCATCATCGTTGCGCTTCTCGATCTGAATACGGCTAACCAAATCGTACTGCGTACGAAGAAGCGAAGCGGTGTTTTCGACAACATCGCGGTAGCGTTGACGCGAAATGGTCGAGCTTACTCCGATTAGTGCCCCAACCAAAACCATACCACTAATGGCCAGCGAAAGCATGACCTCAATAATCGTGAAGCCAGAAGTGCTCTTTGCACCACCTCTTTTAACCATACGTATATTATACATGAGCTTTTTGGTTTTTGTCTATTTTACTAACGCTTTTAGTAGCGGGCGGGGAGTTCTCGTTGATAGGTGATGACTGCCTGCGAATAGCGCTGCATTTGCGCGTAGCTCCAGAGATAGACAGTTGGGCTCAACTTGAATACTTCAGCCGCCTCGGAATTCTCGTTCTGGAAGAAGGCTCGATTGAGCTGGCTGCCCGTATAAGATGTGCGCCCGCCGCCATAAGTGCGGTTCAGAGCAATATTTTTCGCAATGACCGGACCAGTAACAGTCAACTGTGCGTTACAGTTGCTGACGCTGACCTTGGCGCCGCTGCCTGGATAACAGGTATCGATGGAATCGGCGATTAACCAGGCGTCGAGATGCGTAACATTAGGGGCAATCTTGATGTTTTTGGCGATGAAGATGCGTTGGGGTATTTCAGCGATAGAAGAATATTTTGCTTTCGTGGGGTCAGACAAGCTAACATCTCCGGTGCGAAAATTCTTGTCGATATACAGCGTACCAGATACTAGGGTCGAATAGGTTGTATTAGCGTTCACCCCATCCGTGCTCCCCCATGTCGTTCCGCCGCCATCAGTTTTTGCATCTCCATTTATTTCCGTATAATATGTGCCATTATCTAAACAGACGAAACTGGTATTCCCTGTGCGCCCATACCCATCCACTGCCGTATACTTTCCTGTGGTTTCATTATATCTACAGGCGCCAGTGTTCTTGATTACGTGCACTTCTCCTGAACGAACGCTGACCGTCGGCCCCCCTCCCGTATACCGGTCAATAATTTGCTGGTAAAGGCGCTCTGGGCTTGAGCCGAGAGACTTATCGACACCGAACTTGCCGACCATGCGCCCTTCGGAAGCGTAGCACCTATCATTAGTGAAAGTCATTGGCGAAACGCGGCAATATTTTAGGTTTTCATTCGGGATTGGGTAGATACCGCCCCAGAGCATTGCGCCGGAAGCCATACCGAGCGTCTCTTCTTTGCCAGAGACTAAATCATAATCAGCCCATGAGCCATAGCGATGCCGCTCGTTCGTGCCAAACAAAATGCGGTCGGAGGTGCTGGTATTGATAGAGTTCTGAGCATAAGCACCGCTCATCCGTACTTGGATAGTTGGCCGTTTTGCAACGCTAGCGCAAGTGGGCTGGGAAATCTTCCAGCGACGACTTGATAAATCTTCTTCGTCCGACATGCCATTCTTTTCTTGGCTTTCATCAATAATATCCCCATCATAATTATGGCTATCAGACGGCCAGACAGCGGCAACAGTACAGATTTTAGTGCCGATAGGAACATTATCTGGGATTGACATACTAGATTCTAATTCAATCTCACCAGGATCAAAAATATCTGTACCGCTATCAATTTTCTGACATGCAAATGGCGAGCCACCCATCCAACCAGTACAAACGCCAGCTAAATCCGTGTCTCCGTTAATGATGCCACCGCCGTAATAGCCATCGTTTTTGAGCTGGACTCTATCGGCGTCTGTATTCCCGTCGATTCGGAACGACACAACTTGCCACTTGGTTTCTTTGCTCTTGGTTGCATATGGTGTAACACCATTGGCTGGTTTATTGACGCGCTCCTCAATGGAAATAAAAGTTTTAACTGTGCGGCTTGGGGTACCGGGCGAGTATGGGTCATTTAGAGGGTTTTCGGTTCTAGTAGTGGTTTTATAGTTATACGGTACATGGATGCGACCAATGGCCGTGGCGTTATTGCTGCCGCTATGCGCCGAGTCAATCACTCCCCCATTCCCAATCCAGAGATCGGTCCAGGTGAGTTTTTGCTCTAGGGTTTTACCAAGATAATCATTCGTGACTTTGTGGGTGCCGGAGCGAGGCGAATTGTTATTGGCGGTATAGCTTGTACCACCCCAGATATCTCTACCCGCACTAGACCAGTATCTGACGTTGGCGTTGTTCCATGACATTGGCGTCGAATAAGCGAGGTTACCTTTCATGATTTCGCTGCCGGGTCGGTTAGCCTCAATTTTGTAGGTGATACTTTTGCCATAGTCGCGGTACTGGTTGGGGAGTTCAGCGCCCTCACACATCGTTTCTTCGAAAGTGAAGTCATTGCCTGGCTTCGACCAGACTTCGGCTATTCTTTCGCCAGTATCAAAAGCCTCGGTATCTCGAGTGAATAGGGTTATGTTGCTATTAGTAGATACAGCCATCTCGCCCCAGTTGTGCCCTTCATTGACGCCATACTTCTTATTTTCTCCGCAAGCCTCCAGCGCTCCGTCTGCGCGGCGCACACTCACGCAATAGTTCCCGGTGCTGGAATTTCTATTGCCGCCAGCGTAGTCTATGACGCTTGCATAAGTGAGGTTTTGGCAAAAGGTCTTGGTCTCACCTGGCAATAAGGTGCCGCTAAAAGTTTCCGTGTTGAAGGAGACGGCGCTTTGCCAACCGCTATTATTGCCAAGAGTTTTTGTGCCACTTCTCGCAGTACCACCCGGGTTGACTTTTCTGCCAGCGCTATCATTACTGGATACAGAAGTCGACCATGGCACATCGACCGTGCCACCAGCAGCATCGTTGCCACGTTGCAGTTCGTGCTGGAAGCTAATCGTAAAGCTACCGTCACTTGAGTTGATGACCGTCGTCGAGTTGTTACCTACTTCGCCGTTATTGACTTTTGCGCGCACGCGGCCGCTGATGGAGTCGGCCTTAGGGCGCACAATATCGAGAGTGAACTTTGGCGCAGCAGCCGGCGTGTTGGAATCGTCGCCACTGGCTTTAGTATCATAGCCGAGTTGCTGGTAGAACGAGCGAGTTTGGCCTGGTAAGATATCGACTGTACGCGGCGAGTCCATATGGACCATGCGCGAGCCACCTTTTTCTATAGTTACATAGCTTTCGTCTTTTTTCCAATCACTTCCGACGACCACGTGCCATTCCGAAACATAGCCATCAATGCCGTCGTTGTTGCGGTAGATTGTATGTTCAAACTTAATGTTTGCACTATTGGCGTTAATGGTCGTAGTAGAGTTGTTACTCTTCTTTTGACCGTTGACGAATCCTTCTGTTTTGCTATAGAGAGTACCTTCGGGTGGTTTGTCTATGGTAGGGCTCCAACAAAACCATCCTAGCGAGCCTCTCGCCCAATAATCAGTTTTATCGTCAGCAACTTGCAACCATTGATCATAGCGTCGCCTTGCTTCGTCCTTGTCAACAAAGTCCACTAGATGAGCAATAGGATTGCTGACACCACTCACATACACGTTTTGCGCCCCAGGAGTTGCGCTGCTATCGTAAACTTCGATTGAACTTACGTCAAAATTGCCCAAACTAATATTGCCGTCATAATCGACGCGGATGTTGCCTTTCCGCCATGTACCCCGCTTGCCATCAACAACGCCAAGGTGCATAAAGCCACCATATTTTGCGCATCCTTTAATCAAATCCTTCCCCAAATCAGTCGCAGGAGTTACCGGCCCCATGTCAATGGTATAATCCTGATCCGTGTCGTACTGAAAATATGCGAACGACGCACCGACCGCCATGCACGTCACTAAACTGTCGGGTAATTTGCCGCGGTAATAGTTCGGCAAGCCACAACCATGAGTAACCGTATTATTATTCCCAGATTCGGCGCTAACGTTATTACCAAATATGAACAAACATGCAGTAGTTGCCAAAAATAAGACCGCAAACACCGTTGCTGCATTTACTCTACTGCGCGCCATTCTTTATCTCCTCCTCTATTGCGTACTCCATAGGTGCTTTTACCTCTTCGAGCTTATCGTAATATTCGTCAGATTTCTCATGGTCTCCCGCGAAACCATAAATTGTCGAAAGAGTCATATACGCGAGATACCTCTCGCCGTCATCTTGCGCCAGCTCCTCTAATTTGTGGGCGTATTCGATTGCTTTATCTTTATAATCATCCTCATGGACGATGAAATAAGCTAATTCCTTATAGTAAATAAACTTCACATGGTCATCTTCCGCGTTTGCGATTTGTTCTTCGCCCCATTTTATCGCGTCTTCTAATGAGCCATCATCGGCATGGGCTCTAGCGTCAAGTTCCGCAGAAAAATCGGCATTTAGCTCGGGTTGCCGCTTAATCGACTCTACGCCCATCTTTATCTCTTCTGACATGGGTGGGTTCAAAGCCCGGTAAACTATCCAGCCGGCGAGGGCCACAAAAACGGTCGCACAAAGGGCGATGAGTGGGATTTTGGCTTTTTTGAAGAAATGCTTGAGGGTGTTTTTGATTTTGGCGCGACGGGTCTGGCGGGCTTGCTCGAAGGCGGCAAGCTTGGCGTTGCGCTTGTCTTGGCGGGCCTGTTTGGCTAGTTCCTGTTTCTGCTCTTTGAGGCGACGGACGACCTCTTTTTTGCGTTCATCGGCGCCTTCAACGTTGACGAAAAATTCGGTCTTTGGCCGGCTGTCGATATTTTTGGAGTCAAAAACTACATTATTATCAGACACAGGCCTAGCTGTTTTCTCCCCTGCGGACCAAGCAGGGTCGACATCGTTTGTACCCATATATGGTTTTATTTTAGCATAAGCTAAAAATGTTTTTATATTTTTTGCTGGTGGGGCGAGATGTAGTTTAGTAGCGCGTCGGCAGTTCGCGCTGGTACGTAGTCACCGCCTGCGAATAGCGCTGGGTTTCGGCATAGCTCCAGAGATAAGTGATAGGGCTAAGTTTGAAGATTTCGGCCGCCTCGGAATTACTCTGCTGACCACCGTCGCCGCCATAGGTGCGGTTGAGCTGCAGTTGCTTAGTAATGACTGGGCCGGTAACGGTAAGTTGATGGGGGCAAGTGCGGACGCTGACTTCGTTATCACTAGGCCCCGGATATTCCACTGCGCGCGTGCCAGGTGCGACATAGCAAGTGTCAATACTGTCCGCCACTAGCCAGGCGTCAAGATGGGTAACGTTGGGGGCGATTCGAATTGTGTCAGCAATGATGATTGCTTGGGGAAGTTCGTCAATGTTAGCGTAAGCTTTGTCTTCGTAACGGATATCACCAGTGATGTTAAGTGTGCCTTCATGGTAAATGACCTTTGCGCCATAAGAGGAATCTTCTGACGCGAGATTATTTGCAACGACCGTGAAGCCGCCTAAGTCATTGGCAGTATATTCGTTAGCTTCAATGGCGTAGCGGCTACGCAAACGCTCGTAGGCGGTGCCGGGGTAAGAGGCGAGGCTCTTGTTCTGACTGCCAAAATTACCGACCACACGATTGCCGCTGTGATTAGCACACTCGTTATTCGTAAAGGTCAGGGACGAAACCTTACAGACCGTCATATCCGACAGCGATATGTCCGATAATGGCAAGCCACCCCAAAACGCTGCGCCGGAAGCCATGCCGAGCGTTTCGTCGCCAGAGACCAAATCATAGTCTGCCCACGAACCGTAGCGCCGCATTGCGGTAGTGTCGCTGGATGGGCCGCGACTTGTCGTACTCGTGTCAATCCGGTTTTCGGCATAAGCGCCGCTCATCCTAACTTGGATAGTTGGGCGTTTTGCGACCGTAACGCAGGTAGGCTGAGAAATCTTCCAAGCGCGCTGCGTGCCGGACGAGGCCTCCCCCTCGTCGAGTGCGGCCTGTTCCATCTCTTCGCTAGTGATGTCTGCCGTAGCGCCATTGCTGTTGTGGCTATCGGCCGGCCAGACAGCGGCGACAGCGCAGACCTTCGTACCGACAGGGGTACCATCTGGAACATAGATGTTGGTGCGTTGGCCATCTTGGCCAATCGGATTCTCGCCGACAATGCCAGAGCCTTTGCTGGCTTGCTTGCAAGTATTGGAGTTGCCGCCCTGCATCCATGCACCACAGACACTGCTCTGGCTGAGATCTAGGTCGCCGGCGCCATTATAATACTCATTTGTCGTCGTCACCTCGTCGCTGGCCTTATTGCGGTCATCGACAGTATAGGAAATAATCTGCCATGCTGACTCCTTGGTCTTAGTTTTATACGGTTCATCGCCGTTAACGGGTGTATTTTTGCGCGGTTCAGTGTCGATAGTGACCGTAATTTCAAGGTCCTTGCCCGGCGAAACGGGGATGCCGTTATCTCGGTCAACGTGTGGGATGTTAATGTAGTTATACGGCACTTCGACGATGCCGGTTGCGGTAGCTTTGCTGCTGCCATTATGTGCCGCCACCTCTTTGCCGTTCGTCATCCAGAGGTCAGTCCACGTGAGGATTTGCTTGAAGGTTTTACCAGCGTCGTCTTCTGCGACGTCATGTCGACCACTTGCTGGTGATGTATTACTTTCTTGATAATCGCTACCGTTCCAGATGTCTTTGACGCCAGCAAAGTTGCGACTTTTTATGCCTACGTTTGTCCATCTGGTTGGCGTAGTTGCAGCAATACTGCCGCGCATAATTGCGTTGCTGGGAGAGCTATTTCTGGTCGCCTCAATACGATACTCAATCGGCTTGTTCGTTTCGTGATATTGATTGGCCATCTCGGCGCCCTCGCACATTGTTTCGGAGAAGGAGAACCAGTCTGATGGCTTAGCGTAAACCTTGACGCTATGATCGCCGGTGTTTTGCGGTTGGGTATCCAACGGAGAATCGTTGCGTTTTCGCAGAGTCAGTCGGCCGATATTCTCGCCACTGTTGACGCCAAACGTCGCTGGCTGTTTTTCTATCTTACATTTATTGTCATACTCAGCAGGTTCCCGATACACATTCACGCAATACTCGCTAGCGCTACGAGACTTGTTGTTGGGGTAAGAAATATTATGATCATAGGTTAGGGTTTGGCAGAATGTACGGGTTTCACCTGGCAGGAGTGTGCCGCTGAAGGTTTCGGTGTTGTACGAGACAACGTTGGCTTCTTGGTTTTGGGAGAGGGTTTGGGTGCCACGGCGGGCAGTGCCGCCTGGATTGACGGTGCGGCCAGCGCTATCTTTGCTATATACGGACGTAGACCAGTTAGCGTCTACCGTGCCACCAGCGGCGTCACTGCCACGGCGGAGGGTGTGTTGAAAACTAATAGTATACTTACCGTCACTACCGACCGTAACTTTGTCCCCACTGGCGGTGTCTTTGTTATTGACTCGAGCCTTCGTCCAACCGTTGATGGCATTATCTCCAGTGGACGGGCGGTAGATAGTCATGGTGTAGGGACCTTCGCTCGTGCTATCCCATGAAGTTTTTGAGTTGGCCGTAGCGTCATAGTACAGGGTCTGCTGCAATGTTTTACTTTGTCCAGGCGATACATAAACTTCATCGTTACTAGTCATGTGAGGGCTAGCCTGACTGCCTTTATATAATGAAACTTTGGATTCCGAGCGTGTGCGAAGATCTCCCCCGACAGAGTATTTCGTACCTATACTCTTGTCCTCGCCATCGTTGTTTCGGTGAATTGTATGGTTGAATCTCACGAGAGCGGAATTATCATGTATCGTCTTGGTTGAGCCAGAGCTCAAGTAAGAACCATTAACATAACCGTCTATACTGCCCCAGAAAGTCGTATTGCTTAGACCTTCTCCCCAACAGAAGGAATTGAGCCCGCCTTCCCACTCGTCAGGCCAGCCAGAATACTTCCGCCACTGCTCATAATGTTGAGAAGCCGTGCTTTTATCTACAAAACCAACAAGATGGGCCACTAGCTTGCCATCTACGTATATCTCCTGAATTCCATGCCCCATACCAAGGGCCGAATCCCAGTTGCCGGAGTACGTGATAGATCCTCGCATATTTGGGTTGCCTATACTTAATGGGTAATTGTTACTCGTGCTATTAATATGCACTTCCGTGCCGTCTCCGGAATACCACCAAAGATCGTCCTTGATATCCGTATACCCTAGGTGATAAAAGCCTCCCGTCTCAAGACATTCGGAGCCCTTGATTATCACAGTGCCACCCCCCTTGTCGTTTGTTGGCCCCATGCTTATATCCACTTCATAGTCTACGTCGTACTCGAAATAAGCGAACGATATACCGGCGTCCTCGCATGTACCCAGCGGAAACTCGGGCGGTACCATATAGCGGAATTTGCCTCTATAGAATGAGGTGCCACAAGCGCCAGAGTTCGCTGATGTGCTCTGCCCGCCACTGGCGGCGCTTACTCCGCTAGGTACAAACAGACCTAAAGATAATATCAAAATAAGGACGGTGAGTCGTGCCGTTCGTTTCTTAATTGTCATAATACTCCTTCAGTGACGATTTTAAATGCATCATTCCTCGTGCATTCTGCTGCTTTATCGCGATATAGACGATATTGATCAAGATTATTTAATTGCCTATAGGTAGACGCAAGCATGTTATAGGCCAGGTACTTTTCGCCGTCATCCTGAGCGAGGGCCTCGAGCTTTCCCCCGTACTCGAGTGCTTTATCGTAATAGTTTTCATCACTTAAGACATGGTTCGTCAAAATATAATAATAGATAAATTTAGTGTGCTGATCGTCCGTCGACTCAGCTTGTTCCTCCCCCCACCTAAGTGCGGCCTGGAAAGAGCCGTTCTCGTCTTTTTCTCTAGAACTTAATTCTTCACGGAACGAGTCGGCGTCCAGCGAAGAGACGCGATCCAATGACTCCACGACAGACCGCTCATCTTCCGTCAACGGCGGGTTTAGAGCCCGATAAACCATCCAGCCGGCGAGGGCCACTAGGAGTGCAACAGCAATAATTAGTAGTGGCAGTTTGTGTTTTTTGAGGAAATTGCCGACAGCAGATTTAATCTTCGCAAAACGACTACGGTGAGCCTGCTTGAAGGCTTCGAGTTTGGCGTCGCGTTTGTTTTGCTTGGCCTGCTTGGCGAGTTGCTCCTTCTGCTCCTTGAGTTTGCGGACGACGGCCTTTTTGCGCTCTTCGGCGCCTTCGACCTTAACGAAATATTCAGGTTTTTGTTTTTGGTCGATTTTCTTGGAATCAAAATGCAGCTCTTTGCCTGGCTGCGACCCAGCTTCTTGCTCTCCTGCGGACCGGGCAGGAGCGACATCGTTTTTGCCCATATAAAAACATTTTAGCATAAGCAAAAATGTTTTTTGGTAAAACCGTACGCGGTTAGTCTAGTAGCGGGTGGGGATTTCGCGTTGGAAAGTCGTGATGGCCTGCGAGAATCGCTGTGATTGCGAATAGCTCCAGAGATAAACCATCGGACTGAGTTTGAAGATTTCGCCTGGTTGAGAGTTATTTCGCGTACCGCCTTGGCCGCCAAAAGTACGATTCAAGAATAGTTTCTTGGTAATAACCGGACCAGTAACCGTTAATTGAGAGTTACAATTCGCGACGCTGACACCGGCGCCATTTTCTGGATAGCAAGTGTCGATACTGTTCTTCGCGATTAGCCAGGCATCGAGATGTTGGACATTAGCTGCAACTTTGATATCGTCAGCGATGAAGATAGTCTGCGGGACCTCGTTGATAGTTTGATACTGCGTATTTTCGCGATCGGTTAGACTACCGTAACGGAAATTCTGTTTGATATAAAGCGTGCTATCAACGTAAATGACATAAGTATTACTTGGATGATGGCCGTCTGTCCAAGTCCAAAGGTCAACGTAGGTTGTAGTTTGATGTCCAGAGGCGTCGACGACCGTACGCGTGCCGTTGGCGGTTTTGGCCGTGCCAAGCACTCGGGTGTAGTAAGTGCCGTTTTCTAGACAGCGGAAGCTCGGCGTGCCACTCACGCCTTGTGCGGTATATGCCCCGCTATCGGCATCATACTGGCAGGCGCCTTCAAGCTTGAGCTCTACGGCGGACGCTTCATTGGAGCCGCCAGTTAAGGCGCTACTATTATCGGTTGAGGTATAGCGCGTCATGATGCGATCAAAGGTGCTCTTAGGGCTACTGGCGAGATATGGATGTAGCGGCATTTCACCGACCTTATTAGTGTTACATTGAGCGTTCGTAAAACTCATTGCCGAGAAGTAGCACGCACGCTTCATTGGCTCTGACTTGGCGCCCCAAAGTGAAGCGCCCGAACCCATACCGTTAATCGAGCCGCCAGCCATTAAATCATAGTCCGCCCATGAGCCAAACAGTGAACCTGGTATACCACGCTTGGATATCGACGTAGTGATGTTTTGCTCGGCAAAGGCGCCGGACGCGCGAACCTGGAAATTTGGCTTTTTGGCTACGACCACACAGCTTGGTTCAGAAATGCGCCAATAGTTGCCACTCTCGGTCATAGCTACAGATTGGTCGCTAGTGTCAGTAAGCTCTGCACCTTGGCTATCGTGACTATCGGCTGGCCAGACGGCAGCGACGAAGCAAATTTTATTACCAATCGGTTCCGAGTCGGACACGAAAGGCGTAAGACGAGTAATAGTGGTTGAGCCGTTCGCCTCGAGGCGAGCGTCTGCCGTGCCTAGATTGCTAGGTTCAATGGCTTGGTTGCAGCCAGACACCCCAGCCGCAGCGGGGATTCGACTAATGCACCATTCAGTCGTCAAACGAGCATTGCCAGTTGGATCATGGATATAGGCGCCAGACACGTTGGTACTAAATTGTTCTAGCGAAACTTCCCTATTGACCGTGAATTTGATGACTTGGTACTTACTGCGCTTAGTGCGAGTAGCGTATTCCTCTGTGCCATTGACAATCGGGTTCACCCGCGGCGCAGCAGTAATGACGGTACTTAGCCGACCAAGAAAGCTGCCCGGCATGACGTGAGAAGTACCGATACTCACACTGGGCGTTGCGACATAGTTATATGGCGTGTGGACCGTGGCGGTGGCGGTGTTTTCCCAGGTAGCGCCACCGGGGTGATGGACGGCATCAACTTGGCTGTTACTAATCCAAAGGTCGGTCCACTTGAGTTGTTGACTGAAAGATTTGCCGAGGTGGTCGGTCGTAATTTCGTAATTCTGCGATGCATCTTGAGGCGAGCGAGCAGCGTAGTCGTAAGTGTTACCGGGGAAAATACCCTTGCCGATATTTGCGCGTCCCTTCAACGAAGCGTTGTCCCAAGTAGTGGGGTTGGCGGTGCCATTGTATTGATCTTCGGATGCGGAAATCGTATAAGAGATGTCCCGATTGATCTCATTATACTGATTACTCAGTTCAGCTCCCTCACACATATCTGCCCGAAAGGCCACCCAGTCGCCCGGACGAGTCCAGACTTCAAGCTTAGCTTCACGCTGATTGATGTTGAAAGCTTCTGGGGCGGAAGGCGCAGTGCTCTGCCAGGTGTTGCGTTTGCGCACGCTGAGTTGACCGAAGTTCTTGCCTTGCGCAACGCCATATTCGAGGTCACCACATTTTCGGCCTGCGCGATGTACGCGGACACAGCGCGTGGTCGAGGCATGCTGATTGCCGCCAGTAGCGTCAACGACAGAATCATAATGCAAAGTTTGGCAGAAAGTCATGGTTTCGCCTGGAGCTAAGCTGACCGTAAAGGTCTCGTCTTCATATTTAATGACATCCTCGCCTTGGTTGAGCGCTAGGAGTGAAGTTTTATGTCCGGAAGATTGAGGACGAGCGGTCCCCATCGGCGAAACGTTACCGCCCGACTGATCCTTGCCGCTGACCACGGTATACCATGGCGTAGCTGCCGTGCCGCCAGCTTTATCGTCACCGCCGGTACGGGTAATGTGGTGACGAAAACTAATCGTGGCAGTTGGAGTATTGATTTCAACCGGCGCATCGGACGAAGCGTCGTTCTCGACATCGCCCACGCGCCCCACGACATCGCCAGAGAAAGTCGCGATGCCACGCGAAACGTTACGGCATTGTCGGGTGGTATCAGAGCTGGTGATAGTACCGTTGACGACTTTACTGTTGTAAGTCATTTGCTGGCAAACATTGCGCTTTTCACCCGGAGCGAGGGTGCCAGTAACTTTGAAATATTGGTTTGGGTCGAGCACGTTGACAAAGCTAGTGGAAGTGCCCTTGTAGGTGCCAGAACGTACACTGCCACCGCCAGAAACCTTTGTAAACCAGTTGCTGCCCGGGGTGTAATTGGAAGGAGTCGAGCTGACTTTGCGAATTTGGTGACGGAAAGTGATAGTGAATTGGCCGCCTTTGCTTGAAACATCACCATTATCGCTGCCATCCACAATGGAGCTTTGGCCAGCATAAGTAACTTCCTTCTTTACCATGTCGGGGCTGTAGCAAAATGCGAAAATATTGTCAGGAATGGCACTAACGTTGGTCGTGGTGTTGTGGTAGTACTTGTAGAACTCGCGATACTCGTTCAATACCGTCTCGTATTTGGCAGTACGCGTTGATCGATAAATCCAGGTACTTTGGTTGCGGTTACGCAAGTAATGGTCGATATTGCCACTACGAACTTTTTCGTATTGACGAATACCCTTGACTGAACCCCAGTTGTAAGTATCGCGGTGTCCCCATGTACCCTTTTTGACCCAATAAACCGATTCGTATCGCGAGTTAATGACGAAGTGGTTACTGCTGTCACCCTGCGCGTTGCCGCCCAAATGCCAGAAACCACCTACCTTGGCACATTCCTTGTCAATTGTGACGTGCCATTTGGAGTTCCAGTCTTCCGTCATAGTGGCCCAATCCAGTTCCGCAATGTCATAGACTTTCACGGATTCTCCATTGGCGGATTGATTGCCGATGTATTTGTAATAAATCCACGACCAGCCGGCGCAGTCGATACGGTACATGTTACTGTAGGAATCGCAGCCCCCACCACCGCCACCCACAGCAGGCGCAAAGGTGCCGCCACCCTGCCAACCACCGGCATAAGTTGGCGTCGCGTTAAAGAGACAAAAGGCGGCGACCGCCAGCACCAAGAAAACCAGGAACCTCTTACTGCTCTTCTTCGCTAAAATCTTGGCCAGATGATCCATCGTCGCTTTTCCTCTCTACGGGTCTTGCCTCTAGCCTTGGCATGAGCCCATCGATTACATTGTTGTATTCTGCGACCTTTTCCTCATCCCCAATTCGCTCATAATAACCGCCGAGCGGAGCGTAATATTCGATTTTCACCCAGTCCGAAACAGATTCGGCAGGCGGAAACTCTAACAATATATCAATAGCAAGATTGGCGCTCCCTGTGGCGTCGTAGACAATTTGCGCGAAACTCGTAGCAAGATAAACTTTTTCGATATCGCTGGCAGATGCCAGATGATTGCGAAAATCTTGCGATACTTTGGCGAGCGCTTCCTCAGAGTATTCCTGCTCTTCGAGATGATCAAGTGCTGTTTGGTAATGGTCTGCGGCGCGATTGGTAGCTTGAGTTTTGGCTTGCTCTGTTGCGTCAAAGTGGTAGCGGTCAAGCGCCGGCTTGATGACGTGTTCGATAAGTAATGGGGCAGTAACAGCAATGATGATGACGAGCAGGAGAATAGAGATGGTGATAAATTTGCGTTTGCCGCGCCAAAAAGTGGCGTCAATTTTGTCGCGGCGACTTTGGCGAGCAGCTCGGCGGGCTTTTTGCCTCTTGCTGCGCTCAGAGGCTTTTTGAACTTTGATGCTCTCTTTGCGCTGTTGATGTAATTCGCGCTGGATGGCACGACGACGCTCTTCGGAGCCTTCGACCTTGACAAAAAGCTTACCTAAATTGAAGGGGCGAATATCCCGTGCACGGAATTTAACGTGCTCGTCCGCAATGGGAACACCGTCGATTTTAGCTGTCTCACTAGCTTTGCGCGGAGACTCCGCATCGGGCCTTTTATCCAGTCGCTCGTCAGCAACACTCTTGATGTTCGGCGAAGTGATTTTGGGTTTCGCCGCTCCGTTATCTGCACCGCCCGAAAGTACCGCGTTATTCACGCTCATGCTTATATTCTAGCATATATTGGACGGCTACCCAAAAATTAGGCGGTCGCCTGAAGGCTATTTAGCGTATTCGATGGCGCGGGTTTCGCGGATGACGTTCACCTTAATCACGCCCGGATATTGCATGGTTGCCTCAATTTTGTCGGCAATATCGCGCGCAAGTTTGAGGGCGGAAAGGTCGTCGATTTGTTTTGGTTCGACAATGACACGAATTTCGCGGCCAGCAGAAATGGCGTAGGCCTTGTCGATGCCGGTGAAGCTGGTAGCAACGTTCTCGAGCGCACGCATGCGCTCGGCAAAGTTCTCGGCCGAAACGTTGCGGGCGCCTGGACGAGCAGCGGAAATCGCGTCGACGATTTTGACAATAACGGCCTCTGGCGTGGTGGGTTCGACGTCATTGTGATGGGCTGCGATGGCGTGCACAACCTCGTCGTCCATACCGTATTTCTTGGCGAGTTCGGCGCCGATGTCGGCGTGTTTGCCTTCGATTTTATGCGTGACAGCCTTGCCCATATCGTGCAGCAAAGTGGCAGTCTTAGCGGTGCGGACGTCAGCGCCAATTTCTTCGGCAATCATACCGGCAATATGCGCCATTTCGACGGAATGCAAGAGCACATTCTGGCCATAACTAGTGCGGAACTTGAGCTCGCCCAAGAGGTGAAGGATTTCGCTCGGAATACCGACAACGCCGACTTCGCGTGCGGCGTCCTCACCGGCGCGAACGACTTCTTTTTCGATTTCTCGTTCGGCTTTGGCGACGGCGTCTTCGATGCTCGATGGATTAATGCGGCCGTCCTTCATGAGGCGCTCCAAGGCATAACGAGCTACTTGGCGACGGATGGGGTCAAAGCTACTCAGCACAACCATGCCTGGAGTATCGTCAACCAAAACATCAACGCCCGTGGCGTGTTGCAGGGCCTGGATATTGCGCCCCTCTTTACCAATAATGCGGCCCTTCATGTCGTCGTCTGGCAATTTGAGACTCGTGACAGTGCGGTCGGCAGTGACCTCGGACGACATACGCTCCATAGCAGTCAGCAACATGGCCTCGGCGGTTTCGTCGATGTGGTCATTGTAGGCTTTTTGCTCCTTGACGATGAGCTCTTTAAGGTCGTTGCGGATGTCTTTTTCGGTCATCTGCATAAGCTTGGTCTTGGCATCGGCCTTCGACAGACCAGCGATCTTTTCGAGCTTTTCTTGTGCTTTGCCGCGGACGGCACGCAGTTCGTCTTTGAGCTCCTCGATTTCGGCTTCTTGTTTGCGCAGGTTTTCGGAGCGCTTGTCGAGTTGGTCGAGTTTTTTGTCGAGAGTTGTTTCGCGCTCGATGAGGCGTGCCTCGTTTTTCTTCCATTCGCGGCGACGGTCGCTTTCTTCCTTCTGGGCACGCGAGCTAGTCTCAGCGGCTTCTTTCTTCGCATTTAAGACGATTTCGGAAGCCTCGTGTTTGGCCTTGCGAATAATACTATCGGCTTTGTCTTTGCCACCCTTTTCATTGCGCTTGTTGTAAGCATAAAAACCACCTATACCAGTACCCGCGCCGAGCACCAGGGCGATTGCGATTGGAAGTAACTCCATATTTTCCTCTTTCCTATGCACAGATTTTTCAAAGGAGAAGGTGCATATCAAACATTAAAATCAGTAAAAACTTAAGTTCCCCTGCCTACAGTATAACAGATGATTTATTTTTTCGGGGGCGTAATGTTGGCTTCGCGGCCATATTCTGGCAAAGCAAGTGTGATTATTTCGCCGCGTTGATTATAGATTGGGATATTGAGTTGATCGCCGAGCGTATTAATAACGCTAGCGCCGATCCGCAAACCAGTAAAACTGCCGGGACCGACAAAATAATGCAACTCAGTCAAATCTTGCCAATCGGCGTGATTTTCGATGAGTTTATCGTGGATGAATTTAAGCAAATCGCGCGCCAAGTCGCGCCCTGACGCCCATTCATAGCGCTGGTCGTCGAGTTCAAGGATAGTCGTTGGCGTGGAACAGTCAAGATAAAGTTTCATCGAACGGTTACCTCGCGCTCATGTTCGCTCAGATACTTGATTTTGATAGTGTATCGTTCCCTTGGTAGCAAGCCACGGACACTTTCGCCCCATTCTACAACGGTGATTGTATCTGGTGCGGCGATGGTTTCTTGCAGTTCGGCGCTCATAATGCCAGGGTCCGCCAGACGATAGAAGTCGTAATGCACGAGCTGGCGCCCCTCACCCGAATAGCGGCGCGAGATAGTGAAAGAAGGCGAGGAAAGAGGCTCCTGCACGCCCAGCCCTTCCGCGAGACCGCGTGTGAAAGTGGTTTTACCGGCGCCGACATCGCCAAGCAACTCGATTACCGTGGGGGCTTGAAGTTTCTTTGCAAACTGGCGGCCGAACTGAAGCATTTCTTGCTCAGAGCGAATTAACATAAAAATATTTTACCATAATCTGCGGATTTTTCTAGTCCGTAGCGGGGGCGATAGTCGTACTTGGTGATGATTTTTAATGAACTAACTAACAGTACGACGACGAGATATAAAGCTAAAAACTGCGGCTGCTGCGGCGCGACCTCGACGGTGGCCCACGGAACGTCGTTGATGTGCTCAATGACGAACAGCTGAGCTTGCAGGATGCGGTTCAATATAAAGTTGAGAGGCACGAGGTGCGGCGTTAGGCCAGCCAAAAACGCTAATAACATAACGGCAGGAATTATGGGTGTTACCAGCAAATTCGAGAGCAGTCCAAGTACCGCAAAACTGCCAAAATAGTACAGACTCAGCGGCAAACAGGCGAGTTGCGCAGCCACGGAAACAAGGAGCAAAGTGGGTACAAAACCGGGTTTTTGGACGCCATAGAAAAATTGTGCAAGCACTGGATAGATAAGCAAAATACCGGCATAAGAGGCAAACGACAGCCACCATGCGACGCTGAAAAATTTATCAGCCGACGCTAGCGCGCTGAGGGCTGCCACGTAGCTAAGGAGCCGCACGGGGTGTAAACGACGCCCAGTATACCAGAACAAGAGAGACAGGATGCTGGCTAGGCCCGCCCTGAGCAAGCTGGGACTATAACCAACCAAGGCGATGAAGGCAAAGATCAGAATCAGTGAGCCACTAAGAATTGCAAAGCGCGAAAGTCGGCGGAGGTAGCGTTTGGCAAGGTTGATGATAGTCGACAAAGCAAAGCCTGATGCTACCACAACGTGCGCGAGCCCAGCACGGCGCAACTGCGTATTGAGCTCGTCTGAAATAGCAGCTTTTTCGCCCAGCAAAAAGCCAAGTGCAAGTGATGCGGCGGCCGAATCGTCGACGACCCGACGAATATTTGCGGCAAAATGATTACGTATGCGCAGTGCGAAATCGGGTGGGTCCGGTTTATTAATCGCAAGTACTGTAGGATGCCAGAAATACAGCGCGTAGTCACCAAAACCAGCTAAGGCCTTGGCTTGGATAGTGATGGAATCTGAGCGCTCGAGTCGTCAGTCTACTCCCGACAGTTTTAGATAAACTTGACTTTTATTCTTATTTGTGCTATAATTAAGAGATAGGTCCGTCAGCGTGACGGCGGTTTCTTTAGTGGATACCTTTGGGTCGCTCGCCACAACACCAGTCATGGTTAAGTCTTGCCCAATATAAGCTGTTGCTATTCTCTGCTGGTATAGGTAGCCGAGTGGGTCAAACTGAGCATATTTTGCTAATAGCGCCATGATAATCACCGCTCAGGCAAGCAGTAGACTAAGCACCGATGAATGAATACGTAGTTTCATCATGCGCTGATTATCTATCGGAACGCTTCGCAGGACAAGCGTAAGAATAAAGCGGTTTTATTGCCATGATATAATAAGAAATAGTGAAGAAGATAAAGCGCATCATTGGCCGCCCTGCGGCACAGTTTCTTTTCTTTTATGCAGCAGGGGTGCTGCTGACAATTTTTTTAGAGTATCGTTATTATATCCACAACTGGGAATATACCTGGCGTTTTGTTTTTGGTAGCCCGCTGGCGTTTCTTTTCAACGCCCTCTTGATGACTTTAGCAGTCGTTGCGCTCTGGGCAATCGTGCGGCGCCCAGCCATCGCAATCGGTATGATGTGGACTTTTGTGACGATTTTAACCTACGTTCACATCAATAAATATAGTTCACGCGGGACGCCGCTATTGCCAGAAGATTTTCAGCTCGCCAGCCAAGCCTCATCGCTGTCGAAATTCGTCAGCATTGATTCTGTCCTACGCATGGTGGCTGCAGTAGTTTTGTTTTGGCTATTGGTATATCTGCTGGATTTGCTCTTGCAGAAGAAAGCCAAGTGGTTATTTTGGAGCAATACTCAAAGCACCAAATGGTACAAGCGGCGACAGCTTGGCAAACGCACGACAACCCTAGCGCTCTGTGCGTTGCTGCTGTTTGCGTTGACGGATTTTGCCAGACACACGGATGGTCAACGCTATACACCGACCTTCCTGGGGACCTTTTTTACGGCCTGGAATCAGAACCGCAATTACAGCGATAATGGCTTCATCCTAGGCTTTTTGTATAACTTGCAAAAACTGCAGCTTGATGAGCCCGCAGGTTACAGCGAAGAAGTCATCCGCAATTTACGTAGTAAATACGAAACGATTGCTACGGAGAAAAACAAGGAACGCAAAAATATCGCCGATGAAGATGTGAGTCTGGTGATAATTTTGAACGAATCGTTCTTTGACCCGACGGTCGAATTCCAGGGGCTAAAGTTCTCAGATTATTATCGACATGAAGGTGGGGACGTGCTGCCGGTGTTTCACCAGCTGCAGAAGAAGTATCCGAGCGGCCTAATGTACAGCCTCGATTATGGTGGTGGAACGGCGAATATCGAGTTCGAAACACTAACTGGTCTTACGAATTATTGGGCCAAGACTGTGCCTTATACCGCGCTGATACCCAAGGCGGGCGAGATTCCGTCGATCGCCTCGATGCTAACCGCTAAGGATTATGTATCGACTGCGATTCACCCATACAACAATGGCATGTACAAGCGAAATATCGCCTTGGCAAACGAAGGCTTCCAGAGTTTTATTAGCGATACCGAAATGAAGCACCAAGAGCGAGATGGCCAATCGGAGTATATCAACGATGCCTCAGCTTATGCAGAAACGCTTGATATCCTGAAAGCCAGCGACAAGAACCAGGTGCTCGCGTTGATCACTATGCAAAACCATACGCCTTATCATTCATGGATTTACGATAATCCACAATTCAAGATTACGAGCGACACCGTAGACGAAGAACGTAAGGCGCAAATCGCAACCTACTACCAGAGCATGCACAACTCCGATAAATACCTAGGTGACTTTATTGAGCAGCTCGACGCATTGGACAAAAAAGTTGCCGTGTTGTTTTTTGGCGACCATTCAGCGGGTGTGTTTGATTTAACAAATTCGAGCGAGCAAAAAACCGTCCGTGACCTATCGCGCGTGACGCCTTATTTCATCTATGCTAATTTTGACCATCAGTTCGACAGCCTCAAACTCCCTACTACCAGTCCAAACTGCATGGTTAATACCTTGCTAAACAAATTTAATTACCAAAAGTCTGCCCTATACTATTTGCTTGACGAGGTCTGCACGGAGGAGCCGATTTTGGCGGAAACTTATCTCGAAGACAGGGGTACGTCAGACGCCGCTGTACTCAAAGATTACGAGTTAATAACTTACGACATCTTAAGCGGCAAAAAATACTGGATGGCTAATTAATTGGCTGGTGACTATGGCTAGATTAAGCCTTGGGGAATAACGGCGTAGCTGGAGCGCTAATCTCAGCAGCGGTAAAAATGTCCTGAATTTGTGCGGCGGTGTCAGGAATGAAAATCGCAAGTAAATCACAAAGATTCAATAGGCGTTGGCTGAGTGACGCGAGAACTTGTTTGGCTTGGCTAGGCTCACTCTTGGCAAGAGCCCAAGGTTTTTGCTCGTCGATGTCTTTGTTGAGGCTCTGCACTTCTACCCAGAGCAAATCGAAAGCTTTGTTGAATTCATATTTTTGCATATATTCGTCAAACTCTGGCAGCTCAAGGCTGGCAGGTTGCAGGCCGCCAAGAGCGTTTTTGCGACAAAGTGTTGCGAGGCGCTGGACGAGATTGCCCAAATCATTAGCAAGCTCATTATATGAGGCCTCGTATTTATCCCAGCTAAAATCAGAATCTTCAGTGGTGGATGCGTGGCGTAAGAAATAATAACGGAAGGGTGCTAAACCGTGTTTAGCCAATATTTCGGCGGGGTCAACTACGTTGCCGATGGATTTAGACATTTTTTCGCCATTGGCGGTAATAAAACCATGGGCGAGCAGATTCTTAGGGAGTGGCAAGCCGAGCCCCAACAACATCGCGGGCCAAATACCTGCATGGAAGCGCAAAATGTCCTTGCCGACAATTTGAGTGTGGGCGGGCCAAGCATCAGAAATATCTTGATCCGGATAACCAAGGACCGTAATATAGTTGGCTAAAGCGTCGATCCAAACATACATCACCTGCGATTCGTCCCCAGGGACAGTAACCCCCCATTCAACTTGCTCTCGAGGGCGCGAAATCGAAACGTCCGGCATATCAGCCAACAGATTTAGGAACTCTTTTTTGCGAAAAGTCGGCGTAATCTTTAACTCGTCAGACTCGATAGCGGCGCGAATCTGCGCTTTGAAATCAGAGATGCGCAGATAATAGTTCTCTTCGCTCAGTTTGACGTAGGCTTTTTGATGGTCGGGGCAAATGCCATTATTGTCCGCATATTCTTTGTCGGTGACGAAACTCTCGCAGCCCTCGCAGTACCAACCCTCATAATTGTCTTTGTAAATGTGGTCGGATAGCTTAGTCCAGATTGCCTGGCAGCGACGTTCGTGGTCTGGGTCTGTGGTGCGCACGAAATCAGTATATTCAACGCCAAGCGAATGAATGAAATCTTGAAAATTCTGCGCATGACGGTCCACGAACTCTTGTACTGGCATGCCCTGCTCGGCGGCCTTTTTGAAAATTTTACTGCCATGCTCGTCGGTGCCAGCCTGCAAACGTACCCGCGCACCTTGCTTCAACATATAGCGCCGCAGCACATCGGCAAGTAGGTAATCCATGGCGTGCCCAAGATGTGGGTTACCATTGACATACGGAATAGCTGTGGTGATATATGTTTCTTTCATGAAAAACATTATATCATCTGTAAAAGTATTCTGCGTAATCTATGAATTTAAAATTCTAAAGATTCTGAACGATGAGGATAATCAGGATGACAATAATGGCGAGAATGCCAACGCCAGCCAAGGCATAATAGAGAGCTTTGTTGCTCTTCTTGGCGCCCGGCGCGGTGACGACATTAGCAGCAACGGCCGGTTCTTCGGTCGGAGCGGCGTCTGCGCTGGCGGGAGCTTCGTTAGTTAAGTCGCCGTCGACAAAACCGGCCTCGGAGTCTGCCGCATTACTCTCGGCGGCGGGGGCTGGGTTATCGATAGGATCGGAGGTATTCGTATAGTCTGCTGGTGCGGCAGCTTCCGGCTCGGCCTCGGCGGGTTCTGGGGTGCTGGCAGACGGTGCGTCCGAAACTGGTTCGGAGACTGGGGCCTCACTTGCGGGAGTAGCATCGGTGCTAGCGGTAGTATCGGCGGCGGGCTCAAGGTCGACAGCGCCGTTTTCGACGGCATCAACGGCGGCATTAATCGCATCCATATCGAGCGATGGAGCAGCGGAAGCATCTGCGGCGGGAGCTTCGTTAGTAACGGCCGGTTCTGGGGTAGTTACGGGTTCTGGGGTTGCTCCAGTCAGGTCTTGGTTAGGGTTTACAGTTGGATCATTTGGCGCCATTTTCTTCTCCAGTTGAAATTATAAATACCAGTTATGCTTATTTTAACTAGTTTGGAGAGATTTTTCAAGTTTACACCATTCCGTAATACTCAAATCTGCTGGACGAGCGTCCAAAGAGAGCCCCAAATCTGCGAACGCCTCAGCCAATTGCTCCTTTGGTAGATGTGTGGTGGCAGCAAGATTCTTGAGAAGTTTTTTGCGAGGAGCAGAAAAGCCGAGCTTGATCAGGGAGAGGGTTTGCTCGCTTGCTAAAGCTTGCGCGAGCGGTTCGAAAATGACCACTTGGCTATCAACTTTGGGTGGCGGCGTAAAAAACTCACGCTTGACCACTGGCCCCAAAGTAACCTCGGCGTAGATTTGTGCCGATAAGGCTAAAATAGAGTATTCTCCTGGACCAGCCGCAAGGCGCTCGGCTACCTCTTTTTGCATGAGAAGAACGATTTTTTGCGGCCGATGCTCCGCATGCAAGAACTTTTGGATGATTGGCGAGGTAATGTAATACGGGATATTGCCAGCAACGACGTAACGTTCGGGCAAGTCCAAACCAGATAGCTCCAGTGACAGGACGTCCTGATTCACGACAGTGAGATTTTTGCCGGGGAATGATTTTGGCAAATTTGTCGCCAAACGATCGTCTAGCTCGACCGCAACCACATGGTCAAAAAACTGGAATAAAGCAGAAGTCAACGTGCCAAGACCAGGGCCAATTTCAACCACGGTGTCCGCATCTGGGCTACTCGCCATATCGGCAATATCCAGCAGAATGTCGCGATTTTTGAGCCAGTGCTGGCCGAGTGATTTACGGTTTTTCATACCGCCCTACCACCAATGTTGCCGCTGCCATGCCGCATAGGCACTCGCCCAGCCACCATAACGACCATTGGCGTAGGAAGTAGCCGAGCGTAGCTGACAAACGGGGTCGTTTTGCCAGTTGGGACAGTCGCTCTGCAAGCGGCCGAGGCTGGTCTGATAAAGACCATAATAACGGCCGTTTGAAGCAGTTGTGCGCCAGCCAGATTCGTGCGAAATAATAAAGTTGACGTAGCCATAATCTGACGCCGCAATACCAGCTGCCGCCATCCAATCTTCGTGCGAGCCAGCAGGAAGGTTCAACTTCATACCAACAGTTACAAGCTGCTCGACCGGTTCGGCCGTTATAACTTCGGAAATAAATTCCTTAGAAATGATTTGGCCATCGTGCATTTCGATATTATAGACGACGCTCTTCTTGCCAGGAACGCCAGCCTGCGTGACATTACGCGTGCCATAGTCGAGCGAGAAATCCTGAGTAATTTTTTCGGAGAACGGAATATCTTCCTCGTAAGTAACGACTTGCTCGCCTTGGAAGTAAACCGACAGTTGCAAGCCGTCCGTAATCCGGGTTTCGCCCGACAAGGATACCCAATTAACTTCTGGGTTAGTGTCAATATTCTGCTCGGTCAGGAAGTCTGCAACTGTCTTAGCCTGCGTACGAATTGCGGCGTGCTGGCCGTTAAAATCGAGATTCACGGTCTTGGCGCGCACGATTTGGTAAGCGGTGCGCATACCGGTCTCCAGGAATTTATCATAGCTGATGAGCTTAACCTGGTCAGCGGCCAGCAGTTTGACGCCGGCATCTTTGACGATCGCTTCTGGATCAGTCGAAGCGGTATTGATGATAGTCTCTTTTTGGCCGTCAATCACAACCAGCTCGCGCGAACGATAGATGTTGACGTAGTAATCGTCTTCATCGATGGTGTCGTCCAGGCCGGGCTCAATTTTGTCGGTATCGCTATAGTTAATCTCGGCGCGCTCGAGTAATTCACGCACCGTCGACGCATCACTACGCACAATGGTCCGCTCGCCGTTGTTATAGATAGTGACAAAATGCGAGTCGCCATCAGTGGATGCATCGACCGGGCCGTCGGCTGAGGCTTTAGCGTTGGTTCCCTGTTGATAGGTGCAGACAGCAAAAAAGAGGACAAATGCGACTAAAGAAAGCATAAATAACGGGAGTTTGGCTCTCGTTTTATGTATTTTCATACGCTGTAATTTTACCATATTGTAAGCATTTTCGCAATTTTAACAGAGATAAAAAGCCTGACGGCGCGCTTCTAGAAAATGCGTTTTGTCGAGGCTATATTTCTTGCCCGGCGTGAAATTTTTGATTTCACGCAGGCAGCGATTGGCCTGCGGCCGCGTGAGCAGACAGCCATGAGTGCGCAAGAAGAAGCGCAACAGTTCCGCGCCGGCATCGCCAGATTCTAGGAGTAATTTGCGCGGAATGTAATTACGCGTGCCTAAGATTTCTCGCATCAGTTGGTCAATCTCGGCCTTGAGCGCCAGTTGCCGGTGATAATACCGCAGTAATTGTGCTTTATCGGAAGGAGAGACTGCCTGCAAGACGCGGCGCAGACGATTGCGCAGATACTGCTCTTCGTTATTGGTCTGATCAAGTCGAAAACTCAGCCGATGTTCGGCCGCGTAACGATAAATATCCGCCTTATGGAGGGCAAGCATGGGGCGAAAAATTTCTGGGTTATCGAGTGGGGCCAGACCGCGCCAGCCAGTGCCGCGCAAGCAGTTAATGGCAATTGATTCAATGCAGTCATCAGCATGATGCGCCGTCACAATTTCGGCCTGGTGCGCTTTGGCGATACGACGTAGAAAATCATAGCGTCGTTGACGCGCTAGGTTTTCGGAACAGTTTTGACCGAGTGCGGCTTTTTCGGAGGCAAATTCAAAACCATAACGACGACTCAGTCGCTTCACGAAGGCGCAATCAGCATCGGCGCTTGGACGAATACCATGATTAAAATGCGCCACAATAGTATCGGCGGGCCAATCGAACATGTCCAGCAGTACCACTGAATCAATACCGCCCGAAACCGCTAAAACATAGTTAGCCATGTGCTACAATTATTCCATATAAGGAGGCGAAATAAAAATGCTCATGGTTGGTTCTAGTTTACTGGAGATACCGGTACTCAGCCTGCACGTGGGCGGCCAAATCGCCAGAGTCAAACGGGCAATTATCGACCCTGAATCTTTGACGATTATCGCATTTGAGCTGGATGGCGCACTGCTACGCGATCCCGAGATTGGTAGTTTCTTGATGGCGGAAGATATCCGCGAAACGAGCGCGCAAGGCATCGTGGTCGACACGGCGGACCGGTTCGTCGAGCCAGCCGACGTAATTCGCTTGCAAAAAATTCTTGATTTGAACTTTGACTTGGTGGGCCTGAAGGTTGTAGCTAAAGAAGGTAAGGGCACGAAGAAAATCGGCAAGGTAGTTGATTACACCGTAGATGATACTACACTATCTATCTTTCAGTTGATTGCTCAACGGCCATTCATGTCATCTTTTATTGACCCACAGTTAACGATTAATCGCTCACAAATTACCGAAATCGACGATTACAAAGTGACAATTATGCACGAAAAACAAAAGGTTAAACTACCGAGCAAAAAGCAGCAAGCCGTAGAAGAATTCGTGCCAAACTATACAAATCCGTTCCGTAAAGCAGACTATTCATCGGTGGATGAGCTAGAAGAAAGCTCGTCCATGACGTCGGAATAATTAAAACCTTGGCGTAGCAAATACTGGATAAATTTTTGCTGGTCGGAATAACGATGTGCCTTTTTGGCAATAATCTTACGTAGCTCAATTAGCTCGTCGCGGCTACTGTCAGCAAAAGCCTGCTCAATGACGTCGGATGAAAGCCCCTTTTGTTGGAGCTCTTGCCGGAGTTTTTTGAGGCTACTGCCCTTGCGGGCGTGATGGTTTTCGAGCCAGAAGTTAGCAAATTTTTGGTCGTCCAAATAGCCGTGTTGTTCGAGGCGCGCCAACACGAGGGGGACCAAACTCGGGTCGAAACCTTCTTTAGTCTTGGTTTGATATTCGCCAGTTTGGCGGTTTTTGACGCGGATTTTACGGCTGTAGGTTTTGCGCTTGAGGTAGTCGCGGATTTCTTTGGTCGAGTGCGGGCGCGAAAAAACATATTCTAAAGCACGACCATATAATTTGCCAAAATCAGAGGCTTTTTTGAGTTCGGACAGCTCGGTGTCGTCAAGTTGACGGCCAACTTTAATTGACAAGCCGACAACTTGCGAGATGTCGAGCGAACAAAAGAATTTCTGGTCAACAAAAATATTGACACGATTTTGGCTGCGTACAGCCTCCTTGATGTCGGTAATACGATGGAGCGCGGCAGCCCCCTCCTCTGCCCCGTCCTGATCGTAAATGGTGATTGTTTGCAACATTAAAGGTCAGCGTCTTCCGCAGCGCGGCGGACTTTGGCTTCGATGTCGGCAGCGAGTTCGGGCTTCTCTTTGAAGAGAGTTTTGACGGCCTCGCGCCCCTGGCCAATAGTTTCGCCGTTGTATTTGAAGAAAGCGCCAGCTTTATCGATAATGCCATATTGCACACCAAGATCGAGAATGTCGCCGACTTTGCTAATGCCTTCGTTGTACATGATGTCGAATTCGGCAGTACGGAACGGCGCGGCGATTTTGTTCTTGACGACTTTAATCTTGGTGCGGTTGCCAGCGACATTGTCACCACTCTTGATTTGGCCAATGCGACGAATGTCGACGCGTACCGAAGCGTAGAACTTGAGGGCGTTGCCGCCAGTGGTAGTTTCGGGGTTGCCGAAGAGCACTCCAATCTTCATCCGGATTTGGTTAATAAAGATAACTGTCGCCTTGGTCTTACTAATAATACCGGTTAGCTTGCGCATCGCCTGAGACATTAAGCGCGCCTGCAGGCCCATTTGCGCATCACCCATGTCGCCGTCAATTTCGGCCTGCGGCACCAGCGCCGCGACAGAGTCAACCACAATGAGGTCAACTGCGCCAGAACGGACGAGAGTCTCACAGATTTCGAGTGCTTGTTCGCCGTTGTCTGGCTGAGAAATCAGCAAGTTGCCGGTATCGACACCAATTTTGCGTGCGTAGGCTGGATCGAGCGCATGCTCAGCATCAATGAAAGCCGCCTGTCCACCTTGTTTCTGAATCTCGGCGATGGCGTGGAGGGCGAGAGTGGTTTTGCCGGATGATTCCGGACCATAAATTTCGATAATGCGCCCCTTCGGGAAGCCGCCGCCCAAGGCGAGATCGAGCGCTAAGGAACCTGATGAGAATAGCTCTACGTCAATCTTGGACTGCTCACCAAGCTTCATGATGGAGCCGGTGCCAAATTGCTTAGTAATTTGCGATAAAGCGAGGTTGAGAGCTTCTTTCTTGCCCGCATCCTCGGCGGATTGTTTGTCTTTTGCCGTACTTTTTGTTTTCTGTGTAGATTCTGCCGCCACCGCATCTTGACTCTTTTTAGCCACTGGAATACCTCCTTGTTTTCTCCTTATATTTTATATGATACAGCCCCGAAAATCTACCCTATAGCACCAGTGTTGATTGGCTTGCGAGAGTAGCGTGGACGACGCCGTTCGGCAGCGTAAGGGGCAAGTTCGTCGAAAAAATAATGCACCATAGATTCAATACGGCGTTGGCGTTCTTCCGAGATACGTCCATCACAACCTACGGTAGGATTACGTCGGTTGCAGCTGTTCAAAAAATCTATTTCGCCGGTCTTTAAGTCAAGACCAAAGCCAAATATATCTTCTAACTTGCTCCGATGGACGAGTAGCTCATCGCGCATGTCTGCTACGAAATCATCACCGGCAGAGAGCACATTTCGCCGCGTATCGACGACGCCCCATATGTAGCCGTCGAGACGGCTAAGTAGTTCGCCGAGTTCTTTTTTGTTAAATTTTAGTTTTCGAAAGTATCTCATCGTAGATATTTTTCCTCCAGTTAAATTTAATATTATGCAATAGGAATATCAGGCAGAAAAAATATAAAAAAGCACGAGTACGATGTTTTTGCGTTAAGATGACAAAAACAGGTAGAAAATGTTACAATATAATAAATAACGAAAAATACAAGGAAGGGTAAACATGAGCGGACACAGCAAATGGGCAACCACCAAGCGCCAAAAGGCCGTCGTTGACGCCAAGCGTGGTGCGTTGTTTACGAAGATCGGCAACCAAATCGCCATTGCGGCGCGGAGTGGTACCGACCCCGCCATGAACCCGTCTTTGGCAGTCGTGCTGGAAAAGGCTCGCTTGGCTAACATGCCCAAAGCCAACATCGAACGCGCCATCGCACGCGTGGCCGACAAAAATGCCGCCGCTTTGATCGAAGAGACTTATGAGGCCTACGGGCCAGGTGGTGTGGGTATCATTATCGAAGTTGCAACCGACAACAAAAACCGCACAATGCCAGAAGTGCGCCACACGCTCGAAAAAAATGGCGGCCGCATGGCGGATCCGGGCTCAGTGATGTTCCAATTTACACGTAAAGGTGTGATTTTCACCAAAGCCAAGGGCGACGAAATCATGATGGCGGCACTGGACGCTGGCGCCGAAGACATCCTAGACGAAGACGACGGTACGACAATCTATACCGCCGCAGCCGATTTAATGAAAGTGCGCGCTGCCCTAATTGACGAGGGCTACGAAGTAGATTCGGCGGAGTTGCAATACGTCGCCAATAACACCGTGCCCATTAGCGAAGAGCTGGCGCCAAAAGTCGAGAAGATTCTAGATGCCGTCGACGACCTTGATGATGTCGTGGCCGTGCACACCAACGCAGAGTAGCCCCAGTTATGGTATAATGCCAGTGGTGGAAGGATGACCGAGTGGTTTATGGTACCGGTCTTGAAAACCGGCGTGGTTAATAGCCACCGTGAGTTCGAATCTCACTCCTTCCGCCATTTTTTGTGCTCCGCTAAGCTTTTCGTTAAAATAAAAAGATGAGTGCGACAAAGCGCAAACTGAAAATCTTAGAGATTGACCCTTGGCTGAAACCCTACGAGGCAGACTTAATGGCGCGCTGGGAGCATTATCTGACTTTGCGCAAACAACTCGTTGGTGGCGGAAATTTATCGAGTTTTGCAAATGGCCATCTGTATTTTGGCCTCTCGCGCAGTCAAGATGGCTGGGTATACCGGGAATGGGCGCCGGGCGCTGACGAAATGCATTTGATTGGTGATTTTAATGGCTGGGATCGTTGGTCGCATCCAATGCATCGCCTGGAGTCTGGTGTTTGGGAAATACGCCTGAAGGGACATCAAGCCCTGAAGCACGGACAAAAAATTAAAGTGCAGGTGACGCGGCGAGGGCGCAAGTTTGACCGCATTCCGCTATATATACATCGCGTTGTACAAGATGCGGATAAGAAAAGTTTCGTAGGCGAAATCTGGGCGCCAGAAAAACTATTTCGTTGGACGGATGGCGATTTTCGAAAACGCAAAATTACAGCGCCGTTGATTTATGAGGCGCATATTGGTATGGCACAGGAGAAGGAAGGTGTCGGCAGCTACCGTGAATTTGCCGACCAAATCCTGCCCCGTATTGTCGAAGACGGCTACACGGCAGTTCAGCTAATGGCGATTCAAGAGCACCCCTACTACGCCTCGTTCGGCTATCAGGTATCAAATTTCTTTGCAGCATCGAGTTGGTATGGCGAACCGGACGATTTGAAGTACCTAATTAATAAGGCGCATCGCCTAGGATTGGCGGTGTTTTTGGACGTAGTACATTCGCACGCGATTAGCAATACCGCTGAAGGTATCAACATGTTTGACGGCACCAAAACACAGTTTTTCCACGCTGGCGGCAAAGGCAATCACCCAGCTTGGGGGACAAAATTATTCAACTACGCTAAACCAGAAGTGCTGCACTTTTTATTGTCGAATCTGAAATACTGGATGGAGGAATATCATTTTGATGGCTTTCGGTTTGATGGGGTGACCAGTATGATATATCACCATCATGGCCTGGGCGTCGATTTTGCCAGCTATGACCAATATTTTAGTATGGCGACCGACACTGACGCAGTAGCCTATTTACAGTTAGCTAACGAACTAATCCACGAGATTAACCCACAGGCCGTGACGATTGCGGAAGAAATGAGCGGCATGCCCGGCATGGCTTTGCCCGTGGACGCAGGCGGAGTAGGCTTTGATTATCGCTTGGCGATGGGAATACCGGACTACTGGATTCGAAGCCTGAAGAATGAGAAAGACGAAAACCGCAATATGCACGGCCTATGGCACGAACTCACCACGCAGCGCCCGGGCGAGCAAAATATTTGCTACTGCGAGTCACACGACCAGGCTCTAGTGGGCGACAAGACGCTGATTTTTCGAATGGCGGACGCCGAGATGTATTATGGCATGGACAAAGCCTATCATAGCGACAGCATGGACCGCGCCATCGACATGCATAAGTTGATTCGCTTTGCGACGCTGACACTGGCAAGTGGCGGCTACTTAAATTTTATGGGCAATGAATTCGGCCACCCAGAATGGATTGATTTTCCGCGCGAAGGCAATGGCTGGAGTTTTAAATACGCGCGCAGACAATGGTCCTTGGCAGAGAATGGTTTCCTAAAATACCAATGGCTGCACGATTTCGATAAAGCTTTGCTCGACCTCGTAAAAAAGCATCGCATATTACGAAAATCTGAACCGCGCAATCTGTGGATTGATAACCGGCGCAAAATCATTGCTTTTGAGCGAGCGGGGTTGTTGTTTGTTATCAATTTTCATCCGACGCGTTCGGCGCGCAGCTTTTTCTTACCAGTAGGGACGAGGGGCGCTGGCCGATACCGAGCTATTTTCTCGAGCGACGAGGTTGACTTTGGTGGTCAGGCGCGAATTGACTTGCGATATGTTTACGAGACTCGCGACAACGCCGAACGCGGCGAAGGCTTCGAAATCTATCTGCCCTGCCGTACGGCAGCAGTATTCAAGAAGTTGAGATAGCGGTAGCTCTATGCTATAATATCAGGGAGGGGAGTTTTTCGTGGCACCGTAACTCAGCTGGTTAGAGCGTAGGACTCATAAGCCTAAGGTCACTGGTTCGACCCCAGTCGGTGCTACCACATTTAAATGCATCCGGAGCCCAGTGGGGCTTTTTTGTTTGGGCACACATGCCATGGATCAATGTGATAAAATCTAAGCATGAAGACGAGAAAAGCTTTTACGGTTCTGGAGTTGATTCTTTGTATTGTTTTTGTGGGGATTGCTGTGGTGCTGTTTTTCGTGCAGAAAAACACCGTTGACGCAATGGATCGCGACGACCAACGCAAAACCGCAATCAACGCGATGTATTATGCCTTGGAGGAAGGATACTATGCGCAGCACGAGTATTACCCAGAATACATTGATTCGGCCGAGGTTTTACCGTGGATAGACCCAAACCTGTTTACCGATCCAACTGGCGCAAATCTCTGGGCCGAAGGCAGTAATTACAGTTACGAAGCAAGTGATTGCAAGGACGGTAAGTGTAAACAATATTCGCTACGAGCCGACCTCGAAAAAGAAGACGACTACATCAAGACCAGCCGTCATTAGCCGATTAGTGAGGCACGCTTTCTCAATAGCTCCGTCGGACGGGGCTATTTTTTGCTGGGGCGAGCGTTCTGGACAAGCTTGGAGATTTGGTCAATTTCATCATGTGGCGTGTCAAGAAAATTAAAGGTATAGGTGGTTTCGTCGCCCATCGTCGACATGCGCAGAGTCCCGACTTGAAAAATGTGATCCCAGAGGCTGTGCTGGCGATAAGAAACATCCTCGATCTTGCCGAGTTCGATAATATTAGTGGAATTATTGAACAAGGAAGTGCGGATATTCTGGATAGCGCGTAAATTGGTGATGTAAAGATGGTTGGATTTGTAGATAGCCTGACCGATAAGAGCGCCAAAAAGGAGCAAGAAATACAGCGTAACAATACCCAACGTTAGGTATTTGCGCGCATTGGCGTTAATGGTGAGATACGAATTGTCGAAAGTGCTAGCGTTGGACAACAGAATCACCGCTGCGGTCAAGATAATAGCCAGTACGGCGGCAACAAACCAAATGGCAATAACGCCCAGTTTGGAGCGCTCGATACTAAGTACAACATACTCATCTTCGGCCAGATCAACACCAGGAAATTCCTTGGCGCTGCGAGCGTGCTTAATTGCTGCTAACTCCTTTTTCATAACTCTACTCCCGTGAAGTTAACTATATTTTAGCATATTTGGGGGATTTCAGGGTGATAACCTTTGACTTTTTTAAGCGAAAGTGTTATAATAAGGCAATGAGTAAACTAGAAACGATTGGTCGTGATGCCCTAGTTGACCTGAGCGAAAGCATCAAAAAGGTGCCCGCCAAGGTGGATACTGGCGCGGATAGCTCGGCAATTTGGGCGAGCGACATTCACATCGACGAACAAGGTCGACTAGTTTTTAAGCTCTTTGGCAAGGGTTCGGAGTTCTACACTGGCGAAGATGTCGTCTGTGCCGAATACGATGCGAGCAAAGTCAAAAGCGCCTCCGGTCATATTGCGATGCGCTTCAAGGCGCCTTTTCGCCTGAGAATCAACGGACGAGAGGTGAAGACCGTATTGGGACTGAGTGACCGCTCGACGCATGTTTATCCGATTTTGATTGGTCGCCGCACGCTCAAAGATAATTTCGTGGTCGATGTTAGTCGTGAACGAATTTATACGCCAGAAACGAAAGATGCCGCGATGAAGCTAACCCGCGCCATGAAGGAAGATTTTTACAAACAACACAGTAAAAATAACGAGGAGGCAGCAAAATGAAAATCGCCATCTTGTCGAACGGCCCTGGGAACTACTCCACAAAACGCCTCAAAGAAGAAGCTGAGCTTCGTGGGCACGAAGTAGATATCGTCAAATATAAAGACTGCTACGTTTCAATTGAACCAAAACAGAACCTAGTCTATTACAAAGGCGAGGCGCTGGGGCATTATGATGCGATCATCCCACGCATCGCTTCGCACATGACTAAGTATGGCTGCATGGTCGTACGACAGCTCGAGATGCAAGGGAACTACACTTTGTCGCGCTCGTTGGCGATTACGCGAGCACGCGACAAGCTACGCTCGATGCAGCTGCTAGCAAAAAACGATATCGATATTCCAAAAACAGTCGTGTCGCGCGACTCGGCGGATATTGACCAGCTGCTAGACCAGCTGGACGGCGCGCCAGTAATCATTAAGCTGGCAAGCGGCACGCATGGTAACGGCGTCGTATTGGCGGAGACGAAAAAGGCGGCTAAATCCACCTTGCAGGCCTTCTATTTGGCCAACGACAGCGGCACGAACATCCTGCTGCAGGAATACGTGAAAGAATCTGCCGGTACTGATATTCGTGCGTTCGTAGTGGGTAGTAAGGTCGTCGCTAGCATGAAGCGACAGAGTCTGGACGATGATTTTCGTTCGAATCTGCACAAAGGTGGCAGCGGCACGCCAATTAAGCTTACGCCACAAGAAGAAAAAGTCGCCGTGCGCTCGGCAAAAGCGATGGGCTTAAGTGTAGCCGGTGTAGACATTATGCGCTCGGAGCGAGGGCCATTGGTGCTCGAAGTAAACGCCTCGCCTGGTTTTGGCATTGAAAAAGTCACTGGTCGCAACGTCGCCGGCAAGATTATCGAATATATCGAGCACAACGCTAAACGCACACCGCATCGCGACCGCATCGGCGCCTAGTAAAAACAGACGTGCTATAATCTGTTTATGGTTTTAGCGGTCGTATTAGCAGCGTTATTGTTCTGTTTTGTTTTCTTTAAGCGCCATATTGGTATTGCGTTTTTGGCGATGGTGGCGGGGTTGGCGGTTTATGACCATTTTGGTGCGTTGTTCGCAGAGACGATTCACACCTGGGTACCGACTGTCGATGTGACACTGACACAGCAAATACTCTACGCCTTGTTTGTGGCGGTTATCCCGTTGCTTTTGTATTTTCGCGCTGGCAAAAGTGGCTTGTTCGGACTACTGCGTATCGCCGAAGCGGTGGTTTTTGCAGCAACGCTAACAGTATTGCTCTCGGATTTACTAGTGTATTACTTTAGCTTCGACACTTTGGCGGCAGAAATCACGCAGTGGCTGGACGGCGCACACGGCTACATGATGGTGGCGGGAGTCATTCTGGCTTACGTAGATATTTTCTTTTATCGTTCAGTTTAGCTTTGCGCAACTCCCAAAGTGCAATACCGGCAGCGACCGAGACGTTGAAGGACTCTTTTTGCCCACACATAGGGATCTCAAGCAGTTCGTCGCATTGTCGCAAAATGGCCGGCGGAATGCCGTGCACCTCTTCACCCAAAATGAGCGCCATGTTGTAATCCGGCTGATATCCGGCGGCTAAATTATGAGAGTGGCTGCCCTGCTCGAGCGCCACGACACGGACGCCGTCTGCTTGAAGCTGCGAAATGAGCGTGGTGATGTCGTCCGTACGCTGCCAGTTGACGGTCTGCTCGGCGCCAAGGGCGGTTTTGTGAATTTGCTTGGCTAGTTTGGCCTGCTCGTGCGGTAAACCTTTATCCAGAAACGGCGTATAACCGGTAAAATACACCCGGTCGACACCAAGCGCATCGCAAGTTCGCAAAATAGCGCCAACATTGTAGCTGGAGCGAATATTATACAAAATAACGATAAGCTTTTTCATGATACAATGAGATTATGAACGAGGAAGAGGTCCAGCGCAAGCGTAGGCAGAATGAAGAAGACGCCACCAGCCGCAGAGCGGGGATTTTGGGTTTAGCCTATCTCGATACGCGGGATTTCGAAAACGATTTTCCGCTCGTGCGCGACGTGCTCGGCGTAGAGCAGATGCACCGCGATTATATTATTCCTCTGCAGAAGGGGGTTGAGGCGGTGCCGTATCAGTTTATGGTCACGAGCCAGACGCCCAAGAGTGTCATCGATCGTTTGAGTCGTGAATATTCCGATCAGGGTTTAAAGATTGAGTTTTACCTGATTTCGAATTCCGCTTACCAAGTGTTCATGCTCCGTCACGACCCGCCCCAGGAAGTTCATTACGACGACATTAAGATTGCTGCGGAGGGCGATAGCACTACCCTACAGTCGGTATCGCAAACCCTGGATCAAGTTTCGACCGAAAAGGTATTTGATTATCTACTAGACCAGGCCGACAAGTTGGGCGCGAGCGATATCCATATCGAAAACCTCCGCCACACAATCCGCATCCGGATGCGGGTGGACGGGATTTTGCATCCCGTTGCCGAGATTAGTCGTGATAAATACCGGATTTTTATGGGCGAATTGAGCTCGCGGGCAAATATTTCGACGGCTAGCACGCGGCCGCAGTCTGGCCATATGCAAAAGGACGTGACGCGCGATGGCTCGACACATCTACTCAATATACGTGTCGAGATGGTGCCAACGATGTATGGACAAGACGCCGTGTTGCGCTTGTTCAATTTTGACGAGAGTTTACTGAATTTGGATTTGCTCGGTATCACGGAAGACGAACGCGCGCAAATTAATGACGTCATTTCACACCCGCGCGGTTTGGTGCTGATGGTGGGTCCGACGGGTTCTGGTAAGTCTACTACCCTGTATTCAATTTTGAATGCGTTGAACTCGACCGAACGCAAAATTATCACTTTGGAAGACCCGATTGAGTACGGCATTGGTGGTATTTCGCAGATTCCGATTCAGACTACCCAGGGCGGATCGTTCGCAGATGGATTACGCTCAGTCTTGCGTCTAGACCCAGACGTAGTAATGGTGGGCGAGATTCGCGATAATGATACCGCACGCACCGCAATTCAGGCCTCGATTACTGGGCACTTGGTGCTTTCGTCCTTCCACGCCAACTCTACTGCGGCAGCCTTTTCCCGGATGATCGACATGATTGGCGTAAACCCAATTTTCTCGTCGTCGATTCGGCTGCTAATCGCCCAACGCTTGGTGCGCAAATTGGCCGATAACAAAGAGGCCTACCAAGCCGATGCCGCCACGACTGACTATATTAAACGCGTGCTGGATGGCGTGCCGCATGATTACAATTTAGATAACATCACCCTATACAAAGAGAAAGCCAGCGAAGAACACCCCTTTGGCTTTAACGGCCGGACAGCAATCATGGAGCAGATGGTGGTGAATGAAGAAATCCAGAAATACATTCGTGGCGACGTACGCGAAACCAACACCGAAGCAATCGAAGAAACCGCCAGAAAGCATGGTCTGCTGACGCTCGAGCAGAAAGGTGTCTTGGCTGCCCTGCGGGGCGACACGACGCTCGATGAAGTCTCCAGAGTGATTTAGTATATCACCCCTTTTCAAACTGGCAAAAATATGCTAAAATGAGAAAAGTTTTTCAATATTATAAATAAAAGGTAAGAATATGTCATTTGAATTGTTACAAATGGTGGGAGACGCCCAGAAAAAAGCTGCCGTCATTGACGTACGCTCTGGTGACACCGTGCGGGTATCTCAGAAGATTCAAGAAGGCGGCAAGTTCCGCATTCAGGTCTTTGAAGGCACCGTGATTCGCGTCGACCGCAAGCAATCTCACACCGAACGCATCGTCGTGCGTAAAGTCACTTCTGGCGTTGGCGTCGAGAAGAGCTTCTTGCTCCACAGCCCCTTGGTTGAGAAAGTCGAAATTGTCCGCCGTGGCAAAGTCCGCCGTAATAATCTCCGTTACTTGCGCGAACGTTCTGGTAAGTCCGCTCGCTTGGCACAGAAAGATTTCGATCGCAAAGCCGTAAACGAACTACCAACCGTAGAAGACAAGGCCGAAGCACCGGCTGAAGAAGTCGCGGATACCGCAAGCACAGAAGCCAAGACCGAAGCGGCCGAAACCGCAACCAACGAAGCTAAAGCCGAGCCGGCAGAAGCTTAAAAATTTGGCGATTCTTGGAATTGATGAAGTTGGCAGAGGTCCCTGGGCGGGGCCTCTTGTTGTAGGCGCCTGCGTGCTGGATGGCGCAGGAATTGAAGGGCTGACGGATAGCAAAAAGCTCAGTGCCGCTAAGCGCGAAGCCTTAGCGCAACAAATTTGCGAGCAGTGTGAGTATGGCTTAGGCTGGGTGCAGGCTGAAGAATTAGACGAAATTGGTTTAGCCGCTGCACTCCGTAAAGCCTGCCAAATGGCTGTTAAGCAGATTAAAGTATCCTTCCACGAAATCGTGATTGATGGGACGGTGAACTTCTTGCGCGAGACGCCGCTTGCGCCCTACGTACAGACCATGAAGAAAGCTGATTTGCTGGTGCCGGAAGTATCTGCAGCGGCTATTGTAGCGAAGGTTGCCCGCGACAATTACATGAAAAAGCTTGCCGAAAAATACCCATATTACGGCTTCGAAAAACATGTCGGCTACGGAACGGCGACGCATCGAGCGGCAATCGAAAAATACGGTCTATGCCCCGAACATCGACGAAGTTTTCGGCCAATGGCCGAAATGCTAGCACGGCAAAACACCAGTAGTGCCCCGCTACGCAGCGGTGACGTTGCCGAAGAAAAAGTAGCAGAGTTCCTACGCGCGCAAGGTCATGCAATTGTGGCGCGCAATTGGCGGACAAAGTTCTGCGAAATCGACATCGTGTCGCAAAATGCTGGGGTGTTCTATTTTACAGAAGTTAAGTATCGTCGCAATACGCGCCAGAACGACGGACTTGATGCGATTACGCAGCGCAAACTAGACAAAATGCGCCTGGGCGCAAAGAGTTTTGCGCAAGAAAACGGTATTGCCGAGGCTAAACTGCAGTTAGCCGTGGCGGCGGTGAGCGGGGATAATTACCAGATCACTGAGCTACTATGCCTTGAGTAGTTTCGTCTGGACAAGCCACAAGTACTTGCAACATGGCGGCTTTTTCGGCGGGGGTAACCCATAGCTCGTACTTATATTTGACGGAAACTTGACGAGCAACATATTGGCAGCGAAAAGCCTGATTGGGCGGCAACCAATCGGCGGCGTCCTGGTCAAGCTTGTCCTGGTTGGCCTGCCCTTCAACGGCAATAAGGTTGAGTGGATCTTGGCTAAGCGCGAGACGCTTATCGGCGTCAAACGCGTAGGCGCCCGTAGCCCAAGCGTTACTCAGCGCAACGACATGGTCAATTTGCACTGCAGCGGAAGTGTCCTGCCCGCGTACGAAATTAATCCGCTGTCCGGTATACGGGTCATCCAGAACGCCTGACTGCACTTTGCAACCAGTCAAAACAAGGTCGTGCAGGTCGCGTTTGAGAATGGCCTCACGCATGTTGCAGCCATCGGCGGCCGTACTCCAGTTGTTATAGAAAAGTTTGCGATAGTATTTTTCGCTAGTATTTTTGTCTTTGACGGCGAGATGTTCGAGTACATCGCGCGCCAGAATAGAGTCGGCTTTGGTCTGAGTTTCCTGAAAAGAAATCTCGGAGGCATCGATATTGAGCTGTGCCGCATCCTGATAAGCATCGGGGTTAAAATACAAAAACACCGTAAAGCCTGCCGCAAAAAGCATGACCGCAGCCACGCGACGCAGGCGATTAATTTGTCTTTTTGATGCCACCGCTTAAACTTTCCCGCACGTACAGTATCAGTAGTTCTCGGCGCGAACTTCGAAGAAGGATTGTGGATGATTGCAAACTGGGCAGACGTCTGGCGCAACTTCGCCCGAGTGGATGTAGCCACAGTTGCGGCATTTCCAAATAGTAACGCCGTCTTTTTTGAAGGTCATGCCCTTGTCGAGGTTTTCGAGCAACTTGAGATAGCGAGCTTCGTGTTCTTTTTCGATTTTGCCGACTTCCTCGAACAAGGTGGCGATTTCTGCAAAGCCTTCCTCGCGAGCTTCCTTGGCGAAAGTGGCGTACATGTCGGTGTACTCGTAGTTTTCACCGGCGGCGGCGTCCTTCAGGTTGGTCATAGTGTCAGCGACGCCGTCGTGCAATAACTTATACCAAATTTTGGCGTGTTCTTTTTCGTTGTCGCTGGTTTCTTGGAAAATGGCCGCGATTTGCTCGTAGCCTTCTTTCTTGGCTTTGCTAGCATAGAACTGATATTTGACGCGCGCCTGCGACTCGCCGGCAAAGGCGGTGTTGAGGTTTTGTTCGGTCTTAGTGCCTTTCAAATCTGCCATAGATGTCTCCGTTATGATTGTTTATATTTTACCAGTTTTTGTGGTGTTGCGAAAAGCATAAGCGTAATGAATTTGAGTGGAACAAAAAAGTGGGCTTGGCCTGCTGCCCACGCTAACCAATGTCGTGACCTTCGAGGCGGAGTAGTTGGATTTTGTTCTGAAGCCCGCCGCTGTAGCCGGTGAGTTGGCCAGTAACACCCAAAACGCGATGGCATGGAACGAGCAAACAGACAGGATTCCAACCAACTGCGCCGCCAACGGCCTGGGCGGAGATTTGGCGCTGCCCAGTTCTGTGGGCGACACGCTGAGCAATGGCGCCGTAAGTCGTAGTCTGGCCGAATGGTATTTTGCACAGTTCGGCCACGACTAATTTGCGGAATGACGTCAGCCCGTCGAGGCGATATCCCGGCATAAAGTCTGGCTGCCGGCCAGAGAAATAGGTGTCAAGCCAGCGGCGCGTTGCGGAGAAGACCGGCAGCTCGCGTGCGGTGGAATTGCGCAGAATGCCCGCGAGTGCTGGCGCCGCGGCGAAATAGAGCCCGGTCAACACAGCGCCGTCACTGATGAGATAAATGTCGGAAAAAGGACAGCGGTAGCGGAAGTGGTACATGGGGATATTATATAATCGTTTTTAACCGTGACGAGATTATAGGAATAAGAACCCTTGTTCAAAGGCGTCTGGATAGTGGAACATCTTGTGACCGGAGCGAAAATCTACCCAAATGCGCCCTTTTTCTTCATCGAAAACCAAATTTAGTTAACCGCCTGTTAGTAATCAAGAAGTCTGGCGAAGTATTCGACGTTTATAGGAAGAAGCGATAGAATGTCTATGAAGGTAGCGGCAGTGACGGAATTGCACAGTCGGGCGCCTTCTTTTTATTTTCTAGAATCCTGCCGCTAAAAACCCACGCCTGGAAACTTTGACGACAGAAAGTGAGGCTGATATACTATGGATAAGGACGGGCCCAGTATTGCAATGTACAGGGTGGCTGTCCTATTTTTTTGTGCGATATATTATTCGTTTTTGGTGGGTGGAGTTTACGGCCCGAGATGCAATTTCTAGGGCCGCGTCTTGTTAATGCGTTCATGCCACAGATGCTATAATACAGCTATGGCAATTGAACGGGTCGTAGACACCAGTATTCACGAAGACGACAGCGACGAGAAAATCGTCGAAATTAGTTTGCGGCCGACGACTTTTAGCGAATACATCGGGCAACGGCGGTTGAAGACGAATTTGAAGTTGGCGATTGATGCCGCGAAGAAGCGTGGCGACGTGATGGACCATGTGCTGCTCTATGGGCCGCCTGGTCTGGGCAAGACGACGATGGCCGGCGTGATTGCGCACGAGATGAATGCAAATTTCCGCGCAACGGCAGCGCCATCGATTGAGAAGGCCGGCGATTTGGCCAGTATTCTGACAAATCTGGCCGATGGAGATATTTTATTCATTGACGAAATTCATCGTCTGCGCCGAGCGGTGGAAGAGATTTTGTACTCGGCGATGGAAGATTATAAGTTGGATATCGTGATTGGTAAGGGGCCAGCGGCGCGGAGCGTCAAGCTGGATTTGCCACGGTTTACCTTAATTGGTGCGACTACACAGACGGGGAATTTGGCGGCGCCGCTGCGCGATCGGTTTGGCCATGCGTTTCGGCTGGAGTATTACGCGAATAATGATATTCGGCAGATTATCGAGCGTTCGGCAAAGATTCTTGATACAAAAATTGAGCCAGCAGCAGCGGATTTGTTAGCACAACGAGCGCGATTGACGCCGCGGATTGCGAACCGGCTACTGAAACGCGTGCGTGACTATGCCGACGTAAATGGTGACGGCATTATTGATACGGCGATTGCACATGATGCGCTGCGGATGTTGGAAATCGATGAGCTGGGTCTTGACCCGGCCGACCGCAATATGCTGACTTTGATGATCGAAAAATACGGTGACAAACCGGTTGGGCTGAACACGATTGCGGCGCTAACGGGCGATGAAGCCTCGACAATCGAGGACTATTACGAACCGTTTTTGATGCAACTCGGGATGATTCAACGTACGCCGCGCGGGCGGGTGGTGACGGATTTGGCAAAGAAGCATTTGGGGCTGGCGTAAATTAGCCAAAAATACCGTGCTTTTTGGCGGTGCGGAATTCTTCCATAAGCTCACGCTGTTTGCGGGAGAGATTTTTGGGGATTTCGACATTGACCATGACGATTTGCGGGCCGCGTTCGGTGCTGCCGAGGCGAGGTGCGCCGTGGCCGGACAACTTGAAGTTGGTGCCAGGCTGGGTGCCGGCAGGAACCTTCATGGTGATTTTGCCGTCGACGGTTTCGACGTCGACTTCGGTGCCGAGTACGGCGTCAACCATTGAGATGGTGACTTCGGATAGAATTAAATCGCCTTCGCGAGTCAGGGTCTTGTGGGCGCGAACACGGACTTCGACGTAGAGATCACCGCGCTGACCGCCTTCGCTGGGAGCTTCACCGCCCTTGCCGTTGAGGCGGATACGCTGACCGTCATAGATGCCAGCAGGAATCTTGAGTTTGATATCTTTGCCATTGACGCGAACGGTTTTGCTGGTGCCAAAAATGGCGTCTTTGAAATCGATTGTGATACTGGTTTGCAAATCGCGCCCCCGCCGTGCGCCGCGGAAGCCGCCGCCAAAACCGAACATGGCGCCGAGAATGTCGTCAAGACCACCACCGAAGTCGAAGTTAATGTTCTGGCCGTTGTAGCTGTAGGAGCCACCAAAAGGATTGCCACCGCCGAACGGATTGCCGCCGGCACTGCTACCGCCCACGCCAGCATGGCCGAACTGGTCGTAGCGAGCACGCTTAGTTTTGTCGCTCAGAACAGAATAGGCTTCGTTGGCTTCTTTAAACTTAGCCTCGGCTTCTTTGTCGCCGGGGTTTTTGTCGGGATGGTATTTGACGGCTAGTTTACGAAAAGCCTTTTTGATTTCGTCATCAGAAGCGCCCTTTTGGACGCCGAGAACTTCGTAGTAGTCTCTTTTGCTCATGGTGTATAGTATAACGTTTAGCAGTCGTGGGGTCAAGAGTGCTAATTAATCAGAACGAGGCCAACTACGATAAAGATGGCGGCGACGCCATACTGCATGAGAGTCTTCTTGGAAGGACGGCGAGCACTGATGAATTTCGGAAAAACTCGCCCAAAGAAAATCGTAATAAACAAGGACGAGAATAAGTTAACGACGCGACTGACTACCGAAACCAGCGACTTGACGGGCGCCAACATCAAACCCAGTTTGTAGAGCACGTCGGCCACAATAAAGGTGAGGTTTTCGGATAAAGCATGGACGAGGTTTTGCTTGTGTCGCGGGCCGGCAAAGAAGGCTTTTTTGACAGCCTTGCGCCAGGATTCAAAGAAGATGCAAGCCAATACCGTGATAAGAACCGAGCCGAGCTCAAAGAAGAAGAAGGCTTGAGCAAAATGCGTATAATCGGCCGTGCCGAAAAGAAAATACGAGTAGACGATGTCGGACAAAATCGAGAAAAATGATGAAACGACAGTGGTCGCGGCGACAGAAGCGTTTGGGCCGCCGCGGCGAGTATTATTGCTGAGGATAACGTACATGATGGCGCCCATGATACAAACAAAGCCAAGACCCTGGTTGGCAGTGATGCTCTCGCCAAGAATTAGCACGCCGAGACCGAGTGAAATGACTGGGCTGACTTGGCCGAAGATTGAAATATCGGCATTATCGCCCTTCTGCAAGGCCTTGCAATGAAAAGCAGAGCCAATCACATTAATTGCACCGGCTAGCATAAGACCGACTGCATTTTGCAGTGGCATCATAAATACCGCGCGACCAAAAATCGATAACAGCAAAATAATCGCTGCGATGTGACCAATCAGGCGTAAAACTACGTATGAACCGGCACGACCCCTTTGAATCGCGTTGTCGGTGAGGTAATTTTGCGAGTAGCCACCCACGCAGTAAAGAATCGAGCCAAAAACAGGAAAAACCAGCCACCACATAAGGTTATTTTAACATAAGCATGTTATTTTTGGCTGCGCAGGATAACGGCTTGGCGGTCAGCATCCGACTCAAAATCGTCAATGATTTCTTCGCCAAAGAATTTTGTAATAAACATGTCGAGCGAAACAAAGCCACAGATTGCGCCGTCATGGTCAATCACGACGCAAAAGTTATTGTTCGTGCGAATAAAAACCGACAAGAGCATGTCGAGTGAATAGTCCGCGCGCACATAATATATATTACGGTCTATACAGTCGGCGAGGCGGGTTTCGCTTTCGACAACTTTGAGCGGGTCAATTTCGTCAGTCCGCAGGATGCCGCAAATTTGCTCGTTGCTGTCGTAAACAGGAAAAATCGTCAGACCAGTTTTGTATAGCCGGTCGAGCGTCAGAGCGCCGAGGATGTCATCTTCGTGCAAAGTGACGACGTGCTCTGCCCTGGCCATGATTTTGGCGACTGGCACAGTTTGGTAGGACATGGAACTAGCGATGGCGATGCGTTGAGTTTTGTTTAGGACCGAATCGGGCGTACGCTGTAAAAGTTTAGCGAGGTCTGACTCGGTTTTAGGTGTGTAGGGCGGTTTTTTGTGCTTGGGAGCACGGAAGCGTTCGAGCTTGGGATCGAGCCAGTACACGAACTTGGTCATAAGTTTTAGAAACAATGACTTCATGCTAAAATTCTAACATGAATAAAACAACAGTTGGGGTGATTATTGCGATTGTCGCGATTTTTGGCGGCATGGTGATTTACAGTGCAGTACAAAATAGCCAAAAAACCGTGGATTACGAGACTTACAATGCGGCCGGAGTGATTAGTGATGAAGCCAACAGCGGCGGCATTGCCGAACACGTACGCGGCAAAGCCGATTCAGAGGTTGTCGTGGTTGAGTATGCGGATTTTCAGTGCCCTGGCTGCGCTTCGATGATGCCCAAAATGAATACTTTGTACGAGGAATACAAGGACCAAGTAGCTTTCGTCTTTCGACATTATCCAATCTCGGGGCATCAGAATGCGCGCTCGGCAGCCGCAGCATCAGAAGCGGCGGGTCTGCAAGGTTACTTTTGGGAAATGGCTGAGGCGCTTTACGACAACCGGACCGATTGGATTTACGAAAGCGGCAGCGAGCGCACGCAAAAGTATATTAGTATTTTTGAACAAGCAGCACCCGACGGCGACGTAGCGGCTTTTCAGGATGCCATCACAAACAATAAGGACCTTGAGAAAAAAATCAACTTCGATCTCAATGTCGGCAAAAATCTGAGCAAAGTTCAGGCGACGCCGTCATTCTACGTAAATGGTGAGTATGTGACGATTGGCGATCAAGATTCGCTGGATGATTTGATGAATAATATCAAGACGAAAATCGACGAACATTTGGCGAAATAGCCTGAAAAAAATACTTGCGCACAAAAAATACCCCCATGACGGGGGTATTTTCTACACCTCGATGAATTCGTTCCAACGAAGTGTTTCCACTCTGAGCGTCCCCTTGCGGTTACGCTTTTTCATGGTGTTCTCCTGCTTAGTAATGTATGCTCTCGGAAACGACCTTTTCCCCGATACCGCAGAGTTTACGGCGAGAGCATGTTTGCTATTCTAGCAAAGAGCCGGCAAGAAGTCAATAATCTGTTACGCTAACGCTTTTTAAGAGCCTCGCGGATGCGAGCCTCGACTGGCAAGTCAGGGTCGACGCCCTCGAGGGCCTGTGTGGCATCGGCCAGCTGAAAACCAAGTGCCATCAAAGCTTCAAGCGCCTCGTCGTTGGCGACAATCGTATTAGTACCCGGATCGGACTTGCGGCCGTAGTAGGTCGGTAAGCCAACTTTTTCGCGAAGGTCAACGATGATGCGTTCGGCGGCTTTTTTGCCAATGCCGCTAGCTTTGGTAAGATAGGCGGCGTCGGCGTTGGCAATAGCATTACGCACTTCTTCGACCGGCGCCAAAGATAGCACGGCCATGGCGTTTTTTGGGCCAATACCCTGCACGGTGATGAGTAATTCAAAAAGCTTTTTGCCCTCGAGCGCAGTAAAGCCAAACAGCTCTTCGGACTGCTCACGCACGTGATGATAGGTGTAAAGCTTCACTTCGTCATCAAGCAAGAGACGGTCAAAATCTGGTAAAGTGAGGGCGACTTCGTAGCCAACACCATTAACGTCAACAATGACAGAATTGGCGAATTTTTCAGCAATCTGGCCGTGAAGATGAGCAATCATAGGGCTATTATAGCATCTGATGAACGTAGAGAATTCTGTCTTCTTAGCCAAACATAGAAAAAAGGCCGCGCATGGCGGCCCTGAGTGGGGGCGTGAGGCGAAACGTCATTGGCTAGTTAGCCATAGAAGACATTGCCGCCCATCCAACGGTAATCTCCCGTGCCGGGGGACACCGCGTTGAAATAGAGATAATGCCCCGGCAAAACCCGTGCGTAATTTGGACTCAATACTTCATCAACGATACGTTGACAGGCCGAAAATGCGCCTGGCTCGTTGATAGCTGCGCTATACAGCTTACTGGCGGGCGTGAACTGCCCCGCCTGGTAAACAACGCCCTGCACGGTGTTCGGGAAGCGCGCGTCCATGACGCGATTAAGCACGACTTCGACAACTGCTTTGCCGCCATTGCCGCGCGACTCATGATAAGTCAGGCGAGCGAGGACATCGCGGTCCTTGGCACTAATCCGACTCAGTAAGCCCGCGTAAGGAGACCGGCCCGTAGTAGCCACCGTGCGTGACGCGGTGGTGGTTTTGGCCGTCGGTTTACTACGAGCGGTAATTGTAGTCGTGCGCTGCGTAGCCTGTGTAGTCTTAGTGGCCGACGAGGCTTTGGCGGATACCGCGGTAGTCGTGCGGCGCGAGGCGCCTTGTTTGGGGCGGCCCGGTTGGGCCTGCCACATACAGAGCAAAACAATTACAGTGAGGGCGGCTAGAACCGCCCGCACGATGCTGGGGAAACTTGGTGAGTTTTTAATTTTTCTCATCAATACACCTCCTGATACGAGAAAAATACTCAAGCATGATGGCTTGCATTTGCTATACTAGCATATTTAGTGGTTTTTGTCAAGAGTAGGACTAGAGGACGGCGCTGCGCGTCATCAGCGCGTGCGTAATAGCGGCGGCAAGAGCATCGGCGGCGTCGTCTGGCTTGACGACTTCGCGCATATTTAGGTATTGGCGGACGGCCTCTTGCATGTCTTTCTTCTTGGCACGGCCATAACCAGTGAGAGTCTGCTTGATTTGAAGTGGAGTGTATTCAAAAATCGGCAGGTTATGCTGACGGGCGACCAGAATGACCACCCCACGTGCTTCAGCCACCGTAATGCCCGTGGTGATATTTTGGTTAAAATATAGCTTCTCGATAGATACCTCGTCGGGGTGCGTTTCATCGATAATCTGGTTAATGGACTCATAGATATCCAGTAGGCGATCAGCCAAGGGGGTATGGGCTGGCGTAGTAACAACACCAGCGGTAACCATGTGGGGGGCTTTGCGTTTGGCGTACTCGACCACGCCAAAACCACAGATGCCGGTGCCAGGATCAATGCCGAGAATACGCTTTGCCATAACTACATTATACCTTGCGGGATCTTAACTTACGGCGGAGTTTACGGAAGAAATCGCGAATTTCGTGACGGAATTGGATAATGATATAAGCAAGGGCCGCAACGATAGCAATGACAACGCCAGCCAAGGCCACAAAAATGCGACGGTTATGGTATTGACCAGCATCTTCGGATGGAGCGACGGCATATTCTTGGCCGGTAGTCGTGACGATTTTGCGGCAACGTTTAGTGAGCGGATTGCGCTCGTAACCCTCTTTGCAGGCGGTAAGTGTAGTAGTGGTGACTTTCTTGCAACGATTGGTGGCAGGGTTAAGGTAGTAGCCAGCCTTGCAACTTTTGGCAGTTGTGGTGGCGGGGGCCTTGATGCAGTTGCCGGTGCTGGGATTGATTACCTTGCCCTCTTCACAACTTTGGAAGGCTTGGTAGATGTTAGCGGCGGACGGTGTGGGGTGGTAAGTACGCTGTCAGCCATCGGCGCCAAACGCAGCATAAGAAGCACCGCGCTTTTGCTTTTTGTCGTAGCTGGCGGTGGTGACGGTCTGCTCTGCCGCATCAATGACTTTGATCTCGAGCGCCTTGATGGGACTCTTGGTTAGCGTAAGGTTGTCATCTTGGAAGGCGTAATACTGTCCTGGCGATAAGACGCCGTCAAGCGGGAAGGTCTTGCTCTTAAAGGCGAGTTGGCAACCGTCTAGAGGGAGAGTATGCGGGGTAGGATTATGCAGCTCAACGAACTGCTCGCTGGAATCTTCTTGATAGTAAGAGTAGATTTCGGTGATTTGCACGCCGGCGCAGCTGGGTGCGGCAGAGATAGCAGCGGGCAAATCGGGCGGCCGCTCGACGATAGCGTCGGGGTCAAGCTCGGCGTAATATTCCGAGTCGCAGTCTTCGGCGGGGTCGCACAGGATAATCGAGGTGTTGCTGGATTCGGTGGTGGAAAATTTGGCAAATTGCTGAGCGCAGCTGAGCTTGCCCCAGCAGAGCTCATCGATGAGTTCGTTGTCGTGATAGAGCTGCAGCATGCCGGCAGTCGAGGCGAGGCCGGCCGTGCCGAAATTATACAAAAACTCGGCAGGGGCATCCTGATACTGTGGGCTCGCCTTGAAGCCCAGTACGAGATGGTCGGCAACGAGGTAATCATAGGCACCAAAGGTGATTTCGCCTGCGGGGTTGCCGTTACTGTTGGTGTAAACAATTTTGTACGGGGTGAGGCTGTGTGGTTCGACTGTATCGGGGCGGACAAGCTCGATGAAATCGTAGTTTTGAGCAGAAAAGTCATCTTTGTAGCCAGCATTGACCGCATAAAAGCGCATCAAACTGGACGCAGTGTCTGCGCCAACATCGACAGAATCAGACGGCGAATCAAGCGGGGCGCCAAGCGGCGGGTCGGACGTTGCGGGCTCGCTAGCAAAAGCCGCTACACCGCAGCACAGACTAAAAGTTAGTATCGTGATGAATCATATTATTTTCTGCATGGTCCGATTTTAGCGAGCACGGCTGACGCGGACAAGCATAAGTACAATCTTATGGCTTTGTGCTAAAATTAAGGCATGAGCGATTTGCTTTGTTTTGCAACAATCGCCCTAGCGGGCTTTGCGCAGGCAAGCCTCCAGCTGAGTTTTGGTGGCCTAATTTTGCTGTACCACGCCAGCATGGGGCAACACCGCCGCAAGAAAACCCGCCGCTTAACCCGCGCTTATGTCTTGGGGGCGCTGATTATTACGATGTTAGCGGTGAGCGGGATCGCTTTTTGGATTAGCCAGTTTGCCGGACAAGCACTGACATTGGAAGCCACGATGATTTGCGTGGGGGTTTTCCTAGCAACGGCGGCCGTGATGTGGCTACTTTACTACCGAAGGGGGCGTAATACCGAACTGTGGCTGCCGCGGTCGTTTTCGCGGTTTATCAACCGGCGCGCCAAGGCCACGAATGACCAGATTGAGGCCTTTTCACTGGGGACACTGAGCGCATTCGCCGAGATGCCGATGAGCCTAGCGATTTTCTTCGTGGTGGCCAACTGCATTTTGACGACCAGCGCCGAACTGCAAATCGTCGCACTGCTCTTTTACTTATTGATTGTGGCTTTGCCGATGCTGACGCTTAAATTCTACGTGCGCAACGGAAATTCCGTGGTGACGGCGCAGCAATGGCGCGTCAAGCACAAACTCTTTACGCGCTTTGTGTCCTGCGCGAGCTTTATTACGTTAAGCGCCTTTATGCTGGCGTTCTGGGTGTATTGATGAAAAAACGCATTAGCTATGAATACTCGTCCGAGGGAGTGCGCCAAAGCATACTGCGCCACGCCAAGAGTCTGCGGATGCCAGACGGTTGGGCAGAACAGATTGCTCAGCGCGTTGCCAAAGCTTGCGACGTCTGGATTGAAGACAAAGACATCGTGACCGAGGATGATTTGCGGATTTTTATTTGCAAGGAGCTGGAGGGGATTAGCCCAGACCTCGCTTATTCTTACCATAACCATGATAAAATAATATAAAATGAAACGCGTAAATTTTGACCTCATTGTGATCGGAAGTGGCGACGCCGGGAGTGAGGCGGCCTTGATGGCGGCGAAAGCAGGCAAAAAAGTCGCACTAATCGAAGCAGAAAAATGGGGTGGCTCGTCACTAAATTACACCGATGTGCCACAGGGGGCGCTATTCCATGCTACACAAGTAATGCAAAAAGCGATTGAGGGCGCCAAGTATGGCATCTCGAGCACGAATTTACGCTACAACTTCCCAAGCCTAAATAACTGGCGACGGGTGGCCATGCGGCGCGCCAACGCCAACAGCAAGAAACCTTACGAAGAGGCCGGTATTGTTTGCCTGCACGGCCGAGCACGGTTCATTTCAAAAAAAGAAGTCTCCGTGGGCGACAAAGTTTACACGGCCAAAAAATTCTTGGTGGCGACGGGGGCCTCAATCCTAGACACGGGCATCAAGATTGCCGACGACGTAAATTACCTGCTGCCAGAGAACGCCTGCGACATTACGCGTTTGCCAAAGAGCGTGTTTATCGTGGGAGCGGGCTCGACTGGCTGTGAGCTGGCGCAATACTACGCCACATTGGGCGTTGAAACCGTGATTGCAGATATTGCCGGGCGCCTGCTGCCGCGCGAAGACGAAGAAGTCGGCCAAGTAATCGACACGATTTTTAGTAAAAACAAGATTCGCGTGCTGACGCAGTCGCGGGTGATTGCCGTCGAAAAGGAAGGCAACTTTAAACGAGTGGTCTTTATGCGGGGCGGCCAGGAGAAGTCAGTGCGAATTGACGAGGTGCTATTCTGCACGGGCAGTGCGCCAAACGTGGATTTGGGCCTAGAGAACGCCGGCGTAAAATTTGACCGTAACGGCATCAAGGTCGACAAAACCATGCGTACGAACGTCAAACATATCTTTGCGGCGGGCGATGTGGTAGGCGGTCATAGCTCGACCGAGAAAGCTTTGCTGGAAGCGCGGGTGGCGGCGATGCACATGATTCAACGCAGTAAATCGACGGCGGATTACAACGGGCTGATTCGGATTACGAATATTCACCCAGAGGTCGCCTGTATTGGCCTAACTGAGGATGATTGCATCAAGAATGATAAGAAAATCGCGAAGATCGTGCTGCCTTTGGCCGCAGTGCAGAAGTCGAATACGAGCGATAGTCGCGTTGGTTTTATCAAGGTGATTTGTGACAAAAACGACCGGATTTTGGGAGTCGCATTGGTGGCGCCGCATGCGAGCGTAGTGATTCAGGAGCTGGCTTTGGCGATGCGCTACGACATGACGCTGGAAGAAGTCTGCAGTACACCGCACGTGACGAATGGCTGGGGCGAGATTATCCGCTTGGCCTGTGAACAGCTAGCGTATCGGTAACTATATTTGACTTTTTGGTTGTTTTGTGATATAAAGATAGAGACTTGGCTGCAGTCAAGTAGTATTTTGTTGTACGTCCCAGTACGCGCAGATTTTCATGAGGAGGTTTTAGTATGAAAATCAACCGATACGCCCTGAAGAATGATGTGACGAGAAGACAATTGGAAGAATGCGGCTTTGTCCCCGGCGGGAGTTGCCTGCTGAGGGATGCGGTACTGTACCGTTCGCATTTCATTGCGGACAAATACGGCCGCTTCTCTATCCGGATTGTCTTTAAGGACGCCATCGACGACTGGAATGACTTGGACAATGTCTTGGTGATGGAAGACGATTTTGGCATTAGATACAATGCCTTCTACCGCCACGACAATGACCGGAAGGCCTTTCCGACCTTACGTCACGTTATTGAGGAGTATAACTCCTTCATGGACGCACAACCGTATTTGGAGCGAATAGAAGATTAGCTAGCAATTTGATTGGCCGCTCCAAAGCTCGCCCCAGCGTATGCTGGGGCTTTTTCATTGGGGTTTTGGTGCATTGACTTTTTGTGATATATATGCTATAATTACAGGATAATTCGCAGAGTCGAATCGCTTTTTAAACATCGCGGAAACAGAGACGACGGACGAGGAGGAGCAATGTCGTACCCGAAACACAGTCCCAAAAGGCTAAAGTCCAAACTGCCCACTGCCCGATTGGTTCTACGAGTGAGCTTGGCGGTATTAGCATGAGTATTATTGGCGCGATATCTCGATATCGGCAACATGGCGAAAGCGCAACAGCCCGAGCCAGTAGTGATGTGCTGCGAGGCGACCGAACAGACGAGCTACCGCGTGGAAGTCTACGACTTCGACGGTGCACTACAAGCGGAGTTCCCCGTTTGCAGTTATGTGGAAGTTTGCGGGCACAACCAATTGATCGTGATAGTGGACGGCGAAACGCTCTCGATGGACTGCGCTGGGCTACGCATCCAAGTCGATGGCGTCGAGCTATCCCCCTTGCCCGAAGGCAATGTCTCAATGGTTTTCCGCTGATGAAAAAACAACCCCGCCTGATGGCGGGGTTTTTGATGGAGTTAATTTGATATTTATCTGCGAGACAGTTTGCGATTCATGATATATGCTGAGGCGGTTGCCATAAGGACGATGCAGGCGGCCTTGGTGAGAGTGTCGGAGGTTTGGGGGTTGGGGATGGCTTCCGGATCATCAGATTGATCGCTGGCAGTAGCGAACTCAAATCTAACCGCAGGGATTGTTTTCTCGGTGACCCAGTGTTTCTCTTCAACGGTCGTCATAATAAACATAGGGAACATGAAGTATTTGTCAAATTCGGGATAGTATTCCATCCCCATATACGCAGATAGAAGCAGTCCTCCGTCTGTCTCCTTAATCCCCATGACAATCATAGTAAAGTCCGCCAAGTACCGGTTAGCTTTTTCGGAATAAGTGAAGTGCATGCCGAAATGCGTCTCTTCATCCATATAGTAGACAGGTATTAGTAACTCATAGCCGCCCTTAGGGCCTTGGCATAAAGTCGCATCATTAGATTCGATTGTTTGATAGTATGCGCTATTTATTTTTCCGTGATAACAGCCATCTTCGCGAAGAGTTAGAGGTTCGGAAAAGGTAGATTGCGGTATCATTAAACCACTCCCGAAACGCACCGTGCCGTCGTCATTGAAATATAGACCGACGTCGTCGGAATTGGGGTCGTCTGGGTTATAGTCTGCCGATTCATAAGCATCTTTTAGCGACGAGACGGCAAATTTACCATCATAATATTCGCTAGTCCTTACTTTATAATAAATCCCGTCCTGTTGCCTTAGGGTTTCTCCATTATATTCATATGACGTAGCACCGTTCGTATACATGCCAGTTTCAGGATTATAGACAAGCTCAATATCGCTAAATGGGATCGCGCCATAAACAGTGTCCGAAAAACGTACGACCATATCCGAATAATCTTGCCCCATGAACCTAAAGTGGTCTTGCGCAATTATTGCTTTTGAGTTGGAGTTATCCCAACTGACGGTTTTTGTTATCGTAGTCTTCTCGGGAGCGCCATCGGGTGAAAATACTTCATGTACGCCATATTCGCCCGTTGGAGTGCCCATGATAGTTAAACAACCGTCATTCCCTGTAACGAATTCCGAGACAGATCCCGTTTCGTTATAGACATATAAACGGTCGTTTTGCTTAAATGCCGCAACCCCGTCAACGGTATATTTTGCGCCAGCGACCGGCTCGCCTTTTTTATCTGTTCGGCAAATTTCAATATTCCCATTGATATATGCAGTTGCTTGATACGATGACCGCAGGTAGTCATTGCCAACGCCTGAGTCCGTCGTCTTCCTTGCGCCATTCAGATAATCGATCGCATATGCTGGGCGACTAAAAACAGTTGCCGGAGCGGAGTCGCTTACTTTAGCAGAATACGTAACTTCAATTGGGGCATTATCGGAATATTTGAAGGAATCAAAAGAATAGTTAGCGCCATCCACCGTATAGTTGCTCCAGTCCAATCGTATCGCATAGGCTTCACCTAATCCCGTCCCCTTAAGTGTTGATGGTGACGCCGGCTCCACCTCAAAACCACTTTCGGAGATGATGCGATTACCTACTGAGACTTTTATGGATGATTGGTCGATGGCCAACCCCTCAGAGGCGGCAATGGCGAACATATAGCTGAGCACCGGCTGGGTTCCAGCTTCATCATAATAGTTTTCTGTTTCGAGCGCCGCAGAGAAATTGAGGGTATCTCCCAGCTTAGACATCTTCTCTTGCGGATTTCCGTCGATAATTCCTTCTGTGTCGGCAAAGATTATGCCCCTCCCGCCATGGCCGTAAAGCTTTTCTCCGTCCGATATCCTATTAAAAAGCAGATTGGAAATGGAGCCTTCATTGCAGCTAACCATACTGCTGGGGTTTACCGCATTGCAATCATCACCAATGATCGACCGGGGGATAATAGAGGATGGGTCGGTCCAATCGTTGGCGTTAGCGGGATTAAAGAACGGGTCGTTATTTAAGGCATAAATATTCGACGAGCTAAGCAGACTTGCACCAGCAGCACTGAGAATGCCAAGTATTAATAGCTTATATGGTACCCCCCCCCCGATGGGTTCTTTTTGTGTTGGTTTTCATGTTAGTTTGCATTATATGACCTACCTTTTTATTAGTCTTTTACTCGTTATAGCGATTGACGCAATACCGGCTAGCATAATCAGGATAGCTTTGAATACTACATCTCCAGTCTGTGGGTTGGCTGGGATTGGCTCGGGGGTGAGTTCGTCAGTTTTATTCTTTGCCTCACTTCTGAAGAGATATTCTGAGGCCATGACGGTACTTTTTGCGACCGTCAGTTTTTTGACCCCAATTCCGGAAGACATTGGCGCAATGTAGTATGTGTCAGAACTTTCCAGATAGCTAATTGGCGCATACATAGAAAAGCGAAGCGTATTTTCGTCAAGTTCTTCAATGGTATAGTACACGAAGTCATAATCAACTGAATACACCCCTTCTGTTTCGGTCGGGTAGGCAACTAAATACCAATCTCCATGGTATTTGTAGATGTAGTTTTCACCGTCTTTACAAAACCCTTCGCCACTGCTTACTTCATAACACCCCGTTCCACTATTTAAGGTTAAGGTGGTCTGATTGCCAGAAGAATCCCCAAAAGAGGCGGTCCCGTCGTCATTAGTAATAAACAATAAATCACTCCAAGTATCAGACAGCTTCATTGTATAACGGTACATGCCAATAGCCGAATCGTATGGGATAACCAAATCGCCGTTACCTATTACATACGTATCGTCAACTTTTTTTATACTTTCACCGACTAAAGTCGGTCCAATGTAGGTGCCTGATTCTTCATCATAAGTTGCTATGTTGTTAAAGTCTTCACCCAGCTCTTCGACAATCTCAGGGTCTATTTTTTTTGCAATTTCAAGATTGTCGGCCCCCATCGAACCATCATCGAAAACCCTTATGAAGTCGGTATAGTCGATGATGGGAGTCGAAGAAACATAAGATCCAACAAACCTAGTTTTACCATACTCGGTTTTCGTCATCTCTTTGGCAATGTCTTGAGTGATAGTGTCGACTTTTGGGCTATTGGCAGGAGCGGATACTTCTCTTGCAGTGTATTCACCAAACGGAAGACCGGTGATAACTGCAATACCGTCTTCTCCTGTTTTAAATTCGGAAATGTCGCCGTCCGTGGCATAGATATATACTCCTTCTTCATCTTCGACTTTGGTTGCTTTTACGCCATCGATCGTGTACTCGGCGCCTTGAACTGGATTGCCGGCTTCGTCAATTCTTCGAATAGTGATATTTCCTTCAAGCATTGCTGTAGCCTGATAACTATCCGAGAACAAATCTTCCTCTGTAGACCAATCCGTATCTTCCGAGCCCCCGTTAACGTATGAAACAGCATATGCCGTTCTACCGTACACCTCACCTTCAGCATTTTCACCCGCGGTAGCAGAATATAGGAGCTCAATTGTCGAGTTTTCTGGGTAAATAAATGCGCCATTATACAGCGGGACATTGAATACCGTGGCTCCGGTGATCCCAGACTGCAACTGCTCGTCTTCGTCGAAGTCAAAACTGTCAGTACTATACTCGCCAGCAGGAATTAGCTGATTATTAATCCGCAACGAAACAGAATTCTCAGACAACACTAAGCCTTCAGAGAAGCCAATAGCCAGTTCAATGCGCGTTATAGGCATCGTTTTGGCGTCATCGTAATATCTCTCCATTTCAAACTTTGCAGAAAAGTTTAACGTATCGCCACGGTTAGCAGTGCGTAGTTGAGGATTATTGTCCACCAATTGTTCCGTGTCAGTAAATATAACGCCCTTACCATCATGGCCGTAAAGTTTTGCACCGTCAGTGATGCGGTTATACAGAAGCTCTGGAAACAGGCTTTCATTGCAGCTAATGGTGCTGTCCGGATTGGTAGATTCGCAGGCCGTACTTGCACCGAATGGGTCAGTTAGATAAGACAGTAGTTGCTCTCTTTGTGCTTGTTGCCGATTAATGATGTCGGAAAAAGAAAACCCATCCAGCGCAGATGCACCTGATGAGCTCAAGAAGCCGGCCATAGCAACACTAGCTATGCCGGCAAGTATTAAGTTTTTGCGGAGTAGACCCATTCCTTTTGACCTTTCGGGCAGGGAGAAAAAATAATGACAATCGCGACCTAGCCCAGTTTTTAACGTTTTTATTTTACTCCAACACTGCCGTAAATATATAACATGTTTATGGTTTTGGCAATGATTTAAAAAACATTAGCGGTATTGGGCAGAAGCAACAAAAATACCCCTGTTACGGGGAAAACGCTTGTGCATGTTCAACATGTAGTCTAAATATGGCCATCGACCACAGATTAGGACCACTGATGCAAATGTAACGGCTTGCAGAAAAAATGATGCAACTGTAACGGCTTGGGTATTATATGCCCCATTTCGTTTATGGTTTCAGGGCGAAAAATGGCTCATTTTTTAGACAAAAGCAACAAAAATACCCCTGTTATGGGGATTGTTATTGTGCATGTTCAACATGTAGTGTAAATATGGTGGCGGGGGTTGGATTTGAACCAACGACCTTCTGGTTATGGGCCAGACGAGCTACCAGACTGCTCTACCCCGCGACGTTATTGTGAATTTTACATCATCTGGCGAGAATAGTCAAGGCCTGACGGCGCAAGTGGCCGTTGCGGCGAAAAACTACCATAGCCAACACGAGAGTAGCCCTGAGACGTATCAGCTAAACCAAAAATCCAGCCAGAGTTCAAAATTACTCTTTTCGCGGGTTTCGGACTGGTATTCCTTGGCTTTGTCTTTGGCGGCTTGGCTGTTTTGTGGCAGGATAACCATGGTTTCACCAGGGAACATGCGGTTTTGCTTGGCGCGAGCCATGTATTCTTGATATTCGGCGGACTTGAGATATTCTTGCTCGAGCTTGAGGGTTTCGACTTCGATTTCGAGGCGCATCTTCTCGACTTGGCGTTCGCTGAGGCGTTGCTGCAGGGTCCAGTTGCGGTTGAGTGCGCTAATAGAGCTACTAGTCCACCAGACGAAAAGAATCAACAAAATCACCACTGCGAGGTGCGAAAAAGTCAGCAGCTCGGTCTTGAGCTTGTAGCGGAGCTGGCGGAATTTAATTTTGAGCTTTTGCACGCTTATATTATACCACTAGCGGTTTGCTCGCCCGCCCCTTGTGTTATACTTTGAGTTACGGGGGCATAGCTCAGTGGTTAGAGCAGTCGGCTCATAACCGATTGGTCGCTGGTTCAAGTCCAGCTGCCCCCACCAGATCGTAGATAAATCGGCCAAATTGCCGATTTTTTGATGAATGCGCCAGAGGTTCTCTTGACAAAATAGCAAGAGTATGATACAATAGAATAACTAGCCGACTAGGGGGCTAGCTTGAAACGGCTCAGATTGCGTATGCGTCTGAGAGCACATTACGAAAGGAGGTATTCGGATGAATACCAAGAAGACCGAGAAAAAGTATTTTGACATCGTCAATGGACCGAGCCGCGATATGTTGTTTGATGCGTGTAAATACGCATACGACAAATCGGCCAAGGTCAATGTGTACTTCGAAGTGGCCGTCGGTTACACCGCCCCTAAGGGTAGCTCGAAGCGCGCATACTTTGCGATGTATATTAAGGATTATCGCATTGTAAGCCTTGAGCACGAAGATGGTTCTGGCGAAGGCTTCAATATTCGGGGATACTGCACGGCTGATCCGTATGCCGTGGGACATGTTTCCCTCGATTATAAGCCTTACAAGTTTAAGGCTTATTACAATACGAAGACTCGTCGAGGCAGTATTGCCCTGATTGAACAGTAGGTCTTCGCTCCATCGCCCGGGCGCAAGCTCGGGCATTTTTTTGTACTTAAATCATCCCGCCGACAAGCAGTGATACCATCAGCGGCATAGTGACAATAGAGAGCAGCGTTGAGACGGTGACGAGCTGAGAAGCTTCGGCTTCGTTGCCGCCGTATTTGGAAGCGAAAAGGCCGAGACTAGTAGCGGTCGGCAAGGCCTGAATGAGCGTGCAGACGACGATAACCTCATTGGGAAAATCAAGGCCAAGGCCGGTGTTGACGATGGTTTTGAGGCAAATCAAAAGTACAAAGGTCGCCAAGGGGCCGAGGAGCAGCTGAATGGCGGCAGTGACGATGATGCGCCATTGTTTAAAGAGTCGTTTAAATTTGGCGGTACTCAGCATATAGCCGACGCAGATAATTGAAAGAGCGGTCGTAGCATTGCTGGTGTACTGGACAGCATCCGTGAGCATGCGCGGCAGTGGCAAGCTGAGCAGAAATACAATCACGCCGAGGATAACCGCGATGATGTTCGGGTTTGTAGCAACATCGCGAATAAGTTTGGCGTCAATTTTGTGACGAAACAAATAAACGCCATAAGAAAACAGCGCAATATTGAACGGGATAATGAAGCCGCAATAGGCAACCACCGCACTACTCTGTGCGCCAAAAGTGCTAGAGATGATTGGGTAGCCGAGAAAAGTGGCGTTATTGAAGACCAGGGCAAATTGCGAGGCGTAGCGGAAATCACCCTTGTACCATTTTTGATTAAAGACGACGGTTGCGATGGCCGCGAGTGCACTCATGACTAGCGCCCCACCGATTAGCCCGGACAGGAAGACGTGCGAAGTTGCGGCGTTGTAGCTGGCCGGAAAAGCCATAAACAGCGAGGCCGGCATAAAAACACACAGTAACAAATTGACCAAGTCTTTGTTGGTCTTGGGCGAGATGAGCTTGAGTTTACCTAACACAAAACCAAGCAAGAGGATGATGGCGATAGTGCCAAGGCGGGAGTAAAAGTCGGTCAGTTCAATTTGCATGAGGCTCCTTATTCTACGGTTACGGATTTGGCAAGGTTGCGCGGCTGGTCGACATCATTGCCACGCTGAACGGCGACATAATATGCGAAAAGTTGCTGCAGGTTGTTGAGCAGAAGTGGCGCAAGGTGTTTGATGGGCGTGTTGAGGCGGACAATATCGTCGGCTTCGATGTCTTTGTCGGTCGCGTTAGTAAAGACAATGGTTTTGCCGCCGCGGGCGCGCACTTCGTGCAGACCGCCAATGGATTTCTCGAACAGCCAGTTATCGAGAATGTCAAAGACCTCAAAGAAAGTTTCGTCAACCAGGGCAATCGGGCCATGTTTGAGCTCACCACTGGCATAGCCTTCGGCATGCAGATACGAGACCTCTTTGAGCTTGAGGGCGCCCTCGAGTGCCACGGGATAGGCGGTATCACGCCCAAGGTACAAGGCGTCATCGAATTTGGCATATTTCTTGGCAAGTTGTTCAATAGTCTGCTGATGGGTCTTCAAGGTATTGTCGATTTCGGCTGGCAACATTGCCAGTTCTTGCGTGAGTTCGCTAATCAGGGCCTTGTTGCCACCGTGCGATTCGGCAACCATGCCGGCAAACATCAACATTGCGACAACTTGAGCAGTGAAAGCCTTGGTAGAAGCAACGGAAATTTCGGGGCCAGCATGCACATAGGTGCCACCATCGACCTCGCGAGCAATAGTTGAACCGACCACATTGACGATGCCGAGAGTTTTGGTGCCGCGTTTTTTGATTTCGCGCAAGCAAGCCAAAGTGTCGGCGGTTTCACCAGACTGCGAGACGATAAGCGCGACAGAATGGGCCGGTAAGTGGAAAGAGCGGTAACGATATTCCGAGGCAATGACGACTTCGACGGTGATATCGGGGATGAGTTGCTCCATGTAGTACGAAGCCAGTAGGCCGGCATAATAAGCAGTGCCACAACCGACAATTACAATGTGACGCAAGGTTTTGAGCTCTTGAGGACTGAGATTAGTGCCACCCAAGCGCATCGTGCCGGCTTGCGGATCGATACGGCCAGACAGGGTATTTTGCAAGGTATTAGCTTGTTCCATGATTTCTTTGAGCAAGAAATGATCATAGCCGCCCTTCTGAATTTGCGCGAGGTCGCCTTGGATAGTCTCGGCGTGGGCGTTGAGATGTTGCAAGTTGAGATTAAAGACGTCAACATTGTCGCGCGAGCAAACGGCCAGCTCGCCATCGTTGAGATAAATAGCCTCGCGTGTGTAGCCCAGCAAGGCCGAGGCATCAGACGCAATGATCGTTTCGCCCTGCCCTACGCCAATTACGAGTGGACTACCAAGCCGCGCTACGACGATATGTTCGGGCTCGCGCGGCGAAAAGACGGCCACGCCATAAGTGCCACGCACGCGTTTGAGGGCCTTGGCAAGAGCGTCCTGCAGTTTGACGCCTGCGGTATATTCACGATTGATTAAGGCCGCCAACACTTCGGTGTCGGTGTCGGAAGCAAAGTCGACATCGGACAATTCGGCCTTGAGGTCTTTGTAGTTTTCGATAATACCATTGTGCACTAGCCAGATGTCGCCAACATGATGCGGGTGGGCATTGACGGTCGTGACGCCGCCGTGTGTGGCCCAGCGGGTATGACCAATACCAAGATGGCCAGCGTGCGGCGCTTGCTGCACGACTTGTTCGAGTTCGGAAATTTTGCCAACCGCGCGCGCTAGTTGAGGTTGATTATCGTCATCCAAGGTCGCGATGCCGGCAGAATCGTAGCCGCGATACTCGAGGCGCTTGAGGCTAGTCAGGAGCACGTCCTGTGCAGTTTTTTTACCAATATATCCGACAATCCCACACATAAAAACACCTCCGTTTTAGCTAGTTTTAGTATAACGGTTAAGTTAAACGGCGTCAAAATCTGCACCGTGATTGACTTTTGTGGGGTCATCAGGTAGAATTGTGTTTGCAATCCCCTGTAGCTCAATGGTGGAGCAAGAAGCTGTTAACTTCGAGGTTGTCAGTTCGAATCTGACCGGGGGAGCCATTTTTTTGGCAACTTTTTACGTGATACTATAGAAATATGATTACGCTATTTGGGGCGCCGGGAGCTGGAAAAACCGTACAGGGAAAGCTATTAGCCGAGAAATATGGCTGGACGTGGGTATCGTATCGGGATTTGCTGATGAATCTGCACAATCGCGAGATTAGTTTTGCTCTGGAACACGGAATGTTTATTGACGCTAAGGAGGCGACGAAAGTCGTAGATGAAGCGCTGGAGCGCTTGGCGAAGTCGTCCAAGCGACTGATTTTGGATGGCTTTCCGGCGGATTATCGGCAGGTGCAGTGGCTGATTGACAGCGGCAGAATTAAAGACCTAGAGGGCGCAATTGTATTGCGGGTGCCACGGGGTGAGTTGTGGCGGCGGCTAGTAGCACGCAAACGCGTTGACGACACACGGGCGGCGATTGAACGGCGGCAGGATTTGTATGACCGAAATATCACAGGGATGATTCGCACCTTGACAATGAATGGCATAGAAGTGCGCGAAGTTGACGGCGGCAATGAGCCAAAAGACGTCCTAGAACGTATTGATGGCGTGTTGGCGGATTGGGGGATGGTGCCGAAGAAGCAGTTTGAGGATATTAGCGAACAAGTTCGGCCAGTGCTGGCTGAATATCCGCAACACTGATTTCCTTGGCAAGACACTGAACGCATTCTTTGAGCGCGATATCGTAGTCGGCGCGAATGTTAGCAATGTATTTCATGATGAAAGCCGCTTGCGCTTTGGCGTCGGCAAGATCTTGAGCAGAAATAAGTTGCGGGTGTGCGGCTTTTTTGCGAAGATGGCGGAGGGCCTGAAGTTGGGGACTAATTTCGTCAAAGGCGACTGGCTCTTGCAGCACAACACAGAGATGATCCCAGATTTTGGTGTTATTTTTAGCAATAAAATCTGCCTCGAGCATAGCTAACAAGTCGCCAAGGGTGCGACTATTAATTTGCTGGCAGATTTGCAAGCGGGTCTTTTTGTCGTTATGGCCATGGAGAGCCTGCAAGGTAACGGGAAAAACGTAAATGAGAATTTTTTTGAGCTGAACTTCGACAGGTAAACAAATTTCGAAGATACGTTTGGCACGCCGCAGCGAAAGCTCATCGCTAACAATCATGACGTTTTTATTTTTGCGGAGATGATAATATGCTTCGTCCGTCAACTGGTCGGAGCGAAAACAATGCGCGATAAAGAATAGTTTGGAGTGACGGCTAATTTGAGCCGGGAGAATTTGCTTCTTGATAGCGGCGCCAAAGGTGTCGGCGAGATGCTGAATGGCGGTAGTTTCGGTTTGGGCATCGACAGCAAATTCAAGCTGGTAGCCCGACTGGATTTTAGGCATGATGGACTATATTATACCATCTGAAAATAGCCAAGAAAAAGCCGCGAACTCATTGGTCCGCGGCTAAGAGGCTAGCAGCTGGGGCGCCAGCGCACGAACACCTCAATCGGATTGCCAGAAAATACTTCGTCATGCGTGACGATGAAATCCTGCGACTTAAGGTAGGCGTCGCTCACATTGAGGGACAGGTTGCAGTGGCGCGGCCGCTCGATGGCGGCTTCGTAGCGTCGATAACGGAAGCAGTGCTTGCCGTTGGCGCTTTGCTCGCTCGTGACCATGTCGTAGACGACATCATTACAATCGCCACGCGTTTCGATGCTGCGAACCACAAGCCCAACTTTGCCAGCTTTGGGGCGTAGCTTGATGGAATGTTGCTGTGCGTGCAGGTTTTCCGGGAGCGACTCGGTCGTGCCAAAATACAGACAAAGTTGCTCTTTCTCGATAATGACCATTTGCAGACTATAATAGTGCGAATAGGGGTTTCCGATAAAATAAACCGAACCGCGAACATCTAAATCTGTGTCGGGGGCATTGAGTCCATCGATATGATACCGAACTTCCATGCTTACCATCCTCCTTTATAAGGTGCGAACAATGATTGTTTTCTCTAGATAATCTAGAATGTTGCTTTATTTTACTATATTTTTGGAAAATTGCAAATTGGCTACGCTTATGTTTGATTGGCGTTTGGGGCTTAGTTAAAATAAAGATATGATGAATTTGCTGGAGGTCACTGCCCTATCCGCAGAATACGAGGGCAAGAAGATTCTAGACGGCGTGAGTATGTCTGTCAAACCTGGTGAAACAGTAGTAATTTTGGGGCCCAATGGGGCCGGTAAGTCCAGTTTGGCACGAGCCATCATGGACCTGGGCGAGCTACGCTACTCTGGCAAAATCTCCTTCGACGGCCAAGATATCAGCAGAAAGTCCACGGCCGGCCGGGCACGACTGGGAATGTTTTTGGCTTATCAAAACCCCATCGAGATTCCTGGTCTGCCGATGAGTGAGGCGCTCCGTTCGGCCGTTGAGGCACAGGGGCGAAAGTTACGCTTAACAGATTTTCAGCGCAAGCTAGCAGATATTCTCGATGAGCTGGGCTTGAATCCTTTTGCAGCCACGCGAGCGCTGAACGTAGGCTTTTCGGGCGGCGAGAAGAAAAAACTGGAATTAGCGCAAATGATGATGCTTGAGCCGAAGTTAGCAGTGCTTGATGAAATTGATTCTGGCCTAGATATCGATGCGGCAGCCAAAATCTCCGAGGTTTTGGCAAATTACCAGCGGAAGACCGGCGTGAGCTATGTAATCGTGACCCACAATCTGCGGATTTTGCAAAAACTACAGGTTGGGCAAGTTTATGTTTTGAAGTCAGGAAAAGTTGTCGCCAAGGGTGGACCAAAACTACTGGAGGAAGTGCGAAAAAATGGCTTCAAAACGCTCTGAACAATACCGCGGACTGAGTCGCCAGATAGTTGAGCAAATTTCGCAACGCAAAAAAGAGCCCACCTGGATGCGTGAACTGCGATTCGCGGGCCTTGAGCAATACGAGAAATTATCAATGCCGAAATTCGGCCCAGACTTGAGTGGCTTAAAGCTTGAAAATATTGCGAGCTACGTCGAGGCCAGTAGTGCGATGGTCGATGACTGGGCAAAGGTTCCGGCCGAGATTCGGAGAAGTTTTGAAGAGCTGGGCATCCCGGAAGCCGAGCGAGCTGGTCTGGCTGGAGTGGGCGCGCAGTACGATTCGGGGCTGGTCTACCATAACATCCGCCGCTCAGTGGCCGAGCAAGGCGTGGTGTATTTGGGGCTTGAGGAAGCGTTGCATAGTGAATATGCCGACATGGTGCGCAAGCATTTTATGCAGCTTGTGCCGATTGACGACCATAAGTTTGCGGCATTACATGCAGCAGTGTGGAGTGGCGGGTCCTTCGTGTATGTGCCGCCACGCACGAGTGTGGAATTCCCTCTACAATCATATTACCGGTTTAATGCACCTGGCGCGGGTCAATTTGAACACACCTTGATTATCGTAGATGAGGGGGCGGATTTACATTTTATTGAAGGCTGCTCAGCGCCACGATATAATGTCGCGAACTTGCATGCGGGTTGCGTGGAGGTTTTTGTGGGCAAAAATGCCCGCATGAAATATTCGACCGTCGAAAGCTGGTCAAAAAACATGTACAATCTCAATACTAAGCGCGCTACGGTGGCAGAGGGCGGTAAAATTGAGTGGGTAACGGGGTCATTCGGTTCGCACGTATCGATGCTCTACCCGATGACAATTTTGGCGGGGCGCGGAGCCAGCATGGAATATACTGGGGTGAGTTTTGCTGGCAAAGATCAGTTTTTGGACACTGGCGTCAAGGTAGAACACTTGGCACCCGACACACGCTCGATGATTAGCGCTAAATCACTAGCCAAAGATAGGGGCGAGAATGTTTTTCGTAGTGTTGTAAAAATTACATCAGATGCTAAACGTTGTCGGTCTTTCACGGATTGCCAGTCACTGATGTTGGACTCTGGCTCGGTTTCTAACACAATCCCGTACTTTGACATACAGAGTGATGATGCGGAAGTTTCGCATGAGGCAAATGTAGGAAAAATTAGTCGGCAAGAAATTGCTTACCTAATGAGTCGCGGACTAAGCGAAGATGCGGCCCGCGCTTTGATTGTGCGTGGCTTTGCTAATGACATTTCCAAAGAACTACCCTTTGAGTATGCAGCCGAGATGAATAACCTCATTAAACTCGAAATGGCGGAGAATATGTGATGACGGAGCGGGTTTTTCGGGTACTGGATGGAGGCGAGGAATATTTTGAGCACGAAGTGAAGGCGAATGAGACATTGGAGCTTTACTTGTTACTACTGGCAAAAAGTGACATGACTGCGAAAATTCGTGTCAAGTTGCAAACAAAAGCATGCGCGAAGCTACGGATTGCTCTACTGGCGGCCGGACGGCACATGGTGTCGGTGGATTATCTGGCAGAACATGAGACGGAAGCTTCAGAGAGCGACTTTTTACTACATGGCATTTTAGCGGACGGCGCAACAAAAAAGACGCGGATGGAGACCCGCTTCGAGGCTGGCGCACACGGCGCAAAGGGGGTTGAGCGCGAAAAAATCACCATGCTAGACGAAAGCTGCCGTAATCAGTGCCTACCGATTATTTACGCGGCAGAAGAAGATATTAGCGGCGAGCACGGCATGAGCTGTGGCGGGATTGACGCAACGGCGGCAGAATATCTGGCGACGCGCGGTTTGAGTCGCAGAAGTATTTTACGAAATTTGTTGCGTTCGGATATTTCGTACGTGTTAGACGGGCTAGATGACAGTGAGCAGAAAATAGTCGATAATTACTTTAGGGATTTTTGTGAGCAAAACCATGTCTGAGATTGCAAAACTACGAGCAGAATTTCCACAAATTAACGACGAAGTCGCCTATTTAGATAATGCAGCGACTACCTTTAAACCGCGAGTAGTTTTGGCGGCAGTGGAACAGTTTTATCGCGAGCAGAACGCTAATGTTCATCGCGGCATCTACGACTTAAGCAGTGAGGCGACACAGCGCTACGAGGCAGTACGACAAAAAGTCAGAGATTTCGTGGGAGCGGATGACTCCTATGCAGTGATTTTTACGCTCAACTGTACAGCGGCACTAAATTTGGTGGCACGGGGGTTGGAGCACAAACTAACACGCGTGCTGGTTTCTGATTACGAACATCATAGTAATTTACTACCGTGGGGCCACGTGGCCGAGGTAGAGAGCTTTGATTTTGGCAACTACGCGGCGGTAATTGCTCGGAATACGGCCGAATTGCTGGCAGTGACTGCTTGGTCGAACATATTGGGTAAAAATACCGAGCTTGCAGCGATCTTGGCCGCGGCGAAGGAGCGGCGGATGATTACTGTGGTTGATGCGGCGCAATGGGTAGCGCACCAAGATGTCGATATGTGCAACATCGATTGCTTGGCTTTTTCGGCGCATAAGATGTACGGACCAATGGGGCTAGGTGTATTGGTGGCACGCAAAGATTTGCTGGCGCAAATGTCGCCACAGAACTGGGGCGGCGAAATGGTCGACTTTGTGCATAGTGCGACAGATTATGGTCTCACGGTCATACCGCAACGCTTTGAGGCAGGTACGCCAAATGTGGGCGGAGTGCTTGGACTAGGAGCAGCAATAGACTGGCTACGAGCGCAAAACCGGCAGCAGATTTTCGCCTACGAACAGACGCTTTACTGCAAGGCGCGCACGCAACTAGCAAAGATTCCCGGACTGCAGTTGTTGCCCGGTAAAGATATTATCTGCTTCACTCTCCAGGATGTGCACCCGCATGACGTGGCACAACTCTTAAATGATGATGGTATCTGTGTGCGGGCGGGGTTTCATTGCGCACAGCCCCTACTCGAAAAGCTGGGCTGCGGACCAGTAACGCGAGTTAGCCTGGCTTGCTACAATACGGGGCAAGAAATTCTGCGCCTGTGCGATGCGTTAGCGCAAATCCGCCAGAAAATGGGGCTAAAAAATGTATAATGAGACAATTCTTGATCACAATAACCACCCCTATAATTTTGGCAAACTAGCCGATACGACAATGAGCCAAACCGTCACCAATGCTAGCTGTGGCGATAGCTACGAAATTCAGTTGAAAATCGTGGATGGATTGATTGACGAAGTGGCTTTTACTGGATCTGGTTGCGCAATTTCTCGGGCAGCAACGGATATACTGCTGGATTTACTACGCGGCCAAACAGTGTCGACGGCGCAAGAGATTATTGCAGAATACCGGAAAATGATTCGGGGTGAGGATTTTGATGCCGCAAAGATTGGCGAAGCTGTTGCGCTGCAAGACATTGCAAAAATGCCAGCACGAACAAACTGCGCTCTGCTCCCCTGCCAGATTAGTGAACGACTTTAGTGTTGACTACGGTCATCCAGCTGCTTGAGCTGATTTAAGAGGTTTTTGTAGCGTTCGATAGCGGCGGCGGGCAGTTCTGGTTTATGTTGTACGGCGGCAAAGACCTCTTCGAAGAACCAAATTTCGCGACCTTTATCGACATGGAAGTTCTGCCAAACAGCATCGCCTTTTTCGGAATATTCACGGAGAATCTCGGACATGTTGTGAATTTTATCAGAGACGGAGACGAGGATAGACTTGGGATTAGTGGTCTGAGAAATCTGACGAATATAGCTGTCTTTACGCGTGAGCCAAGCTTGAAAATTAGCGCCATCGACGAGCGGCTCAGAAACATCTTCGACGATGGCTAGCACCTCGTCGCCAAAATCGCGGCGGATATCGTCGCGCGAGTAGGCCCACTGCGGCACATCCTCAAGTACGTCGTGCAGCAAAGCGGCGATAAACAGGTCTTCATCTTCGAGGAATTGCTGACTAATCATAGCGACCGCAAAGGGGTGCGCAATATACGGGGTGTCAGAACCTTTGCGATATTGCCCCTGGTGGGCACGGACGGCAATGCGGATGGCCAGATTGATGCGATCAGAAAAATTAAGCATAGACACTTTTATTATACATGGACTTGCAAAAATGTAAGAAATATGCTACAATAGGGGTTAGTTGCACTTTAATGACTTCTCCGATTGAGGGCCCGATAATTGACTACTATCTTTTTCGGAGAAATTTATCGTGCATTTACTTGTTGGCGCCATTGACCTAAGGAGGGTTTTGCTATGGCAAAAAAGCGGCGTTTTTTCAGTAAGGTGGTGGCAGCGTTAACCGTAGTTAGCCTTGCTGCCATAAACCTCGGCCCCGCCCTGGCGGCGGGATATGACGAAGGACCAGATTCTGGCCCTGTGTTCTACAACGACGTCGTGCAGAACGATGATAATCCCTACAACGATTACTCGTTCGGTGACGACGCTTACGCGGCAGCAGTTGCGGCCGTGGAAAAGGGAGAGGCGGATTCAATCGAGAATTACCTCTTTGAAGAGCTGCAGGAATGGTACAAGAACGACCCCGCCTTCTGCGCGGCATTGGGATTACACCTCGATGAACTGGGAGTAACTGGCGACAATCTGTTGCTGGCTGCTTTCCAGGAGGAGGCAGTCGATGTACGAGCCGCCCTGGCGACGCGCGCCTTTATTGACGACGCAGCAGCTTGGAAGGCTTGTGCTGAGAGGATTGACCAGCTGCTTGAAGGCGCTACGCCCGAGGTCGTCGAACTAGACGGTTACGTTAGTTCGATGTACATGCAACCCAGAGGGTTGGATGGGAAATACCCGCGCGTAACAGTGCGCGGGGCTATTAATGGTAGTGGCCACGCACTGTGCCTGACGCTTAACGGCATTACAGTTCTACTGCGTGCCGAGTGTCACGGTCAGCCCGTGAATCCCTATTATTGGGTCGATACGCTCCCTGTCGCAGAGGAGCCGCAGCCGGTTGATGACCAGTTGGCCAGCAGCGGCAATCCGCCGGTGATAGTGACTGAGCCGAAGCCCACGCCGGAGCCTACTCCGACGCCTGAGCCGACGCCCGATCCTGTACCGACACCGGAACCGACACCAACTCCCGATCCTACGCCGGAGCCTACTCCGACGCCGGAGCCGACGCCCGATCCTGATCCTGAGCCTACTCCGGACCCAGACCCCGAGCCTGAGCCCGAACCTGAACCTGAACCCACTCCGGAATACAAGACCTATCTGCTGAAGCAGCTGGCTTGTCGGAACGGCATGAAATATTATGTCGACGAGAATGGTGTCATCTGGTTCGTGAAGACGACGGATCTGAGCAAGAACAACCTGTTCGTGCTGGTCACGCCTGGGACAAGCGAGCGCCCGACATACGTTGCCGTGCTGGTGCGTATGCCCGAGATGCCGACACATGGTCGGCTGCAGCAAGCAACGATGCTGACGGAGAACGGCGAATACTTGGTGGATGATGCGGGAAATCGTTATTTGGTTCCTGAACACACCGCCGAGGCGCTAGATACGGCTTTGGCTAACCAAAACTTCGACGCCGTGTCGGAGTATGTGGAGGTCCAAAACGCCATCGTCCGTCTCCCCGAAGGCTCCACCAGCAGTGAAACTGCAGGTGAGGCGACGCTCGCTTCTGCTGAGCGCACCGTGCTTGCAGCGCAGTCTGACGAGGAGCTCATTGTCGTGGACGAGTCTGAAGAGCTTGAGGAGCAAGCCGAAACTATGGCCGAAGTGGCCGTAGATGAGGCGGCAACTCTCGCCGAAGACGCTCCCGTGGTTGAGGCCGAACCGGCGGTCGAGGAGGAGTTTACTGGCTACTCCGACGAGGCACCGGTTATCTATGAGGACGTAGCCGAGTACGAGGAGGTGTCTGACAGCGATTACTACGTCGCAGATGAGGCCTTCGTCGAGGATTCCTTCGTGGAGTCTGCTGACGACTTCGTAGAACCGACGGTCGAGGAGGTGGAGGTTATCGAGTAGAAAGAACGTTCTTCTTGAACCAATAAATGCACGTACGTTCCTTAAGAGCCGCGGGGTTTTACTCCGCGGCTTTTTCATGGCATAATACAGATAATGAGTAAGAAAATATCCTTTGTAGTGCCAATTTATAATGAAGTGGACGCGTTTGACGATTTTTACCGCAAAATGCTCGCACCAGAATTGGCAAAACTGAAATATGACTACGAGCTGATTCTCGTTGACGACGGCAGCAAAGACGGCAGCTTGGAGCTGGTTCAAGGCATCGCTGAAGCCGATAAGCGCGTCAAAGTATTGCGTTTCTCACGAAACTTCGGTAAAGAGGTAGCTTTAACGGCCGGCATGCGCGAAGCAGTGGGTGATGCGATTATGACGATGGACGCCGACGGTCAGCAGCCGCCAGAATTGATTCCAAAGTTTATCGAAAAATGGGAGCAAGGCGCAGAAATCGTAATTGGCGTGCGAGGGCGCTTTGAAAAACATGGTCTGGTGGCAAAAATCGGCTCAAAAATGTTCTATAAGATTCTGGGCGCGATGGGTGTCAAGGATACGGTGCCTGGCAGCACGGATTTTCGCCTGATAGACCGTTGCGTGGCCGACGAGTACAACCGTCTAACCGAACACGGGCGCATTACGCGCGGCTTGATGGACTGGATGGGCTTTCGCAAGGAGTATATCGACTACGTTTACGGTAATCGACTGGCCGGTAAGCCAAGCTACAACTTCAAGAAATTGTTTGGTTTGGCAATTGACAGCTTTATCTCACTCAGCACAACACCACTGTTGGTGTTCGGCGTAATCGGGTTATTTATTACTTTTGCCTCGCTGGTTTTAGGGATTTTCGTGATTATTGAGCAGTTTATGCTGGGCGACCCAATTGGACTAAAGTGGACGGGGCCAACTTGTTTGAGCATTTTTGTGGCCTTTTTGGTGGGATTGGTGCTAATCTCACAAGCTGTGTCCGCACTGTATATTTCACACATTCATGCCGAAACACAGGGACGACCACTTTACATTATCGACCGTAAGCAATCGAGGAATCTGCATGAAGGAAAAGCTCCAAAAACTACGACAAAATAAACTCTATCAGCAACATCAAGAAAAAGTAAAATTCGTCCTAGTAGGCGGCACGAACTTTTTGCTTGATCTGGGTATTTATACCCTGCTGGCAAACGTGTTGGGCTGGCATCAAATCCCAGCAAACGTCATTTCGGTAACCATCGCGATGTGTTTCAGCTTTTACATGAACTACCACTACGTTTGGCACTCCAAGAAGAATCTTTATGAGACAATTGTGGGTTTTTTGGCGGTGTCGATGTTCTCGAATTACTTAGTACAGAATGCAGTGATTGCGTTGGTTTCGATGATAATTGGCGACGGCGATTTCCAGAATATTGTTTGCAAAATTTGCGCCTCGGGCGTGGGGATGATTACAAATTACTTTGGCTATAAGATTGTTTTTACTTGGCACCGTCGTGCTTGAGTACGATACCGATAGTCCGGAATAAGATAGTGATATCCATGGCGGGGGTCCAGTTTTGGACGTAATAAACATCGAGCGCGCGCCGCTCGTTGAAGGAAATGTTGCGCCGACCAGAAACCTGGGCCAGGCCAGTAATACCGGTTTTAACAGATAGAATCAGACCACGGTCGCCGTAGTTTTTAAGTTCAGCGGGCTGCAAGGCGCGGGGGCCGACGAGGGAGATGTCGCCCTTGAGCACATTCAGCAGTTGCGGAAGTTCATCCAAAGAAGTCTTACGCAAGAAGCGACCAAATTTGGTATAGCGGGGGTCGTTCTTGAGGTAGTCACCCTGTTTGCGGTATTTGACGGCTAGTTCGGGTTTGCCCATTTTGTCGAAGGCCTCTTCGGGTGACAGGCCGCTATATTCTGGCATGATACTGCGGAATTTTAGTAGTGAAAATTCACGATTGAAGCGAGTCAAACGACGATCACGGTAAATGGCTGGGGCGTGCGGAGCGATAATCTTTTGCAAAAGATAGATAATGAGCATGAATGGCAGCGCGACAATGGTCGCTAAACTGCCCAGTAAGAGGTCAAAGACGCGTTTGTAGATACGGGCGCCACCCATGAGCGGAGTGGTATTAATGAGCATAACTGGCACACCAGCGATAAAATCTACTTTGCCACTGAGTGTGATAATTGAATTATCCGAGGGCGAATAGTAGTAGTACATGTGGTGGTCGATAGCCTTTTTCTTGACGATTTCGAGGTCTTTGTTGCCAGTATGGATGATGGCGTCGGGGCGAAGGCGACGAATGGCTTCGTCGACGTCGTCGTACTGGCGTTTTTTCCACTCGTCGGGAATGTAGGCGTCTTTGGCGACGGCACCAACGGCGCGAAAACCGCTTTCGGGCGCAATACCCATCAAGAGCTGACGGGTGTTTTCGTTGTTGCCGACGATTAATACTTTAATAAGGGCATGGTTGCCTCGGTAGAGGGCCTTGCGGGTCAACGCAATGGCGGTGCGTACTAAGACGAGCGAAACGAAACAAGAAATGCCGGCATAGATAGCGATGATACGCACGGGGAACAGAGAGTTAGAGCTGTCGATATTGGTGAAGAAGTCATAGGTGATAATCGCCATAATCCCGAGCATGGAGGCGAGCGCTAAACGCCAGCCAGTCAAGAGTCGTCGCGAAATGATACTGCGGTTATATAGCCCCATAGAGGCCAAAATGATAAACCAGATAGGCAGCAGATAAGCGGCAACGCCAATAAACTGAAGGATTTCGGACTCAAAAAAGAACGGGCGTGGATCGACGTGAATGCGAAAATAATAGGCGAAAGCAAAGGCGAGAATAATCGCAAAAGCGTCGCCAATCACTAAGGCAACGCGGTAAAGTAAGCCAGGCTCTTTTTTCATTGCTGATAATATAACATCTTCTGGGGGCTTTGAAAAGTTTTCTAGAGGCGAATACCGAGGATACGAGCGGCCTTCTTGAGGGTGGCTATTTGCTCGCTGACGGCCTTTTTGGTCAAAAGTAGGTCAGACTCGGAAATTGCGGGGTCTTCGCTTTCTGCGGCCTCCTGTGCGTTCAGAGCGGCAATTTTCTGGCGAAATGCGCGTGCGAGGTCGGAATTGTCCTGATTGCTAATAACACGCAAACTGCGCGCCTCGCGGGGGCGCTTCTCGAGCAAGCCGGCCTCGACACAGTTATCAATCCGCTGCGCAACAGAGGCGACGGAATTCAGGCCGAGGGCATCGGCAATTTCGCGGTAAGTCGGCGAAATATTGTGCTCGTCGGTAAATTCGTCGATAAAATCAAGGAGGATTTTTTGTTTTTTGGTGGGCGTATTCATGGCTTGATTATAACAAACGGGTAAAAAATAGCCTCAGGGAGGCTATTTTTGCACACTTAAAGTAACCCTATTTTTTGCGGGAAACGGTCAAGAAACCGTTGCGTGGGTTCTCATTAACCTCGCGGTCTGCTGGGAGATCGCATGGAGTGCCTTTGTCGTTCTTTGCAACCTTGGTAAAGAAGTAAATCGTCTGCTGCTTGCCGCCACGAAGGGTAACTTCGGATTTGTGTAGATAGTACTTGACGCCCTTTGAGTTGGTGTGTTCGTAAGCCATTTAAGCTTTTCCTCCTTAGTTTGTATCTTCATCTTATGACCCCTAAGAAATAATGTCAAGGGGTTTAAGGTGTTTTATGTGCGACGGTCGGCAATAAAGATAAGCAATTTGTAGCCGCACCAGATGAGAATGCGCAAAATTACGATAAAAGATATTACGATGCAAAGTAAAATTACCAGACCGGAAGCACAGGGATACCAGTACGGTGATGCAAATTCGTACTCGTAAAGTTCGGCTGAGGGGATTTGGGCAGTGATACTACTCTGCAAATCATCAGAGGCGGGGAATTTGGCAAGCTCGTTCTGCCAACAACTGATATAGCGAGGGTCAGGGTAAACCCAGCCGTTGGTTCTCCCCTGCGCATCGCAAATGTCGGCGACTTGGCGATAGATGTTACCGTTGGGATTGGTGGCCTGATTGTCTGCAGCAGATTGAGCGCGCGTTAACACCTCGTTGGCTTTGCGGTAATAAGAGTTGGCCAGCACAACGCGACCGGTGCCAAAAACAATCTTATTGACGCCGTTTTCTTCGACGGCATCGACTACGATATGTCTAGCGGTGAACTCTTTGAGCTGATTGAGCGCATCGATAATTTCGGCGTCGGTGGCATCTTCTTTTGCGTCGGCGGCCAGAACGGCTTCGCGCAAGTGCGTCATCCGGATATGGTCAAGACGCAACATAGTTGCAGCGGTGAATAATAGTAAAATCAACACCAAAATCAACTGCCAGTTTTTGACAGCAAAAAGTTTTTTGTGAAACTGATGTGGTTTTCTGCGTTTTGCACCACCCATAACTATGTTTAATTTTAACACAAGGGCAAACAGAAATGGCGGTGGTATATAATTAGAATATATGAGGATATATTTTTCTGGTATTAGCGGGACCGGCATTGGACCATTGGCGGAGCTGGCCAAAGACGCCGGCGAAGATGTGGTGGGATCCGATTTGGCGCCCGGGGCGATTAGCCCGGAGCTGGAAGAACGCCAAATTGAGGTGCACTACGGCGAGCAGAATGGGGATTTTTTGCGCCAAAAGCACAGCGAGGCGGCGATTGATTGGTTCGTTTATACTTCTGCACTGCCAGAAGACCATCCAGAATTATTATTGGCGCAAGAACTAGGCATCCGTTGCAGCAAGCGTGACGAATTTCTGGCCAATTTCGTGCGCCAAAGGCAGCTAAAGATGATTGCCGTAGCAGGGACACACGGTAAAACCACGACTGTCGCGATGCTAATTTGGGCGATGCAGCAGCTAGGGTATGCAGTAAATTACGCTGTGGGCACAACGCTAGGCTGGGCACCGAGTGCGCATTACATATCAGAGGCGGAATATTTCGTGTACGAAGCGGACGAGTACGATCGGAATTTTTTGACCTACTACCCCGATTTAGCGGTAATCACCTCGGTAGATTACGATCATCCAGACATTTATCCGACGGCCGAGAATTATCAGGCGGCCTTTCGCCAGTTTGAGTCACAAAGCAAAGATGTTGTAAAAAACACAACATTAGATGAACGAATTACCTTGGTGGGCGAGCTTCGCCGACAGGACGGTAGTCAAGTATTAGAGGTGTTACGTAAACTGGGGGCCGATGAGGAAGATGCGATTGATGCGATAAACCGCTTCCCTGGAGCAGGTCGACGCTTTGAGGAGATATGCCCCGGAGTTTATTCTGACTACGGGCATCATCCGGCTGAGATTAGAGCCACGGTGGCGATGGCGGCCGAACTTAAACAGCGCGATAGCTACGCTGGCCTAGCTGTTATTTACGAACCGCATCAGAACACACGTCAGCACGAAGTTTACGCGGAATATCGCGATGCCTTTGTGGATGCGGACAAGGTGTTTTGGCTGCCGACTTATTTGACGCGCGAAAATCCGGCACTCGAGGTATTGCCGCCGGAATTTTTCATTGAAAAACTCGAGAATCGGACAGCGGCTGAGGCCGTAGTGACGGACGAGGCGTTCGCGCAAAAACTCCATCAGTTGCGAGCGGAGGGGTGGCTAATCGTTCTAATGACAGCTGGGCCGGCCGACGGTTGGCTACGGCGTGTTTTCGCTAGCTGAATCTGCCGATGAATTATCATCATCGTCAAAAAGGAAGTTTTTGTCGGCAAGCGGACCGTCGGAAAATGAATTAGACAGACCGTCAATTTTGCCTTTGACGTAGTCGAACTCAGAAAGGTATTGTTCGAGTACGGCGGCATCAATTTCGCCTTCGTCGGAGAATTTTTCGAGGACTTCTTCTTCGTTCTTTTCGCCTTCAGCAATAAAACCAGGGCGAGAGCGGTCAAGGTAAATATCATTTTGACGATAAGCCCAAAGGCTAAAACCAGTAGTAATGATAGCGATGAGGATGGCGCCGAGACACAAAATAATTAAGTTACGACCACCATTGACTTTTGGCGGAGCCTCGGGAGGAGCGGCAGGGGCTGGACTGGGGGTATCGGACATGTTAGAAAGCCTCCTGTAATTTAACTACGGCCTGGCGATGCTGGGTGAGAATGTTGCGCAGACGGCCGACACTACTGTGAACTTTGGCACGTTTGGTGCGGACTTTTTCGAGCTCATTGTAGAATTCCTGCGGTTTTTCGCGACAGTCGGTAGCAATAAGTACATCAAGTTCGCGCTGATAGTCTGTATAGACGGTCTTGAAAATTTCGCGCTCTTGGGCGAAGTTGGTCTGCATCGTGGTAAGGTCGGCGTTGGCGCGATTATTTTTGACTAAGCGGACGTTGAGGCTGAGCATGAGGTTGGTGTTGACGGTTTCGTAATAACTACCCAGGGTGACGCGGTTTTTGGAGTCGGTTTTTTGGATATTCTTGAGTTGGAGCTGGATACTGGCGCAGGTTTGCGAGATTACGCCCTGCTCTTCGTCACTGAGATCGCGGGCGTAGGAGGCCTGAGCGCTGACCAGCGCAAAGAAAACAGCCAAAACCGAAACGGCAATTTTTCGCTTCATCTATGTTCTATTTTAACATTATTCGTCGGCGTCTGGCTCGACAAGCTGCAGATGACAATCTTTGATTTGATATGTGTCAACTTGCGAGGGAGACGACATCATCAAGTCTACGCCAGAACCGTTCTTGGGGAAGGCGACAATGTCGCGGATGTTGTCGGCATCTTCGAGTACCATAAAGATACGTTCGATGCCGAAGGCGCAGCCAGCATGTGGCGGGGCGCCGAATTTGAAAGCGTTGAGCATACCACCAAAGCGCGCCTCGACGTAGGCCTTATCGTAGCCCAGTACGCCGAAAACTTTATACATAATTTCGGGATTGTAGTTACGCACTGCACCAGAGCAAATCTCGTAACCATTCATGACCATATCGTATTGGTCGGCCGTGATAGCGAGCTTGTCGGCATCGGTCTGAGCGGCCTCCAAGGCAGCCAGGCCGCCTTTGGGCATCGAAAATGGGTTGTGGCCAAAGTCGAGCTTGTTGGCGCCGTCGTCCCATTCGTAAAACGGGAAATCAACAATCCAGCAAAGCGAAACTTCGTCGGATTTTTTGAGTTTGAAATGGTCGGCAAAAGCAATGCGCAACTGGCCGAGTACTTTGTTGACTAAGTCACGACGGTCGGCGCCAAAGAAGACAGCATCGCCAGGCTCAGCGCCAGTTTTGGCGGTAATAGCATCAAGTTCGGCCGAGCTGAGGAATTTAGCGATGGGCGATTTGATGCCTTCGCTAGTGTAAGTTAGATAGGCAAGGCCGCCCGCACCGAGTTTGCGAGCTTGGTCGGTGAAGTTATCGATCTGCGAGCGACTCAAATCGGCGCCACCCTTGACACAGATGGCTTTGACGCAAGCGGCTTTGGCAAAAACGGCAAATTCAGTGTGCGACAAGTCGTCCGTTAGGTCGATAAGCTCCATGCCGTAACGCAAATCCGGCTTATCGGTGCCGTAAGTTTCCATAGCATCACGATAGGAAATACGTGGGATTTCTGGATTGATGAGAGTCTTGCCAGCAAACTTAGTGGCTAAATCAGCCATGAGGGGTTCCATCGTGCGACGGACTTCTTCGCCGTCATCAACAAAGGACATCTCGAGGTCGAGCTGGTAGAAATCACCATATAGGCGGTCGGCACGAGGGTCCTCGTCGCGGAAGCAGGGTGCTAGCTGATAGTAGCGCGGCAAACCACCCACCATGAGTAGTTGTTTGAACTGTTGCGGCGCTTGCGGTAAAGCGTAGAATTGACCGGGGTGAATACGCGAAGGAATAATGAAGTCGCGAGCCCCTTCGGGCGAAGAGTTGGCTAAAATCGGCGTGGTGACTTCGATGAAATCATTGGCCTCCATGTAATCGCGCATGAACTTATAGAATTGCGCACGGCGCGCAAGGCGTTTTTGCATGCTGGGGCGACGTAAATCGAGGTAGCGATATTTGAGACGGAGTTCTTCGCTGCTCTCGACGCCTTCGTCGTGCGTATTGGTGGGAAGTGGTTCGCAGCGGTTGAGCAACTCGAGACTCTCGACGACGACTTCGATACCGCCAGTAGGGATATTGGGGTTTTCGAGGCCAGCATCACGCTGACGGACAGTACCAGTGGCGCGAATGACATATTCGTCACGCAAAGATTCGGCGAGCTTAAAGGCATCGGCAGTCTGGGGATCGACAACAAGCTGAATTAAGCCAGTATGGTCGCGCAAGTCAATAAAGATGAGACCACCATGGTCGCGCCGGGAGTTAACCCATCCCGCGAGTTCAACTTTGCCAGATTTTACCGTAAGATTATTCGCCAATGCTCTCATAATTTCCGAATTATACCATATAATCCGGCGTTCTGCTAGCGGCGAGCGCCACCGCCCATCTGTTGGCGTCCTTGGCCTTGTTGACCTTGTTGCCCCTGCCCCATGCCTGGCTGCATGCCGGCAGTGCCAGAGGTCGTAACATAGTTATTGAGAGTGACGCTCTGTACGCTCGCGCCATTAATGCTAAGACTATAGCTCTGCCCCAAGCTAAGTTTGTCTGAAGAAATCAGTACCGAAGCATAGCTCTTGGCTGGCGCGTAGCTGATGTCGCCAAGACTCAAACTGCCCGAATAGGTACTCGTGAGGTTAATCAGCACGGTGGCCTGGGTAGCCGAAGTGGCATTCACCGCCATACCGGCCGAACCAACCGCGATGAGCGTGCCGCCTGTAATCTTAAACTCGCAGCCGGCGTCGCCGTAGTCGATGGCGCCGTTGCCGCTGTTGGTGGGCCCGTCAACGTGAGTGGTGCCACCAGTGATGTAGATGTTGCCAGTGGAGTCGAGCCCGTCACCGCCGGCATTAACGTAGACCGTACCGCCGTTGATAGTCAGGGTCTTGCTGGTATCGCTGACGAAATTATCTTGCTGAGTGGAGCTGGTGTCAGAGCCACCAGCCGCGTTAAAGCCGTCGTCGGTCGCAATAACTTTGACGTCGCCACCATTGACGGTAATTGTGCCACCTTCGATGCCTTCATAAGACTTGGTGATATCTATCGTGCCATCATTGATGGTAATAGTGCCGTCAGCGTGGATACCATCATCGCCAGATTCGATAGTGATATGGCCGCCCGAAATAAGCAGATTCGCAATCACGTGAATACCGTCACCTTCGGAGACAATCTTGATGTTGCCGCCGGCGATTTCCGCGTCGCCCTTTTCGAGGTCATTGGAGGTTTTTAGGCCTTGGCCACCAGCGTTGATGGTGAGGTCGCCATTGGTGATTTTAATAGAATCCTTACCGACGATACCGTCGTCCTCGGCGTTGATAATGAAAGTACCACCGTCAATTTGTAAATCATCCTTACCGACGATACCGTCAATATTAGACGTAATGTTTAGACTACCGTCGCCAGAAATCAAGATGTCGTCCTTAGCATAAATGGCGCCGTTGTAATCCGTGGTCGTTGTGGCGGTGAGAGTATTTTCGCCCTCGAGGACGAGATAGAAGTTGTCCGCCGCTTCAACATAAATAGCAGGGCCGTCCGGATTCGTGATTGAAACGCCTTTCAAAATAAGCTGGACATCGGCGTTCGTGGCGCGCACAATGACGCAGCCACTGTCGATATTAGTATCGAGCTGGTAGATGCCACCACTGGTGATCTCAACGCCGTCGGCACCCACGGTAAGAGTCTTAGCATCGCCTGTTAGCGACGACGAGGCGACGCCAGTATCGACCGAATCTTGTTGCGCAGTATTAATAAGCGCAAAGATCAATCCGATAATGAGCGCCAAGACAAGCAGACCTAGCAGGCAGAAGCCGAGTAGCTTCTTGCGTTTGGAGCTGGGCGCTGGAGTTTTGGTTGAGGGCTGTTTGGTCATATTTAGAGTTCCTCCTCTTCTGATGGCAAAGACAAAGCTACTTTGAGATTGCCGTTTTTAGCACGAATACGATCGATGAAGCGTTTTTCATTGGTGTCGCCCTTAAGAACAACACGATAGGTCAGCTGGAAAAGACTGCCCATGTTAGTGGTTTTGGTTTTTTGAAGGTAGTAGGAATTAGTGTACTTGGCAAAAATGTCATCGAACATCTCGGTATAGTCGAGGTCTTCTGGTACCACGATGACGAGCTTTTTCTCGGCAAGGCGACTAGCGCCAAAGTTGAAGAAACTCAGCAGGAAGATAACCAGGCCGATAATCACCGTAAAGAGTGCGGCAAACAAGACATAGCCGACACCAACCGCCAAGCCAATTGCCATAGCAAAAAAGACGGCTAGCAAAGAACGTGAGTTGCCAGGGATACTACGGAAGCGGACTAGCGAAAAGACACCAACCGTAGCGACGCCAGCGCCGAGGTTGCCGTTGACCAGCAAAATCGCCATGGCGACCAAGGCCGGCAAGACCGCCAGCGTGGTGGCAAAGTTGGTGTTGGTTTTGGTGGTCTTCATGTGCACAAAGGCGACAATTAGACCCAGGACGAAAGCGACGCCAATACAAATTAAGAAATTTGTCAGCGTTAGCTCAGTACCTAAAATACTATCAAACATAATTATTCTCCTTTCCTTTTATTATGCATGAGTTCTTGAAAACGTCGTTGATAGATATAGCCATATTTTTGAAACGAAGCGGGGTAGATGTGCAATTCGGACAGTTTCTGGGCAAAGAACAGCGGACAAGAGCCGAGACTTTTCGCCTCCATGATAATCTCGCCATTTGGAAAATATAGGTCACCATCGGAGCCGGCCTCTAACCGCAAATGATGCAGGCGGCTGCGCAAATCAAGGTCAAAAGTAAGACGAAAATTAGGATTCTCGACGCCACAGTAGGAATAGCGCTCATAAGCGATATAGACCGTAGGGCGAAGGTCGTAGATATTAAAACATTCTTTAATTTCGCGCTCGATTTGTGGATTGTCGGCATTCAGCTCGCCGGTTTGGAGAAAATGATAAAAATCTTTCAGGCGTATGGCAACGCGACGCTTATTGCCGACGCCCTTGAACTTCTTTTTAATTTCTAAGAAAACGGGGTCGGAATCGGATTGTGGCACGCCATAGCTGCGGACACGAATCTTCTGCTTGTAGATAGGCTTTTCGAGGGAGCGCGAAACTAGTTCGAACTCGGGGGTGTCGTAATAAACACTGCAATTGGTGTTATGAAAATAAATGTCGGGCTCGATTTGGCCGGCAAGTGCCTTGGTCAGCTGCTGGTACTGTTGACGCGTGATGAGATGTTTTGTTTCCTCTCGCTCGAATACGCCTTGAATTTCCGCCATATATTTCCTTGTTATGCAGTGATTATATCCGGTCAAGCTGAGCAAAAGCTGAAAAAGCTTAAAATCTGCGGCCTTCGCGGTCGAGATCACGAGCTTTAATAGTCTGGCGTTTGTCGTAGTGTTTTTTACCAGCACCAACGGCGATAATTAGCTTAATGTGGCGGCCAAAAGGTTTTAGCTCGACGGGCACGATAGTAGAGCCTTCGACTTTTTTGCGTTCGAGGGTGGCAATTTGCTTTTTGGTAGCGAGTAGTTTGATGTTCTCGGCAGTATCTGTGCCGAGAGTGAGACCGAGCAACCAGAGTTCGTGGCGGCGAATAGTAACATAAGTGCCCTTAAGTTGAGCATGACGGTCACGAATCTGACGGACTTGTTGGCCCGTCAAAACCATACCGACTTCGAGTTTGTCGGAAAGATGATAGTCGTAATGCGCGCGGCGATTGACGACGGCAGTCGGTTTTTTGACCTTCTTCATAAGATATATTTTAACATCAAGGGAGCTCTTTGCGGATTTTCCGCTCGAGTTGGGCGTGATATTCCTTCTCGAAGAGGCGATAGGCCTTGGGTCCAAGCACGGTGTGTCCCGTTTTAGCAAGGGCGTCTTTAAGAGCTTCGGTGGCAGTGTGCCAGGTAGAAGCATAGTGGTGATAAGCAATAGTATTCTCGGTTAAGTGGACCTGGCCAGTCATGTAATGCTTGGGGCTGAAATACTCTGGCGCGAAGGTGGCAAACTTATTATCTCCGTAAACGTGCGTTTTACCGTCAAGCTGAATCTTGTAAATGTCTTGGGCATAAACAGAAGGGCTGTGGACGGTCTTCATGAAGGTGTCCGTGGTGATGCGCTTGGTGGGGTCGGTAATTTCGTAGCGTTTGAGAATCTTGGCAATCCAAGGCGAATGAGGCTCAGCGCCAAAAATGGCCGTAGTAAACCAAAATTGCGATTCCCAACCAGCAAAGGCCTCGTATTTTAGTAGGCCGTCCAGCGGCTTTAGTAACTCGACGTCTGTGTCAAGATAGATACCGCCCTCTTGGTAAATTGCATACATGCGAATAATATCGGAGGCTAAGGCCCAACGTTGACGTTTGAGTGCAGTGCCGACGAGGGGGTATTTTTTGAGATCAATATCCTTTTCGGACCACTGGCGGAGTTCGTAATCGGGGTGCATTTGGCGCCAGGCGGCGATGTATTTTTTGTCTTGTAAGGGGATTTCAGTGTCGCCCACCCAGACATAGTGAAGTTTTTTCGGAATAGGCATAACAGATAATATTATATAATATAGCTATGAAAATCGTAATTTCCAGCGACATTTACTATCCGATGATTAATGGCGTGGCGAGCTTTTCGCGCAATTTGGCGGCTGGCCTGCATCAGCGCGGCCACGAGGTTCTAGTGCTGGCACCAAGTATTACTGGTAAATTCGGCGTAGAAAAAGACCATGAGTTTGGCTTTAAAGTAGCAAGATTATCATCTTTCAAGATGCCGCTCTACCCTGATCAAATCAACGAAGTACCCGAGGCAAAAGGATTTCTGGGCGTCAAAATTCCTCAGTTAATCTACAAAAACGGCATGCACGTGAGCCTGGGTTCATATACGGAAATCCGCGATTTACTGGATGATTTTGAACCGGACATTATCCATGATCAGACGCCTGGGCCAGTAGCTTTGGCGGTGTTTCGCTACGCCAAGCGGCGAAATATCCCGCTGGTTTCGACCGACCACGCCTACCCGGACAATCTAACGCAACAGCTGAAACTGCCAAAATTGGCCAAACAACCGATTAACAAGCTGATGAATGAGTATTTTATTAGCTTTCTGCGGCGGAGCGAGTATGCGACAATGCCGACTGAGCAGGCGATTTCGGACCTAATTCCCAAAAACCGGCGGTTTTTTAAGGTGACAGTTGAGGCATTAAGCAACGGCATTGATTTGTCGCGTTTTAAGCCGGGGCGACCAAAAGCGGAAATTTTTCAAAAATACCAACTGCCAAAAAATGCCGAAATTGTACTCTATGTCGGACGAGTTGACCCCGAAAAAAGTCTCGACGTTCTGATGCAGGCTTTTATCGGGGTAGCAAAGGAGCGACCAGAGGCGCAGCTAGTAGTAGTGGGTGACGGGACGGCGCGGCCAAAGCTGGAAGAGATGGCGGCCGATGCGGGCTTAACGACGCGAGTGCACTTTACTGGCCGCGTAGTCGGCGATGATTTGCCACAGCTATACCGGACGGCGAAATTATTTGCAATTACGTCAAAGACCGAAACACAGAGTATCGTTTTGCTAGAGGCAATGGCGAGTGGTCTACCCTGTGTGGCGGTCAAGGCGGGCGCAATTCCAGAATTGGTGGCGACCGGAGTGAACGGCTTTCTGTGCAGCGCAGATGACGTGACATGTGTAGCTAAAGCCATCGAGCAGATTCTGGCGGCCAAGGATGAGGATTACGCCGCAATGAGCCAGCAATCATTAGCAAAGGCAAAAACGCATGATATTACTCACACTTTAAGCCGGATTGAGGAGATTTACGAGTCGGTGCTGGAGGCACGGAGAAAGTCCGAGATAAGCTGAGCTACTTCGACGGGGCGCTCATAGTTGAGGAGGTGGCCAGTGTCGGACAAGAGCTTGAATTGGATATTGTTGTGTTTTTTACAACATTCTTGAGCATATTGATATGGGGTGAGGGCGTCTTGTTGACCAAAAATAACTAAAGTGGGGCGAGTATCACTCAGCCAAGTACTTTCGAGCATAGCGATGGCGACGTCGGACATAAAGGACTGATGCGAGGCGAAGCGGCCAGAATAGCGATAATGTAAGCGGTCAATGCGGGCCTGCTGGCTTTTGTCGGCGACTAATAGGTGAGAGATGAAGAATGATAGGAGACGGCTACGCTCGAAAGCATAGCTGAAGCAACGGGGCGGCAAGGAGAGAGAAACTTTTGCAAAGCGATAGGCACGCCGGCTACGACGATAATTAGCTGTGTCACGAAAAACCGGTGCTAAATAAATAAGGCGCGGGTCGACGTCGTCGGGGTATTTCTTGAGAAAATTCGAAACAATGATAGAGCCCATCGAGTGGGCGACGATAATTGGCTTCTGGGACAGCTTTTGTGCGGTAATATACTGATGCAACCAGTCGGCGTAGCCAGCAGTGGTCTGATTTCGCAAGGCAGCACGCGTGCCGGAGCCTGGCAGGTCTGGCAGCAAGACGTTATATGATTGGCGGAGATGACGAGCGACGTCAACAAGGCCGTGATGGGTGCCGCGCATACCGTGAATAAAGATAATCGTTGGTTTGGACATATTAGATAGCTTGGTCGAGAACGGCGCGAGTTTCGGCGATAGTTTTGGTCTCCATCAAGCGAGCACGAATATCTGAGGCGCCAGGAAAATTATTGATATAGATTTTATAAAAATGCTTGAGAGGATCATAGGGGAAAAGTTGGTATTTTTCGTAGAGGTCGAGGTGATAGCGCATCAGGTCAAAGAGCTCGGAGCGGTCGTGATTACGGGGTAACTTTTCGAAGCAGAAAGGATTCTGGAAGACGCCACGACCAATCATAATGCCGTCTACGCCCTGCCCAATAAACCGTTGGCCCTCGGCGGCAGATTTAATGTCGCCGTTGATAATGAGGACAGTCTCGGGCGAAAGTTGATGTTTGAGCGTGACAATTTCTGGGATAAGTTCGTAATGCGCAGCGACTTTAGACATTTCTTTCTTGGTGCGCAGATGGACAGTGAGGGCGTCGGGATGCTCCGCGAGGATAGTAGTGAGCCAAGGTCGCCATTCGTCCACGCGGCTGTAACCGAGACGGGTTTTGACCGAGGTTGGCAGACCAGCTTGCTTGGTGGTGCGGATAATCTCTTGGGCGAGGTCCGGCGTGCGGATAAGACCAGAGCCGCCACCGGTTGCGACAACGTGACGGTCGGGGCAACCCATGTTAATATCGACGGCCGGAAAACCGAGGTCTTTAAGAGCGGCCGCAGTTTCGGCAAAGAAAGCCGGCTGAGTACCCCAGATTTGGGCAACAATAGGCTGTTCGCTAGACTCAATGCGGAAGCGCTCAAGAGCGTTGGGGCGACCTTTTTCGCTGGTATAGCTATTGACGTTGGTGAATTCGGTAAAAAAGATGTCCGGCCGAGCGGCGCGGGCGACGACCTGGCGGAAAGCGATATCAGTTACGCCCTCCATAGGAGCGAGGCAGCTAAAACCCGGCTGGAATTGACGCCAAAATTGCATAATTAATATATTTTACCATATTTTGGGCATTTTTGAAGACGCTATGCTTGACTTCTCTGGCTTAGTGTGCTATAATAAAGGTACGATGTTACTTGAGAGCTACGCTGCTCCGCTAGCTTTCAGATATGCTTATGCTTGAGAAAACCACCAAAAAATGGTAAAACTCAGACAGATGCCAATAAATCTGAAAATTGGCACAGTTTGATTCTTCACCCAGACAAAGGAGGGGATGATTGTGAAGAACAAGTTCTTTGACAAGGTTATTTTGGGATTGGTTGCAGCCATTTCCCTGCTGGCCCTGACGTTGTCTGGGTGCAGCGAGGATACGGCAGCCCGCAAGTCGTCCGGTCAGCAAGTCGAGCCGGTCGAGTGGTCCGCCTGGGCTACGGAGACGAACTCAGATGGTATGTCATACCATCTGGAGTGGTTCCCCGGCAGAGTCTTCTATCTCGTACAGTTTGACGACGGCGCCATCGCCGGCGCCTCAAAGATTGATTATGAGTGGGAAAACGGCCGGGCTTATGCCGACGACGATGAAGACCCGCTGATGGAAATTATGACCTGCGAGGAAGATCTCGTCACCCTGAAGATGCCGGACGGGACGGTCTGGGAGTTCAGACCGACCGACCACGTCATCGGCTTCGATGAGATGGATAGGTACCTGACCGCATTCCAGCCGATTTACTGGGATACAACCGGTGTGTCGGCGGGGGTTACTACCAGAGTGAAGGGCGAGAATTCTGATGCCGATGTGCAGCCGACGAATCCTCGGACGCCACGTAAGACGGCCGACGGTTACACTTACCATATTTACGACCACGACTGGACGATTGGCTTTGACCTCGATAAGCTGATTGGCGACGACGGCGAAATCTCGACGATTGAGCTGTGGGAAGCGATTGGTTTTGATCGGTCCGGCGAACTGCGGGATGAGAATGGGAGGCTACTGGCGAAGGCACTGGGATTTGATTTGTACTCAAATACACCAGCCTGTAGTTCAATTGCAGTCCGGGGAAATCTCTCCTTTGCAGAACATGAGGTAATCATCCAGTGCGACGAGACGGATTACAGTAAGCTGATTCGCGTAACGAGTTCCGAACGCGTGTTCTACGTATCGTTTAACCAGCTATTGCTAGGGGTTTACGGCAGTGAGTACTATCTAAAAGGCGTAAACTCTGATTGTATGGACCCGTATGTCGATACGCTTGGTGCGTATAGCGATTACAGCGACACAATTACCACGTATACAATCCCAGATTAACCATTTAGCCGCCCTCTGGGGCGGCTATTTTTATTTCCCGCGCTAAATAGCGAAGTTGCGGACGCGGCGCTCTTCGGCGTAGCGTACATAGGCTAAGGCGTAGTTATCTATGGAATAGTTCTCGGTGTCTTCTAGCTGATATTCAACTTCTGGTTCTTCGTAGAATAATGGACCATAACCGGCGGGCTCATACTTGGCAAGGAAATTCAGCGCATCCATCTGGTCAATTGTAGCAATTACCATATCTTTAGTTAAACCGCTGTAGTGCGCGAGAATGCCTTCAAAGGAAGTATCAATGGGGTGTTCTTCGTAATATTTTTGGATATAGTTACCGACGATGTCCGTATCAGTGAGACCCTGACCAACTGCGACGCGTGACTGCGGATAAATGGCACCATAAGTTTTTAACTGCTCAGACGAGGGGATATTTTCACCCTGACCTGGGCTATAGCCGTAGGCACAAGCTTCTTTGGAAATATAGGCGGATTTTTCAAGAACTTTCTCACTGTTAAATAGAGACATAGCACTGCCGACTAATGGTACTTGACCTAATACAGCGTCAGCAGCGACGTTGCCGGTCGTAGCAGTTTCGTATTCGTTTTTAAGATTATAGTCTGGTTCCCCTGGTTCTACGTCGCTAATGGTGCAGGCGCGAAGATACTCGGCATATTTACCATCTTCTTTAATTTCCGGCAAATCGGTTTCACTACCAGTGTCTTTGAAATTATCATCATAGGTTGAGGCCTTATAGATATTTTCGCCCGGGTCGGAATTGATAGTGTACGGCGTAGTCGAGACGATGACACGACAGGTCGAGACGCCCGGATAAACGATGAAGCCGGCGGCAGCCTGGTTGGGGCAGTTTTCTTCGGTGTATTCTTGGTAAGATTGGGCGATTTCACCATTGCCAGCAGCCTTGGCGCCCGGGACGATGGACTTGAGCGAAGAACCGGCGGAATTCAGCAGCGTGTTCATGACACCCATTGCACCAGTCGCATTGGCAAGGGAACTGCGCAAAACAACTGACTTGCTGAACAGGCTGCCCATAAAGGTATAGGGCGAACTAGTATCGAAGGGACTCTTGGTGCGTTGAGCGTAAAGAGCTTCACCCTTGTCGTAATCGTCTTTCATGTTGAGGTAAGCAATATAGGAATCCTTGGTCTGATATGCTCCGCCCTGGGCATGATGGCTTTTTGTCAAATAAGCCATAGCACCATCGGCGAATTGGTTACCAAGAGTTTCGCCAAAGAAAGTGTCCGATATGGAGCGCGTCAGGATATTCGTGACGAATGGCGTGATGGCGGAAACTATAACAGTCTTAACCACGGCTACTACGACGCTCCAGGCAATACCTTGAGCAATTTGCCCAGCCGCATCGAGGGCACTTTTGAGACAGCCAAGGCCCGGCGGGATAAAACATTGTACTATCATTTTCAAATCTCTACCGGCGTCCAAGACGGCTTGAGCGAGCTGCGTATAAGCGCACTGCTTGACGGAGGACATGTCGGAACCAATACGCTTAATACCTGCACGCAAGAAGCTATTAAAACTAAAGCCCGAGAAAGCCTCGTTGGCGGCAATGCCGGCTACAGTGCCTCCGAAGAGCGCAGCGATGCCAGCTGATTCCATGGCGCTTTTCCTAGAAGTGTATTCCTTGGTGGCAATTTCGGCATTATTGTCGTTACCACTCGCAATGGTCGCCCATGAGCCGGCTTCGGTATTAGCGGTGTCGGCAAGCGTGATGGTGGTTTCTTGGCTATTGTCCGTGAAGGCGTTGACGATTTCATGGACGGGCGAGGTATTGCTGTCGGCGACCTGAGTTTTTTGGATACCCTCTAGCACGCCGGCCGCAAGCCGAATAACCATCAGGGTTTGATAGGCCGTGACGACAGCATTTATGTTACCCGCCACCTCAGTAATAGTACAAGCGAGATCAGTGACTTGGTTAGCGGCCTTGCCAATAGAATCAAGTTTTTTTGATACAGACCCCTCGACAGTAGCCTTGGCGCTTTCGGCGCCGTCTTGACCAGATTTAGTGCTAATATTGTCAGAATCCGTCTCGGTCTTTATCGCATGCCGACCGTCATCATTATCCGTTAACCGTTTGTGTTTATTACCATTGTCGTCTTCGTACTCTTCTGTCTTGGCGGTTTCATTCTCAATAGTTCCTTTCATCGTCTTGTCGCCCTGGGCGCCGTCAAGGTCGTCAAGGAAGCGTTGCTTATTTGTAGCCTCGTCATCAGAAACATCAAAATTACTAAAACGGTTACGGTTAACGCCAAGGGCGCTGAGGATTTTAGTGGTTTTGGCCTTGAACCAGTCACCAACGGCACTGCGGAAGGTCTTGGCGCCTTCGTAGTAGGCTTTTTGGAAGTTGCTGTTGCCGTCGGAGGACATGGCGCTGTCGAAGTCGATGGCGCCGTCAACCAGCGAGGTTTGGGCGGGGTCGGCGACGACGTTCGTGACGCTAGCGACATTGCCATCGGCGTCGAATTGGGTGTAGCGCATGTATTGTTGGCCGGAGCCGTCAGATAAATCGACCAGTTCGATGTTGTGACGGGCGAGTTTTTCGCGTTGGTAGTCGGTCATTTTGAAGTATTTGCTGGTCGTATCGCCAGTAAATGCAGCGTAGATGGCGCCGTGTTGACGGAGATAATTGTGTGCAGCACCGTTAGCTTGGACGGTCCGAGTGCGGGGGTTCATCTGCATGCGCATGAAATTTTTACCGATGAGTTGATTTTCGACGCTCATGTGGTCGTGATTGCGGATGACTTGCTCGGCTAAGGCGATAGGTAGAGACATCTGACTGCTGACGGATAAGCCAGCAAAGCCGCCGATGCCGAGGACGACGGCGAGGAAAGGTGCGGCTTTTTTGACAAGTCCGCCGGTGAGCTTGGATTTCTGCCTACTGTCGCGGCCAGACACTTTACTAATGAAATTAGCAGCTGCTCCGGCTGCACCACCAGTGACGGCACCAGCAAGGGTTGAAGCGACGCCTTTGGCAACACCTTGTTCGCGGGCGTTCTGGGCAGCAGTAGTGTCGGCGCTCTGCTGGCTATGCTGGGGCTTCTCGCTGGCGGCAGTTTCGCCGGCCGCCAAAACGTCGCCGCCAAAGGTATTTTTGTAGCGGTTATCGATGTCGTCGACGCGGGAGAATTTCCCGTCGTCGATGTTGTGTGCTTCTAGCTTGTTGCCAGCTGCCATGCTCTGCACCCTACGTTTAACATAAGTTGTTTTAATTATAGCACGAGCGGGTTCGCGAGGATGAAGCTTGCAATTGCGGACGCTTATGTTTATAATTAGATTGGAATATAGGCAGAAAGCGAGGAATTATGCCGCAAAAACAAAAAAACCGAAAAACAACTAAAAAACCTGTAGCCAAAAACCGTGGTTTGAGTGGCTGGAAATTAATATTGGCCGTGCTTATGGTTGCACTGCTGACTTTTGGAGTATTAAGCTTGGTAAAGTATTTGTCGGACGAAAAACGGCAAATCGATGACCAAAAAGATAAAAACACCGCTACTCTATACGAAGAAACCACCCCGGCGGATGATGAAACAGAGAGTGGCAATAATGATCGCAAGGATGAGGCTGAAGCCGATGCGGATAGTCGCCCAGAGAACCAAACCAACACCAATGGCAAGACCGTGGCCGAAGTGATGGTTAGCTCGGCTGGCGTCTTAAACGATAAAGTATTGGCTAGCGGTATGGTGACGAATATTATCGAGACGCAAGGCGATTGTATTTACGTATTTAGAAAAGGCAGTGAATCTGTCACGACTACCACCCCTGCCCTGCAGAATGCCAAAAACACCGTGTGTAGCTCGGCAACTTTGGACAAGGCAAAATTTAGTGCGGGCACGTGGGAAGTCACTTTGGAATATCAATCTAATACAGCGGAGGGCGTGAGTGAAACGACGACTTTTGAAGTGCGCTAGTGTTTTGGCAGCGGTGGCATTTTTGGCAGTGTTTTATGGCTTAGCAATCTATAACACGCCAGAATCGGACGCCGTCAAGGCGACGGATTTTAAAGCCGGACGAATTATTGATGATGCGGTATTTTATAATGCAAACACTATGAGCGTGGCAGACATTCAGGCTTTCCTCGATGCCAAGCTACCCACATGCGATATGTGGGGACGCGGCAGTGCGGCCGGACGCGTCGTAAACGAAACTGGCTACCGAATGCCAGCTGGCTCGACGAACGCAGACTACGCCCGAGCACGACGCGCAGCAGGTAATATGCGCTACCACGAACCGCCCTATGTCTGCGTAAATAAATATTACGAAAACCCAAATACGCACGAAACGCTCTACGAAACTAATGGCGTCGTGAAGGACGGCATGATTTCGGCGGCACAGATTATCTACAACGAGGCTAAACGCTATAATATTAATCCGCAAGTTTTGTTAGTGTTGCTCAAGAAAGAAAGCTACGTGTGGGGCGACAGCTGGCCGTTGAAGTGGGAATATAACACGGCAATGGGCTACGGCTGCCCAGATAATGCGCCCTGCGATACGCAGTATTATGGTTTCTATAACCAAATTCATATGGCAGCCTACCAGTTTAACCGCTACAAGGAACGTAACTACGAATACAACTACCACCCTGGGATGGTGAATAATATCTTCTACTCCCCCGATTACAGCTGTGGCACCAAGCAAGTTTATATCGAGAATATGGCAACAGCTTCGCTCTATATTTATACGCCATACACGCCAAATGATGCCGCCTTACGCAATTACCCTGGCACATCAACTTGCGGCTCTTACGGTAACCGAAACTTCTTTATGTACTTTAGCGAGTGGTTTGGGAGTACTTATGAGGTTGCTGGACTAAAAGTAATAGACGACCGCTATAATTCATTAGGAGGAGATAGCGGCAAAATGGGAGAAAAACTTTCGGAGTTTCCTAATTGCAATATTGGGCATCAGGGCGCATGCGTACAGGCATACCAGAACGGAGTTATTATTTACTCACCTGAGACTGGCGCCTGGGAGAATATGGGCGAAATACGAAAAAAATTTGTTGAATTAAGTAGTGTCGATGGCGAAATGGGTTTCCCTATTGGACCAATTTCTAAAAGCCGTTATCTCGATTACGTCGAATACCAATACTATACTGGTGGCACAATTTACTACGATAAGATTGCGAGAAGATCCTGGAGTGTAATAGGACAATACTAGATTGTGCTACTTTGTCTTGTATACTGGAGAGAGAATTCCTCAAACTCCGCGTCGCTAAGACCCGGCCTTCTCGCCTATCGCAAATAGCTAATTTATAGCCCCGTATTTTTTCCTATAAACCTATTTATCGCAGTCACAATTTTGTATGTTCGACTATTCTTGAATCCTTGAATTTTACTCTCTAGGTTTCTACTATTTTGGCGAAGCATACGTATTTCGGTGTCACGTATATTGATAATGTCTTTGAGTTCTTTTACGTAGAAGTCGCCCTTCAGTTTCCATTTTGCCATCGACATTGTTGCGATTGTCGGGTAGTATAATTCTGCATCTATTGTTTTTTGCTTCGAAAGAGGTTTAAAAATATCCAACAGTTTGTCGTCAAGGCAGAACTTCTTTATCATTGAGTCCTTTATCGCAGCTTGATGTGTTCTAGCCTCATCGTAACCACTTATAAGTTCCCGCATGATTTGTGGGGCACTTTTTTTCTTATAGCCTCTTCCGCTAAAATTCTTATTTTCATTTTTGGCAAAATTACGTCTTGTAAGGTAACCACATCCGCCAAATTTATCATATATATAGACTGGAACACCGCAAGCTAGACAGTATTGTACCGTCTTACCGATAGAGATAACCGCATCATGGGCTAAAATAATTTCCGGGGTAATCATTTTATAGTCTTTATTTTTTTCGCCCATATATGTTATTGATATACTTCCAGACAGTGACCGCAGTTCGATAACCTCTTGTGGTGGGTGGTTTGAAACGACTAAGATCTTCTTTAATTCACGGCGAGAATATTGTTTATCGGCAAAACGCACCGGAAAATAGTTTTGAAAAAGGCCACTTTCTACTGGGGTGTTGCTACTATAAAACATCTGCTCTATCAAGTTCTTTGCCTCTGTAGAGACATAGTAGCTTTTATCCGATATCCGTTTCTCCAGCCCATTAATGTAAGGCTGCTCAATATGGTTGGTCGGTAGGCCAGACATATGCATAAACATTATTCTAGGGCTGTAGGATGAGTTCTTAAATAGCTCTTCTATGACCAGTTCGGGAAGAACTTGATGATGGACCCATATGTAGTCACATTTTTTAAAGAACGGGTCACGCTCATTACATGTAACTCGTATATTTTTTTGTTGGACATATTGCATAATCGGCGTGCCGTATTCCCATGTAAAAATTCGAACATTAGCACCTTTTTTCTGTAAGGCTTCAGCTAGTTCCAAGGCAACAATTTCCGACCCGGCAATCACGCGGAGTGCCGACTGGGTGATTAAAATATTTTTTCCTTTTAACGTGTTTTTCATGAAATTTTAATCGCTATTCTTGTTCAGCTTTTTTCTCAGAGCCCGATCAAATGTACTATTTTTCTTAATTAACTTCCCATATAATCTTCTTGCCCTATCTTTATTTCGGCCTCTGAACGAGAGGTTTTTTGCTAACACGTTAATTTCATGCTCGGTCTTTTCCCCGTTCATTGAATATATAAGTTTCTCGTAAAACGGGGTCTTGCGTGCAACCGACCAAAAATCTTCGGCGAATTCTTCGTTGGGATTATGCCACGGTTTCATAAAGCCTGCGTAATGGATAATCGCAGGGTCCGCATGAGCTGCATTGTATTTTTCTTGAATTTCGGCTGGGGCATATGCTATCACCTTGGGTACACGCTCATGATTACAGTTGAAAATCATATTCCACTTCATATCGAGGTATTTTACTCTACCTTGGCAATGCACGTTTAGGACATCTTGGTCGCTGTATCGGTACGGCTTCGTCGCAAACTTTAGCCACTGATTGAGAGGGTGGGCCTTTCGCATCTCCTTTTCGTTGAACAACAGGACCCCAGCTTGGAAATATGCGTATGGATTGCTGAGGTGAAGTTCTTGCTCTGCATATTCACGCGTTGTCGGATTTGCCCCATTTACTTGACCAATAAAATCTGGGTCTAGGGCAGCGGCTAACATATACCCATCGATATCAATATCATATAATTCCGCTAAATCTTTTTTAACGATTAAGTCGCAATCAATATACAAAACCTTCTCATATTTTGGCATGGCAGACTGGATAAGGAAGCGATAATATGTTTCAACGCTAATATGCTCTTTTGCTTCTAGCTTATAGTCTGAGAGGAGTCGAGAGGCATCATAGAACCTAAGAGAAAAGTTTGAGTGATTTTGAAGCATCTCCTGCAAAATTTTCTTGTTTTCCGTGGAGACGTCAGATTGAATTAATACGATATCATAATTTCGATTCTGGCTAGAAGTGTCGATCACCGACTGTAGGCAGGTGGCGAATACTGGAACAAAATTGTTATTCGCAGCAAAGACAATTGGAATCGCATTTTTGCTATAGACTGGGTCAAGATTATCTTGTACGTCGGTTTTTTTGAAATATACGCATTGAAGTTCCTTTATTTTAAGTCTAGGATTGTCCATTTGTTTTTTCCGCAAGAAAATACCAAATAGTCTTTCAGATAGATGCCCCGGAGTTCTTAATGCCTCGGTGCTATATAGTTTCATATCTGTCCGTTTGCAAAATTCAGCAAGGACAAGAAACAACCATTCGCAGTATTCGAAAAAGATATCTTTTTTAAGAATATACATGTTACAAAAGCTGGTAGTATGGCCGTGCAGATAGGCGTCTGCAGCCTTGGAATATTCTGGCGTTAATTCATTTATTATAGCGTGAATTAAGTGGATATCTCCACGGTGTAGATACTCGGCCCGTCCATACTGGTCGATGATATTTCCTCTACCGCCAGGCATCCTTCGTATATCTTTACGCTCTGTTATTATAATATCGTTACCATCGACTGCTTTTCTTACAGAACTTTCATCCTGACCATATTTTTCTACAATGTATTCTCCCGGATATTGCTCAAGAATATTTCCGTATTCATCTTCTTTATACTTAGTCTTAGAAAAATTGAAGTATCTCCGATAGTGACAAAAACCGTAGTAATCCGCATCAAGATTTTTCCATGCCCAATACTGAGCCGTTAGTTCACAGTACATTGGGTTGAGGGCAGATATATTTTCTCCATCGTCATCATGGAGCATGTGCGCCATTTTTATTTTAGTATTTGCGCAATTGACCTGGATGGGTTTTAAAATTTCATTAGAAATATGAGAAGTTTTCTTATGGCACGTAATTAGAATCTTTATATTTGGCTTTTTTGTCATATACCTCATTCTAACATATTCGCCCTATCTATCTACGGCGGGCAATAATTCGGCGTACCAGCTCTCCACGACGAGTCCCCACGGGCAACATTTTTTTAACTTCTCTTTTAATTACGTCCGACCAGCGCTGCTTTTTGGGGTTGGCGGCCCGACATAGAAGTTCTTCATAATATCCGCTATATTTTGCGTAATACCAGAAGCACGAAGCAAAATCCATGCTTAAATTCTCCCACGGTTTCTCGTCTCCGGCATAATGTATAATTTTAGGACTCTGACGAGCTGACAGATATTCATTATTTAGATCCCTAGGTGCTCTATTAATAATTTCTTCTGCTCTTATCTTTCTCCAGTCGACTAATACATTCCAGGACATATCTATAAATAATACTTTCTCTTGTGCTATATTGTTCAATACGTCCTGATCTAGCAACTTCCAGTCATAACTAGCTGCGAGGCTGAGAAGTTCATTAGTATTAATCTTTTTACGAAAATATTCCAGATTAAACAATACTACGCCAGCCTGAAAATAATCATATGGTTTTCTGATTTTTAGTATACTATCCATATAGTTTTTTCTGTCAGGATCATAGCCATTATACAATCCAGCTGTGTCTGCATCCCTCGTGGCCGCAACCAGATATCTGGATACGTCGGTATTATATAAATCCGAAACGTCATGCTCTACGACTAGGTCAGAGTCAAGATATAGAACTTTTTTATATTCAGTAAGAATATCCGGCATTACTAGTCTGTACCAAGTTTCTATGGAAAAATGTCCGTGCGTCGATAAACTGTCGAAGGCATCCGCAAAAGAAGAAACATCAATAAAACGAATTTTAATATTTTGTTGTTTTTTAAAAACTTGGACGATTCGTTCTTGGTTATCTTGACTAATGTCTGTCTGAAAAACCAAAATGTCGTAGTTATTTTGTCTGTCGCTATTTTGCACTATCGACGCAATCGCAGTAGAAAGATATGGAACATAATGATTATTTGCAGAAAGTACTATAGCTATGTTTTTTTCTTTAAAGGCTTGCCTGATTGGCATCTGCCTTGGTCGTGTTTCATGTATATAAACCGTCGGGAGTTCTTTTATTATATATTGATGTTTGTCGCGAAGATATAATATATAAATATTAAGAAGCCGTTCAGCTAAGTGCCCGATGGTTCTCATCGCCTCAACCGAGTACCCAGAATAGTCTATCCTTTTATCGCATTCTTCAAGAATATCAAAAAGCCATTTTGCATACTTATCAAAAATATCCCTTCTCATAATAAACATATTATTAAAATATGATCGATGGCTCGCAAAATATTTTTTCGCAAACACGGTAAAGTCTGGATATTTTTCATCTATGACATTCATTAAAATATCCAAGTCTTTCTGACGAAGATAGCCAGAACTAGAGTATTGTTCGCGGTTTGTTTTACCCATCCCTGGCATATGTCGAATATTTTTAGAACGTGGTAGAATTATGTCTACACCATTGATATATTGTTCGATATTATCGTCTTGAAGCCCAAATACTTCTATAAAATTAGAATCAATTGCGGGATATTGTATATTACCCCAAACGTCTTCTCGTAGGTTATTTTTATTATGAAATGCCAGATATCTTCGATAGTGGAAAAAACCAACATAATTAGCGTCGATTGCATAGTTTTTCCATGTCCAGTATTGCGCAGTAAGCTCACAATAACGGGCATTTTTTTCTGAAATATGGTCACCAGTGTCATCTTTGAGGAAGCCAGAGATTTTATGTTCCGAAAGTGCCGCCCCAACTTGAATTGGCATAAAAATATCGCTCTTCACGTGCTGAGTTGGTTTATGCGAGGCGACGAATATTTGTACTTGAGGCATATATCATATCCTTTATCTTGATTCTATCATATACTCAGATGTTATACTTGAAATATGTTGGAGGCTATAAAGAAAAAAGCTATTCACTTACTACGAGTCTGGGCGCCTTATCTAGTAACAGTGGCGGTCGCCGGATTAATTCTCATGATATCGTTCGCAGCAAATCACATCACTCCTTTTGGGAATAGATCATTTGCGATTAGAGATGCCAATATTCAATATTTAGATTTCTTTGCCTACCTTAAAGACGTTATGTCTGGGAATAATACTATACATTATTCTCTTAGTAATACGCTCGGAGATAGTAGTTTTGTGATATTTACATACTACCTTTCGTCTCCTCTGAATATCCTCGTTGTCTTTTTCGATAAGAGTGACATGTGTACGCTTTTGTCTTTATTAATAGTTCTCACATCGATATTTGCGGCGTTCACGTTTTTATTTTTCACACTGAAACGCTTCCCGTCATATAGGACTAGTAGGCCAAAATTAGTGCTCAGTATCATACTTGCCGTGCTTTTTGGCTGTTCTCAATATGTCCTGTCTCAAGGGAATAATGTAATGTGGCTAGATGGCGTATATATGTTGCCGCTAATACTATTAGGCGTCTTTATGTCGGTTAATAACAGAGGCGTATCGAGACTGTTAGTTGTATCTGTGGTATTATCCATAATATTTAATTGGTACACGGGCGCTATTAATATTCTATTTTCCGGAATATGGCTATTCGTCGAATCGGCAATTCTCTATATCACTAAAAAACCCAGCATTAAATACTTTTTAGTTATTAGCCTTAAGTATTTTCTATCTGTAATATTAGCCATAGCCATGAGCGCTATCATATTAATACCGACTCTTATGTCCTTACAGAGCGGCCGCGGAGCGGTAGAGCTAGATAAATTATCTACTTCCTTTAACGGTGATATTTTGGGGTCAATCCAATCTTATATCCCAGGAGTGAGCGATGTAAATGCTTCGCACATTTTATTCGTATACAGCGGTGGACTCGTGATTCTATTAATCATCGCTTCGCTGCTGTCTAAAAAAACGAGCACTAAGTATAAGACTTTCAGCCTAATATTTATTGTTTTTGTGTTATTCCTTTTTTATTGGAAGCCACTATTTTTCGTTTTTTCCATGCTCAAGAATGCTGATTCATACTATTATAGATATTCTTATGTTGCCATATTTTCCATATTGTTCATTTGTCGGTTTCTTGTAGAATATGGAAAAATAAAAAAGAGAGATATCGTAAAAGGCGCGACTGTTTTTGCTGGAATCTTAGCGATACTGCAATTTGCTAGAACATTTCATCCAAGTATGACGTACTTATATTGTATTTTTATAATTTTATTATCTACGTTAATTAGCAAATCCTATAAAGCCCCTAAATACCTGTTTGCGACTATAGTATTAATCGTTTTCGAACTCACGAGTAGTTCTATTCTACTCATAAGAAATAACTCGCAAAATAATGTTACCGAATATAGAGAATATTCTAAAACTAAAGAGGGTATAATCAACGCCATTAGTGCTAACGACGATGAGTTATATAGGATAAACGAAACATTGACGCGCAATATGTCCCCTGGCAGGTTAACTGCAAACTATAATGAATCTTTAGCATATGGATACAACTCCATATCAGGATATTCATCTGACCCAGATGAGACCCAGCGAAGAATACTAGACAGTTTAGGATATAGAAAAAATGGTGACAACATGAATATAGTGAATTCTTCGATAATAGGGGCAGATACTCTACTTGGAGTAAAATACATAATATCCGACTATGACCTACCAGGATATGAAGAAATAGATTATCCGCTTACTGACGAAATAAAAATATATAAGAATAAATATACTTTGCCTTTATTCGCATTATTCAACACCGGCGTAAGCTTAGAATACAGCAATTTTAAGAATACCTTTGAATATCAGAATGCTATATTCAAAGAGCTCAGTGGAAGTAGTTTAAATATATACGAACCCGTAAGCTTCGAAACGAAATACGCGGCTAATGATGTTACGGTAAAATTACATTTGCCAGAACATGCACATATCGTTTATGGAAACATCGAGTGGAAATATGAATTTAATGGTCAAATAAGAACAAACAGCAGCGCTATCGATTATGCAAAATGGCTTTCTCCGAGTGTTTTTTATGTTCCCCAAGCGGAAGATACAATTCATATTAGCATCAACAATAATACCCAAGACCCGATAAATCAACAGTACTACTATACTGTAAATTTAAAGAATCTTGAAGAAATAACTAAAATAATCCAAAACAAGGCCGTCCACGCAAATTATGAACGCTCTGATGGTCGTTTTATTATTAAGCTCGAAGATATCTCAAAAGAAGAAAGCTTAGCACTATTAAGCTCTATCCCCTATAATACAGGCTGGCGTGCATATATCAATAATAAGAAAATAGATATCATCGAATCAGAGTATGGTTTTTTGCAGTTTAACGATATTGAAAATGGAGAATTAATTTTAGAATACCAGATCCCCGGTTTTATGCTCGGCCTGACGATTAGCGCAACCGCCGTTCTGTTATTCGTTATTGTAAATATAATAACCAAAAAGAGGGAAGTGTGAGAAGAATTAGCCTAATAGATTTAATACGTTTTTTTGCGGCAATAATGGTCGTTTATGTTCATACTGCATCTTTTCGTTTTATCAAAGATCCGGCTAACTGCGAATATTTTCACTTTCATTCGTCTTTCATATTTGTCGAATTATTCCTATTAATAAGTGGATATTTTACTGCAAACCATTTTAGTAAAACATTAAACAATGACGATACGCTTGAAAAAAAATCAAAAATATCCCTAAAATACACATGGTGTAAGTTTAAAGTCCTGATCCCCTATTGCTTATTTTCTATTTTCTTGACTGCCACTATAAATGTAATATGGGAGCCAGGGAACTTAAAAGGGATATTATTGTCAACCATACCTGAAACTCTATTAATTGCGCCCCAAAACTTATTAGTAGTACCATTGTGGTATTTAGTGATGTTATTATTGTTTTTTCCCGTTTTTTCTATTATTTGCCAGTCAAAAAATAAAACTTTTATCAGTATAATTACGGCTATTGTTTTCGTGTTTTTCTATAGCAATTTTACGCATATTTATAATAGCGGGATGTTTGGCGACTATGCCCGGATAATTATGGGGTTAATGAGCGGAAGATTATTGTACTATCTTGTAATAGTCATAAAAAAAATAAACTTTTCACTGTTCGGGAGAATTTTAATAAATATAATCACATTCTTAGCGTTAATTATATTAGTGAAGTTATTATTGTCACCTGATATTATATCCAGAATTCGCTATCCCGAGATGACTGTGGCCATGATAATGTTTATCGTTTTGTTGGCCTTAATTTTATCGGGTCAAACAATACTATCAAAAATTCAATTCAGTTTTTTCGTTTTGCTCGGGAAACTATCTTTACCTATATATATAATGCATTGGCC
>JAFUBT010000001.1 GCA_017460065.1 Candidatus Saccharimonadota bacterium | reverse complement strand
CAACAAAACAGCCTTAGCTAGAATTAGTCAGACCGGTAAGTTCTTTGTTGGAGCGCGCCTTACGGGCGAGCGACATTGTTCGCTAAAATTGTTCAGATGGGTGAATAGACAGCCTTGGCTAGAATTCGTCAGATTGGTGATTTCTTCGTTGGAGCGCGCCTTATGGGCGAGCGACAAAAGAAAAATCGCCGATATGGCGAATTCTAGTAAGGCTGTGGTGGGGATATGTGGACTTGAACCACAGACCTCGTCATTATCAGTGACGCGCTCTAACCAGCTGAGCTATATCCCCATAGCTTCACCACCCCATTCTACTAAAAATCCCCCCTTTTTGCAAGACAGCCCTCAGGATGAGCTATAATATGCTTATGTATTGGCAATACCAATTTGGCTGGTCATTGGCCGGATTTATCATCATGGTCGCAGGTGTATTGATTATCCGATTCCACAAACAAATCGCAGACAACCTTGCCGGCGGCGTCACCAACTACGACAAAATTAAACTCACCGGGCTCATCATCAGCGCGATAGGCTTCGTCTTTTTGACCTGCTTCCACACTACGCTTATTCGGCTAGGGTTACATCTAATCGCCCCGGGGCGTTTCTGACCCTTCAAAAAAACATCGGGTGAACTATTTATAATTCCACGCGGAAGCAATTCGTCTGCCGAATTTCGGCACCATGACTTTCATAAAAACCTGCGGCGCCAGCTTTCTTTTCGCGGTTCGAACTCGTAAATTCCAGGCGACGACAGTTTTTGCGGCGCCCCCACTCCTTGATCGCCTCAAGCATCTGACCACCCACGCCCCGTCCACGGCAATTCTCGTTAACCACCAAATCTTCCAGGTAGGCATTTTGCTCCAATGTCGTCATCACGACCGACACAATCGCCATCGCCACAATCTTATCCTGCTCATCAAAAGCCAGTAGAATATCGTGGTACGGCGACTCAATCAGCTCTTCAATCCGCTCGCGCGCAATCGGTGAGCCATCGTGTCGTGCGCTGAGCTGCTGTCGCAATTTCCCCATCGCTTCTGCGACATCGCCATCATATTCTGTCATCGTTGATACCTCAATCATCTCCAATCTCCTTTCTTACAATTTCCGCCAACTGCTTACCGCAGTGCTCAACCAAATCTGCATCGGCGCCTTCTACCAAAATCCGCAACTTATTCTCCGTCCCCGAATACCGACAAAACACTCGGCCCCGTCCCGCCAAGGTCTGCTCGACCTGCGTCAAAGCCTCCTGCCAGCCAGCCACTTCAGCCAATTCGCGTTTTTCCCGCACCGCCAAGCCCCACTGCCGGCTCGGCATTGCCTCGTAATCTGGCCACAAATCCGCCAGTCGGCCGCCCTTTTCCTGAGCAATCTTCAACATCAATAGCGTCACAAATACGCCATCACTACTATTCAACCACGGCAGATAAATAATATGGCCAGACGATTCGCCGCCCAACACGTAGCCTCGCTCGGCACACTTTTGCGCCACAAAACGATCGCCGTTCACTACCTTCTCAACCGTAATACCCTTTTCCCCCAAATATTTAATCAGGCCGAGGTTAGTATATTCTGTCACGACCACTGTATTGCCGGCCAATTCACCTTTTTCTTGCAAATATTGCGCCAACACCGCCAGCTCGCGGTCGCCGTCCCAAATTCGGCCCAATTCATCTACCAGAATTACCCGGTCGGCATCGCCATCCATCGTCACGCCAGCCACGCCACGTTCCTGCGCCAACCGCGCCAAATGTTCTGGATATAAAGCGCCGCAGTCTCGATTAATATTTTCGCCATCTGGCTCTGGGCTCAACAACTCTGGCTGCAAGCCAAATGCTTCCAATACGGTTTTGTCGAAGTACTGTCCTGCACCCGCCGCCGCATCATAGAGCAACTTACCAGACAGCCGCAATTCTCCGAGCGAAGCCCCGACCGCTGCAATATACGGCCTTACCGCCTCTTCGTGTGGCCGCAGCATCAAATCACCCGCCGCCGCATCAGTCATCAACTCGTCTGCCGACTCGGCAAAATAGCGCTCCTCCACCTTTAGCTCCTCGGCATCAGAAAGCTTATCCCCATCCGCTCCAAACACCTTCAAACCATTATCGCTCGCTGGGTTATGCGACGCCGTCATCATTACGCCGCCCGTCGCCTGCGCGTCATGCTTCACTAGCACCGACAGCGCCGGCGTCGGCAATACGCCATAGTCTATAATCTGCGCCCCTGCCTGCTCCGCCCCCTGCTGGAATGCCCGCAGCATCCAAACGCCGCTCGCTCGCGTATCGCGCCCCACCAACAAACGCGCCGAAGCTCCAAAGTATTCTGCCACCGCTCCGCCTAGCCGGCACATGGCGGCTGGCTGTAACGGCCATTCACCCACCTTGCCACGAATTCCGTCCGTGGCGCCGAAAATTCGTTTATTCATAGTCCTATATTACCACAGCCTCACCCACCAATCGCCCAGCACAAAAATGCAGCAATTTTTCGCCAAAATTCATTTCATTGTAATTTTTACACGGCCCACCCCTGTAAAATTTGTATAACATTTTTATTCAAAGTTATTGACAAGCACGAGAATATTGCTTATAGTTAAATTAGCTTATATCAAACATCGCAGTTTTATATGAGCAGTACCATCGCAAAAACAAACACATTAAACACAACAAAAACAAACACATCAAAAATAGCTCCGGCGTAGATCGTGGCAGTATTATCCCTCAAGGCCATGTATCCTTACTCGGAGCTTTTTTGTATACTCTGCCCTATATGCCCAAAAACGGCCAATTCTGCACCAAATCTTCTAACATCGCGTGCGTCTTGGCCAGACTTTGCTTGGTCGTGTCTATCTGGTGACACTCCTCCAGATAGCCCAGACGCTGCATTTCGCGCCGAATATGTCTATCTTGAGTCGCATTCACCATAAAATGACCCTCGCCTCGCACCCGTCGCCGCCGCCGGCGCATTTCTGCCCCAGTCAACATCACTGGAATAAAGTCAAATTTATACTTCTTGGCCAATTGCCGAAAATCATCCAGATAAAACGGCCCATCTACGAAATCCCCCTCTACTACCGCAGAACGCCCCGTCCCCATATAAACAGAAAGCACCAGTTTCAAATTATTCAAACCATAAATCCGGTCACTCTTTCGCGCAACTTGCTTCGCTAAGCTGGCCGGGTTCATCTCTAATACAAAATCGTCCTCGCGCAACAAGGCGTAATCATTCTTTAGAGCCAGCATCTTTGCTAAAGTTGTTTTGCCCGCCCCAGCGTAACCAACAATCACCACCAATTTCTTGTTCATTCTTCCTTATCTTAGCATAAGCTCAATCAGAATACCACTTCACCAAAAAACTCGCCCTTAGGCGAGTTTTTGCTTTAACAATTTAGTTGTGCAACTAATAATCATCCGTTCTTATCAAGCTTATGTTGCATCTAGTTAGACTAGAAATGTAATAGATTAAGCTTATATCTACTACTACAACCGACCTAGCTACACGCATCCTTGCGGATTCGTGCGCATCAATTCCTTCTCAAGAAAGGAGGTAATCCATCCGCACCTTCCGGTACGGATGCCTTGTTACGACTTAACCCCAATCATCTCCCCCACCTGAGGCCGCCGAAACGGACTTCGGGTGTTGGTGACTCT
>JAFUBT010000009.1 GCA_017460065.1 Candidatus Saccharimonadota bacterium | reverse complement strand
GGTACTCTCGTTAGTGAAAAAGCTACTGGTGGAAGCGGGAGTATCGTTGTTCAGCTAGTGTGTTGTACTAGTGGAATGTATTTTTCGCGCGAGATGGTCGGCGAGGTCTTCGCAAAAATCTGCGAAATCTTACCATTTGAAAGTTGCTTAACCGTTGTGAGGAGTATTCTTAATGGTTCAAATGATATTACCGCGAGAGATATTGTAATTTTGACTAGCTACACGATAATAGTTACGCTGCTTGCCCTCCTTTGTTTCAAGCGCAAAAGAGAGCAATAATAATATCGCCTTCCACTCTTCTCCGTTATTAACAACAAAAAAGAGCCTGATTCTGGCTCTGATTGCGAAATGGTGATCCCGGAGGGAGTCGAACCCTCGATTTTCTGGATGAGAACCAGACGTCCTGGACCACTAGACGACGGGACCAATCACCTATCTATCCTACCAAAAAAGCCCTCCACTGTAAAGCAACCGAGCAAATTAGAACATATTTTGTGACTTTTTTAAACTTAAACAATTTCAGCGGTATATAATGAGGGCATGAATAGCTTCAAGAAGTATTGGCGCATTGTTCTACCAATTACAATCGCCCTCATTATATGGCTCTTTTCCGCCGCCAGCGGCGATCTTTCACATCAACAGTCGCAGGGCATTGCTAGCTTCTTAGGCTGGCCGCATGGCCTAACGCGTAAAATCGCTCACTTCGTACTCTATCTGGCCTTTGGCGCCAGCCTCGCCTATTATAGCCAAGGCCGTCACCGCTTAACCTATCCGCGCTACGAATCGCTACTTTTCAACCTCGTAGCAGTGGCAATCTACGGCGCCATTGACGAAGTACATCAACTCTTAGTAGCTGGTCGTAACGGCGCCGTTTCTGATGTCGTACTCGATACGGTTGCCGGCCTTTGCGGCATCCTCATTTACATCGCCTTCTACTGCCTCGTCTGGCCAAAACTGCGTCTCTGGCTTCACGCACGCTACCATCACAAGAAAAACCACTGATTCTTCTATTATATCACACTTGCGCCTTTTTGTCAATTTTGCTAAAATAGGCCTATGAAATTACCTGTTGTCGCCATCATCGGTCAGACCAACGCCGGCAAATCCAGTCTCTTCAATCGCCTCGTACGCAAATCACAGGCGATCGTAGCACGCGAAGCCGGCACCACTCGCGACAATGTCGTGGGTAAAGTTGACAATCAATATATCTTAATCGATACCGCTGGCCTCAAAGACCCTAGCGATGATTTTGAGGCGCATATTCAGAATCAAATTGACGACGCCGTCGCTTCTGCTGACCTCATCGCCATCGCAATGGACAGCAGCAAATACCCCAATCACGACGACAAACTCATCGCAAAGAAAGCCCTCAAGAGCGGCAAACCCACCATCCTGCTTTTGAACAAATCCGACCTTGGCGAAGCCCTCCCAATTGAAGAATTTGTCAGCCTTGGGATCAAAGATCCAATTCGCAGCTCTGCTACTACCGGCCAAGGGCTCAACGATTTACGTAGTCGCATTACTGCAGAACTGCGCGCCGCCGGCTTTAGCCTACACGGCAAAGCTAACGCAGAGGAGGGCATCAAACTAGCGTTGATTGGTCGCCCCAATGTCGGCAAATCCAGCCTCTTTAACGCCATGGCTAAAAAACAACAAGCCATCGTCGCCAACCTAAGTGGCACCACGCGAGACGTCAATCGCAGCGAGATTCGCTATATGAAGCGCAGTATTGAGCTGCTCGACACCGCCGGCCTCCGCAGGCCCGGCAAACGCGAAGTAGGCATCGAGAAATTTTCTGCCTTGCGTAGCCTAGCCGCCATTGAAGAAGCCGATATTTGTTGCCTATTAGTTGACGCCACCGAGCCGCATTCCAAGCTTGATCAAAGCCTAGCCGGCCAAATCGTCGAAGCCGGTAAAGGCATTATCATTGTCGTCACTAAAACCGACCTTGAGCACACCGACAGCGACGAGATTCTCCGTCGCCTCAGTTATGATTTCAAATTTGCGCCTTATGCACCAGTCGTGCTCACGTCTAGCGTCACAGGCAAAAACGTTACTAAAATTTTTGAACTTGCTCTAAACATCGATCAAGCCCGACATGCCGAACTCAAAACCGCCGATCTCAACAAACTACTCAACGATGCCGTCAATGCACATCCACCCGCCGGCCTCAAAAACACCCACCCCAAGCTCCGCTACATGGTCCAAACCGACACATGCCCGCCATGGTTTGTCGTTTACGGCAGCAATCTCAGTCTGCTGCACTGGAGCTACAAACGCTACCTCGAGCGACGCCTGCGCGAAGCATATAACTTTGCCGGCACGCCCATCTTTTTCAGTTTCCGTAACCGCGATTAGTCTGTTATTATAGAAGCATACAGGGTGGGCCTGAGTTTAACTTGGGCCTATTTTGTATAGTTCTTTAGCATTGCACACCACTACAAGGAGGGTTCGTTATGTCCGCCAAAAAAAGCTACCATCCTATTATCGTCCCCGCACTCGACGCCCTGATTGGCGACCCAGATTTAGTTCAACCGCAGGCCGACAGCAAGAAAAAGGCCGACGAGTTCTATATCCCCAATCAATACATTGATCGTTTGCATAGCTTTCGCGACGAGCAGAGCAGCCGCGGCGAAGCCGCCATCAAACTGCTCAACACCTTCGCGCACGCACTGGAAACGACTCATTACAGCGATGAAGACGTCTACACTTGCGCCAATGGCACCCAAATACGTTTCGTTGGTTACGACAAGGTCGAGCTCAAGTCGAGCAATGGTCGTAGCGGTTCTACTACCTACGCATTGGCCACTGCGCGCTACGCCCAGGAACAAGCAAACGCGAAGGACGACGTCGCCATTATGACCGGCGATAGTTATATGTCCGCTAAGGCCCTGGGGGAAGATATCGACGTCGCACACATCAACCCCGACGTCTACACGGGACGGCGCAAGCTGGTTCTGCCCGAGGCGCTCTACGATAGTTGGTTCAAACATCGTCAGATCACCGCCGAAGAATTCGCCGAGCATTTCCCGCAGCAAAAACCGCTCTTACTCAATGAATTCGTCGAATTCGAGTTTGACTCTTTTGTGACGGTAAGTTACGGCATTCCATACGGTGGGCGCTACCACCACTTCATTGGACGCTTTGAGCCTAGTGAAGACGGCGGCGTTCTGCGGCAGCTCCACTACATTGACGATCTGCCGCGCTATCTGGATTTACGTTCACCTGGCCAAGCAATGCTTGCCGAAGCACTGCTTGCCCCCGTCGACGAAATCCCCATCGTTGTTTGCCCAGCAATCTTTGGTACTGGCAAAACTTACCTTGCCACCGCTATCGGCATCGAACAAGTCGTCAGCGCCGACACCGACTACGACCGCATCTTTATCGTGCCGCGCGACGCCGAACTCGGCAAAGATATCGGCTTCTTGCCAGGCGACGAACGCGACAAAACCATCGCGAGAGCGATGCCTATCGTCGATAATGTCCGCAACTATCTGAAGAGTAAGGGCGATCGCAAACGTGGTAACACGCCACTCTCCGCCCGCGACCTCGACGCCAAAGTCGATTCCATGCTCGAGCAGAACTTCGAGTTCGTGTCCATCATCAACATGGGCGGCCGCTCGATTTCGGATAGCTGGATTATCTACGACGAATCTCAAGACATGGAACGTTTCCAGATCAATCAGCTGATGAAGCGTATCGGCGACGGCTCCAAGATGGTTATCACCGGCGATCCACGGCAGGTCTACAATCGGCACATGAACTACCACAGCAATGGCCTCATGTACGCCGCCACCAAAATGGCCGGCAGCCAATACGCTGCCGTCGTCACAATGCACGAAGGCGAAATCACCCGTTCGGTCGCCGCCCGCGAAATTGCGCGCTGTCTCGACCACTAACGCCGCTGCAATGCTCCCCGCCGCCTCTCATTTGAGGCGGCATTTTCTATGCTAAAATTTAAGTTATGAAAGTTATCGCCGCACTCGGCAATCCTGGCAACCAGTATAATTTCACTCGCCATAACTTCGGTTTCTTGGCGCTAGATTTCTACGCCAAACTCTACGGTTTTACCTGGAAAGACGACAAGAAGTTTGATATTCAATATTTCAAGGATGGCGATAAGGTCTTCATTAAGCCCCAGAGCTTCTACAACGAAGTCGGCCGCTGTTTCGAATCTTTTCGCGCTTACCATAAGCTTACGCCGCAGGATTTTCTGATCGTTTGCGATGATTTTAATCTACAGTTCGGCAAGCTGCGCCTACGCGAACAGGGCAGTGCGGGCGGCAATAATGGCCTCAAGTCCACAATTCGCTATTTTGGCACTGATATTTTTCCGCGCCTACGGCTCGGCAGCGGCAACGACACACTGCGCCAACGCATTGGCGATACTGATTTTGTTCTCTCTAAGTTTACCGACCAAGAACGTGCCCAACTCCCAGCCATCCTCAAAGCCGTCACAGACTTCCTGCACGAACGCTAAAAATCTGGCAAAATAATAGTTTTGGTTCATTTTTACAACATATTTTCTGTAAAATAACAATAAGCGGTTTGACCTCTGTTATAGCAACCAAAATACCCGCAAAAACCTCACATATATCTATTGAATTTAGAAGAAAATAGTGCAAAAAGTATTGACGAAAAATCAAATCCGTGATATTATAAGAACAGTTTTGATTGCGTAAGCATCAAAAAACCGCACCTAAATAAATGATTAACTTTGCTAAACCTAGTTTAGCAATTGTTGCGTGCTTTAGAAAGCCTTTCGGCCTTCAAATCTTCTTTTTAGTTTGAAGTGAAAAGTATTACCTCCACTTAGAAAGAATCTTTCTAAGGCTAGCAACCCCTTTAACCGGCGGGCCCAAATGTTGTGAGGTGGGTCACGCTTCCGGCTACCGGTACCAGAGAGGTGTGTTAAAGGGTCAAAAAGCCCCAGGTGATGCCCACCCTTACCTGGGGCTTTTTGACGCCCGTAAGTTTTACACTTATGCTTTAACGTGAAATTTAGTATGATATTATTTAGCACATGGGCAAAAATTTAGTCATCGTCGAGTCCCCCGCAAAGGCTCACACTATCGAAAAATACCTTGGCTCAGACTTCCAAGTCCTTGCTTCCGTTGGGCACATCCGCAAAGACACTAAAGTCGACAAGAATACTTTTGACGTCACCTACGAAATTGACCCCGGTCATAAGAGTATTATTGCCGACCTTAGAAAAGCCGCCAAAACCGCCGACAAAATCTGGCTCGCAACCGATGAAGACCGCGAAGGCGAAGCCATCTCTTGGCATCTCTGCCAAGTTCTCAAGCTGCCAGAAGACACCGCGCGAATCACTTTTCACGAAATCACCAAAAGCGCACTCGAGGAGGCTATCCAGCACCCCCGTCACGTCGATATGAACATGGTAGCTAGTCAGCAAGCCCGCCAAACACTCGATATGCTGGTCGGCTTCGATCTGTCTGGCATTGTGCGCAAAAAGGTTCCCGGTGCGATTTCGGCCGGCCGCGTTCAAAGCCCCGCTTTGCGCCTCATTGTCGAACGCGAACAGAGTATCGAAAAATTCGCCAGCAAATTTAGCTATAAAGTAAAAGGCGACTTTGGTTTCGATGCCAAACTCGACCACGACTTTACCGATGAGGCCGAGCTACAAGATTTCCTCAAACAGCTCATTGACGCCGAATACCGCATCCAGAGCGTAGACAAAAGCCCCAGCAGCCGCAAGCCTGCTCCGCCGTTCACTACCGCATCAATGCAAATCGAAGCCAACAGCAAACTCGGTTACGCCACACGCACCACAATGAGCGCCGCCCAGTCACTGTATCAAGCCGGTTTAATTACTTATCACCGCACCGATAGCCTAAACCTCAGCAAGCAAGCACTCGCCGCAATGGCCAGCTATATCGAAGACACTTACGGCAAGCCGTATCTCAAGGTACGCAACTTCCACACCAAATCCGCCACGGCCCAAGAAGCCCACGAGGCCATCCGCCCCACCGATATCCGTCGCGAAAGTGCCGGTAAAACCGAATACGAACGCAAATTATATCAGCTGATTCGTAGCCGTACCCTCGCCACGCAAATGGCCGACGCCAAAGTTGAAAACACCAACGTCAAGATTACCACGCCTACGCCATACATATTTGAGGGGAAGGGCGAAGTCGTGACCTTTGACGGCTTCCTCAAAGTCTATGGCCGTATCAAAGAAAGCGAATTACCTCCTCTCAAAGTTGGCGAAACTATAACGCCGCACCTCATTACTGCTCGCCAAACCTACAGCAAAGCCCCTGCCCGCTACACTGAGGGTTCTCTCGTCAAAAAGCTCGAAGAGCTCGGTATTGGCCGCCCAAGTACCTACGCCAGCATCATGACCGCCATCCAAAGTCGCGGCTACGTGGTAAAAGGGGAGAGCGATGGAGAAGAGCGCAAAGTCACCGAATACCAACTTACCAATCGACAAATCACAAAAACCACAGTTAGCGAAAAATACGGCGCCAACAAAGGCAAGTTGCTTCCTACGCCCATCGGCGAACTCATTGCCGGCTTCTTGGTCGATAATTTTAAGAGCATCGTCGACTACAAATTTACCGCCAACATCGAAAAAGACCTCGACTTGATTGCCGACGCCAAACTCGATCGCGTCAAGATGCTGCGTGATTTTTATGGCCCATTCAATAATAGCGTCCTCGCCGCCGAGGGCATCGAACGCTACAATAACGCACGCCTACTCGGTCATGACCCCGAGACCGGCAAAGCCATCTACGCCAAAGTCGGCAAAAACGGCGGCTTCATCCAGCTCGGCGACAACGAAAAAGAGAGCGGCGAAAAACCCCGCTTCGCACCTTTACCTAAACGTAAAAGCGTTAAAACCGTCACTCTTGAGCAAGCCCTGAAACAACTTAGCCTGCCACAGCTGCCACGCAGCCTCGGCACCGCCAAAGACGGCGCCGAAATCATTGCTGCCGCTGGCCCATTTGGTCCATACCTCAAGGGCGGCAAATACAATATCCCACTCGGCAAGGAGTTCGACCCTTACACCATTACGCTCGAAGAAGCCGAGCCGCTTTACGAAAAAAAGCGCGATTCCTATATTGCCGACTGGGGCGAAATCCAGATCATCGAAGGCGCTTATGGTCCCTACGTCAAAGGTCCTGGCCGCCGCAATTTCGTCCGCATCCCTAAGGACGTTGACCCCAAGACAGTCACCAAAACACAGGCCGAGGAATATCTCGCAAATAAACCCAAAAAGACCCGCCGCCCCAGCAAACGCAGCACGCGCAAGAATAGTAAGAAAAAGTAGCAAAAAAGTGCTTTTTACTCTATAATAAAGCTATAGCGTTATGAAAAGTCGCATACATTTTGAGCGGGAGCGTAAAGTCCTCATTTCTTCGATTGTTTTTTGTACCACCGTTGTCCTGGCTGGCAGTCTTTATATTTACAACAAATTTAACCCCATCGCCAATATCATCAAGGCTACACCAGACGTCCTCATTGATTCTGGCGACGAGATTACTGGGGAGGGGCAAGACGTCGTCGAAGAAACCGAGCCGCACAGCACACCCGCCGATTCCGATAATACTGGCGAAAGCGTCGAAAGTGGCGCTGGGAATGAAGCCAAAGACGACAATTCGGGTAGCGGCAGCAATACGGGCAACGGAGGCAGCACTAAAGGATCAACTGGCAACACTAATGCCGGTAACGGAAACACCGGAACTAAGAACAATGGTGGCTCAACCGGCAGCAATGGCAACACCGGCAAAGGTTCCGGCGGCAGTGCCAGCGGCGGCACGAGCAGTGGCGCCACCTCCGGCGGCAATAGTAATAGTGGCGGCTCTGCCAGCACCCCAAGCACCCCGTCCACGCCCAACAATAATTCCGGCAATACCACACCTGCACCCCAAGGCCCCACACAAGCCGAGCTAAACGACCAGCTCCGTCAGAGCATTCAAAACAAGTACCGTGTCAATATCAAATATGGCGAAGAAGTCGGCCCTTACCAACCAGTCAAGCAATACGCGCCCGTCAAAATCTACGATGACGCCACCATCCGCCAGTACCTCCTCGTCATCGACTCTGCGATGGCACTTTATCCTAACGGCTTCTTCCAAGAAATGATCAATAGCGGTATGACCTTGAACATCTTCCTAGTCAAACGCATCGGCGGCAATATTTCCGGATTAACGGAAACTTTCGAGAGCGGCTACGTAACAATTCTGCTCCAAACCGACGATGGCAGTTACTTTGCCGAAACTATGCATCACGAACTGATGCACTATTTCGACGGCTACATGCGTATCAAGAGGGGCGATAACAGCGCCGCCAGCCGCATGGCCGCCCTCAATCCGCCTAATTACAACTATGGCGATTCTTATAACCGCACTTACGTCTACACTGGCGCTAACGCCGCTAATGCCTACTTTATTAGTTCCTATGGCAAAACTAACTACCTCGAAGACCGTGCTACTATCTACTCCGATATGGTCACGCGAGGTAGTTGCCCCGCCTACTACACCAAGGGCTATCCGTTAAACGAGAAAGCTAAGTCAATCGCTCAGCAAATCGAGAGTAATTATGCAACTGTCAGCCCCAATACCACCGAGTTTTGGGAACGCTGTGTCGCTTATTAACGGCGCAATAAGCATAACTACTATGCCACAAAAGCAGGCATTACAAAAGTCTTAGGCAAAAGATTATAAAACATGTCAAAAATGTGCTAAAATAGTGAAAGAATGACATGCAAAAGCGGTGTTGACATCACAGCGCAATCATGTTAATATATAGAAAATTAAGATAGTCAACTTTAGTAGACGGAGAAGTAAGGACGACAGTAGCATGAATAATGCGGAAACAATTACCAAAGCAATTTCAAGTAGCCTCAGCATTATCGAACAGGAGCGCGAAAGAGAGATCATCTCTCGTCGCTTTGGTCTCAACGGGCAGAAAGAAACCCTTGAACAAATCGGCGAAATGTTATCTATCACGCGCGAACGCGTACGCCAACTCGAAAAGGCAATTCTTATCCGTCTCCGAATTGCCGCCGAAGAGGGGCGCATTACCGAACTCGCCGCCGCCGAAAAGTTGATTATCCGCAATCTCACCGAAATGGGGCGCATTGCTCGCACCAACCAACTCGCCAAGAAAATTCTCGGCCACGAGGCTAAGGCAATCGACAAGGCCAACTTCAACTTCTTGGGCGAAATCTCTCCAGCCCTCACTATTATTGCCGACAACGATAAATACCACGGCGCTATCGGCATCGCCGAATATGGCGATGAAAAGACCACCCGTAGTCGCGTCGATGAAATCGTTGCTCTCGTCAAAGCCAATAAAGCCCCAATGAACATCGAGGAACTCGACGCTAAGCTTGATTACGAACATCCCAGCCACATCGAAGCGATCGCTCGCCTCAGCAAAAAACTTTCAACCCTGAACGGCCAATGGGGCCTCACCAAATGGCCAACTGTCAACCCCAAGAATATTCGCGACAAAATCTATGTCGTGCTAGAAGAGCATAAAGAACCGATGCATTTCTCAGACATCGCCCAAGCCATCAGCGCGTCATCCTTCCGCCGTAAAAATGTAACCGTCCAAGCAATTCACAACGAGCTCATCAAAGATTCACGCTTCGTGCTAATTGGCCGCGGCATCTACGCTCTCGATAGCTGGGGCTACGAGAAGGGCACCGTCAGCGACATTATCACTAAAATCCTCAAAAAGGCCGGCGACGACGGCCTCTCGCGCAAAGATATCGTCAAGCGCGTTCTCAAGGAGCGCAAGGTCAAAGAAACCACCGTCCTGCTCAATCTGCAAAACAAAAAGCTGTTTGTTAAAGCCGGTAAAGACAACTACAAACTCGCTGCCTAACAGAAGGACAGCAGTACACCCGAAGCATTTATGCTAAAATATAGATTATGGACCTGCTTGGCTTATTGTTGTCGCCGATTGTCTGGATCCCGGTCGTCGGGCTGCTAGGCTATGCGACTTACCAAAATTACAAAAAACGCAATCGTCTGCAAGTACTCAATGTCGATAGCGTCCTTTTGATGCTCGAAATCCCCAAGGACAACGACAAAAAAGAACTATCCGCCGAGCAGCTCTTTGCTTCATTGCACGGCATTCTCCGCGATGCCGACGATTTACGCAATTCCGGTGGCGTCCAGGAGCATTTATCTTTCGAAATCGCCTCCATCGGCAACCAAATCCGTTTCTTCGTCTGGGTGCCCAAGGTTCTCCAATCTTTTGTCGAAGGACAAATTTATTCTCAGTACCCCAGTGTCCAAATTTACCGTGTCAAAGAAGATTACGTTGACCGCCGCAGCGTTTACCCTGCAACCCTGAGTACCGAAATCGTCCTGACCGAAAACGAGGCTCTCCCTATCAAAACTTTCGACACTTTCGAAGTTGACCCCCTAGCCGGCATAACCGGCACCCTCGCCAAACTCAATCCCAACGGTGGGGAAGAGCTCTGGATCCAAATTCTCACCCGTCCTATCGCCGACGATTGGCACAAAAAGAGCGAGCGCTGGATTGACTCCGTCAAAAACGGCGGCCTGGGCGCCTTCCAGTTCGACTGGCGCTACTTCGTGCAAATTATTGCCGCTCTCTGGCGACCACCAGAGGGGAGCGAAGCCGCTGCCGCCAAGGAACTCTCCGAACGCGACAAAACCCGCATCGCCAAGGCCGAAGAAAAAGCCACCAAACTGGGTTATCAAGTCAAAATCCGTATCGCCTACCTCGGCAAAAACGACATCGACGCCAAGCTCAATATGCAAGCGCTGGTTGGTACTTTCAAGCAGTTCAACTCCACTAACCTCAATGGCTTCAAATCATTGGGTTTTTCGAGCGACCCACGCTCTCTCGACGCCTACAAGCTACGCCAATTCACTGACGACGGCTTCGTGCTAAATATCTCCGAACTCGCTTCCGTTTATCACCTGCCACACACTAGCGTTGAAACCCCTAACATTGTCTGGGCCTCCAGTAAGACCGCCGAGCCGCCCGCCAAGCTACCTATGCTCACCGGCAACGATAGCTACGACGAAAACATCTCCGCCTTCGGTCTGACCGACTTCCGCGGCATCAAGCATCAATTCGGCATGTATCGCCGCGACCGCTCACGCCACGTCTATATCATCGGCCAAACCGGCTCCGGCAAATCTGGCCTCCTCACCCTCTTTGCACTCAGCGATATCTACCACAACCAGGGCTATTGCATTATCGACCCGCACGGCGATCTTGCCACCGACAACCTTTCCTTCATCCCCGAATCGCGCGTCAAGGACGTCGTCTACTTTAATCCAGCCGACACCAGTTATCCAATGGCCTTTAACCCACTCGAAATCGACGATCCCGCCCGCAAGCCGAACATCTCATCCGAAGTCATTGGCGTACTCAAACGTATGTTTGGCGACTCTTGGGGTCCTCGCCTCGAACACATTTTACGCTATACTTTGCTGGCGCTGCTTGACCGCCCCGAAGCCACATTGCTTGACATTTCTCGCATGCTCACTGACAAAGATTTCCGCAAGGAAACTCTCGATTACTGTAAGGACGTAACCGTCCTCCAATTCTGGAAACAAGAATTCGGCAGCTGGAGCGAAAAACAAGTCACCGAGTCGGTTGCACCTGTTCTCAACAAGGTTGGCGCTTTTACCGCTAATCCGATTATCCGCAATATCATCGGCCAGCCTAAATCCAGCTTCAATATCCGCCAAATTATGGACGAAGGCAAAATCCTCGTCGTCAACCTCTCCAAGGGTCTCATCGGCGAAGACAATGCCGGTATTCTCGGCGCCTTCCTAGTTACCAAAGTTCAGCTTGCCGCCATGTCGCGCTCCGACATTCCGCGCGTCGAAGACCGCCGCCCATTCTATCTCTACGTCGATGAATTCCAGAACTTCGCTACTGATTCTTTTGCCGTAATTCTGTCCGAAGCACGCAAATACGGACTCAACCTCACCGTTGCTAACCAGTACACTTCCCAGATGACTGATGCCGTGCGCGATGCGGTATTCGGCAACGTCGGCACCACAATCTCCTTCCGAGTTTCCGCTGACGACGCCCCGGTATTAGCCAAGCAATTCGAGCCCATCTTTGAGGCGCAAGACCTCTTGAACCTCAATAACCGCCACTTCGTCACATCTATGATTATCAACGGCGAAAAGACTCCTGCGTTCTCGGCTACGACCCTCAGCATTCCCAAAGCGCCCAACGACCTAACACCACAAATTATCCGCCACTCACGTCTGACTTATGCTCGCGATAGGGAAGCGGTCGAACGCGACATCCGTGCCAACATCGAGGCCGCCGACAAGTGGAAAAAGACCCTGTCCGACTCTGGTCGCGCTGCCGGCGAACGAGGCGGTCAACAGAGTAGCGGTACATCCTCCAGCAAAGCTGTCTACCAATTCCAACCCACGCCGCAAAACGACTTCCGTAAGCAAAAAATCTCGCCCAATGCCGCCCAAGGCAAAGCCGACCACGCCGGTAACGGCCTGAAAGACCTCGGCAAATTAGTCAACCAAAGCCAACTTCGCAGTCCTAATATTAAACCAGTCGCAGAGCAGGAGAGTGCAGACGAAACTTATATCAAGCTAGACAGCTCCGTTGACGACGAGCGCTCCGCCCGCCCCGTTATTAGCTCCAACGACGCCCCAGCGCGCCCACACAAGAAAAAGCACAACCGGCATACACATAATAAGAAATCCGACAAAAACGCCTCCTAGGGCCTCCTGTGGCCTTAGGAAGGCATTTTTCTGCCACAAAATAAGCTACAACCCGTCGAGTATAGCTTTATTTTGTTTAATATATCGTCGCTAAGGTCGCTTAATCTATCTCACGCCCTTCCTACTTGACGACTAGCCTATCTAAATTGAATCATATTCGCGAAATTAGCACAAGCAACACGCGCCGTCTCCCCTCTTATCAACAGAGGAGAGCGCTGCGCCCCCCTGTTTTCACCCGACTTTTCCCCTGTCTTTTTTCTAAAACCGAACAAAACCGAACAAAGTATCCTAGTAAGGCCACCGGACGATACTAGCTCTTCCGCATCGCCACGATCATGACACCCTTACGTTTTACGCGCAAAAATACAACCAGCAACAAATTATGATTATAAAAATTCGTCCATAAAAACCGCCACACACAGCATAGCAAAAATTGTAGGGCACGCCCAAAATAGCACACACATTCAAAATGACAAAATAGCACACAAAAACCCAATCATCAGCAGAGCGAGGCACAATAACAGGGGTAAAAGTCCAGAAATTAACCAATTTGAGACGTATAGACGACCAACTTTCGCCGAGAATTTTAATGTCGCACAATGTATATTTTACGACTTATAACATTCGACCAAGTCGTGGTTGCTTATATATAGCAGACAAACCATTAGCCATAGATCGCACCGCAACTAGAGTGCACTGCTTGTAAACGTCGCCATTTTTCGGCATTTTTACCAGCAAAAACCACCAAATAACAGATAGGGGGCTGCGCTCCTAAAAACGCACACAGCTCGCTAGCACTTCCGATGAGAGCGCTGGCTAGCACAGCGGCATTTGACAACTTTTTTACAACATTCACGTAATTACCCCTGTTACGACACATATTACAACATATTTTGCCCCGTGAAATCAATTCGAATTTGACAAATTTCACGTTTTGTTTTTTTGCGCTCCTCCGCCCTCACCTCGCCCCAAAAAATTCTGGCCACAACAGTCGCCCACACTACACCGCTCCACGTCCCACCAAACACGCACCGAACAAAAACCGAACAACACAACAGTGCGCAACAGTGCGCGGCCCCTACTTGTAGTACGCTCTGCCCTTCACCCGCAAGTCTACGTATTCGCAATTAATCTCATGCTCAACCAAATAGTTCACCATGTGCGACATATCCTCAGCTTGCACCGCACTGCCCCGATCAATTGTCATTTTGTAATATTCAGCATGATTCATCAAATAAACGTGCACTTCACGCGCCTTTTGGAACGGTAGTACAACGCGCTCCACCGTCAGGCCATAGCTCGCCGCCGCCTGCTCTAATTGCGCTACAAACTCGGTCACCCGCGTTGATATGGACTTGCTAGCATTTTCATCAATAATTGGCACCGTCGGCGTCAAAGCCTCTTCAATTTCAGCCTTCCGCTCCTCTTCGCGTTGCTGTGCCACATGAATCGAAACCGTCGTAATCGCTGCCACTAAAGCCACTAGCAATAAGCTGGCAATTGCTACTGCGATACGATTACGTCGCTGCTTCTTTTTGTGCGCCCGCGTTCGCTCCAGCTCCGCCTGGCGTTTCTGCCGACTTTCCCCAGCAATCGTGTAGCCAACGCGAAATTTGTCACTCTGAGCCTGCTTCTTGCGCCGTCGCGCAAGATTCTGCCCTACTCCGTCAGCTTCTCGCTCGCCTCGCCTACTCTTCTTCATAATTAACGATTTTGCAATACTTCTAAGCCCGGTAAAGTTTTGCCAGATAACAACTCAAGACTCGCGCCGCCGCCCGTCGACACTAAACTATAATGCAAACTAGCATCCTTACGCATCAAAGATTCAACATAGCCAGCTGTATCGCCGCCCCCAATAATCGTCTTCACGTCGGCACCCAAACGCCCCATGGCTTCTGCAATCAACTGAGACCCCCGCGAGAATTCCGCCTCCTCTGTCATGCCCATCGTACCATTCCAGACTATCGTCTTTGCCGCCTGGATCATCGAGACAATCTGGGTAGCGCTGGCTGCATCAATATCCAACTTTGCGCCGTCCGCATTCTCGGCAAAGCCCTTTGCGACAAAAATCTTCGGATCCGTCGCCGTATACCCGTCGGCCGCAATCTTTCCGCCCACTGCAATATTGTCTGCAATTGGCAAGAAACGCTCAATCAATGGTGTTTTGTCGGCAACTTTTGCGCCGCCTACTATCACCAAAACTGGGTGTTCCGGCTGCGCAATCGCGCCCTCCAAATGCATTACTTCCTTCTCGACCAGTAGGCCAGCTACCGCCGGCAGCAGACGCGCAATGGCATCGGTCGAAGCGTGCGCTCGATGAATCACCGCAAAGCCGTCTTGCACGAAAACATCCGCACCGGTCTCGGCCACAATTTGTCGCGCAAAAGCTTCATCGTTCGCCTCTTCGGCGGGGGAAAATCGCAAGTTCTCTAACACCAAAACGGCGCCGTTCGGCAAGCTATCAACAACCGGTTTCACCTTTTCGCCTACCGCCGTATCCAAGAAACTTACCGGGCCAAAACCAGTTAACAATAGAGCCAAACGTTTTGCGGCCGGTTTCAGCGAAAATTCCGCTTTCGCCTGCCCTTCTGGCCGCCCCAGGTGTGACAACAAGATGACCTTGTTGGCACCATGCGTCAAAAGATACTCAATTGTCGGCAAGCTTGCTCGAATTCGCATATCCTCGGCAACCTCACCATCTCGAATCGGCACGTTATAATCAACGCGCACTAAAGCAGTTTTGCCGCCCCAGTCCACGTCACGAATTGTCAGTTTTCGAAAGCTCATTGCGCTCTTCTCTCCCCTTCTATTGCCGATTAAATTTTCCTAATTTCAATCCGGTTTGTACCACCCTCTTCGTCGCGCAAGCCAGAAACGTAAACTACCGTCAAATCCTTTTTATCGTCCTTCGGCTTCAAATAGCCACTCCCCTTCAACTCTTGCACTAACTCAACAACGTAATTTTCAGCATATGGGCGCACATAAGCGGTGTTAGCATAAGTCAACGCCAACTGGCCAGCCACTCGCGGATTACTAGTTACCGAAATGATCGGCACATTTGGCCGCTGCGCCGCAATAGCGTCCGCAGTGGAGCCCGTGCGCGTGCCGACTGCAATCAAATCAGCCTCCACCTTATCCGCCAGCTGCACTACAGCCTGCGCAATCGCATCATAATTGACGTACTCACCTGTCACTTCTTTATCTAGTGGGGTAATTTTGGAGTGAGACTGTGTATACAAAATCACATTCTTCATTTCGCGCACCGTCTCGACGGGGTATTTGCCGTTTGCGGTCTCATCCGAGAGCATTACGGCATCTGTGCCTAACAACACTGCCGTTGCTACGTCGGAAACTTCCGCACGTGTCGGGCGCGGGTTGTCTACCATACTGCCCATCATTTGCGTCGCTACGATGCACAACTTAGCATGCTGACGACACATTGCAATTAGTTTTCGCTGCACTACTGGCACAATCTCGGCGCCCGCTTCGTACGCTAAATCGCCTCGCGCCACCATGATACCGTCCGCCGCTTTCACGATTTCTTCCAAGACCTCGTCATCCATCACTGCTTTCTTGGTCTCAATCTTGGCAATAATTCGCGCTGTCGAACCATAAGAAACCATAATCTGGCGCAGGTGTTCGACATCCTCTGCCGACTGAATAAAGCTCATTGCTACGTAATCAAAATCACGACTTGCGCCAAATTCGATATCCGCCATATCTTTCTCGGTAATAATATCGCCACCCATGTCGGTATCTGGCAAATTAATACCTTTGCGGCTCATCACGAAACCGTCGTTTTCCACTTTAATTTTAATGGCGGTTTTTGACGTCTGTTCGGTCATCACGCCTTCGATTTTGCCGTCAAACAACAGCACAGGTTCACCAACCTTCACTTTCTCGGCGAGATTATACTGCACGGGCAACACATTGCCGCCATCGTGCTCTTTGCAAGCGAAATCCAGAATTAGCTCGTCGCCAGCTTTCACATCATAATGATTATCCTTGACATCGCCCAAACGGATTTTTGGCCCTTGCAAATCCTGCAAGATCGCCACAGACTTACCACGCTCCATGGCATATTTGCGGATAATTTTAATTTGTCGATCACGCTCATCGTATGTCCCATGGCTGAAATTCAACCGAAAACCGTTGGCTCCCGCGTAAACCATTTCCTTGAGCTTCTCCTCATCAAAAATGGACGGGCCTACTGTCGCTAGGATCTTCGTACGTTTAAATAATTTGCTCATGCTTTTAATTATACCCCAGATAAGCAAAAGCATAAACAAAAATACCCCAAAGTGGGGTATTTTCAAAGCTAAAATGGTGATCACGGAGGGATTCGAACCCTCGATTGCCAGGATGAAAACCTGGAGTCCTAACCACTAGACGACGTGACCAGTAGACACATTTTAGCATAATGCCAGTATTTGCACAAGCGGCTAGCCCCGCCCTGCCCCGTTCGCCGCATCTGCCGTCACTTTGGCTGCAACATCAAGCACAATGTCTGCTAGGTTCTTTGCCGCGTGTTCTTTGGAAAACTTACGTAAATTTTCGGCCAACTGCGCACGTTTTTGCTCGTTCTTTATCAAGCTCCGAATCGCCTTCAGCAAAACCTGCGCATCTTGATGCATTTCCTCGTCGCCCACCACTAGAGCCGCCTTTTCTTCGGCGTAAGTCTCGGCATTTTTCACTTGATGGTAGCCTGGCAATTTATAGTTCGGCACCATAATCACCGCTTTTGCCATACTCGACAGTTCGGTCATCGTCGAAGCTCCCGCCCTGCTCACCACCACATCTGCTGCACCAAATAACTTCCACATTTCTGCCGAAAACTCCAACATCCGAAAACCGCTTTTCAGTTCACCTTCTTCCCATTTTTCGTATTCTTTCAAATCAAGCATTTCAGGATACCGCTCGCGCCCTGCCACCAACAATACATTAGTAATTTTTAATAATTCCGGCAAAATCTCTGCCACAGCCAAATTAATATGCTCCGCCCCCAAACTACCGCCCGTCACAACTAGCAACAGCTCGTCGGCCGCAAAGCCCAACTCTTTTTTGTAGGCACGCTGACGGCTCTCGCTCGCCGGATGGAATTCATTATTAATCGGTATCCCCGTCCAAACCGCTTTATCCTCTGGGTAATTATAGTATTTAAGCGGCATGCCAGTGGCGATTTTCGTCGCATGTTTCGACAACATACGGTTCGTTAGACCAGGTACCGCGTCGCTATCATGAATCACGTAAGGAATCCGCAATACACGCGCCACTAAGCCAACTGGTAGACACACGTAGCCGCCTTTTAGAAAAATTACATCCGGCCGTTCCGTTTTTCGCCATAGCCGCCAAAAGCTCTGCAATAAACCCAACACAATGCGGAAAAAGTCCGCCACATTACGCAGTACAACGTCAAAATGTTGCAAATAAGTCACGAAAGTAAAATTCGTATATCGGCGCAGTTTTCCGGCAGATATTTTGCGCACTCGCAGTGCCGTCATGTCGTTTTCAAACGCTAGTTTCCTGACGTTCTTCAGGTATTTCTTATCAGTCCAAAACTCAATCTTTGCCCGCGGCCGTTGTTGCCAAATTTCACGCACTACGGCGATGACCGGTGTAACGTGTCCCCCACTGCCGCCCCCTACTACCAGAATTTTCATGGTTTATATCTTCCCTTTTTGTCCAACACGATTTCTGCAAAACTATACCATACACAAAGGCCAGACACATTAAGCTTGAACCACCGTAACTCAAGAAAGGCAAAGTCGTACCCTTCATCGGTATTAAGCCGGTCATGCCTCCTATGTGCATTATAACATGCGCCAAAATCCAGGCGAACAGCCCCAAAGCCACCATTCTGTCCTCTGTCGCCTCACTACGGTGCGCCACCGCCAAAATCCTCGACAACATTAATACATAGCACAGCAGCACCGCCATCGCTCCAAAATAGCCGAATATCTCACCGATAATAGGATAGATCGAATCGGATATCGCCTCCGGCAAATAACCAGTCGCCGACACGCTATTGCCAATCCCCACACCAGTCAATCCACCCGTGCCGAAACTAACTAAAGCATTATCGCCATGATAACTGCCGTTCAGAAAGCTGCTCATCCGTTCCTCGCGGTGCGCCGAATCGCCAAAATTCATTAAAGCAAACAGCGCTACTATAGCAGTCGCCGCTAAAATCGCGAATTGGCGCCACGTAATTCCCGCCACAAAAGTCATCACCGCCATCACAAACAAGGTTACTACAGTGTTACCCAAATCTTTTTGCAAAAAACCTACAATAAAAACCACCGCCAAAGCGTAACAAGCCACCGGCACCCAAAACTCCGCCTTACCGTAGGTACCCTTAGTTTTGCGATCGCCAATTAACCACGCCATATACAAAGTCATCGCTACTTTCAATAACTCCGAAGGTTGGAAGCTGAACCCGATATTTAACCAACGACAAGCCCCCAATTCACAGTGCGTCAAAGGCAAGCCCCATCGCCCTGCTGCCGCATATAAATTCAACAATAAAGCTGCATACAATAAGCCTTTAATCAATTGCGTCCGATGCTCTTTAACAAAAGTCGCAATTTTCCCACGCCAAATCACTATAGCGCCCAGCAACAACGCTGCTACCGCCATCGCAATCGAACGTACGTGCCCCACAAAATAGCTATTCTCTGGCCGCCCCTCCGCCAAAGCCACGCGCGGGCCAATCGCATACATCATTAGTAAGCCAAAAGCAAAAAACAGCACCACGAGCACAACTAGCACTGTATCGACGCGATGCTTGCGCATTAGCGGATAATGCCTCCACCCATCGCCAAGAATACGCCCAGCATCGCCAAAACGCCGCCAATAATCCAAAAGCGCATCACGACTTTACTTTCCTCCCAACCTTTCGCCTGTAAGTGATGGTGAATTGGCGCACTGAGGAAAATCTTTTTGTTGAAGAAGCGCTTGCTGGCAATCTGCAACAATGACGAACCCGCCTCCACCACAAACAATCCACCGAAAATCGGCAACAGCAAGAAAGACTTCGTCATCATCGCCACCACGCCCAAGCCGGCACCCAAAGCAAACGACCCCGTGTCCCCCATCATGAAGCGCGCCGGGAACACATTAAACCAAATATACGACAACAGAGCCCCAATTACGATAAAACAAAAACCAGCCAGATACCATTGCTCTTGCAACAAAGCAATCACGCCGTACGAGCCATAAGCCAACATCGCCAAGCCACCCGCCAGACCATCCATGCCATCCGTGATATTAACTGCATTGCCGGTGGCCACTACGGCAAAAGCAAACAACAAAATCATTGCCACCATACCAATATCAAAGGAGCCAACAAAAGGCACATTAATCGCCGTCCACCCCAACTTATAGGCGAAGAACCAGCCCAAAAATAGCCCCAAAGCCGAAATCATCGCAAACTTTACCGGCGCCCGCAAACCAGCCACTGCATTCTTGCCATATAAGTTCAACAAATCGTCCAAAAAGCCAATTACCCCACCGCCCACAAAGGCTGCTAGCGGCAACCAGGTCTGGCCACGATTCAAACAACACACCAGCGTCACTACCGTCACTGCAATCAACATAATCACGCCCGCCATAGTCGGGAAATGGCGCTTAATCTTATCGGCGTGCGCCTTGTTCATGTACTGGAGCTTTTCGCCCGTAATCGCGACGCTTTTCTGCTTTTTCCATAACTTATGCTTATAGGCAAAATTCGTATAAATTGGCGTAATAAACATCGCTAGTAAAAAAGCACCTAAAGCCAGTACTAACTCGTAACCAATATTATTATTAATATCTGCAAACATACGCTAATTATACTACATCACTTAAGCTTATTCACTCGGCCGCATCCGTAGATACTGCAACATATAGTTACTAATCTCCGTAAAAATTGGCACCGCATCATAACTACCCCACAATAACGTACCGCCATCCAAGCGTACCAAGACTACATACTCTGGCGCCGATCCAGTCGATTTACTGCTACCAAAGCCTAGCGCCCCTGCAATTGTTCGATCGGACGTATAGACGCCACTCGCATCATAAGTTTCTGCCGTACCGGTTTTAACGCCCACACTATAGCCCGGCAAGTCCCCCGCACCACCGTTTACTTTGCGCACGCTCACCAACATGTCGCGCATCGTTTGGCTAGTCACCTCGCCAATGGCGTGTTTATACTTGGGTTCTTCTTTTTCTTTTGGCACAAACTCCCCTTCATCATTGACCACGCCCGCCACAATCGTCGGCTGATAATAATCGCCATTGTTAATGATTGCTGCAAAGCCCGCTGCCACCTGCACCATCGTCAAATTCATCCCCTGCCCAAAGGTCATGTTGGCATAACGCACCGCATTCCCCTCCTGCTCTTCGGGGCTAATAATCCGTCCCGCTTCTTCATAAAGCTCTACGCCAGTTTTTTGCCCCAGGTTAAAATTCTTCGTCAAATAGTTATACAACGTCGTCCGCGCCTGCTTAGAAATCACCCCGCCGCCAATTCGCCGCAAAGCTTCTACACTGCCAGTGTTCAGCGAATAGTCCAAGGCCTCCGAAAAAGTTATATTGCCGTAGTGCTTCACGGACCCGTTCGCATTCTGTATTTGGCGATCGTCCACTGTTGTCGTTCCAGTGTTAAAATAGGTATCCGTCGGCTCTAAGACGCCCTCATTAATTGCCGCAGCATAAGTGAAAGTCTTACAAACGCTAGCCGGCTCATAGGTACTCTCTGTCGTTCGATTCGTGAATAAACTTGCGTCACTCACTTTCCAATATTCTTCAGGATTATATGTCGGATAATTCGCCATTGCCATAATATGTCCATTGTTCGGGTTCAACACCAGCGCACTGGCTTTCGAAATGCCGCTTTTTTGTGCCATTGCATTTTTCAGAATATTTTCTACTTTACGCTGAACATTTTCGTCGATTGTGAGCACGATATTCTCGCCGTCCTCAGCCGGTATCTCGATGTTATCGTCGCCAATCGAAAGCGGTATCTGGTTCACATCAGTTACGGTCTTCAGCGTACCGTTCTTTCCCGCTAGACGTTCGTTGAGCGAGCCTTCAATGCCTGTACCGACCCCTTCGGCGTTCACGAAGCCCAACACTTGGCTCGCCAACTCGCCCGATGGATACACGCGTCGCGAGGTCTCTTTCTGCCCCACCCCGCGCAAATTAGCCGCTTTTACGGCCGTCACGGTATTGTAATCAACATTATGCGCAATTTCGATATACTGCAGTCGCATGTTGTCCCAAACTTTATCCCAGCCCACAAGCATCTGATCGCCCAAAATCTCACCGAGTTTTTGCTGCACGACATCTTTATTCGCCACATAACTCGGGTCGACAAAAATCGTCCACGTTCGCTCGTTAATTACGACCGGCACTACATCCTCGTCGCCATCCATCATATAAACTTCACCCCGCTTAGCAATCAACTCGTATTGCTTAATCCTGGTCTCTGCCGCCTTTGCCTTGTACTCGCTGTGATGTACGACCTGCACATCAAACAATCGCACCGCCACTGCCACTAGTAAAATCAACGGCAAAACCCTCAAGCAGGCGTAACGTGTTGCGACTTTAAACATAAGGACATTTTAACAGATTCATCACCACAAAAACAGCCCCGTCTGGGGCTGTAAAACATAAAAACTCAAGAACGGTATTAAGTTAATCCGCCACAAAGTCAGTCGCCGTCGCTACTACCATACTCTTAGCGGCGTCATTCTGTTCTTCCGATGCGGCCGCAGCGGTTATTTTGGCGTTCTCTACCGCTAGGGCATCTCGCTGCGCCTCCAAATTCGTAATTTCACCGTCAACGGCTGCTATCGCCATATCGTAATTCGTTACACTGGCGCTCTGAGCGACCGAAAACAGCCCAATCATCACTACCAGTACGCCAAAAATTATCAGACGCGCCGCTGGGCCCAAACTTATCTTCGCATTGTGACGCACCGAGTTGCGGTTCGGCGCCCAGGTCATAGCCGAAGCGTTGATACCCGCTCGCCGTGCGGTTTCATAATATGCTGACATTCTTAATATAATTCCACTTGTTTTTATGTTTGTTTTTTAGCTTTGGCGGCAGCTGAATGGCGGGTCAAGACCATCCAGCTCCTCTCCAAAGAAGGTCAAAATTTTACACTTCCCTCAAAAACTTCACCTATATGGTACCCCTAGGTCAAACGGGGCATGTATAGATTAAGTCTTAGCGAAAAATAACGGCAACTTTTTGTGCACGAGATTTGTTGGTTACTTGGATTTTGGCCATTTGGCTCTCTCCTTTTTTGTGTTTGTTTTTACGATTGCCCGCTGAGCCTCAACGTTCCGGGCAACCATCAGACTTTAAATTCTCTCTGCCACCCGCAACTTCGCGCTCCTCGAGCGTGGGTTGTTAACGATTTCGTTATTGTCCGCAATTATTGGTTTTTTGGTCAGGATTTTCAGGCTTGATTCTAAGCCCTTTGAGCTTTCTTGCTTGAAAAAATCCTTTACAAGACGATCTTCCAAACTATGGAAGGAGATAATCGCCACTCGACCACCTGGCGCCAAAAGTTTCGGCAATAAAGCCAACGTCTGCGCGATTTCGTGCAGCTCGTCATTAACAGCAATCCGAATCGCCTGAAAAATCTTGGTCGCTGGATGCGTGTGCGTATGGGGAGACTTCGCCTTAATTAGCTCAGCCAACTCCGTTGTCGTCTCGATTGGTCGATGCCAGCAGATTTCGCGCGCCAATAACTCGGCTCGCCCCTTCCGTTCTTCGCCATATTTTACAAAAATCTCTACCAGCTTTCGCTCGCTCCACTTGTTCACGATTTGCCAAGCGTCCAAATCTTGCGATTCGTCCATGCGCATATCCAATCGCGCTACCTGCGCAAACGAAAAACCACGCTCCGCACGGTCTAATTGCGGTGAAGAAACGCCAAAGTCCGCCAGAATCATATCGAATTTTTCATTACTCTCCACAAGTCGTAGCGCCGTACTGTAAAAATCAGCATGGATTAACTTCGGCTTCTCCTCTTGGTACTTCGCCTTCAAGAAATTAATCGCATTCTGATCACGGTCATTCAAGACCGCTCCTTTATAGTTCCGCGTTACTTCCAAAATTTTATCTGCATGCCCACCGTATCCAGCCGTCAGGTCCAAATATGTTTCGCCTGCACTCGGCCTAAGATACTTCACAACATTCGATAATAATACTGGAATATGAACTTCATTCATTTCTTCATTATATCTTGTTCGAATCCGAACATCTAGAAATTTCAGGTGTTTGTGTTTTTTGCTGTTTATTTCTTGTATACATCTTAAGATTCTATAGTTTGCCAGCATATAGCCGACTCGTCCTATAGTGTTGAGAGACTTAATCTGTATGAGGTGAGTTATATGTTTGGGAGGTGTGTTTTATGCAAGGTACCTATTGATTTCTGTTTCGCGTATTCCTAACGCGCCCGAAACTCCTAGGTGACCGGACTCGAACTTTGTTAATGTACTACAAAAATACCGACCGTTATCGTTTCCGTAGTGTAACAATTTGAAAATCAGTCGACTGGCATTTAACATTCGCTTCAGTAGTCATTTTATGTTTTTCTCAACCAATCGTCCTTGTCGATCTTTTTGTTTTTGTTAGTGGTGTTTGTTTTATGTTTTCCACTTGCCCCTAGTTTAAGCAAGTTTTTTCAACTTTGCAAGACCCATTTTTGGCAAATTTTTCCACATTTTGTGTAAAAATACAGCCCACAACAGATACAAACCCGAACAGATTTTTATTTTTCCCACCGTTTTCCACACTTGCGCAGAATCATTTTATATTTTATAATTTACGAACAAAAACTGACCTATTTTCTATTGACAAAACAATATATCATTTCATAATTTGCACTCTACTCCCCCTTGCAAAAACATAAGAATATTTTAAAAACAAAAAAGTACCCCTGTTTTATAGGGGGTACTTTCTACTGCTCTACAGCTCAATCAGCTCGTAATCGCGCGTACCAAGGCCGATTTCCTCCGCATATGGCAAAATATGCCGCCCTACTTGTCGATCTATGCGTTCGCGCAGCTGCCCTGCACCTGGTTCTTTGGAAGCCCATATCATATCAATAAACGCCTGGTCATTCGCTACGGGGTCCAGAGAGGCAATAATCCCCAAATCCCCCATCACTGGTTCACCCTGGTTTGCATCACAGTCGCAATCCACCGACAACGCATTCATCACTGTCATATAGACAATCGGCTTGCCATTGTCGCTTAGATAGTCCGCCACTGCTTTTGCCGCCTCGGCCATCGACTCAATAAAATGCTCTTGTTTGTAGGGCAAAGTCCAACACAATCGCGGGCTTTTCGTCTTTCCACAGCTGTGAATATAAGCTTTACCGTGTCGCGAAGCAATACCAATCGATTGGTTCTTTAAGACCGCGCCAAAGCCGCCCATTGCATGCCCCTTACCATGCGCAAGGTTTACAATCGCATCATAATTATCCAAATGCGTACCGATAATGTCGTATTTCAGATGCTTACCGTTCTTAACGGGGATCTCTTTCTCGCCTTCGGCGTCCATGATATCCACCTCGGCAAAATCCGTAAAACCATGCTCTTTTGCCACGGCGAGATGTTCTGTCGCCTCAGTCCGCGCGCCAGGATACGCTGTATTACATTCAATAATCGTGGCTTTCAGTTTCTGCACGAACGGCCCAATCAAGTCCGCCTTTAAATACCCCTTCGAGCCACGCTCGCCAGTCGAGACTTTTACACCAATTTTTCCCGTTAACTCTACACCCAGGGCCTCGTATGCCGCTATCAGACTCTCTGGGCTTATTACCTTCGAATAATAAACTTTTGCTTTCGCCATCAGGCCTCCTTTGCTGGTTTTATTATACCAAACAGCTCTAGCGGCATTCGCCCCTCGTCACGTTCAAGCCTGGTGGTTGCGTTGCCGTTTACGCATCACAGGGTTCAATTCCTTTTTGCGCAAACGCAAATTCTGCGGCGTCACCTCAAGTAGCTCATCGTCCATCAAGAAATCCAAACACTGCTCCAACGACAGCTGCGTGTGCGGCGTCAGCTGAATTGCCCCGTCCGAGGCATGCGTCCGCATATTCGTCAGTTGCTTCTCGCGGCAAACATTTATGTCTAACTCGTCCTTTTTCGACAATCCCACAATCATCCCCTGATACACATCAACTTGCGGCGGGATATACAGAACTCCTCTCGCTTGCGCTGCGTCCAAAGCATAAGCCGTACTCTGACCCGCCTCCGACGCGACCAAGGCACCGTTGCGCTCTTGGCGATAATGCGCGCTAACCGGCTGGTAGCCCTTCGGTAAGGTATTCATAATCACCGTGCCCTTTGTACCAGTCATTAAATTATTCCGCAAACCGATTAATGCCGCAGTGGTAATCTTGTAACGAAAACGCGTCGCTCCCGTTGAAATCATTTCTTGTTCTAGCAGCTCCGCTTTGCGCACGCCTAACTCCTGCGATACTGCGCCCACATATTCTGGCGCCACCTCAATGCTCAGCTCCTCAACTGGCTCCATCTCTACACCGTCTTCATGTTTATAGACCACTTCTGGGCGGCCAACTTCGAGCTCGTAACCCTCGCGCCGCATCGTCTCGATTAGTACCGACAAATGCAATTCGCCCCGTCCAGACACTTTATAACCCAAGCCCTGCGGCTCCAGGCGTAACGAAATATTTGTTTCTAACTCATGTTTGAGTCGATCGCCAATCTGTCGCGAAGTCGTAAACTCGCCTTCTCTTCCCTTAAGCGGCGAGGTATTTGGCCCAATATAAATACTCAGCGTTGGCGCCTCCAGCTCAATCGTCGGCAAAGCCTCTGGCTGGTCACCCGTCGCCACGGTGTCGCCAATGTTTGCCGGGCCTAGGCCTGCCAAAGCCACGATGTCTCCAGCAATTGCCTCCTGCGCCTCTTCACGCCCCAAACCTCGATAAGTATAAATGCCATCAATCTTCGCTCGCACCGTAGAACCATTCGTCTTCATAATTGTAACGGCTTCATTCTTCTTCAATTTTCCCCGGAAAATGCGCCCAATCGCATACTTCCCCAGATAACTATCCGCTGCCAAGGCCGCCACCAACAGCTGCGCCCCGCGCGAAGCATCAACCTCCACCTGCGGCTCCGGAATTTCATGAATAATTGCGTCAAAAATTACGTGCAAATCCGCATCCAACTCTGGCGTACTACCAGCCCTACCGTCCCGCGCAATTGCATAATATACTGGATATTTCAGCTGCTCTTCGTTAGTCGCCAACTCCAAGAATAAATCCGCCACCTCATCTTCTACCTCTCCCAAACGCGCCGCCGGTTTATCTATCTTGTTAATTACCACAATTGGCCGCAAAGACATTTCAAGCGCCTTTTGCAGCACGAATTTAGTTTGCGGCATCGGCCCCTCTTGCGCGTCAACAATCAACAGCACACCATCCGCCATATTAAGCGTCCGTTCTACTTCACCAGAGAAGTCCGCATGCCCTGGCGTATCAATAATATTGATCTTATAGCCTTCATAGAACACCGCCGTCTGCTTAGCGGTAATCGTGATACCGCGCTCGTGCTCCTGATCGCCCGAATCCATAATCAGACTCTGCCCCATCTCCGCCTGGTTCTCACGAAAAGTATTACTTTGCTTCAACAAAGCATCCACTAGAGTGGTTTTACCGTGATCCACGTGCGCGATAATCGCCACATTACGTATCTTGCTCTTGTCTCTCATATTGTCAATATAAATTTCCTACCTCTGGGTAGCCCCATCTCCGAGCTTAATGCTTGTCCACCTGGTATTCCCATCGTCGAGTTTGGTGTTTTCTTCATGTGAAGCGCGGTTTACGACCGAGCGAATCATGAAAAAACGCCAAAATCGGCGATTAGGACCCTAAAGTGGTGGGCGGTAGAGGATTTGAACCTCTGACCTCGTCTACGTCAAAGACGCGCTCTAGCCAACTGAGCTAACCGCCCATAACTCCACCATCTTACCACTTTCCCCTGTTTTGTGCAAGCAAAAGCCCAAAGCTTGCTTTTCTCTTAAAAGGGCGTATAATATCAGATGTTAGCCAAATAAATTGGGTCCGTAGCTCAGCTGGTTAGAGCACCTGCCTTTTAAGCAGGGTGTCGTGAGTTCAAGTCTCACCGGACTCACCAAAATTGGAATCAAAAAATTACCCTACAACGGGTAATTTTTTATTCAATCTAACCTAGGCGCTTGCGGCAAGCTTTCCCCTGCGACGTTTTAGTGCAATAACAATAGCCACAGCCCCCACAATCACGCCAGCAACAACCAGAGCTAACCAGAGTGGGCAATTAACGACAGTCTGCGCCCTCGTCTGTTCAATTAATTCACCATCGGCGTTCACGTAACTAATCTTCTGCTCCACACTGAAGATGCCATAGCCCAATTCATAGCTCTTATCGTCTCCCAAACGCTCCTCAGCGCCAGGCGCGACTTCTGCAGTCTCATCCACCAAGGTCGTCCACTCAGCAGCGCCGTTCAGGCCTTTTTTGTACTGAACAAAATTTTTAAGCTGGAATCCACCCGTACCCTGGTTCTCTGCAACCACCGTCGCCTTGATTTCTTTACCAAAATTCACCGCGCTCACGCCCGCATGCCGCAATGTCCCGTTATAACGTAAATCGTCGCCCATCACATCTAGACGCACGTCAACATAATGCTCTATCTCGCCGTTTATAAGTATTTTTACCGTCGCATATTGGCTACCGGCCGCCGCATCCGCTGGCAATGTCGCCCGCAGCCGAATATCTTTCTCCTCCTGCGCCGGTACGGTCTGCCTTACGGCGCCGCCTACGAAGGCCAACCAATCAGATGCTAACTTATTTTCATCTCTCACGCCGTCTAAGCGACTCGGCTCGATACTCAGCTCCAGTTTCAATTCCGTTTCGCCGTTATTGCGCACCTTGAAACTATCGGTATAACTACCGCCTAATTCAGACAACTGCCCAAAATTTAGATAACTGTCGTATTCAAATTCACTATTCGCTTCCGACTCTGCGAACACTCCCCCAGCCAACATCGGAGCCACGCAACAAGCCACCATAACTACCAATCCGGCTGCAAATATTTTTCTCATCACACCCTCGCTTATACTTATGCTTAAATTTTACCACAAAAAAGTTATCCAAAGAAATAAAAACTGAGAAATCGGTGTTTTCCTCTTAAATTCGCAGTGGGGATCGCCTAGGTGGGAGATTTCTTTATTCGCAGCGCGCCTAGCCGGCGAACAAGAAGAAAAAATCGCCCAGATAGGCGATTCCAGCTGTGAATTTTGGTGCGCCCGACTAGATTTGAACTAGCACAGCCGTACAAGTGGCCACTAGCACCTCAAGCTAGCGTGTCTACCAATTCCACCACGGGCGCAACTGCCCTTATGCTACCATATCTGGATATATTTGTAAATCACGCCTACGGCGTTTGCTTCACTTCGCTGCGGCTACTTGCCCAGTATTTCACGTCCCGAAAACGGTCCAAGGCGTCCGTAAATCGCGCATTATCAGCATAAATTTGCAAATTATCTTGATAGTAATAATCCATCGCCGACTGATAAATACCAATCGCCGGCACCTCATTTACCCATCGTTGCAAGAACGCGTTCAACTTCAGGCTACGCAATTCGTCGTCTAGTGTCGTCCGCGCCGTCAGCAAGGCATCGTCCACCAGCGCATTACTATAATTACTAAAATTCCACCCCGCCCCACTCATCTGCGTCGAACTATAATACACGAATGCATCTGCACTCACACCCAAGTCAACCTCGTAGAACAAGATATCGTAATCGCGCGGTCGCAATACTGTCGCAAAGAAATCCATATTAGGCGCCGTATCGTCAAACACTTTCAGCGACACCTCAAAGCCAAGCTCCTCAAGTTGCTTAGCAAAAGCCTCAGCAATCCCCTGTGCCGGCTGGCGCTTACGTACCGCTAAAGACAAATTGGCCGTTACGCCATCCTCACCATACAGCTGGCCACTCTCGTCATAATACAACTTGCTCTCACCCAACAACTTCTTGGCTTCATCCACACTGTAACTCGGCAATTCTGGATAATGCAGCTCCGGCTCTTGGCTCTCAATAAATGGGTAATCCAAGTAACGCATTGCGTCTAGCCCTTCACGCAATTTCGCCATATCTACGCCTCGCTGAATCGCTTGCCGTACAACGGTCGATTTCAAGATGTCACTCTTGGTGTTCATAAAGGCATACAGTCCCCCGTTCGTGAGCGTTACACGATGGTTCCTGGTACGCACCGACTCTGCCGGCAAACTTTCTGCTGTTGCACTAATTATTCCGTCATTCAGTGCGTCTACTATCTTTGCTGCGTCATCATAAGTGCGCAAATTAAAGCTCGCCAGCTTCGTCTTACCACCAAAATACAAATCATTTCGTTTCAGGTAGATCATCTGCAGGTAGCGATTATTTCCACCACCGGTCTGTATCGCTTTATAGCAAAATGGCCCCGACCCCACTGGCTCACTCGAAAAACTGTGTTCGTATACTAGAGCCGGGCTGACATCCTTCAGAATATGCGCCGGCACCAAGGGGAATTCTAGGCTATCAACGAAGTCATTATAAACCGACGGTAAATGAAATATCACCGTTAAGTCGTCCACTTTCTCGAGTTTAATACGTGAAAAATCCGCCAAAATCGTCGTATTGGCCGTCGTGTCGTCAATTAAAGAAATGGTATAAATTATATCTTCCGCCGTAATCGGCTCGCCGTCCGACCATTTTAGATTATCGCGCAAGGTCACCGTCCAGTTCTTCCCCGTCTCATCCATGCGTACGCTCTTCGCCAGCTCCATACCGCTATGGCCAGACTCATCTGGCGACACCAAGTTCGCAAACAGCAGTCGTGCAATCGTTTTCTCGGAATTTGTACTAGCATAGAGCGGATTCATGGTCTTAACCTCGCCCAGGCTCGCCTCGGTATAATCACCACCTTCGGCAAAAGCCGTTGTTTCGTAAGATGAAGCATACCAGAATATTTGCACAATGGTCAGTAAAAACACTACCGCCACCAGCAAAGCCCACTCGACCACCCAAAGCCGCACTTCCCGGACATTTTTTAGTCGCCGAATAAACAGTGTCGAAAAATGATCGCCCGCCTTCTCACCCAACTCATTAGCGCGCGTCAAAAAATCCTTATCTTGCCCCTTAGCTGCACTTGCGCCCACTCTTTTCGACTGCTGTTTCATTAATTAGATAATTAGAATTGATAAAATCGACAGCACGAAAATCACCGCCACAACAATCGTCGTGTCGTACAAAGATTTTTCGAGCCCACGGCGCTCAGTATTCAACTCGCCCGAACCGCCAAAACCGGCGCCCAAAGACGCCCCACGCTGCTGCAGTAAAACTAACAAAATCAATAGCACCGCCGAAGTGAAAACTGTGATATTTAAAAACACGCCTACATTCATAGTCCTATTTTACATCAGGCAACACTAAATTGACAAGGTAATTGAATATCGAGATTACTATGCAGCCACCCACTGCCCCCCAAAAGCTGATCGTTACATTTGGCATAATCCATATCGTTAACGCCACCATTGCCGCATTAATAATAATGGTGAAAATTCCTAGCGTAATAAAAAGCACCGGCAAGGCAAAAATCGTCACAATTGGTCGCACGAAACTGTTAATCAACGCAAACACCAAGCCGGCCATTGCATAGTACTGCCACGAATTCTGCAAGTACTCATGACCCTCTTTAAATTCCGCAAAGCAAACAATACAAATATACATTGCAATGCTCGACAACAGCCAGCGCAGTAGAAATGTTAGGATCTGTCGCTTTATCATACTTATCCTTATTTTAGGGCATTTTTCCGTTTTAGTAAAATATGGTATTGGATTGCAAAGCGATGGCTCTCATCATCAATCCGTGCAATTAGTTTTGCTAAATGCCCATCTTTGGCCAGTTCTAACATCTCGTATTGTCCATCGTCGCACGGTACTACAATCCGCACGCGCGCATTTCTTCCATGGTCGCCACTCTTGTCGCGCCCAATCACCGCAATGCCCTCCGCCGACAATTCAGGATACACCGCAGACAACTGTCCCACCGAGCCATCCAGCACAATCAAGTCCGGTCGTCCCCAGTCTTTCAGATGGCGCAAACGTCGCGTCACTACTTCACGCATACTCTCAGTGTCATTGTTCTGCTGCTTTCGCAACTTAAAACGCCGATATTTTGTCCGATCCGCTACACCATTAATAAAACATACCATCGAACCAGTCGCATTCATTCCGGACTGATGGCTAATATCAAAGCCTTCAATGCGCACTGGCACTTTTGCTAGGTTCAGCACCTCCTGCAACTCCTGCAACGCTTGATCGCTCGAAATGTCCAGAAATTCCTTATCCGAGAAAACAATCTTCGTATTGATCCCCTTCAAGCCAAAAAACTGGTTGCGCAGTACTACCGCCTGCTCATAATCACCCACAGCGGCGGCCTCATACATCTGTTTTTCAATTTCCCGAATCAACTTCTTGCGGTTACCCTTCAGGTAGCTAATCAACCTCCGTAAGCTCGCTTTATACTCTTTTGGCGTCACTTTGCCGACCTCAATCCCCGGTGTCAAGCCTAAATCCGTATTCAAGGTCTTACGGCCAGTATACGGTCGGTCGTAATAAGGAAATATCTTGCGCAAAATTCGCAAAGCCCGCGTAATTGCCGTTTTACCATAATACGGCCCGAAATATTCCGCTCCATCATCATCTGGGTTTCGCGTCATTGAGACGTAAGGTATCTCAGATTTCATATCGATGCGTACATAGCTGACCGTCTTATCATCGCGCAACAAAATATTCCACTTGGGCATATAACGCTTAATCATTTCACTCTCGAGGAACAAAGCATCCATTTCGGTGTCCACTACTATCCAATCAGTATAATCAATCTCTGCCACCAACGCCCGCGTCTTTGCATCTTTTCGTTCTGGCGACTGAAAATACTGTCGCACCCGATTCTTCAGAATGGCCGCTTTGCCAACATAAATCACTTCCCCTGCGCGGTTTTTATGGAAATACACCCCCGGTTCGGCCGGCAGTTCTTTAAGATGCTCTTTCTGGCGCTCCGTCATCGTTATCTTCATGCTTATCTTATTATACCGCATCAAAATACCCACCTCAGTGGCGGGTATTTTGAGTTAGACTTCAAGCTAGGCTACTCGGCCAAAACTACCTCTTCTTCTGCTACGGTACTCTTACTAGTCAAACTGTCTTGGAACGCAGCCCAATACTCATCAAAGCTAGCCGTTTCGAGTTCAGTTAATTCAGCCTGAGCCTCGGTCGGACAACTTTCAGAAGTATCGCCCTCGCAAATCATCTGGACATAAAACTCTGGATTATCCAAAGCTAGTTTCTTCTGCTCTTCAAATATCGTCTCAAAGATCCCCTTAATGGTCTTGGCGTCACTTGGTGCCGCTACCGTCACGGCCTCATAGCCCAAGTCAAAGTTAGCCGTGAGACTCCGTGTATCATTTTCGCCCGTCATCACGACATGACTTAATTCGTGCGTCCAAGGCTTAATCCCAAGATACACGTGTACCTTATCGGCCCAGTCCATGTCTAATTCCGTCGTAATCGTCTCATCCAAACTGCCTATCTCATCTTCGACGGATTCCAAACCAGCAGCATCATTTGTCGCTTCAGTCGAATCTTGTTCTTCGGCACTCTCAAAACACTTTTCAATGTCCTGCGCCACATCAATATCTTCAACGGCCTTTGCAAACGCTTTCGCCTTTTCCTTATCAATTATCGCTTCATAGTAAGCCAGCCCACTTTTGGCGCCGTTTAGATTATCCACCCGGTCGCTTACGCTGAGGAAACTATTTTCGCGATAAGCATCAAGCATTTTCTGCTTAACCTCAGCGCTCGCTTTCTCAAAGTTATTCGTTACGCAGCTAATGTAGTCGTTCTGATAAATATCACCCAGCGTTTCCTTTAGGGCTTCATCCGAAATTTCAATCCACTGCCCGATTACGGCATTTTCGGCAACTGCTTCGTATTGCTTCTTAAAGGTATCGTATTCTGTTTCTACTGCAGCCACACCGTCTTCCGTTTCCTCTTCCGCCGTAACACCTATACCCGTTACAGCATTCAGGATTCCCGACGCGTCCAACTTATTGAGCCGCAAATACACCTTCCCGCCCTCAATATAACTTGCCTCGACGTCATTACTCGTCTCGGAATCATCATTATATCGTTCGGCCGTGGTAATCTTGGCAGCAGCGTTTAAACCATTAATACTAAGCTCGAAATTCGCATTACTGCCAACTTTTGCCGGGTAATAATCGTCCTCTGAGTACTCGGCGACATCTTTGTAGCCGATATTGGTCACACCCTTCAAGCTATGCAAGCCCAAGCCATTCGCCGTGCTCGTGAGCTTACCGTCTGCGTTATCAACCAGCAGCAGCTTCGACATTGCATCGCTGAACATCTTGTCCTTCGATTCATGCCAGTTATAATACAAAATCGCCGCTACGCCGCCACACAACAGTAGTATTACAAATACAATCGCTAACACTAAACCAGTTTTCTTTTTCTTCTTCGGCTGCACCTCAGCGGCTTCGCTAGTCTGCTCTAAATTTGCGGGGTCTTCTTTGGCCCCGTTGGCCAAATCGCCAGTAGGAGCTGGCGTATTCGGCTGCGCTGTCACAGAAGTCTCTTTAGCTGCTGGTTTTGTCTTTGGTGTTGTATTTTTTACAACATCAACCCAAGACGTAGGCCCTTCGACCTCATCAGCCGTAATATCGTTGTTATCTCCATTAAGCAGATTATCCATCTCTGCCGACAAATCTCGGTTTGCCTCTGTTTTGTCTGCGCCCTGTTCTGGTTGCATAGCCTCCCTCTTTCTTATATTTACTTTTATTGACTCACCCTTAGCAGCCATTCCTTCCTCCTGCTGATCTGGTCGAATATCAATATCGGACTGCAAATCCTCTAACTTTGTAGCACCCATATCAACATTCCGCTCCCGACCGAGAGTCTCTTCGTTATTAATTGGATTATTTGGTACAATCGTTTCCAGCTTACCGGACCCGACTGCCCCCGGAATCTCCATATCCGCTTCAGTTAAAATAGCTTCTTCAGTTTGCGGTATCTCCTCCTCTTCTACGAAAGGATTAAACACCTTGTCTTCGGCGTCATCTACGAACGCCTCTTCAGCCCGCGCCTCTTCATCCGTCGACATCTCGACTGGCTTTGGCTGGGCGGCGGCATCCGCCGTTCCGCCCAAGCCAAAATCTTCGTCGCCCATCCTAAGTATTATTCCTCCACGTTTACACTGTCGTCGTTAATGCGGACTTCGCAAGTGGCACCATGCGTACGAGCACAAGCCTCAATCGATTCATACTTATTCAAGATTTCGCTCGAAAAAACAAACAGCCACACTGCCAAAACGGCAAAGATAATCGTCGTCAAAGCAAACAAGCAATAAAAGAACTTGTATTTACCAGTGACCTGGTGCTCATTTGGGTATTTCTCTTTCGTCAAATACATTGGCATGCGACTAGCATTCTTGCGTGCAGTGGTCTTTTTCGCGGCAGTCTTACGGCTAGTTGTGGTTTTTTTCGCGGCGGTCTTTGTGGCCATGGGAAAATTCTCCTCCTTCAAAAAATGCTTCTGCTTAAAAATATAACATAGTTTCTTGCAAAAACATACAAAATATATCAATTTTGCTTATGCTATAATAGTTAGCAGATAAGAAACTTTCGAATTGTGAGGCATTAAGGGAGAAAGAGGCATTCAATGCAAAACAATAACTGCACTATCAAATATATTCGCGCCCGCCAAATCTTAGATTCGCGCGGCAATCCAACCGTCGAAACCGACATCGTACTTGAGAGTGGCCATGCTGGTCGCGCTGCCGTTCCCTCGGGCGCTTCAACTGGCGCCAATGAAGCTATTGAGCTCCGCGATAATGACGACAGCCAATACGGCGGCAAAGGCGTTCTTAAAGCAGTCTGGAACGTCAATAGTAAAATCGCCGACGTTCTGATTGGCAACGACGCCAGCGACCAACGTCGCCTCGACCAGCTCATGCTCGAACTTGACGGCACCGACAATAAGTCCAACCTCGGCGCCAACGCTATTCTTTCTGTTTCTATCGCCGCCGCCAAAGCCGTCGCTCACGCCAAAAGCCGCCGTTTTTACGAACACATCGCTGAACTCGCCGGCACCAGCGACGACATGCGCCTCCCTATGCCCATGATGAATGTTATGAATGGCGGCGCACACGCCGACTGGTCAACCGATTTTCAGGAATACATGATTGTCCCCATCAGCGCCTCTAGCATTGCCGACGCCGTCCGCATGGGTACCGAAGTTTTCCATAGCCTTAAACAAGTTCTCAAAGATCAGCATTTCGCCACCACTGTCGGCGATGAAGGCGGCTATGCGCCACTGGTCGAAAACGGCGACGACAATAAGCCGCTCGAACTCATCAAGCTTGCCGTAGCCGCAGCCGGCTATGAACTCGGTAAAGATTTCGCCATTGCTATGGATATTGCCGCATCAGAATTCGCCGAAGACGACCATTATTGCCTCAAAACCAACGGCGACTGGAAATCTAGCGACGATCTCGCCAACTGGTATCAGTGGATTATTGATAATTACCCCGTCGTTTCTATCGAGGACGGCCTTGGCGAAAATGACTGGGGCGGCTGGCAGATGCTCACGCATCGGTTCGGTAACCGCGTCCAACTCGTCGGCGACGACCTCTTCGTCACCAACAGCAAGTTACTCCAGCGCGGCATCGACGAACATGCCGGCAACGCCATCCTAATCAAACCTAACCAAATTGGCACTCTCAGCGAAACTATCGACGCCGTTCTACTTGCTAAGAAGCACGGCTTTAATTGCATCATGTCTCACCGCTCTGGCGAAACCGAAGACACTACAATCGCCCACCTCGCCGTTGGCTTAGGCACCGGGCAAATCAAGACCGGCTCGCTTAGCCGCAGCGAGCGCACCGCCAAATACAATGAACTCATGCGCATCGCCGAAGCCAATCGTAAGCTTAGTTTTGATAACCCATTTAAGCTCTAATTACCCCCTAAACCTGCTCGTAACCCGGCTTGCCAAGCAATTCGAACATCCGTCTTTTGTACGCTTCAACTCCCGGCTGGTCAAACGGGTTTACCCCTAGCGCATAGGCACTCAAGGCACAACTCATTTCAAAAAAGTAAATCAATCCACCCATGGCACGCTCGCTAAGCTCCGGCATGACAATTTCTAACACCGGCACACCGCCCGCCAAATGCGCCTCTCGTGTCGCTGCATTCGCTGTCTTATTTATGTAGTCCAGCTCCTTGCCTTCCAGATAACTCAGGCCATCCAAGTCATCGTGCGATTGCGGTACTTGTAGAGCAGCATAATCCGCCGCAATCTCAACGAAAGTTTCGAATAGGTTTCGCCGCCCCTCCTGAATATATTGCCCCATCGAATGCAGGTCCGTTGAATTGACCACGCTCGCCGGGTAAATTCCCCGCCCATCCTTACCCTCGCTCTCACCAAATAATTGTTTCCACCACTCGTTAAACTGCGCAAACTGTGGCTCAAAGTTCGCCATAATCTCAATATTATAATCTTGCGCCAACAACACGTTGCGCAACGCCGCATACTCCGCCGCTTTGCCGCCATCCGAAATTACCGCCGCGCGCTCCTCTTCTGCGCCATCCATTAACGCATCAATATCAAAACCGGCCGCGGCAATCGCCAACAAGCCCACCGCCGTCAAAACCGAATATCTTCCGCCTATATTATCTGGCACTACAAAGCACTCATAGCCTTTCGCCTGTGCCTCGTCGTGCAATGCGCCCTTCACGGCATCGGTTGTGGCATAAATCCGCTTTACCGCCCCCTCTTCGCCGTACTTAGCAATCAGTTTTTGCTTCAGCACCCGAAAAGCCACGGCCGGTTCAGTTGTCGTACCAGATTTTGAAATCACGTTGACCGAAAAATCATCCTCGCCAATTTCCGCTAAGACCGCCCCCAACGCGCGCGCGCTAAGTGAATTGCCTGCATACAAAATCTTCGTCTTACCTCGTTCGCCGCCTAAAGCCTCAATCACCGCCCGATGCCCCAAATAACTACCGCCAATACCAATACATACCAAGTATTTTGAATCGGCCTGAATCCGAGCCGCCGCTTGCTTAATCCGCGCAAATTCTTCACGGTCGTAGCGTATAGGCAGATTCACCCAGCCACCAAATGCATCCTGTTGCGCTCTGGCGACATAGTTACGCGCCTCAGCTAATTTTGCGTCATATTCCGAAGTATCAACAAATTTCCCAAGATTACACTTGAAATCAATCATTTTTCCTCCGTTCTTTTAGGCTTATAGGCTGACGGCAATATCGTGCAAATCACTCGAATTAAGCTCTGCAGCTTCACCGTCAACTATATACAATACACCACCATTCACCCAGACAGCCTTCGAGTTCGACACATAAATCGTCAAACCTTGACCTTTCGCAATCGAATAGTCATCGCCCCAGTTTTTCTTCACGTAATTCGCCAGCACCGCTGCTGAATCCCAACTAGATTTCTCTTCGGTCAGCGTAAAGTTTTTGCCGATATCATTGCGGAAGTTCATGGTAATACGACCGTTCTCTTCCTTCACGAGGCCATCCAGACGATAATTACTCGGCACATAACTCGGATATGCGTTTGCGATACCCGCTTGCATTGCTGCAACACGTACCGATAAATCCGGCAAGTTTAAGCTCACCAAATACCCCAACAAAGCAATCGAGATAATTGCCATACTGGCTGCCGCCACAAAACTCTTTTTCTGCCAAAAATGCAGTTTCTTTTCTTTGGGCTGGCCAAAATCAGCCTTGGTCTTTTCGGCGCTCTGCATACGTTGCAGGGCTTGCTGAATTGCACGATCCTTCATTTCTTGCGACGAAATCGGCACCGGTGCTGCCGCCTGCCGCGCGCTCATCCGTGCTCGCGTTACTTTTAGTAACTTATGATCCTGCACCCCCACATCCTGCTGTTGGCTTACTTGTTTCGCGTTCTGCATCTGTCGAGCTTGTCCTTTTTGTCCACCAGCCGTCGTTTTGCTTTTCATGGTTTGCGTCTTCTGTCGCATGGCTTGCGTCGATTTCGTCTGTACGCCTGTCGCTTGTACGCGATTCAACTGCACCCGCTTTGTCCGCTGAATCAAACCACCCTTCCTTGTGACTTGCGGAGTTGTTACTATCGCACGTGCACTACCTGCTTTACTCGCCTGTCGCTGCGTCTGCTTCTTGGTTTGTCCAGACTGAGCAGCCTTAGTAGCTGTTTGAGCCTTCGCTACTGGACGTCGCACAAAACGACGGTTTAAGGTCGATGACTTTTGCAGACGGCGATGGTCCATCGAACTCGCATGGTTCGTTGTCGCACCTTTTCTCGAAATTCTCTTAACTCCGTCCATTTTACCTCGCTTTATCCTGCTAATGTTATCTTAAAACACAAGCTCAGAGAAATCAATAAGCATTTTAAAATTTTTATTCAAACTTTTTCTGCATTTAAACATAAACATTTTCCTGAACAATAATGCTATAATTATTAATAACTTATGGACAAACAAAGAAAGAAAAAGATTCGCTCCGCTCGCATTATCGCTACCAACATCTTCATGGGCATCGCCGTCGTGGCTATCGTTGCCGTGCTGATGCTTATCGCCATGGGCTTCTCTTTTAATGAAAAAGGCAAGCTCGAACAATCCGGTCTTCTGCAAGTTACCTCACAACCCAGTCGTGCTACCGTCGAGATTGACGGCAATCAACTACTGTCGCTCACCGAAGTCAACAAAATGATCAACAGCGGCGAACACGATATTAAGGTCAGCAAATCCGGCTTTGATACCTGGCAAAAGCACATCAACCTCAGTGCCGGCCTGCTCACACGCATCGAATGGGTTCGTCTCTTCCCCATCAACCAGGAGATTACCACCACCGACAGCTTTAGGCCATTGCGATTAATTTCCTACTCAAACGATAATAAACATTTACTCACAGCCGAGACCGACAATACCAACATTCACTACATTAGCCTCCAAGGCAGCGAGACCAGCCACAAAAAACTCAGCCTCACACAGGCCCTCCAGGTCACTCCAGAACAAGCCCGCCAAGGCGCTTTTGCAGTCGAATCATGGAATAGCAACAACAACAAAGTCGTCATGCGTTGGCTACACGAAGACCGTACCGACTGGTATCTCTTCGATCTTAATGACGCTGCTAAAACCATCAACCTTACCAGCAAATTCAATCTCGCCTTTAATCAAGTCTACGCCCTTAGCGGTTCTGATTCTAAGTTATGGGCCCTCGAAGGTGACAAACTCTATCTCCTCGATCTCAACGACGCTAAAAACCCCACCACTGTCATCGCACAAGGCGTTGAAGCTTTTGCGCAGAACGGCAATACTGTTGCCTACCTCGCCAAAGCCGCCACCACTTCAGCGAACGACGACGCATCGACCACTGAAACACCAGATGCCGAAACCACTGCAGACGATGCCGTAGAGTCAAGTCCGCGCGCCATTTACACTTATAAAGACGGCGAAGACGGCGCCGTTCAGTTCCTTGAGCTCAAAGACGATGACCACATCGTCTTTACGATGGGCACCTACTGGGGCGACGAATGGCTCGCATATGCGCTCAACGACAATATCTATGTCGTATCCGGCAAATACCCCAGCTATCAAAAAACCGACAGCCCCACTCTCAAACGCGTCATCACGCACGAAAAACTCGGCTATACCCCCAGCTCAGTCAGCGTCAACGGCAGCAGCCGCATTGCCGCCTTCTGGTCCGGCAAAGACGTCGCCACTGTCGACCTCGAAACCGAAGACTATTTTGACCTCGAACTCGATACTAGTACCACCGTCAAATGGCTCGACAATTATCTGCTCTGGGAAAGCACTGGCGACAAAATTATTGTCCGCGACTTCGATGGCAACAACCGCCGCGAAATTATCAACCACGCTCAAAAAGCCGATCACGTTGTTATCACCAACAACAATGAGTGGCTCTACTTCTTCGAACAGAACGAACAGACAGCGCCAGACGCCACCGACGAGGCAACCACCGACGAAGCAGCCAGCGCCCCCACTTACGTCTACTCGCTCAAGCGTCTCAAGTTAACTATTTAATTTCTGCAATTATTAATTTTGACCGGTTAACCATTTCCAAAACGCCTCAAAGGGCGTATCCTGATTGGCTGGCATTGATATTTCCGTAGCGCTCGCATCGTCATCTGTTGGCGCTGAAGTAGTCGCGTTCTCGTAGCTTGGACTGATCTGTTCGCCATACACCAGCAAGCGGTAACGCGACGTGCCCAAGGGTGTACAAGTAATCAAAGTAATCATCGGCACTCCCTCATTATCGTTCGCGATGTTCACTAGCGACTGCACGTCGGTTGGTTCAACCACTTTCGTGCCCTGTACGCGATAAGTGTAACGCACCCCCTCATAGTCAACGTATAGTTTGTCCCCCTCTGCCATTCGCGTCAAGCCGGAGAAGATAAACTTATAGTCGCTCGCTCCGTACACGTTTCCCGCCGAATGACCAGACACTACGAAATTTCCAATCTGCCCCGGTTTCGCTGAAGCCCCTCGAATCGAGAAATTCGCCACCCCATTCGCCATTGCTACGTTCATCGAATTTACATCGGTCTGCGAACCAAAGCTAATCGGCACTTCAATGTTCAGTTTTGGGATCATTAGAGTTGGCGTCTCGTGCACTGCCACCACTACCGTTGGGTCTATCTCGGTAATCTCGGTCACTTCGCTATTACCCGGCGAAATATAAGCAATGATATTCGCCGCGATCACTTGGTTATACTGCAATAATAGGCTAAACACCAGTACAATTAACCCAATCGTCAGAGGAATAAAATGTTTGGATTTGCGTACTTCTTTGGCGCGCTTGCGGGCTTTCGCCTGAATCCGTGACTTAAAGTCCTGCTGCAGCTGTTTCGATTCGGTACTCTCCGTTTGCGCCGCCAAGTTCGCTGGCGCCTGCGGAGCGGTTAGCGTCATTTCCTGCTCGCGCCGTTTCTTGTCTTGCATCTGCCGTTCCATGCGCAAACGCTCACGTGCGACATATTCACGCGCCGCTTTGCCGTAATACTCGCCATAATACTTCTGATAATAATCCTGCCACGCCGAATGGTATTTCTTCCAATCTTCTTGCTTCACTTGCGGCGCCGGCGAAGTCTCCGTAGGCACCCGATAATCCTGCGCCCGCCCCTGGTAGGCCTCAAGCACCTTTTTGCGCGCCAACTCCGTCGCTGTACGCTGCTGACGGCTCGCACTACTCATCCCACCATCGTTATTATCCATTGCTCTTATTCTAGCACAATCGCTATTTTCATGATAGAATAAGTCTGTCTTAGCACATCTGATACGCATCAGACGCGCCGGCCAATCGGGCGAGTGGTGAAATTGGTATACACGACAGACTCAAAATCTGTTGGCAGCAATGCCGTGAGGGTTCAAGTCCCTCCTCGCCCACCAGCTTCAAAAGATAGCCCCACCGGGCTATATTTTATATTACACATGGGGGGGGAACGCGAAGCCCGCTTCCACCCCTGTTATTATTGACTTTATCACTTTTTCGTGCTATAATAAAAGGATACTTTAAGACTACTCGTCTCGTACTTTAAAAGGAGGAATCAACATGAAAAACCGCAGCATTTTCACAGACGAGATTGGTCTCTCGACCGCCTACTTGTTTCTGTGTCTACTCTGGTTTGCTACACCGCACACTGTATCGGGCGGCTATCTTTGGATTATTATCGCACTCAGCGAAATAACCACCATCGTCGCTCGCTACTCTCGCGCCAAGATTGACTTGCTTGCTGACCTAAGCGCCAGCAAAACGGTAAATATCTGGCGCGTCGTTGTTGTTGGCATCGCTATGCCACCCATTGGACTATCTTTCATCGCCGAAAACGTCGTCAGCGGTAGCATTGCTATCCTGACACTCTACCTATTGGCCGGCACTTGCACGTATTGCGCGCTCAAGACGGCTATTCTCGCCCTAGATTGGCAGGATCATCGCTGGCTCGACGATTTACCACGCCATGGCCTCCGCCGCAACATCGGCGCGCCAAACACTGTTTCAATCTTACGCATTGCCGCAGCATTGCTGGTACCGCATATCTATTTCGTCCAATCTTTTGACGCTAACAGTAGCCTCGTTGCCACGATACTATTGATCTGTGCCATCCTCACGGACGCTCTAGACGGCATGTTAGCCCGCAAGCTTAGCCAGAGCACCAAACTCGGCAAGGCTCTCGACCCCTTTGGAGATAAATTAATTTTTTATCCCACGGCCATCACTTTCGTGATGATAACTGGTCTCGGCGCTAACATCGCCATGCCGGCTAACTGGATCTTCGTCTATCGCGTTGCACTCGCTTGCGTCCTCGGACGCGATCTACTGTTTCTGGCCTGGTTTTGCCTCTTCTACGCCAAACTCCCCGCCGGCATTGGCGCCAGCTTCGTCGACAAAATCCGCATGCTATTGCTTAGTGCTTGGTTGGGATTAACTGCAGCCTACATTACCATTCCCACTTGGGTCAACGGCTTATCGCGCCTCAGCCTCATTGTTATGCTAATGGCAGCCATCTTTAGCCTCGCTAGCGTCACCGTAGACTATCAACGCGTCTACGCGCTCAATCATTCCCAGCGCGACTAACATCCTCCTCAAACCGCTCCTATCAAGGGGGCGGTTTTTATTTCATCAACCAACTGCGTGCCACGACTTGCAAATCCCGACAACTCGGGTTCCATAAACTCAGCGCAGCAAACTTCAATACCAAACTCCCGTCGAATAGACTAATTGGCGTCAAATAACTTTCGCCGAGCGGCATCGACACTACTTCGCCCCTCTCCGCCACCAGCAGCTGTTCGTTGTGCAACGTCGTTACGACCATCGCGTAGCTCAACGTAAACTTGTGCAGCAATTCGACCAACTGGTTAGTTGGCATCGATAAGGTCACAACTTTCGGATAATATAACGCCCGTAATAATTTCTGTAGTTGCGGCATCGTTAGTAACATGACCGTAGACTGTTCGCGCAGCGCCCAATTCATCGCATCACTCATCACCACATCAACCGCATCCCGCGCCAGATACACTGGTTTATCTAAATCCGCCAGAAATTCCACCAAGACTACCGAAGTCTCGCCATTTCGCCCCACGTCCCCCACCAACACAACGGCATCAGCCCATGCCGCTTGTCGCCGCATTTCGGCCAAAGATTTTTGCCCAAAAGCACCCGACGTTTCCGCCTCGGCAAAATACACATCCCCACTAGTCGGTATGGTATTTTTCAACGAATCTGGCAGCAAAATCCGGCACTCGCCCACCCCAATCTCGTGCGCCACACGCGCCACTTGCGCTACCGCAAAAAACGCCCCTTTGTTACCGCCAATTACTAAAATCTTCCCCGCCAAGCGTCGCTGCTCAGGTCGCATACTATCAACCTCTGGAAAAAGCGGCTTCGCCCCCTGCTTTCGCCAATAATCAAAATCCGCCACTAAGTCAACTCCAGTAAAATCGGGCAATGATCCGAGCCCATTACTTCGTCGCAAATCTCTGCCCGCACAATCCGTCCGCAGAGGCGCTCCGACGCCAAAAAGTAATCAATCCGCCACCCCACATTGTTCGCACGTGCTGCGCCCCGATAAGACCACCAGCTATAGCGTACGTCATTCGGATGTAGGACCCGAAAAGTATCGATAAAGCCATTCTGTAAATAATTCGTCATCCCCTGACGCCCCTCTGCTGTGAAACCAGCATGCCCTTGGTTTTGCTTTGGCCGCGCTAGGTCAATCTCTTCGTGCGCCACATTGAAATCTCCGCACACCAATACCGGCTTCGTTGCGTCAAGCTGCTTCATATAAGCCAACAAAGCCTTATCCCACACCAGCTCACGGTATTTTAGCCGCCCCAAATCATCCTTTTCATTCGGCACGTACACATTTACCAAGTAAAAATCCGCAAATTCCGCCGTCAGACAGCGCCCTTCTTTGCGTGCATCGCCAAATTGATCTGCCCAGCCATCAATCTGCGCTACAATTTCCGCCGGAAAATCATAATGCACCGCCACTGGCTTTACCTTTGTAAAAATGGCCGTGCCAGAATACCCTGCTCGTTCCGCCGAGTTCCATAATTCTTCATAATCCGCAAAATCCACCTCAGCCTGCCCCTGTTGCGCCTTCGTCTCTTGCAGACATAGCACATCCGGTGCATATTTTTCTACAAAATCCTGCAACGCTCCTTTGCGCAGCACTGCTCGCAAGCCATTTACGTTCCAAGAATATATCTTCATCTTAATATTATATACTACGCTGCTATAATAGTAATATATGACTAAAGCTTCCCCTCGCGTCAAACAAGCCATCGACCTTGCCACCCAGGCTCATGACGGCCAACTCCGCAAAACCGGCGAACCATATATCACGCACCCGCTTGCCGTCATGAAAATCCTCCAGGAATGGAACATGGACGAAGATACCGTTATCGCCGGCATCTTACACGACACCGTCGAGGATACCGCCCTTACCCTCAAAGACATCGAAGCCCAATTTGGCAAAGACGTCGCCTTCCTCGTCAACGGCGTCACTAAGCTCGGCAAAGCCCGCAAAGGTATGAAAGATCTCGACGAATACTTGCCTCAAACCGGCGATAATCTGCTCAAACTCTTAATCGCTACCGGCCAAGACATTCGTGTTTTAATCATCAAGCTGGCCGATCGCCTTCACAATCTCCGTACACTCGGCGCCCTCCCGCCCGACAAACAAAAGAAAATCGCCCGCGAATCACTTGAAGTATTTGCGCCCTTAGCCGACCGGCTCCAGATGGGGCGCGTCCGGGTCGAAATCGAAGAAACCAGCTTTAAGTACGTCGACCCTCGCCGCTACGAAGAACTCGAAAAACTCACCGCTGAACGCCTCAAAAAAGCCAACAAAAAGCTCCAAGCCGCGCAAAATGCCGTCGAGCAAGCGCTCAAACACGAGCACATCAAGTACAAATGTGACGGCCGCGTCAAATCTATCTACTCACTACATAAAAAACTCGCCAAATACGACCAAAACATCGACCGTATCTACGACATTATCGCCCTGCGCTTTATTGTCGAAGACACTACAACCTGCTATCTCGTATTGGGTATCATTCATTCGCTCTTCCATCCCATGGATGGCCGCGTCAAAGATTATATCGCCATGCCCAAGCAAAACGGCTACCAGTCGCTGCACACCACTGTCATTACTAACGACAAACAGATTGTTGAGTTCCAAATTCGTACACGCGAAATGCACGATTACGCTGAACGCGGTCTAGCCGCTACCTTTTTCTACAACGAGCAAAAGCTCACCTCTGCTTACACCGAAGGTCGAGTCAGCAAACTACCCGCCAACCTCCTCTGGATTAAGGAACTGCAAGAATCCGCCGCCAAGCTTACCGCTGGCGAAAAAATCGACCAAAAGAAGCTCAAGCTCAACCTTTTCGCCGACAAAATCTTCGTCTACACCCCCAAGGGCGACATCATCGACCTCCCCAAAGGCTCCATGCCACTCGATTTTGCCTATCGGCTCCACAGCGAAATTGGCGCACAATGCACCGGCGCCATCGTCAACGGCAAAATGGTCGACCTCAAGACCAAGCTCCAACAGGGCGACGTCGTCGAAATCCTCACCACCAAAAACTCCAAACCCAACCCCGGCTGGCTCGACAAAATTTCCAGTCGCCACGCTCGCCACAAACTCCTCAGCCAGCTCCATGCCATTCTGCCAGATTTTAAAATTACCACTTCTTCCGCCAACGCCAACAAGTCCCCCGACAAGACAAAAACCTCCACCAAGCGCCGCAAACGCAAAAAATAAGCCCCGCACAAGCCAAGGGCTTTATTTTTTGTTGATTCCACCAAAGCGGCGGTCGCGCTTTGTGTACTCCAGCACCGCTTGGTCAAAGTCCGCTTCGTGAAAATCTGGGAACTTCGTCTTAGGAAAATAAAACTCCGCATAAGAATTCTGCCACAGCAAGAAATTGCTCAGGCGCAGCTCGCCGCTCGTGCGAATCATCAAATCGACATCCGGCAAATCCTGATAGAGGTAGTGGGCAAAATCCGCCTCCTGCCAATCGCGCACCTCCTCACCACTCGCCACAATTTTTTTAACAGCATCCAAAATCTCTGCCCGTCCACCATAGTTCAAGCAAAAATTAATCGTGCCACCAGTGTTGTTCGCCGTTTCAGCTACCAGCCGATCTCGCGCCTTTATCACGGCCGCCGGCAGAGGTTCATCGCGCCCCGAAAACACCACCCGAATATTGTTCTCCTGAAACTCGCGCAACTTCGAGCGATACATCAATACGAACAGCTCCATCAAATGCGCCACTTCAGCCTTCTCGCGTTTGAAATTCTCTGTCGAAAAGACATAAAGGCTCAATACTTCAATACCCTTCGACAAAATATATTTGCTCAACGTCATTAGGTTCTCGAAGCCCGCATCATGGCCGCGCAGTCGCGACATTCCTCGCTCTTTCGCCCAACGACCATTCCCGTCCACGATAAGTGCTACGTGGCGGGGAATTTTTAATTCGCTATAGTCCATAGTGCCTACAATTCCGTAATCTTCACACGTTGCTGTTCGGTCGTGTCACGATCGCGCACCGTCACCGTATCGTCTTCAATGGTGTCAAAGTCCACCACTACGCACTTCGGTGTACCAATTTCGTCTTGCTTGCGGTAGCGTTTGCCGATATTTCCCGAATCGTCCCAGGTTACATTGCCATATTTCTGCCGGAGCTGTGCGTAAACTTCCTGCGCCTTTGTCACTAATTCCGGCTTATTTTTCAAGAGTGGTGACACACAGAAACGGTAAGGCGCCAAATGCTCTGCTAGACGCAGCACCACGCGCTTTTCGCCATTCACTTTATCTTCGGTATAGGCTGAGGCCAAAATTGCCAAGAACAAGCGCTCCACGCCAATCGACGGCTCAATCACGTGCGGCACAAAGCGACCGCCACCGCCTTTCATGATGTACTCCATGTTCTTACCACTCTCGCGCTGGATGTTCAACAAATCAAAATCCGTACGATAAGCCAGCCCCATTAACTCTTCGCGGCCATTGGGATAATCAAATTCAATATCTACGGTGCGTTTCGAGTAATGCGCCCGGTCCGACTCCTCGACTTCGCGATCATGTACGCGCGCCATATCCAATCCCATCGCATCACCCAAAAACTCGTGCTGCTGCCGCAAGAGTTTCTCAAATTCCGCTTCCCAAGTGTCTGGCGCTACGAAGTACTCAATCTCCATCTGCGAACACTCGCGATCACGCAAAATGAAATCACGCGGCGAAATTTCATTCCGGAAGGCCTTCCCTTGCTGCGCGAGACCAAACGGCAAGTCCGGGTAAATCGTATCCACTACGTTCTTGTAGTTCGTAAAAATCCCCTGCGCCGTCTCTGGTCGCAAATAAGTAATTGAGCTATCGTCGTCTACCGGCCCCACGTGCGTCTGGAACATCATGTTAAATTTCCGAATCTCCCCCCAGTCGACTTTCCCGCAAGTTGGACATTTTACCTGCAAGGCTCGAAATTCTTCTGTCGTGATGCTCTCAGAAATCCCCTCCGCAATCTTGTCGGCGCGAAACCGCCCGTGACAGTTGCCGCATTCAACCAGCGGATCAGCAAAAGTCGCCGTGTGCCCAGAGGCCACCCAGGTTCGTGGATTCATCAAAATCGCTGCATCTACGCCATATATGTCGTCGCGGTCTTCTACCCAATACTTCCACCAAGCATCCATCATTTTACGCTTCAAAGCTACGCCCAAAGGACCAAAATCCCAAGTTCCGGCCATACCACCGTAAACGTCACTACCTTGCCAAATAAATCCCCGCCTCTTGCACAAACTGACAATATCTTCCATTTTCACCATGCCAAAATTATACCATATTAACGGGTTGCCCGCTCGATGCACTTTGCGATATAGCTTAGCTCATCAACCAATTGGTCAGCACCCCGCACCCGCAAGACCACCTCTACTGGCGCCGACACCATCAATCGCATCATCTTAATATGATCTGCGCCCACTTGACCAGCTGGCTGCTCCGCCAAGGCCACGCTTTCGGCATCCCAAACATACATTTTGTCCGCCGCCAATTTTCGCCCTGCATTGTCAAAGCGCAAATTCGCTTCCTCGCCGCTCACCCGCGCCAAATTCAAAACCCACCATACTCGCAACAGCTCCCGCCATGCGCCTTTCTCCCCTGCGTGCGCCTGCATCGCCCGCAACGCTTGTCGTAATAAATCAAAAAACTCCGGCGAATCCACCTGTTCGGCTCGTCGGTCTGCCTCTTTTAGCATCACCCCCGCCCGTTCAATCAGATCAATATCTGACACTAAGGCCGCATAATGCTCAATCAGGCGCGCGCTAGTCAATAGCCCCAACTCGCTGCGCCCCTCATGTATTACCACATCCGACAACGAGAACAACTCTATGCCACCAGCTAGCTTCGACTTTTCTTTGCGTACGCCTCGCGCAATCACGCTCTTCTTTCCCTCCGGCGTCAGAAGTTGCAAAATCCGGTCCGCCTCACCATAGTTCGTTCGTCGTAAGACAATCGCCCGCACACGCTGATCACGCAGCTTTTTTACCATCTCTCGCCCCTTCTAAGGCCGCCTGGACGCTTTTTTGCAACTCAGCCGGCATCATCTCACTTTTATCATAAACAGCCACTACGCCGTATTTTACGAGCTCCTGAGGCGATAGTTGCACGCTACTTACCACAATCACGGGCACTCTTGCCAATTCGGGGTAGCTTTGCAGCTCGTTTAACACCGCAAAACCCGTCGGCCCCGTCAACAGGATGTCCAGGATAATCACATCCGGCAACGTCTCGTCCATCCAGCGCACCGCCGCCAAACCATCGTGAAAGCACCGCAAATCATAGTCCGCTAGCAATTGCCGGTAATAATCTTCCCAGCCCCTATCGTCTTCTATGATTGCAATCATCTTACACTAGGCTCAATTGTCCACTTATCGGCAAATCAATATAAAAACTCGTTCCATCACGATGGCGAATTAGCCCAAAATCGCCCTGCATGTAGTTAGCGAATTTTGCCGCTATATACAACCCCAACCCAGACGAACCAGGACGCATCGCGATATCAACCGGCTGTTCCACATAGCCGTTCTTGATTTCTCGCCAAATCTTCGTTGGGATGGCCGGCCCAAAATCCCGCACCGCAATCCGCACTTTCGTGCCGTATTTATCGCGCACCGACACGATACTTGGCAGTTCTTCACCCCCGTAATTCATCGCGTTCAAGCAAAAATTATAAATCACCGAGTACAGCAGCTGCCGATTCCCCACCACCAACCGCCGCTTGTTGCGGTAGTCAATCTGTAACTCTCGTCGGTTAAAACTAAACAACCGCCACAGCTCACCCACTACATCATCGCATACCGCCCGCGGGTTCACCGGCTCCATCTCAAACAAAGCATCATCCAAACGTGCCACCTTCAATAAATCATTGACTTGCCGGATTGCCCGATCGCTAGTCGCCACTATGCGCTGGCTAATTTGTTGCACCTCTGCGGGATTTTGCTCAAGCTCCAAAGATAAGGCCAATTGCCGCATGAGGCTCAAGGGCGCTTTTAGCTCATGGGCCACCACCACCGTGCCAGAATTCGCACTAAAAACCTCACTCTCCATGGCCATATTCTACACCAGCCAGGGGCGCGACGCAAAGCAGCAGCGCTATCTAATTACCGCGCCGTAGGCTACTCAATATTTTATTAAAATCTTCCGTATACACTTCGGACGAGTCAGTCTGCAGCAGTAAAGTCTTGTCATTCACTTTAGCAATCACCAAAATGCCGTGAATTGCTTCGGTCAAATTCCCCTCGTAGCGTGTGCCAGTAATTTTACCGTTGTCGGCCGTAAAAGGCTGCGTTGTTAAAACCCCCTCGCGCACCATCGAGGCGTACTGTGAAGCTACATCGTCGTAAGATTGGTTCAGAATTTCGAATCGCACCGCATAGCGCGACGCCTCATCGTCCAATGAATTAACTGGCGCCGGCGCAAAATACGCTCGGTAATCGCTGTTACGTGTGCCATCTTGTGCCTCATAGACACTCCAGATTTTCGGATAATAGAAATTTACCCGCCCAAAATCATCCGGTCCGGTAAATTGTACGGTTTCTCGCTTCAGCGTCTCTTGCAAATTCGCATCATCAACTTCGCGCTGCTCACGTTGCGCCTCGGCTACTGCACGGTCTTTTTCGGCGGTAAAATTCGTATTTAGATCATTCCATTGCATATAGAAGTAAACCGCAAACACAATCGCCACGGCCGCAATAATACAAACCACTACCAAAATAATCGTCTCAATCAAGGTGTTTTTCGACTTCGGCTCTGGCATTGGTGGAACAGGCGCTGGTGCTATACCACTATTGGGCGCTGGCATCTGACCAAGTCCTACCGGTTGCGGTTGCGGCTGCATTTGGGGCTGCCCCATCGGCGCAGTCGGTATCGTACCGCCCCCAAAACCGTTGTGGTAACTATTTGCCTGATTTGGCGTCGGCTCTTGGCCTTGCGCTGGCGAAAAACCGCCCATCGAATTCTGATCCATATCAAAAGTATATTTTAGCGCAAGCTTTTTCGCAAGATTATTTGCTAAAATCCTCGGATACTACCTCGATATCGTTTTTCAATTCAGCCAAATCCTGCTCAATCTCTTGCGCTAATGCGCGCAGAGACTTATATTTCTCAGTTGCGTCTTCTAACCGAAAATCTTCCGAGTAAAACCAGTCTACGCCCTCTTTTAGATCGGCAATTTTCTGACTAATTGTTTTTGCCATCGTTATTTCCGCTCCTTTACGGTTTTAATTTGCGCTAAGGCTTGCTGCCTCTCCGTGATAATCTCAATTTCCACGCCCGCCGCCAACTTACCCTTCAGCAAAGCATAGCCACGCTCCAGTACGCGTTCTGGGTTAAGTTCTTCCAAAGTCCGCACAAAAGATTGCAGCTCCGATTCTACTGTTGTAATTCTTACAACAATTTCACGAGCAATTTTGTCCAATTCGCCTCTGTTTTGCGCCATCAACTCATCAATCTTTGTATTGAACAAATTTTTTGTTCTGGTTAAATCATTCTGTATTTCCTGCATAATCTGCCGCTTGTCTTTCGTCAGCATCTGCGCCGCATTACTTGGCGTTGACGCCACTACATCCGCCGCCAAATCACACAGACTTTCGTCTACTTCATGCCCAATTCCCGTAATCACCGGGATTTTCGATGCCGCCACTGCACGCACCAAAGCTTCGTCATTAAACACCGCCAAATCGTCCGCACTGCCACCACCCCGGATAATCGCAATTACATCAACTTCGCCCCGCTCATTAAAATAATTCAACACACGAATGATTTGGTCCGCCGCCACCATGCCCTGCACCTGCGTGTGCGCCGTCAATATCTTCAGGCCGCCCCATCGTTCATTCAAAATTTTGCAAAAATCCGCATAACCCGCCGCCTGCGTACTCGAAATCACCCCAATTCTAGCAATCTGCACCGGAAGCGGACGCTTTTTCTCGGTCGCAAACAGGCCTTCGGCGGCCAACTTCTTTTTAAGTAATTCAAAGCTCTTTTTGAGACTCCCCTCCCCCACTGGCATAATTGCTTGCACGGTCAACGAAAACTTGCCCCAATTCGTCAGCTTCGGCAAAGCTCGCACCCGCACCTTCATCCCGTCTTCCAGCGGGAAACGCAAAGCATATTTCATCATAAAGCACGGTACGCTCGACTGATCGTCCTTCAGGTCAAAGAAGACATACTTTCCCTGATTAACCTTAAAGCTTGCCACCTCACCTTCGACAATCACGCCCGTAAAGGCCGTCTCAAGAATCTGGTTGCAGACCGCCTGGAAATCGCTAACGCTGTAAACCTGCTCCGCTGGCATTATTTTTTGGCTACTTTAAACTTATCTTTCCGGCTCATTAAAGAATGCTGATAGAAACCATAGCCGCTCAAAATCGTCCCCACTAACACAAAGACGCGCGTTACGACCACCGTAATCGTTGCGGTCGAAAGATCAACGCCGGTTGCCACCATTACCGTTACCATCGCTGCCTCATAGCCGCCCATACCACCAGGCGTGACCATGACCGTCCCAACCACACTCGCAACGCCTTCTGCAATCATGATTTGTGGCAGCACTTCCGGATGTCCTAAAGCACTCGCCACCACCCAATAGGTTGCTAGTTCCAAAAATGAGTAGAATGCCCCCCATACAACTGGTCGCCACAACATCTTCTTATTACGCATCAGCATCAAATAATCTTGGCGCAAATCATTAAAGAAGTCCGCCACCGTACTTTCTTTCAAGTACTTCCGCTTCCGCCCTCGCGTAACTGCATTTACCACCTTATTCACGAAAGATGTTGCCTTTTCGGACAGCCAATCTACCCGTTTCTGCTTGCGCACAATCGCCCAAGCCAGCACAATTAGCGCCTGAATCCCCAGAGCAATTGCCGCCGCCAGCCACAGAGCCCAATAGCCGCTCACCGCCGCTGCGCCGGTCAGCAGCACAATTACGATGGCAATAAAGGTCTGCACGGTGTTCGCCAAAGCACAGATTCCGTACCGTAGCACATGGATAAAGCTAATCTGCCCTGCCGTCACGTCCAAATCCTTCAGTCGCCAAATCAAATAAGCCAAACCACTGGCTCCGCCACTCGGCAAAGCATGGTTCACAAAGTTGATCTCCAGCGAGATACGCGTCAACTTGGCCTGCGACAACTTGAATCCTTTGCGCTGCTGCAGAAAAGCAAAGTAAATCTGCCCCGCCGCATAATACATCAAAATTTGTTCTGGAATCAGCAAGAGCAAAATCCAGATATTGATATTTTTCAACGCATAAATTGTTGCGCCCAAGAAAGTGAGGTATTTCTCGCCCTCGACTTCCGTCGTGAACTGCGTCGCAAACGGATAATTTGCAGATAATTCCTCCGTCACAGCGACGCCCGCACTCGAAGCAAAGGCTTTCCAGGCAATAAAGACTACTAATATCAGGGTTATGACACTTAAGATTTTTTTCAGCATGCATAGATTATAGCACGACCGGCATGATATAATTAAGCGAATGAAATATCTCTTAGTCTTGGGGCGCGAAGCAAAAATCTCCCTCGCCGAGCTCGAATCACTCTTCGGTAGCCAACAAGTCGCCGTGCTCTCCGAGCAACTCGCCACCGTCGAGGCCCCTCGACTCTCGCTCGATCGCCTTGGCGGCAGCATTAAGGCTGCGCGCATCCTCGACCAAAAGCCAGCAGACTTTCTCGCTACACTCCCGCCAGGCAAAATCACCCTTGGTTTCTCTGATTATTCTCCCCACGCTACCCCTGCCAGCACCTGGGCGCTTGCCCTGAAACACAAAAACCTCCTTAAGCGCCACGGTCGCAATGTCCGCCTTATCCCCAACCAAAAAACCGCCGCCCTTTCTTCCGCTACTGCTCACCACAACCAGCTCGGCGAAAAACTCAATCACCTCGAAATTATCAAATACCGCAACCTTTACGCCACTTCAATCGGCAGCCAAAATATCACCGCCTACGCCAAACGTGACCAAGCCCGCCCCGCCCGTGATGCTTTCGTCGGCATGCTACCACCCAAACTCGCCCAAATCCTCATTAACCTCGCTACTGCCGGCCAAAAATCCGGCCTCGTCCTGGACCCATTCTGCGGCACAGGCGTTGTTTTACAAGAGGCCGCCCTCATGGGCTACGCCGTCTACGGCAGCGACTTAGCCGACAAAATGATCGATTACTCCCGCCGCAACCTCGAGTGGCTTGCTACGCAAAGCTATTTTCATACCAAGTCACAATCTCCCGCTGTCCAGCTTGAGGTCGGCGATGCCACCAAGCACCACTGGCGACCTATCCCCAACTACATCGCCAGCGAAATTTACCTCGGCCAGCCTCTCTCATCGCCACCAAGCAGCATTAAGCTGAAAGAACTCCAACAATCCACCAAAACCCTTCTTTTTGCTTTTCTGCGTAATATTGGCCAGCAAATCCCTCACGGCACCACACTCGCATTAGCTATTCCGGCCTGGAAGCGCCCCGACGGCAGTTACCAAGGTTTAGATATCCTTGACGAAATCAAGAATCTCGGGTATAATGCCAAGAAGTATCGTTATGCGAGTTTTTCTGAGCTCTTGTATTACCGGGAGAATCAGATTGTTGCTCGTCAAATAATAGTATTAAGGAAGAAATAATATGTCGCATGTCAAAGCTGGCGGTACCAGCAAAAACCTACACAACAATGCCGGCCAACGACTTGGCGTTAAGCGTTTTGGTGGTCAGCAAGTGAAGACCGGCGAAGTCCTCGTTCGTCAAACCGGCGCCACGAAAATCCCTGGCCAGGGCACTTTCATGAGTCGCAATTACACGATTCATGCCGCCATTGACGGCAAGGTCGTCTTCGTCAAAACCAAGAAGACTCACTTCTCTGGCAAAAGTTTTCCTCGCACTCGCGTCGAAGTGCACGCCGCCTAAGTTTGTCACAAAAAATCCCCACCACACCGTGGGGTATTTTTTTATTTCACCGCCGCCATTTGCGCTAAAGCCTTCCGCAAGAGAGTCCACCCATCTATTCCGGTCGACTTCATTTCGGTATCGACCTGCGCCAAAATCTTCAGAATGGCCGGCGCCCGCCTATCCCCTCGCTCCAACGCCGTAAAGGCCTTCGAGCTCAATGCCCCCAAAGTCGAATACGGATCGCGACTCGCATCTTGCTCTAAGGCCGCGCAATTTGCCATCGCCTGCTTCAACCGCCCCCGTAACACGTCGTCATACAAATTAAAGGCCGCAAAACGCTCGTCTTTCGTTGCTACGCGTTCAAAAGCCTTCAATTCTACGCGCTTATCAGCCGCCAAACTTTTTCCTGGTTCCGTTCTTTTATCCGGCGCCTTCTCATTCCAGACAATCACCTGATGCGGCGTCTCAGTGTACTTCGGAAGTTCTTGCCAGCACTCCTTGTTCTGGTCGAGCCCCTTAAGCAAGATCTTCCGTTCTTCGCCAAACAAAGACGTCCCCATGAAAACCGTTGGCAAATCCGCCGCTGTCAGTCCGTCCGCCTCAATCACCTCGTATTGATCGCCTAAAATATGCCGTACCGCCGCTTGCGCTTGCGCCCGTTCCGTACCGTAGAAAATTTTAAGCATCGCTTCTACCCTTTGGCTGACAATGCGGGCAATAGTGCGTGCCTCGCCCCGCTACGCGCGTCTTCAGAATCTCGTTACCGCACCGTCGGCACAATTCCCCCTCGCGCCGGAATACCTGCGCAAATTTTTCTAAATAACTCCCCTTTGTGCCGTCCGCTCGCACATAGTCCTTCATAGTCGAACCACCGCTATCAATTGAACGCTGCATCACCTCGCGCAGCCCCCGCAATAGCAAGTCCGCCGTTTCGCGCGATACCGCCGCCACTCGCGTCCCCGGGTAGAGCCCCGCCGCAAAACAGGCCTCGTCCGCATAGATATTCCCCACCCCAGCAATCATTTTTTGATCCAAAATCACCGCCTTAATTATGGCCTTTTTGTGTCGCTGTAACCGCGCCCAAAACTCATCCTCGCTCATATCCCATGGCTCGGGTGCTAAGCTGCTCAAAAACGTATCCGATTGCAGCCCCAGCTCATCCAGTACCTTAATAAAGCCAAACTTGCGCTGATCATTAAAATACAGATGCGTCCCGTCGTCGAATTCAAAATAAATGCGCGTATGTCGCCCCGGCATCTCATCCAAAAAGCCGCTATCAGGGTGCCCCGCCGCAAAGCGCTCTGCTCCCACGTAAACCATCTGCCCCGTCATGCGCAAATGCGCCATCATCCACAGCTTATTTTCTAGCCTCATCAGTAAGGCTTTTCCGCGTCTTTCCAGACGCACAATTTGCTGCCCCTCTACTAGCTCCTTACCCAAACCCCGCCAACTCTTGTCGCACAAAATTACCACGCGCATCACGCGTTTATGTAAGATTTTCTCCTCTAACCCCCGTCGAATCGTCTCTACTTCTGGCAGTTCTGGCATCTCTTTACCAGTATACTACACCCCCATCACAAAGAGCGCATAGAAGGCTACTGCATTGCGCAACATATGTACGAAAATCCCCCCGTAAATCGTCCCGGTCAGCTCCCGAATCAAACAGTTCACGACGCTCATACAGAATACCACTACCCCCACATTCAATTGCATATGTACCGCCGCAAACAATAACGACACTAGCAAAATCGCTGGCAAAGCTGCCAAGCGCGCCCGTAATTTACCGTACATCCAGCCTCGAAAAATTAGCTCTTCACAAATCGGTGCCACCACCACCAAGGCCACAAAAGCCATCAACAAGTCACTCGTTGCGTAGACGCCATGAAAGCCTACATCTTGTGCCTGCTCCCAATTTGCCCCCGGCAATAACGCCGCTCCCACAAATAGCAAAAACATCCCTGCTACCAAAGATACTACATAGCCTGCGACCGCCAATAAGATATCCGTCCAAGTCGGCCAAGACCTTAAGCCCATCTCTTCGCGGTTCGTTTTTGCCTGCGCCCACTTTCGTAATATTAACCAAGGCCCAAAGACTGTCACTAGCACTGCCGTCGCATAAACTACCGCACTCACCATCAGTTCCAGCAAGGCTGCATTCATTTTGTCATAAGGAATAATATCTTTAGTTAGCGTCAAAAAACCACTCGCCAAAAACATACAAGCGAACAAAGCTACCGCCACCCAAACTGTAACTAAAATAGCATATGAACAATTTTTGTGTTCAATTTTTTCACGCTTTTTCACATTCTTCTTATCTGTTACAGCCACCTTTTTATCCACTTCTCTAACCTATCAGTCGGAAGATATCCAACACCGTCACAATCAACGCTAGGGCCAAAATCACCATAAATGACCGCCCCACAATCTTCTCCTCTGCCTCTTTCGTTAAGCGCTGTTTGCGCAGTCGCGCAATCGAAATCATTAACCATCGCCCGCCATCCAAAGCTGGTATTGGCAATACATTCATACAGGCCAACGACACCGAAATCAACGCCACCAAGAAGAACAAGTTTCGCGGGCCGCTCGCCGTAAATGCCGGGAATAAAATACCAATAATCCCTACTGGCCCACTTACCGAATCGCCCGCCTGCTTAATCTCCGCCGCTCCTTGTTGTCGTGCCTCTTCGTTGCCGCTAATCTGTTTTGCCATGCCGTCTATGAGATTCCATAGCATCGTCCCCAGCCCCTTAAAAGTCTCTCCCGTCAGCTGTAGAGTCGTGCCCAAGCCCACAATCGGCGCGCTCCATGTACTCCGGTAATTTGCCGAACCAGAGATACCCGCGCCCAAAACATACTGCTCTCCCGCCTCGTTCAGCCGCACTGGCGCTGTCACTATCATATCGCCTCGCTTTACGGTCAAATAAATCTCCTGGCCTGCATGCTCCGTATCAAAATCTAGCAAATCTGCCGTTGTCTTAATTATCGTATGGTCATCACCGTCAGCCGTCCGTGCTTCCATAATCTCATCATCCACCGCCAACGCCGCTCGCTGCGCTGGGCTGTCATCCACCACCGAACTAATCGTTACCGGCGAAGTCGCTATAACCTGCGTATCGGCGTCAATCTTAAACTGATTTTCTAGAAAATGTGGCATCCCCATAAAAGCCAACACCGTAAAAATCAAAAACGCCACCAACCAGTTCATCGCAACACCACCAAACAGTATCTTCGTCTTCTGCCAAAAACTCGCTTTACCAAAGCTCCCCCGCCGGTTATCCGCATCACTTTCGCCGTACATCTGGCAGAACCCGCCAATCGGCAGCCAGTTTAACGAAATAATCAAGCCCGACCCTACTGGGTGCTCCCACTCTTTCTTGCTGAGGCGCCGCCATTTACCATCCACCTTGCGCCAAGCTACTGCCCGCGGCGGGAAGCCAATTCCGAACTCCTCCACTTTCACGCCATTGCGCCGAGCCATCAAAAAATGGCCAAACTCGTGCGCCGTCACGAGAAACATCAACATTAATATCCCAACTATTATCCCAAACACTACACTCATTACTATCCATAATAGCACGCTCGACCGGTTTTTGTTTATGCTTTTTGCGTCAGGCCGACAAACCTCGCCACTAAGTTCTTTTTCTATAGGAGCTGGCCACGTAAACAGCCCCGACGACAGACACGGCGTTCTGCCGGCCCGTCTTTACGGGCGGCAGCCGCCTTGAACTCGCCAGCAGGCTCCGTTACGTCTGCTGCCAGGGCTGTTTGCGTGGCCAACCTTAACCAAGAAAAATACACCCAGAAGGGTGTATTTTCGTCTATTTACCAATCGACTCAATCTCAATGACCGAATACTTCTGGCGGTGTCCGATTTCTTTGTGGACGCGCTTCTTGGCCTTGTAGCGAATCACACGGAGCTTTTCACCGGCGACCTTTGCTTCTATCGCCTTCGCCTTGACCTTGACTCCTTTAACTGTTGGTTCGCCGACCGTAGTCTTATCACCATCAATTACGAGCAGAGCGTCCAAAGCGAGAGCTTTTGTGCCTTCCGGGAGGAGGTCCACACGGAGGGTCTCTTTCTCGGCCACAATGTACTGCTTGCCGCCGATCTTTACGACTGCTTTCTTCATAACTTTCCTTTGTTAGTCTTGCGCTATTTTACCAAAAAATCCCCTAATAATCAAGCCTTATCACTTTAGACGGCAACCCGACATAGCAAAAGACTCCGCTATGCCCGCACGGAGTCTTTTGTAAGGAGTTAATGCTTAAGAACTATTTTTTGTCGTTCTTATCGACGGTCTTCTTGTCCGCGACATTCTTCTTCGGTGCCGCACCAGCCGCCATTTGTGCCTCCTCCAGAGCCTTCTGACTGTGATACCAGTAAGTACCGCCAACCACTACCGCAATCGTAGCAGTCACCGCTAAAGCAATTTCAGCCGGGCCAGTCTTTGGCAATTCAGCTGGCGTACAATTCGGGTCGCCGGCTTCACAACCGTCATCGGTCGTACAGCCAGTTTTCTGCACCTCAAAAGTTGCTCCGTCGCTGATTTCGCCATCTGTATGATCGACATAAATCCGGTTAGAATAGCTATGCGTGCCACAAGCCGCGTCCTTCACAATATCGTCATTCACCTTTACCTGATAAGTAATCGTTGCACTGACACCTTGGCCAAAGTTGCCCAGATTGTAGCCATTCTGGCCAATCAAGTCACTTAGCTTCTGCTCGTTACCAACGCTGTCCTTCACGACGGTCGTCCCCTCTACCAAAGTTACGCCTTCCGGCAACTTATCGTGGAAAGTCACATCCGTCAAAGTAGTTGTACCACTATTAATAAACTCAACCCGGTAGGTTAAGATATCACCAGGCGCTGCCAAAACACGATCAAAGAAGTTTTCGCCATCTTTCGAAACCGTCTTGGTTACCTTTGCGCCAACCTGCTCGGCCCGCACCCGATAAATAATGTGGCCAGAATATTCCGAACAGCCAGGCAAATTACCGTCCAACTTGTTCACGCCAATCAAAATTCCGTCACCAAACAAATTGTCAGACAACGTTGCGCCGTTCGTCGCAAAATTGTCATTCCAAATATGCGCCGAACCAGGCACGTAGCGCAAAGCCACATCAACTGGTGAATCGGTCGTAAAGTAAGCTTCATCCCAAACTTGCGTCGGGTTCGCCACTGGCGACGAAATCAAAGCACTTACTTTACCCTTGTTATTCGCATTAATAGAACTTGGATACTTCGACGAAACTACCACGCCCGTCGCAATACCTACACCAGAGGCGTTCAGCCTAGACTTGGCGTTGTTGTGATAAAACACATAGACTTCGTACTCTTTACCAGGGACAACTTTCACCTCATCGGCGTAAGCGTTGCCCGTATCAGCCTCAACCACCCGCACGAAGTTGCGCTCGTCGCCCAAAATGTTATTGTTCGTAATCGAGTTAAAGGTCACATAGTCGGCCGGATTCTCCATCGTAAAGGTCGTCCGCTCGGGGCCCCAGGCCATCGTCGATGCCGACGGCACCAAAGCTGACGCGAACACCGCCGCTACCGCTCCGACCGCTAATGGCCATTTTTTAAATTTTGTGTCTGTTTTTGTTTGCATTTTTACTCCTTTTTTGGAACCAAATTAATTGTTAGCCCTTACCTACCGAAGAGTTCGTCGAAGTTTTCGGCTAAATTACTTTGCTCTGCGGTTGGACCACCGTTCTCACCCGCTACGGTCTGCCCGCCGTTCTCCTGAATCGTATTCAAAGTATCTTGCACGGCCGCAGCACTGCCGCTTTCTTCAAAGCTCTGGTTCGCTTCAGCTTGCGCTGCTTCGCCAGCACTGTAATCTGGCGTCTCGTCCGAGATGCGATCCATCGCATAACTGTCGTCAGCCGCCTGAATAACCTCCTGCCGCTCTGCATAACGTGTTGCGTCCGTATCGGCACCAACTTGCTCCGAACCGTCGCTGCTATATTCTACCGGATTCGAAGCCTCTGGGTTCATCTGCGTTTCAGGGTTGTATTCCTTCTCTACCGCGCTCTCATCAACGTCCAGTGGCGTTATGTGGCCAGTGCCGCCTTGGTCCACCTTCTCTTGCTCGAATGGCGTCTTGGCGTCCGATGGCTCCGGCTCAGGCTCAGGAGTTGGCGTCGGCTCTGGTTCTGGTTCTGGAGTCGGTTCTGGTTCTGGTTCAGGCTCCGGAGTCGGAGTATCAGGCTCAGGGTCCGGCGTTTCCGGAGTTTCTGGGGTTTCCGGCGTCGGAGTGTCTGGCGTATCAGGAGTTTCCGGCGTCGGCGTATCTGGGTTCTCCGGTGCTGGCGCATCTGGCGTCACTGGCACAGCAGGAACTTCTGGCGTCACATGCACTGGCGTATCTGGCGTCTCGTGACGCTCCGTACTCTGGTCCACCACGTGCTCTTCCACAATCTTAAACTGCAATGCCTCATTTTGGTGGTTCGCGCACGGCGTCTTACGTACGGAAGTATAGAAGGTCGAATGCCCTTCTTCGTCGACCGTCCTCACTAGACGATACACGGTTGTACCTTGTGGCATTTCGTGTTCAGACCGTGTTGCGTAATATTCGCCCTCAGCAGTGCGGCCAATACCCATATTAATCGCCACTTCGCCGCCAATATCTTCGCGCGACAAATCAGCCTCCGCATAGAACAAAGCCAACTGGTCCTGTAAATCTTCGCGCTCAGCCGTATTCATAGCAAGGATCTTTTGCTCAGCCTCATCTGGCGTCAAGCCATCAAATCCATCAATGTGCGCATCAATCGCCGTTTGCCCGGCACTCAAAGCCTGATGCGTATCGATATAATACAACGCTTGTTTGACTTGCAAATCAGTCGCATCGCTCTCCTTGGTAATCCCGAAGAGATTATAGAGCACGTCCTTCACATAGGCCTCGGCGTACGGGTCAGTCTTGTCCTGGTCGCCCCAGCCGCCCTCAACGTCATAGCTTTCAAAGTCGCCAGTCAAACCATTCTCGACGTCTCGCGCCTCTGCGCGGAAGTCTGCGTTCAAAAAGTTCGCCACTGTTTCCTGTTCGGCCTGGCCGAGGCTACTTTCGTTGTCGACCGACGTCTCGGCATCAAGACCCGCTTCGCTCGCGCCAGCTTCATCTTCGACTATCGCCTCGCCGTCATCAACGGTCTGTTCGACGGCGCGGTCGCTCATTGCCGCTTCTGCGTTCTCGCCGTGGTTCGCCGTAAAAACGGCACCACCCAACACGGTTGCCGTCAGTAGTGCGCCCGCACCCAGTGCTTGGAGCTCGCGCTTACCCATTTTTCTTTTCATCTCGACCTGCGGCGCAAAACTCTCACCCAGCGTCGCATCACCACCCTGAACAATCTCTTCCGAAATCCCTGCCGCCTCTCGAGCGTTTGGGTCTTCCGCTCCGCCAAAAAAGGCTTCTCGTTCGCTTCCGATTCCTGATCCTTCAGTCATAATTTTTCCTTTATATTTTTATTTTGACCTATTTTGCTATAGATAATAACACTAGCATTTTCAAAAAGTCAAGCCCTGCACGCCGGCACCAAAAAACTACCCCAGATATCATGGGGTAGTTTGTTCACGTTCTACCTTATAATCAATCTCCTTATCGAAACCTTGCGAAAATATTCGCCTTTTTACCAAGGATTGGGCTCAATTGACGCTGTTTCTCCTTCAGCTCCTCTACTGAAGTCGATGTTTCACGTTTTGGCACAAGTTCCATCGTTAGTTGCGCTTCACTTGGACTAAAATCCTCATATTCTAAGTCACTATCGCCAAGCCCAGGTATTTTGAATGTTTCCATTTATTTTTCCTTTCGTGTTTGTTTTTATTCCTGATACCCAGCGGAAGTGATTTTTTGTTTTTGTTTGTTGGTGTTTGCTGTTTGCTTATCCAACTGTCCTCATACTATCACGCTTATGCTTTTTTGTCAAGTGCAATCACGCCAATTTCTGCCAAAATGTCAATTTTAACAGTGGTCGCACTACTCTTGCATTTTCGCCAAAATATTACCACCCGCCACTTGCGAGCCACACAAACTTATAGCAAATATGGTATATTACGCTTTTTCGAGCGAAATCGTCACATTCTCGCCATTCAACTTTACAATCTCGTCGTAAGCATAGTTTGCGCTACTGTCCAATTCCAAGGCCAGTACCTCGTCCTTCAGCATCTGCTCATATGCGTTTGGCACCGCGCAGCTCAACGATAACTTGATGCGATCATCTACGTTCAAACCGGCTTTCTTGCGTGCCGCCTGTACAAAACGAATCAACTCACGCACAAAACCCTCATCGCGCAACTCATTCGTTAATCGCTTGTCGAGCACTAATTCTTTTGCGTGTGCCACTTTTTTAACGTTTACCTCTTCAGCAATAATTTGCTCGTAGAATCCGTCCAGTTTCTCGCCCGCATAGCTTAGTTGCGCCAAAGGCTGACGCACCTTTATCTGGCCAAAGCCATCATCGCGCACCATGCGCTGCGCCAGGCCTTCCGTGATTATCGCCCGGCAACTCGCCATTCTCTCCAGTACGGTCGTATCCACCTTGCCCGCAGCCGGCCAATTCAGCAGGTGAACACTTTCACCGCCCATCATATTCTGCCAAAGTTCCTCCGCCAAGAACGGCGTAAACGGCGCCAATAGCAAAGCCAGATAACTCAACACAAAATGCAACGTCTCGTAAGCCTCATTTTTGTCGGCCGTCGACTCCGATTTCCAAAAACGTCGCCGGCTCCGTCGCACAAACCAGTTCGACAAATCGTCCACAAACGGCAACACTCCCGCCAGAGCCGCCGGCAAATTATAATCTTCCATATTCTGCGTTATTTCATTACGTAGCTGATACAGTCGACTGACAACCCATTTATCAAGTTCGTTCTCTAAGTCCTTTGGCGCTTTCAGTTTATTGCCTTCATATTCCCAGCCATCCACACTGGCGTACATCGTGAAGAAATCATAGACATTCCAAATCATCGTCAGCTTACGCGCCGTGTCGGAAACGTCCTTATCGATTAAGGCGAAGTCCTCCCCCGCCAGCACCGGACTCGACAACAGCTGGAAACGCAGAGCGTCTGCCGAATATTTATCCATCAGTTCATTCGGGTCCGTATAATTGCCCAAAGACTTACTCATCTTACGTCCATCATTTCCCGCTAAAGTCCCAGTCGTAATCACATTCTTATACGCACATTCGCCGAACAAAGCTGTATTTACCACATGCACATAGTAAAACCAAGCCCGTACTTGGCCAACATACTCTACAATAAAATCCGCTGGATAGTTTCGTTCAAATTTCTGTTTATTCTCAAAGGGATAATGTAGCTGCGCAAATGGCATCGATCCAGACTCAAACCAACAGTCCAGAACCTTATCAACGCGTTTGAAGTGCTCGCCGTCAATCTCAAACTCAATCTCATCCACCCATGGTCGGTGATAATCTTCCAACCGCACGCCAGACAACTCGTAAAGTTCGTCGTAGGAGCCCACCACCTTGATGGAGCCTTTATCTCCCTTCCAGACCGGCATGGCCGTCGCCCAGAAGCGATCACGCGACAAATTCCAGTCTGGTGCCTGCTCAATGTTCTTGGCGAAACGCCCGTGCTTCAAGTGCGCCGGGAACCAATTGATGTCTTCATTCTTCTCTAGCATCAAATCCTTGCTGCCCTCAACATCGAAGAACCAGCTAGGGAACGCCCGATACATAATACGTTGCTTACTACGTGGATTAAACGGATATTCATGCTTAATATACTCTATCTTCCAGATGTCGCCACGCGCTTCTAGGCATTTTGCGATAAACTTATTCGCCGCCCAAACTTCAATACCATTTTCGTCCGTCTCGCGCACGCCCACTGCATGCAGTTTCTCGGCCCATTCCGGGACGTAATAGCCATTATCGTCAATCGTATGTCGCACCGGTACGCCAGCCTGCTTGCCCAGCGCATAGTCATCTTCACCATAAGCCGGCGCAATATGCACAATACCCGTACCATCTTCGTCGCTCACGAAGTCAGCCAGCTGTACTTTGTAGCAGTTTTTACTCTGTTCAGCCGCATCGTTCAAGTCTTGCGCATCAAATAATGGCCGATAGGCTAACCCGGCCAAATCTTGACCACTATATTTCTTCTGCGCCACCACATGCTCACCAAACAGCGCTAGCGCCATTTTTGTTGCCACAATTAATTTATCCCCATTCACCTCATATAGACCATAGGTCAAATCCGCATTTACTGCCAACATCAAGTTAGCCGGCAAAGTCCATGGCGTCGTCGTCCAAGCTAGTAAATATTCATCGCGGTCTTGCAACTTAAACTTCACGTAGGCACTCGGGTCTGTCACTGTCTGATATGCATCATTGTCCATCGTTACTTCAGCCTTCGAGACTGGCGTAGCAAACTTCGTGTCGTACATCAGGACCTTTTCGCCCTCGTAAATTTTACCTTTATCATACAAAGTCTTAAACGCCCACCATACCGACTCCATAAAATCTTTGTCCATCGTACGATATGCGCCCTTAAAATCAACCCAACGACCAATCCGATCGATCGTCGACTCCCAGGTCTCCGAATTTGCCACCATTGATTCGCGCGCCTTCGTGATATAAGTTTCGAGTGGCCACTTTGTGCCAATTTCGCGCCTATCCGTGATGCCTAATTGCTTTTCGACGAAATTCTCCGCCGGTAGACCGTGACAGTCCCACCCCCAACGGCGTTCAACCCGCTTGCCGCGCATCGTCCAAAAACGCGGCACTGCATCCTTCACGATCGAAGACAGCAAAGTGCCATGATGCGGATTACCCGTAATAAATGGTGGGCCATCATAAAACACGTAAGCGTCGTCTACCGATCGCTCCGCCACCGACTTTTCAAATGTCTGATGCTTCTTCCAGTATTCAATCAATGCTTTTTCGTACTCGCTCGCTCGACGTCGTACACCATATTTATATTTCATGCCCACAGCTCCTTTCTGTCATGAACAAAAAAATTCCAATTTGCATTGGAACTCTTTCTGAGCGGTACCATCCAACTTCCAAAACTTTCCCTCAAAGTCTTGGCACTCAATTATCTTTTACGCAGATTCACGAGCAATTCTACTGGGTTTTATCCTCCCTGCTCTTTCTATTTTGTAGAGTAGAGACCTCGCAATTTAAATAAAACTGTTCTTTTGCCAGCTCGCGGTTGATAGCCGCTCAAACGCTTTATGCTTGCATTATAGCATATTTATTCAAAAAACAAAAAATGTCCGCAAAGCTGCGCACATTTTTATTTCGCGTAGCAATAATCGCCACTAGGCTTCCAACAAATAATACGCCACGTCATCAATTTTTGGTAACATTTGCCCGCGCCACATTTGCAGCAATTTACCATCGTCGCTAAAGGCCAGGATCGATGGGTACTCTACTACGTCATAAGCCCGCGCCAAACTTTCGCCACTCGGCTCGTCTGGGCTGAGGCTTTCCGGCTGTCGTCCTACTCGCCGCTCGATATCGCGCAACCATTCCGTCACTGCTCGCGAATAATCTGCATTTTCTCGCCAAATAATTACCACCCGCATCGTTAATCTCTCCTTATTTTTTCCGCGCCAACATTCGCGCCCGCTGTTCAGCAATACTTTGCTCTAACTCATCAAGCGTCTTGAATTCTCGAAACACACTGACGAAACGTACATAGGCCATATCGTTCGTCTCCGATAGCACCTCCAAAATCTTCTCGCCAATCACTTTTGACTGGATCTCGTCTTTACCAAGTGCGTAAATTGCGTCCTCTACCTTCGAAACCACATTCTGCACATCCAAATCACTTTCAAAATACTTGCCCACGCTATTACGCACGGCGTTGGCCAACTTTTCGCGGTCAAAGGCCTCTTTGCTACCACTACGTTTGCGCACCATCATGCCGGGACGCTCAATCCGCTCGTAAGTCGTAAAGCGGTATTTTCCGTCCAGAGAAACGCGACGGCGACGAATCATCGTCCCGTCTTGCGTTTCGCGGCTTTCGATTACTTTACTTTCACCAATTTTCAAGCCACTCATGTGAGTTGTCCTCTCTAGTTTTTGTTCTTCTTGCGTCGGCGCAAAATTGCCGGAATATCGTTGTCTTCGCTCACGCTATCCGTCCGAATCGAGTCCCACATATTAGTCGTGGTCGCATCAGCAAAATCTGCCGGCTTACTCTCAGACTGCATCGCTTCCGCAGCAGCCGTATCGCGACCATTCGTAGCTTCGCCCGTCGTTGCCTCAGGTGCTTCCTCTGTCTGCTTCGCGGTTTCTTTCTCGAATACTTCCTTTGCCCGCGGATCATCGCGGTAATATTCCGAGTCAAAACCCGTCGCCACGACCGTGACGATAATCTCATCTTCCAGTTCTGGGCGGATGCTGGCACCCCAAATGATATTTGCATCAGGACTGACGCTAGCCGTAATCAGCGCAGCTGCTTCTTCCATCTCAGCCATCGTCACGTCGTAGCCACCGGTCACCGAGAACAATACACCGCGCGCACCGTCAATCGACACCTCAATCAGCGGCGATTCAATTGCCTGCTGAGCGGCAATCGTTGCCCGATTTTCGCCCGAAGCACGCCCAATGCCCATCAAAGCCGACCCAGCATCTTTCATAATGGTCTTCACGTCGGCAAAGTCCAGATTAATCATGGCATTTTCGTCGGTAATCAATTCAGATATCCCCTGCACACCTTGGCGCAACACGTCATCTGCAATCTTAAAGGTCTCAACGAGCGGCGTTCGCGAATCAATCGTTTGCAACAAACGATCATTTGGGATTGTAATCAACGCGTCCACATTGCGCGCAAAATGATCAATTGCCCAATCGGCGTTCGCTTTGCGTTTGGCGCCCTCAAAAGTAAAAGGTTTTGTTACTACGCCAACCGTTAGTATATCTTGCTTACGCGCCTCTTCAGCCACAATGTAACCCGCGCCCGAACCGGTCCCGCCACCGGCACCAAAGGTTACAAAGGCCATATCCGCACCTTCTAGGGCATTCTTTATCTCATCGCGGCTCTCTTCAGCGGCTTTCTCGCCAATCGTTGGATCTGCGCCAGCGCCCAAGCCATTCGTAGTGTCTTTGCCTAGGTAAACTTTGCGGTCTGCCTTTGAACTATGCAGAGCTTGCGCATCCGTATTCATTGCAATAAACTCTACGCCCACTAAACCAGCCTCGCGCATGCGATTCACGGCCGATCCACCGGCACCACCAACCCCAATTACTTTAATACTAGCTGTACTCTCTACTTCGCTAGGCTTGATTTCGGGCATGTATCAACTCCTCACTTTTTCAATTCTATCTATAATAATAACAGCAATCCCATCTTTTGACTAGACGACTGATAAATTATTTGAACAGCTTAAAGAAACGTGCTACTGCACCACCGCTCTTCTTGGCCTGCTTCTTTTTAGAAATTTTGGCATTATTGCTGAATTCATCCCGCAAACCCGCCTCATTATCAGCAAACATTAGGCCAATCACCGTTGCGAACTCTGGCTTCTTGACATCTTCGCTCACCCCAGAAATCCGCTCTGGCACACCGATTCGCACCGCCAGCTCCATCTGCGTGCGGACATATTTATCAATATCTTTCAGCTTGGCGCCACCACCAGTCAAGATAATTCCCTCCGGCAAACGTCGGTCATAGCCCGCATGTACCAGATGCTTACGCATCATTTCGAAAATCTCTTCCAGCCGCGACTCAATCACTTCATCGACATCCTGTCGCGAAAAGTTCAGCTCATCCCGACCCCGCTTAATCTTTACGTCCTTGCTATTTTCACCAAATTGGCAAGACGCAAAGCGCAGCTTAATTTCTTCAGCTACATCTGGCACGGTCTTCAAATAAGCTGCTAGATCATTCGTAATGTCATTGCTACCGTAGGGGCAAACACCAACATACTGCAACTCGCCTTCATCGTAAATCGCAATACTCGTCGTAGCGCCACCCATATCAATCACCGCTACACCGTTTTCTTTCTGCTGTCCCGTCAAAACCGCTCGCGACGCCGCAATAACTGACGGCTCAATGACTGATGGCACCAGATTTGCCGTCGCACAGGCTTTCACAACGTTGTCGAAGTCTAATTTCATCGTCGAGATGACATTTGCTCGCATTTCAAGACGCGCGCCCTTCATGCCAATCGGCTCACGAATCCCGCCTTGCCCATCAAGGATATACTCGTAGGGCATATTTTTCAGAATCTGCCGCGTCTCCGGTACCTTGCCCGCTACTGAGGTTTCAATAATCCGAATCAAGTCTTCCTCGTCTATCTCGTGATCAGCCACGCCAACCGCAATCATTCCATCAACTTTCGTGCTAGTTGTGTTGACTCCGTTGATGCTCACTGCTGCATCCGACACCTGCAGCCCACTCATCTTCTCAGCCGCTGCCAAGGCGTGGTCAATCGCCGCGCATGGTGCGCTAATATCATTAATAATCCCCCGGCGCACCCCATCCGATGGCGCCTCCCCATAGCCAACCACTCGGATACCATCATGCGTCATCTCACCAATCGCTGCGCGTACAAAATTAGTTCCAATATCTATGCCCACCACAAAGCGAGTTTTTTCTTCCATAAGCATATTGTAGCATATAACTACTTATGCTTGCGTCAAGATTTCGTAACCATCCTCTGTTACCAAAATCGTATGCTCAAAATGGCAGCCCAATGAGCCGTCTTTCAGACAGACCGTCCAACCATCATCGCCCTCAACCACTACGGTGTCAGGTTTCCCTAGGCTCGACATCGGCTCAATACAAATCGTATCACCCGGCTCCAAAGCATAGCCGTGCCCTTTCTTGCCGTAATTTGGCACTTCCGGCGGCATGTGCATACTCTCACCAATCCCATGGCCAACATAATTCTTTATCACGCCCAATCTGCCCTTCTCGAGGGTCTTTTGTACCGCAAAGCCTATATCGCCCAATTTCGCCCCCGGCTTAACCTGCGCAATCCCCTCGTAAAGCGCCGATTCCGTAAAACTCAACAGATGCTTCTGGGCCGCCGTCGGCTTCCCCAACACCATTGTGAACGCCGAATCAACGTAATAACCCTGGTACTTGATGACCAAATCATAGCTAATCTTATCGCCTTCCTCAAAGGGAATATCTTTCGGCGTGCCATGAATTAACTCATCGTTCACCGAAATGCAAATCGCCCCCGGAAAATCTACTTCCGGCTCATAGTACGCAATACCGCAACCGTAATCGGTAATTTTCTTCGCCACCCAAGCATCAATTTCTTTACCAGTCATTCCCGGCTGCGTATATTCCTTCAACTCTGCAAAAATCTGCGCCATAATCTTGCCGCCCGCCCGCATTGCCGCAATCTTCTTCTCATCCATCGGGTTATTCCTCCTCTCTTTTCTGCACCACGCCCCACCCGTGTAACGCTGCTCGAATACGTTCCGCCACCTCTTCGACTGTTCCTTCACCATTAATTTCCGCAAACTTCACACCAGCACCTTCTAAAATCTGCTGCATCTTCGCAATAGTCGCTCGAAAAATCTCCCACCGTCGCTCAATCGCCTCTTTCGTGTCGTCTTCGCGACCGCGCTCTTCTAGGCGTCGCCATAACTCTTCTTCGGACACCTGCAAAATAATCGCGCCATCTATCTTCGCACTATCGCCATGCTCCACTAGCCATTGCGCTTGCCATTCGTCGCGCGGATAACCATCTAGCACCGCCTCCACCTCAGCTTGTTCGGCCTCCATAATCGCCTCGTGCATCATCTTGACGACATATTCATCGTCTACCAGCCCGCCTGCGCGCATCTGCTGCACCAAAATCTGGTCTTGCTTCTCGCGCAGTAGCTGACCAACCGACAACCAACGCCAGCCATAGTCCTCGGACAATTTTCGCCCCTGCAAACTCTTCCCACTCCCAGCTGCTCCAAATAATATAATCATTTTGCTCCTTTTTGTGTCTTTGCTGCGTGAAAAATACCCCAAAACTGGGGTAATTTTTATTTTAGACCTAACTTCATGCGTTCGGCTTTTTCGGCCTTGCGTTTTTCGCGAAGGATTGCCTTCGTGCGACGGTCGCGCTTGGAAATTGGCTTGGAGAAGCGCATACCTTCCTTTGCGGTTGCCATCACACCACTCTGAAGAACCTTACGGTTGAAGCGTCGGATAATGTTTTCGTTCGCCTCGTTCTGGTCTTTCCTGGTTACTTTGATTGCCATACTGCGAGAATTTTATCACATTTTTAAATCTGTTTCAAGTCTGTTATCGTCGCCTCAATCTTTGTCACGCCTCGCCACTCATTCTTCGTCAAACTAAACTGCAAACCCAACTCGTCGCCTGCTCGCACCGCCAGCCATTCCTCTGGCGCATAAAACGCCATCATCTTCATTTCATTACCGCAGTCATCCGCCACCGTCAAGGCCAGATGGCGCTCTTTTAATAAACGTCGCCCCACCACTCGTACTCTTATTTCAAACAGAGGCTCCTCGTTACCCTCGCCAAAGGGCGCCAACTGGCTAATCTCGTCGTACAAGGTCAAATCTATACCCTTGAGATTGTCGAGCTCTAAATCCGTTGGCCGCACCAAGTATTTTTCTTGCGCCTTCAGGCCTAAAGAATCATAATACTCGTTTAGTTCGTGTCGCAAATCATCCACCGCCTCTGTGCGCAAGGTTATCCCACACGCCAAAGCATGTCCACCGCCACCTATTAAGCAGTCCCGACAATGCTCCAGCGCCTGCGCCAAGGAAAACTCGCCAAAACTCCGCCCGCTCCCTTTCACAACGCCACCGCCTACTTCAGTCAGTGCGAAGGCCGGCTTGTGGTATTTTTCGACCGCCTGACCCGCAATGATGCCGACCACACCTTCATGCCACGCTCCCTGCATAACAAGAACACGCTCTTCGGACCGATATTGCTCCGCGATCTCTTGAGCGGCCACATCCTGCATCCGTCGCCGTTCCTGGTTAAGCGCTTCGAGTTCTTGCGCCAACAAAAAGGCCTCGTCACGATGTTTAGCCATCAATAGCCGCAAAGCCAACTCTGCACTTTTGAGTCGCCCCGCTGCATTGATCCGTGGTCCTAGCTGAAAGCCAATGACATGCGTGTCCAAACTCGCCAGTTGCACGCCAGCCGTTTTGGCCAATTCTTTCAGCCCCACACGACGCGTTTTGGACAACACTAGCATGCCGAAGTAAGATAAAATCCGGTTCTCGTCCCTCAGCACCATCGAATCACAAATCGTACCAATCACCACTAAATCTAGTAGCCACTTTTCTTGTCCATCACATTCACCGCCGTTCTGTGTCGCATTCAACGCGCGCGCGACACAAAAAGCCACTCCCACCCCCGCCATCTTTTTGCCGTACCGCTCATCTGCTCGTTGCGGGTTTATGACTGCCACCGCTGACTGTGGCAGCTGCGGAATCTGATGGTGATCTGTCACGATAGTTTCAATTCCCTCTTGTTTTAGTCTTGCAATCACCGCCTCAGAGCCCGAACCATTGTCTACAGTTACCACTAAAGTTGCACCTGCCGCCAGAACCTTCGCCTCCGCCGATTCGCCCAAGCCGTAGCCATCCACGAAACGGTCAGGCAAAATTACCTCCACATCCTCACAGCCAAAGCTTCGCAAAGCCTCATACATCACTACGCTCGCCGTCACGCCGTCTGCGTCATAGTCGCCAAAAACCACCACTCGCTCCCCTTGGTCGCGCGCCTTCTCAATGCGCCTTACGGCGGCCCGCATCCCCTGCATCAAAAATGGGTCAAATAAATCTTCGTATTTTGGTCGCAAAAAATCCTCATCCAGCCCACGCCTTGCGAGCAATCTACGAAAAATATCCGTCATCCGATGGTCTTGTTCGGCTGGCTCTTACTCGCCGACGCCTGCGAGCTTTTTATCACAATGCTCTGCAGCTCTTTTAAGATGGGAAATTGCTTATTCGTCTGATAAATACTCGTATTCCCCTTCTTTGTCACAATCAGAAAACCACCCTTCGCCAAACGCTTTAACTCACGCTGGATGTTACCAGGATCTTCTTTAATCAATTTCGACAATCCACGCACATGGGTCTTAAAGTCTGGATACTTCGCAAACACGATAATGATTTTCCTACGAACCCGACTCGTCACGAAAACGTCTAACATTAGCCTCCTTACTTATCTTTATTTTATGCGATTTTTGTATTTTTCACAACATTAAAGTTTTGCTCTCAGACGACATTTTGGCGCGATGCTCTTAGGAAGAGAGCGTTGTTCTGAAAACGTACGCAGTTACGACGAGTATAGCCAATGATACCCGCGACGGCGGGCTAACATTGGCGGTTTTCAGAACAACGCTCTCTTCCTTAGAGTCACAACACCCAATCATCATGCTAAGATATACCTATGTACTACTATCTGGTCGCCCCCGCCAAAACCTTCAATCGCCACGAAAGTCTTCTCACCTACGAATCTGCCGACCAATTTCGACCTGGTCAAATCGTCGAAATACCCTTCGGCAAACAAGTTACTGTCGGTGTTGTCATCAAGCGCTGCCCTCAACCAAACTTCGCCACCAAAGCTATCCTGCGCGCCATTTACCAAACCCCCCTCCCGAAACATCTGCAAAAAGCCCTCTTGTGGCTCGCCGATTATTATCGCTGTCCAATGTCCAGTGTCGTTCAAGCAATCTTACCGCGCGGCATCACTAAACAACGCCGCGCTAGTAGTGAGCAACTTCCCAGCGTGCCAGCGGCACAAGATAACCCTCTCAACCAAGCACAACGCCGCGCCATCACTGCCATCAACCACAGCACCGCCAATACCATCTTGCTGCACGGCATTACCGGCAGCGGCAAGACTAATATCTATATCGAGCTCGCCAAGCAGCAACTCCGACAGGGAAAATCCGTCATTATTCTCGTACCCGAAATCGCCCTTACCTCGCAAATCGTACGCAATTTTCGCGCCCATTTTGACCAAATTCTGCTCGTCCATTCTGGTCAAAGCGAATCTATTCGCCACCAAAACTGGCAACGCGCCCTTCTAGCTGACCAGCCTCAAATAATTATTGGCCCCCGCTCGGCGCTTTTTATGCCCGTTCGGCAACTCGGACTTGTTATCATTGACGAGGCCCATGAGCCCGCCTATCAGCAAGATCAGAACCCCAAATATTCTGCTCTGCGACTCGCCTCCACACTCGCTAAAACCATTTTAGGCTCCGCCACCCCCCTTGTTGCCGATTATTACCTCTGCCAACGTCACAATGCAATTATCGAACTCAACCAACTCGCCCTGCCCGCCCACAAGACCAGCAATTCGCTCATCGTCGACTCTAAGAACCACGCTAATTTTGCCCGCAATCGACTCTTAAGCAACCAGCTGCTCGACGCCATTAAGCATTCGCTAACAAGTCATACTCAGACTATGATTTTCCATAATCGCCGTGGTACCGCCCCACTCACAATCTGCGACCACTGCGGCTGGCAAGCTTTATGTCCGAATTGTTTCCTGCCGCTCGTCCTGCATGTCGACAACTACCAAATGCGCTGCCACAATTGCGGCCATCACGAATCTGTTGCTACCGCCTGTCCGGACTGCGCCAATCCCAGCATTCATCACAAAGGTTTTGGCACCAAATATCTCGAGCATGAACTTACTAAACTCTTCCCCAACGCCCGTATTGCCCGTTTTGACGCCGACACCGACTCCGACCAGCGACTCGACAAGCTATATCACCAAGTGCACGCCGGCAAAATCGATATCATCATCGGCACCCAAATGATTGCCAAAGGTTTTGATTTCCCGCACCTCAGCACGCTCGGCATCGTCCAAGCAGACGCTCAACTCGCCCTGCCAGACTTTTCGTCGGAAGAACGAACATTCCAATTACTCACCCAAGTGATCGGCCGCGCCAAACGTGGTCATCAAGACAGCCAAATTATTGTTCAGACCTATCAGCCCGACCACCCCATAATTAACTATGCCCTAGCAGCCGACTACGCCAACTTTTATAAATATTTATTGCAGAAGCGCAACAAAGCCGGTCTACCCCCCTACAGTTTTTTGCTCAAACTTTCCTTGACCTACAAAACCGAATCGACCGCCGTCCAAAACTCCCGCAAATTGCATAAAAAAATTATTCATTTTATCAAGGATCAAGACTCCCGCGCTATATCCGTTACGCCACCCATGCCCGCTTTCCACGAACGCAGTCATACTGGCTATACTTGGGAAATTATCGTGAAAGCTAAGTCGCGTCGTCAGCTCCTTACCCTCTTCGACGCCATCCCGCCTAGTCCGCAACTCCATTACGAACTCGACCCTATCTCGCTCCTTTAAGCGTAAGCAATAGCTTTTGCCCCCATAAGATGTTAAAATATTAGCCAAGTATGTCACAAGTTGCCAAAAAACCAGTTATTACTACGCCCGATCCGCGACTACGCAAAAAGTCGACCAAGATTAGCCAAATCGACGACGAAGTACACCGCATTATCGCCGAGATGGTTCAGTCTTGCATCGACTGGGAGCAAGAACACGAATTCGAGCTATCCGCCGCTATGGCCGCCCCACAGCTTGGCTACAATCGCCGGATTATCGTCGTGCGTGAAGACATGAGCAATAAAGACAACGCGAATTTCATTGCCCTCATTAACCCCGAAGTCATCAAGACCGAAGGCAAAACTCTCTACGACTACGAGGGTTGTCTTTCCGTACCAACCATCTACGGCAAAGTTCCCCGCCCCGCCAAAGCACGCATCAAAGCCGTGCTCGAAGACGGCACCGAAGTCCGCCTCAAGCCGACCGACTTTCTCGCTCGCACTATTTTGCACGAAATCGACCATCTCGACGGCGTTCTTTTTATCGATCACATCAAAGACCAATGCGACGCCTTCTATAAACTAGACGACAAGGGCGACCTCGTCCCACTCGACTACGATAAATACATCAAAGACAACAAAACCCTCTGGCCCGACGAAGACAGCGACGATGAGTAAAATAATCTTTTTCGGCAACGAGCAGCTCGCCCAAGGTATCAAGGCCCAAACACCAATTTTTGACGCCCTAATCGCCCGACATTACGACATCTGTGCCCTCGTTCTGCCCGCAGCCCGACTTCGCAAGCCTTTCGTCATCGCACAACGCGCCGCTGCTCTGCAAATTCCTATTCATTATGTTGCTTCCGCTCGAGAAATTCCCGCCATCACCCGGCAATACCAAGCCGACCTTGGCGTCTTGGCCGCTTTCGGCAAAATCATCCCACAAGACATCATCGATTCTTTCCCCTGCGGCATCGTCAATGTCCACCCCTCGCTCTTACCACGATACCGCGGTACTACCCCCATCGAAACCGCACTCCTCAATCACGACGACACCACCGGTGTTTCCATTATGCGCCTCACCGCCCAAATGGACGCTGGCCCCATTTTGGCACAAAAAAGCCTCCCCATCCCCGCAGACGCCACCAAGCAAGCGCTCTACGAATCGCTCGCTCAGCTTGGCGCTCAGTTGCTAATTGATATTTTACCTGGAGTCCTCGCAAAAAACGCTCCTGAGAAGCCACAAGACGACACGGAAGCCACTTTTACGACAAAACTTGAGAAGGATCTATCTGAGCTAAAATTTGCCCAGAAAGCCGCCCAACGGCTCGCAGACGAGGTCCGCGCCTACGCAGGTTTTCCGAAATCCAAAACTATTTTACTTGGCACACCCTGCACTATTACCGCCGCTCATGCTGCCCCTGTTGCGCAAACTGAGCTAGACCAGCTCTGCGCCGACCAGCAATACCTTGTAATCGACCGTCTCTTACCCGCTAATTCCAAAGAAATGGACGCCAAAAGCTTCCTCAACGGTTTCAAACACTAAAAAACGCTCCTTGATTGGAGCGTTTTTTTGCGTATCGCCGCTTAGACTGCCGCCAAAATCGCGTCCTTTTGACTCCGTATTTCAGCCTGCAAATCTTGCAAAACCGTCTCCAAAATCTGCGCATAATTTGGGCAATTCTTGTTTAGCCACGTGGCCGTCACAAAATCGTTCAAAATCTCCTTGCTGCCGTCCACGCCCCCGTTATTTAGTAATGACTGATAAATCTGGCTATTCTTATAATCGCCAGCCTGCGCCAGCTGCGCTTGAATCGTCGCTTCATCGTTTTCGGCAATCCGGCTAAACTCATCAAGCTGGTCATTCGTCATACCTTCGCTCATCTTCTTGCCAATTCGCATTTCGAATTGATCCTGTGCGTATTCCAAAAAACCCGCCCTTTGCGCCTCTGGCAAAGCGGAGAGTCCTACACTTTCCAGGAAATCATCCCCAAACTTTTGCATATTATATCTCCTCTTTGCCCCTAATTTTAGCACAAAAAGCTTAAGCCTTATAGAATTTTCTTTTTCTTGTACTCACGAATAAAGAACTCTATCCGGTCCCCCAATTCAAGCTGAATCTTCTTGCTCGTCTTAAAAGATAAGCCGCCAATTTCGCTCTCGGCCAAAGACGCCACGTCCACCTTCCCCTCTTGCACGTTGACTACCTCACCATCGCCGAGCAGTTCCTTCTTACGATAAAAACGGCACAGCATCCCGGGCGACACCCGCCCCTTCGTGACTTGCCCACCCGCAATAATCTCAGTTTTATCGGTCCGAAACACACCCTTCACCTCAAGTTCACCGGTATCCTCTTCGACCACCTCGGCGTCAAGCATTTCCTCCATATCGTGCTTTGCATCGTCCAACAACTCGTAGATAACGCGGAATACTCGTACAGGCACCCCATTACGCTCTGCCATCTTAGCAATCGCATTCGGCACCGTCACGTTAAAACCGTAAATAACCGTCTTGCCACCCGAGGCCATATAAACATCGTTCTCCGAAACTGCCCCCACTCCAGTTGAAACAATATTCAAGGTAATCTCACCCTGCGTGTCAATCAACCGCAAAGAATCGACCACTGAGGTCACCGACCCCTGTACGTCACCCTTCACAATCACATTAAAGGTCTTCGTGTTATCCGCCACATTCATCATCCGTAACATATCCGTAGCGGTCACGTTTGCACTAGCACTGCTATCGCTCTCAGCTTGTGCATTCAGTAAAGCCAACTTGCGCGCGGTTTTTTCGTCCTCTACTTCTTCAAACTTATCACCGAAATTTGGCAACTCCTTAAAACCAGTCACAACCACCGGCGTTGACGGTAAAGCCTTACCCTTGGGTTTATTTTTCCAATCCAACATCGTGCGCACCTTGGCGTAAGTCTTACCCGCCACAATAAACTCGCCCACCTTCAGTTCGCCCCCAGTCACCAACAGATTCACCACCGAGCCCTTTCCGGTCTCCATATGGCTCTCAATCACCAATCCCTCAGCCGGAATCTTCGTGTCGGCCTTCAACTCATCTATGTCTGCCGTTAATAAAATCATGTCGAGCAATTTATTCAGATTCTCGCCCGTCTTCGCCGAAATCGGCACCATCACCGTATCGCCGCCCCACTCTTCGGGGTTCAAATTAAACTCAGAGGCCAACTGCGCCTTGGTGCGTTCAATATTCGCCCCCTCGCGGTCAATCTTATTAATCGCCACAATAATCTTGGCATTTGCTGCTTCGGCGAACTTAATTGCCTCGGCCGTCTGCGGCTTCACCCCGTCATCTGCCGCCACCACAATCACCACGATATCAGTCAGCATCGCACCGTGCTGCCGAATCGCCGCAAAGGCCTCGTGCCCCGGCGTATCAAGAAAGGTAATTTTACGATCCTTATATTCCATCTGGTAGGCCGAAATATGCTGCGTAATGCCGCCCGCCTCATCGTCAACGGTTTTCTTCTTCAACAAGTTATCCAGCAGGGTCGTCTTGCCATGGTCAACATGCCCCATCACGGCCACCACCGGTGGTCGCAACTTTGCATCCTTGGACAACTCTCGCTTAACGCCAGGAATTTTGACGGAATTCTCCTTCTTCACAAAGCGCACATTCTTAAACCCCAGCTCTTCGGTCATAATCTGCGCAGTCTCAGCGTCCAAACGCTGATTAATCGTTGCCATAATCCCGTTCTTGAATAGCTCGCCAATCAAGTGCGTCACCGACACACCCAAAGCGTTCGCCAGCTCGTCTACGGTAATCGAGCCAGAAATTTGTATTACTTTTTCTTCCACTTCCAGCTCCTTTCGCATAAGTAATAAAAAATTCACCCCAAAATACTCCCCTAATTATACCACGAAACCCCGATAATCGCCAATGACGACAGCAAAATAAGCTCTTTGCAGAACATAACGGAGCCTGCTGGCGAGTTCCAGACGGCCGCCACCCCATTGGGGCAACAAAAATACCCTCGCCATAGGACGTAACGGAGGCAACGTGCCGAGTTCAAGGCGCGCTTTGCCCGTGACGACGGGCCAAAGTGACGCCGTGTCCTATGCGAGGGTATTTTATTGTTTACTTTCGGTCAGTAAAACTCAACGAAATCTTCCGACCCTCTTTATCAATATCGAGAATCTTGAAAGCTTTCCGTTCATTCAGAGTGAAGATTTTCTCTGGGTCAACATCGCTGCCCTCACCCAATTCAGAAACGTGGACCAGTGCTTCAACCGCTGGCGAAATCTGCACGAAAGCACCAAACGGCGTAATCCGCGTAATCGTACCTTCCACCTTATCGCCTTTCTTGAAATCGGCGATTTCCGAAAGCCACGGATCTTCCTGCAACTGCTTCATCGACAAGCTGAGGCGGTCTTTGTCAATTGCAATAATCTTCGCCTCAACGCTTTCGCCGACCTTTACGTAATCTGACGGACTATTGACGCGCTCCCAAGAAATCTCAGAAATGTGCACCAGACCCTCAATACCATCAACGTTCACGAAGATACCGAAGTCCACCACGCCAGTCACTACGCCCTTAACGACGTCGCCAACCGACAACTGCGCAAAGCGTTCTGCCAAACCGTCCTTGATGGCTTCTTTCTCAGAAAGAATCAACTTATTCGTCTTGCGGTCAGCGTCCAAAATCCGCACGCGGATTGCCTGGCCAACCAAGGTGTTGAGACGTTGCAAAATCTCGTCCTTGTCCGAACCGCCGACTCGTGGGTAATGCTCGGCCGAAAGTTGTGACACTGGTAAGAAACCACGAATGCCTTCGTACTCTACCAACAAACCACCGCGGTTCGCGTCGAACGGTTGCACCTCGATAATCTCACCGGCCTCAAGCTTGGCCATGATTTCATCCCAACCCTTTTCCTTAACGGCTTTGCGCAGCGAAAGCAACACCATGCCATCTTCCATTTCGGTATCAATTACCGAAGCTGACACTTCGTCGCCCTCTTTGAGCTGGCGACCAAAGGCCACCTCGCGTCGTGGCACCAAACCAACCCCGCGAGCGCCGAGGTCAATCAGAATCTCGTGTTTTTTAACGGACATTACCACGCCGTCAATCGTGTCCCCCAATACTACTGGATGCAGCTCCTCTGATGCAAGCAATTCATCCATGCTAAGTTTAGCTTTTGTAGCCATTGATTATATTTTCCTTTCGTTGGGAATGCTCATTGTCCTTCGTAACGCACCAAACACCTGCCTACAAAAAACAGTGAGCATCCCCCACTGCTCACTATTTTATCTTAAAACTCCTGTTTCGTAAAGGGTTAGCCTACTTAGCGGCGCGCTCTTTTGCCCAAACTGCGTTCAGGCTCAACAAATACGCTGACACTGCTGCGCCCAAAATTGCAATCGTCGCATCAACTGGGCCAGTCTTTGGCATTTCGCTAGCATTTGTCGTGGTGCCATTATTTGCTGCACCAGCAGCCTGGCTGTTGTTTTGCGTGGTGCTGTTTTTATTACTCTTATCCTGCTCGGTCGCGCCAGCGGTTTTCTTATCCTGGTTAGCCGAACTATTATGGGAGTTTTCGGCCTCGTTGGCGCTCTGTTTGGTCGTGTTATCTTCGTTTTTCTCGCTTTCGGTCGACTGCGCTGCATCCTCACCCTGCTTCTGCTCGTCGGCGCTCTTGGCTGTTTCATTGCTGCTATCGTCTTCAACCGCTACAATACTCTGGTTTGTACCATCGTTAGCCAACTCGGTCTCGGCCGTCTTGGGCCGCTTACTCATCGTCAAGGCTACAACCAAACCAGCAATCAAAATTACGGCAATCAGGCCGATAACCGCGCCCCACCCCCAACGCTTATATTTCATGTTCGTATCCATCTATCTTCTCCCTAGAAAATTTGCCTAAATTATACCACTGTTCGCCCCATAACCCAAGCATAAGCGTCATCTCTGTTGCAAAACATGCTATTATCTAGACATGTTTCTATGTATCGACATCGGTGGTACCAAAACCCTGCTCGCCCTCCTCAGCGCCGACGGCAAAATTCTCCATGCTATCAAATTTCCCACCATCGATGACCAAGATAAATTTTACGCCACCCTCAAGCGCCAAATTCAAGTCAACTTCGTCCCCACCAAAGTCAAAGCCATCTCTGTAGCGATGCCCGGCATTGTCAAACGCAATAAAGCTACCTACCTCGGCAATCTGTCTTGGCAGGATTTCGACCTCGCCACGCTCCTCCAGCAAGACTTCGCTAAACCAGTTTTTATTGAAAACGACGCCAATCTTGCCACTCTGGCCGAAGCGCGCCACTGCACCGGCCGCAGCCTCTATCTGACTTTTTCGACTGGCATTGGGGGTGGCATCGTCGAAGATGGCCGGCTCATCCAACGCTACCGCGATTTCGAACCTGGCCATTACGAGTATGTCCACCACGGCCAAAAATCCGAGTGGGAAGACCTCGCCGCCGCCAGCGCCATCAACCGAACATACGGCAAGCTCGTCAACGACATCACCGACCCCACTGCCTGGCAAGATATCGTCGAGCGTATCTTGCTCGGTCTCGTTCCTATTACTAGCACCATCAAACCCGCTCGCATTATCTTCGGTGGGCCGCTCGGCCTCATGCTCAATCACTATCGCGTCAACCTACGTCGGGCCCTCGACCACGAGCTTCCCGTCTCTGTTAAACGTCCCCGCCTCTTGGTCGCAAAATACGGCAGCTACTCGGTAATCTATGGATCTTATTTCTATGCCAAAGCTCAACTCGCTCGTCGCTAAACTTCGTCACGACTATCCGACCGTTCAATTTATACTCGCCCAGCGCGACCTTTTCCGCCCGCCCCAGACCATTCATTACACCGCGCAAACTACCCCACTCATCCTGCTGCACGAACTCGGCCATTATCTCGTCGGCCGGGACGACTTTCATTCAGATATTGAGCTACTCCAGCTCGAATCCCTTGCCTGGGAACGCGCCAAACAACTCTGCCCCAAATACCATATTGCCTGGGACGAAGATTACGCCCAAGATCATCTCGATAGCTACCGCAACTACCTCTACGCCGCCTCGCTCTGCCCCAATTGCAACATTACCGGCCACCAGGACGACCACGGCAACTATCACTGCCCCCTTTGCTTCCGTAGCTGGCCCAGCCCCGGACGCCCAGACTACTAAAAATACCCCGCAACGACGGGGTATTTTTCTGAGATTATTTAGCTATTAAGCATTCTTTTTGGCTTTGCCGCGCTTGGAGATACGGCCACCCTTAGCACCAGCGAGCTTCGCTAGTTCTGGGTTGGCAGCAAATCCACCGGTGTGACCATTACGGCCACCTTTGCGACCGATTTCCGCATAGAAATCTTTGCCATATTTGCTTTTATTCGTTGCGGCAGCTTTCCGACCGCCAGCTTTCGTTCCAGCCATCTTATCTTCCATTCTGCCCACCTATTATTTAATAAACACAACCACCCTTTTAAGCCGCAACTCAACAAGAGTCGCCCCTTTCCAGGTGCTTATGCTAATATTAGCATAATGCTTACATTTTGTCAAGTCGTTTTTGCTTAAAAATATGTCATAATATGCGAACAAGGCCTCAAGCACCCAAAAATACCTCCGAACTTGCCGTTTTCGGAGGTATCCAAGGCCAACTTTTCGCCCAAAAGCGCTCCTACGCGCTCTCCTGCGCTCGACCTCTGTTATTTTTTGAAGAAAGCTCTGACCTTATCGACTACCCCGCTCGAAAAAGCCTCGGCAATCGCATTATAGATCTCGTTCGCTTTCTGCTCGTCAATCTTCAATTTCTCAGTCAAATTTTTCACCAACTCATCCTTATTGACGTGCCCCACCAACGATTTTCCGTCTAGCAACTCCCCCACTTTCTCTGCCACACCTTCCGGCAAATTCACTTTTTCCTTAATCGTCGCGATAATTTTATCTTTATCCATGACATCTCTCCTTCCTGCCCTCATTATACCGCGACACAAAAAATGGTGGAGTAGATTGGACCGAAGCCCAATCATACCCCACGTGCTATTTATTAGAGCATGACCACATAGCAACAAAACAATTGACCGAGCAACGACAAAACAGCCTTAGCTAGAATTAGTCAGATCGGTGATGAGTTCTTCGTTGGAGCGCGCCTTACGGGCGAGCCGACATTGTTCGCTAAAATCGTTCAGATGGATGGATAGACAGCCTTGGCTAGAATTCGTCAGATTGGTGATTTCTTCGTTGGAGCGCGCCTTACGGGCGAGCGACAAAAGAAAAATCGCCGATATGGCGAATTCTAGTAAGGCTGTGGTGGGGATATGTGGACTTGAACCACAGACCTCGTCATTATCAGTGACGCGCTCTAACCAGCTGAGC
>JAFUBT010000008.1 GCA_017460065.1 Candidatus Saccharimonadota bacterium | reverse complement strand
GGTCGTGGTTATTAGATCCGTGCGCAAAAACGACATTATCGCGTAACGACATGTTATTGAGTTGTTTTAATCCAGTTTTCCAGCCACGACCGCTGACGGCGTCAATTTCTACATCGGGTAGTAATTCTTTGAGTTCATCGGAAGACATCTCGGTAATCGAGTCACCAATAACTGTGACTGTCGCTCCAGTAGTGTCGGCCGCGCCGACCGAGATGTCGTCGGGTGGATTGTCGGCAAAATACCCCATTGGATCACCAACGCCCGCTGAGCCGCCCATCCAGCCGTAGAACACCCACTCCCCATGCAAGTTACCGCTATCTTGTACGAGAATCGTTTTGCCGCTTTGCCATTGCGAGTAATCGTTAATTAAATCAACGCTGCGGGAATCGTCGTTGTATGCATGGTCAACGCCGGCACCGCACTTGATACAGTCGTGTTCGACGATTTGTGTAGGAAGCACGCGGGCACCATTGATCAGGATATCTCGTGCAGCTGCTAGCTCCTCGCTGGATACGTCTATGTCGTGTTTGCCGTTGATTTTCGAGGCGGTCGTTTTTGCGAACCAGCCACTAGTTGATATGTAGTTCACGAGACCGCTACCGCCGCTACCATATTTTTTGCCGTTTTTCTCAAACAAATTAGCCATTAAGGAAAGTTCGTTCTTGATGCCGGTAAGGTTAACACCATTTTCGCCCTTGGCAACTTCGACCAAATCCCATAACTGGCTGTCAGTTAGGTCGGTATATTTAGTAAAGCTGCCGCTGCCGGCGGGCGTTGCTACGCTAGTAGTTCCGCCACTAATTTGCTTACCATGAAACTCGTCATAGTACTTTTGGGCGTCAGTGGCGCGTTCGGGGTGTGATGAGATGTATGGATTCTTAGGTATCTCGATGTTCTCTAGAAAGTATTTAGCGGCATCATAGACAGTCGTTTGGTCGAAGATTTTCTTGTATCTTGACGTATTCTGTAGCTCGTCACGTAGAAATTCGAGCTCGTACTGTATCAACTCGTTCGCGACAGAGTCGCCGGCTAACTCCAGAAACTTGTCGCCATTAATTGTGTAGCCTACGCTGTATTTTGAATAATCGTTAAAGTATTGCAGAAGCCCAGCGTCTTTTTGCTGGACGTAATTATACATTGCGATGCGGCGACCATACGACCATTGTATCAAGCCTAGGCCATACGAAACACCTGCATTGGCGCCTAGATTGAACCCAGGTTGATGCTTATTTAGAAGAGCGATTTCGTGTTGTGCGGGGTTAAAATTGGATTCATGTTGCATGTTCCCCATGACGCCGGCAGCTTGTTCGTCCGTCAGGCCAACAATTGTGGTTAAGCCAACCCATATTTTCTCGCCAATTGTTTCGCCATAGATTGTGCCGTCGCCGCCACGGGCTTGGCTACAGTCATGTTCTTCGGGGTTATAAAACATGATATTATTTGCGGCAAATTCATCAATAAAATCTTCTACTGCCGCGTAAGACGCAGTGCTTGGCGCAATAGCCAATAAAAAAGCCAGTATAAATAAAAAAACTGGGCGAAAAAGTTTCTTCTGCGCTCTCAAGACATATTTGCGTAGCTTATGTAGCCAAGCGACACATCCCGGCGACCTTTCGGAAGATGTCATGCTTTAATATTAGCACAAGAAGAATAGTTTTTTGCGCTGGCGTTTTTTACAATTCAATATATTTGCTTAGCCAGTTCTCTAGCTGGGTTGCGCTTTGGTAGTATGGTATGTCGGCATCAGATTCGGCGTCGAGGTAGGCGACAAGTTGGCCGTCACGAAAGATGGCAGCGCTAGGTAGGTATTTGATGGTTGAAGCGAGCGAGCTGGACTTGAATTCGTCGCCCTTGAGGCCGTAAAGGCCGTAATTTTTTTGGTGAATAAGCTCTTCGGCAGTCGTAGTAAGCGGTGTTTCGGCGGGGCAATATTCCATGTGGGCAATTAGCACAAACGAAGCCTGCTGGGCGATGAGTTGTTCGAATTCGGTGCTGGATAGCTCATTCAGCTGGCCGCCAGTGTAAAAGTCATCGTCGAGGCGAAATTTGGCTGGGCTGGGTTGCTCTGGCGTTTGGTTATGTATGAGCTGGTAACCAACGACTGTGCTGCTGGCAAGCAATAGAAATACTGCTGAGGCGATGATGAGGGCCTTATTTTTCATGGAGCGTCTCAAAGTCAATGTCATGATAGGTGACCTTCCAGAAGTCGTAGCTAGTCTGACCATTGAGGATTTTCTTAACTTGGATAGCGTTGTCGCCTTCATAGTACCAATATCCGCCGACTACCCAGATTTTACTTTCGTCCCAACCGAGCTCGACGAGTAAATCTTTAGTCATGCCGGCATAGCCGCCGCCACCGCACATTAAGAAGATATATTTGTCTTTTGGGAAGTAATATTCGAGGAAGTCCATGGATTCTTGGTAGTTGGCAATGATGTGATTGTCGCGGCGGGCAAAGAGGGTTTTGCCAGTATAGCTATCGCCTACTTCGACGGGGAGGCCACTAACGTTGATGAGCTTGGGGTATGGTATGACCTCGAAACCGCGCACGAAGCCGGATAGGTAGGAGTCGCCGCCGATGTTCTCGTAGTTAGCTTCGTCGACTAGCATGCGCATATCACGGTAAACGGCGTCATCACGATCGAGGTATTGGTCGATAGTTGATTCGTTGATGTTTTTGTCGATGCCGAGTTGGCCACGAATGCCGCCGGTTTTCTCTGGCGCGGGTAAGCCGGATGTAGTGCTGGTATTGTCGGTACTATTCTGCTTGATGCTTTCGATAGTGCCATAAACCCCGAAGAAAATCACAGTAAAAAGCCCACCAACTATCAGGAAGGCCGATAAGATTTTGAGTGCTTTGCGCATGGGTACCTCCTTTGTTGCTTATTATTATATAATATTTCTCATGCATGCAAAACACCTGACGCTATCCTTTGGATCGACGCGACTGTACGACGACTGTAGTTTTAATTTTGACGCAAAGGACAAAATAGGCGTGGTGGGCGTGAATGGTGCCGGGAAGACGACCTTATTTAAGATTATCCTTGGTATAGAGAAATTAGATGATGGCGAGATTGGGCTGCCTTCGCTGCGGCTGGGTTATTTGCCGCAAGAGATTAGGCTTGCTGCGGACGCTGAAGATGTAAAAGTTTGGGATTATATTGCCAGTGGGCGGCCAGTTGACGAGTTGCAAGTAAAGCTGAATCTTGAGTATGAGAAATACGCCAAATATCCTGAAAGTGAGGCGATTTTGGCGCGGATTAACGAACTGCAGGATTTGATTGACTCGTATGATATTGCGAATTTTGATCATGAATTGTTGCGAATCGTCGAGAAAATGCAGCTGACGGAGTTGGTCGATATGCGGATGCGCGATTTGTCGGGTGGGCAGAAGTCGAAGGTGGCTTTTGCGCGTTTGCTGTTCGAGAACGCGGGGTTATTGCTGCTGGACGAGCCGACCAATCACTTAGATGTAACGACTAAGGACTTTGTAGCGAATTATTTGCGGAACTATAACGGGATGATATTGGTAATTAGCCATGACGTAGATTTTCTGAATACGGTGAGCAATAAAACTCTGTTTATTAATAAGACAACGCGCAAAATGCAGAGTTATGACGGGAATTACGCGACTTTTCGGCGGTTGTATGCCGCAGAAATGGCCGAGCAAGACAGACGGATTTCGCTACAGGAGCGCGAAATCAAACACATAAGGGAGTTTGTGGAGCGAGCGCGCAATGCAAAACGTTCGAATACGGCGCTGATAAAACAGGGGCATGTGCGAGAGAAAATGCTAGAGAAAAAGCTGGCGCAGCTGGGCACGCGCGAACAAGAATACCAGCGGGTGGCAATTGACGTAAGGCCGGCACAGCAAAGTAACAAGGTGCCATTGGAGTTGCAGAATTTGAGTTTTCATTATGACGGTGGTGAGCCGCTGTACGATAAGCTGTCGTTTAGCTTGACGCGGGGCGAAAAGTTTCTGATTTGTGGCGAGAACGGTATTGGCAAGAGTACGCTCTTGAAGCTGATTATGGGCGAGTTGCGGCCCGATGATGGTACGGTGATTTTTGGCAATCGGACGACGGTGGCATATTACGCGCAAGAACTGGAGATTCTGGATGAGCGCGAAACGATTCTGGACAACGTAAGATCCTATGACTACTCTGACACGGAGCTGAGGTCGATGCTGGCAAACTTCTTGTTCCCGGGTGAAGATGTTTATAAGAAAGTCGGCGTGCTCTCCCCTGGCGAAAAAGCCCGGGTGGCGCTATGCAAGATTTTGACCAAGCGCGCTAATCTGATTATTTTGGATGAGCCGACCAACCATCTTGACCCTGAAACACAGAAGATTATTGGCGAGAATTTCCGCGATTACGACGGGACGCTGATAGTGGTAAGCCATGATCCGTCCTTCGTGGAGCAAATAGGCGTGACGCGGATGTTGATTTTGCCAAAGCACGAAGACGCTAAAGCGCCGCTAGCGCTGATAAAAAATTATTCGCGCGAGTTATTGGATTACTATTACTACTTGAATTCCGAGCTGGTCTAAGTGCTTATCATTGACAAAAATGTAAATCTGTGCTATAATTAAGTTGTTCGCTATTTCCCTTGTTTTAATTTGACGATTACGGAGGTGTAATGATTAGTGGCAAGGAAAATGAATGAAAGCACACTTAAGATGATTGAGGATTACCCCAAGTTGCACGCGCAGGGATTATCGAATCGAGAGATTGCAGAGCTTATGGGAGTCTCGTACAAAACCGTCTTAGCCCATCTTGGTGATATCGCCGAGAGTATGGGCGTTTCGCGCAAAACCTTGGTTGGTGGTGGCACGGCAATGTCGGACAATACGGTTAGTTTACTGCAACGCTATCCCGACTTACATAAAGCAGGTTTGAGCAATCCGGATATTGCAAAACAGTGTCATGTTTCGATGACTACGCTATATAAGCACTTGTCTAAGATTGCCAAGGGCATGGGGGTGTCGCGTGACTCCCTGGTCGAGGACCGCGGGCAGGATAAAAGATATCGCAAAGTTGATGTCTTCGAAGCTCCGGACGAAGAGATTCTGGTTGATCCGTGCGACGAAAACAAGAAAGTTCCGACGGACTTACCGGAGTTTTTTGCTGAAATGGCGGCTTCCTCGCCACATGAAGAAGTTAATAGCCGACACAGTCAGATTCTGCAGAAGCTGCTTGCGTTTGCGGAGCGCTTAGACCTTGATGAACCTACGTCCGGAAACACTCGCGTTGAGGTGTTCGTTGAAGACGGTAGTATTCTCGTTGACGGCCAGGAGGCAATGCTAGATGCGGCGAAGTTTGCTCGACTCGCAGAAAAACTTATGCAATGTCCTGAATGCTCCGATTTGAAAGTCAAGTATGTGCCGACGATGGCCCGATTGCTGAAGGTCGTCGCTAACCTAGACGCATACGACATTCTCTTGGACGATAGGGCCTTTGGCTACGCGTTCTTTGCGCTCAGGCAGAAGCTCAGCTGGCTCCTTTAATCATCGCAGCCACCCGAAAGGGTGGCTTTTGCTTTTTTGTAGGAAAATATTTAAAAAATGCCACCGATATGATTTTGGTGGCTATTTCCTGCGTAAACTTGGCTGGGGATGAGGGATTCGAACCCCCGAATGGTGGGACCAGAACCCACTGCCTTACCACTTGGCGAATCCCCAACGTCTGGAGTGATTTTAATACAATTGAGCGGAAAATGCAAAAAAATACCCCAAGGCCGAAGCCCTGGGGCGGATGGCAGGAAGCACTAGAAACCTGCAACTTGCAGGCGGATGCGGGTAAGATCTTCACCGCTGAGGCCGTCCTCGGCGTAGTCGACACAGAGATCGACTTCGTCTGGTTCGATATCGTAATAATCGTCGTAGTCCTCTACGCGGCCACAGCTGATTGGCGCATTGCGATTCAGCCAGAACGCCGCCTGAACCCACTTATTCTTAGGCGCGATGCTAAAAATAGCGTCTTCAATTTTCTCCAGCTTAAGAATCAGCTCTGGGCTGTAGCGCAGCGCTAGCAGTAGATGCGTTGGATGTTCTTCGGTGACTTTGAATTTAATCATATAATGCTCGACTTGGTCGACGAAGTTGCCTAGCAAGGCGCCGCATGCTGGCATATCATCTAATCCGAGCAGCTTGATTAGCGCGTAATAGCGATAGTCATCAACTGGATCGAACAGGAACGCCCGCTTGCTGCCGCCGCGCTTCTTATATAGATAATTGCCCATATGCAGCTGGAGACCGCAATAGGTGGAAGTCAGGCCATACTGTGTAGTATTGCCTTCGACATACCCATCAATCGCCGAAGTGCCGCGGGCCGGATAGAACTTTGCCATGATTGCTTCCCTTCTTCTAAGGTTCGAGTAACAAAACTATCTTTCTATTATACCACTTCAGCTCATTTTTGTCAATAGATGACGCTGATTTTGGGTAGATACCGGCCGATGTGTTATGATAGTATATAGTTTAAGCATAAGAACAACATAAACAAGGGTAGGCACGTGCAAGATCAAAACACCCAAAAACAGGTTTACCATCCGCTTGAGAGCGTCGAAGACGTCGAGCAGTTTTATATGGCTATTCGGCGCGAAAAGCTCACGCAAAAGTTGGCGCCCGAACGACCCTATTGCTATTGGACCATTGAAACTTACGACAAATCTAACGGCATCAGGGGCGGCGGCGGCCTGGGCGTATTAGCGGCCGACATGCGTCGTGTAGCCGAGCAGCTGCAAGTGCCATTCGTACTAGTGACGCCATTTTATCCGTGGGAGTCACACCAAAAGATGGAGAATCTCGAGCAAATTGATTATCATGTCGAGCAACACTATCAGGATTATGGTTTTAATTTTGTCGATAGCGTCAACATCAAGACTTCGACTGGAGCAGTAGCCTTGGACGTAGTAGAAAAGCGGCTAGGTAGTTCACGCTTTCTCTGCATCACAGAGCCAAATTTCGGCGAATTGTATTCGGGTGAATCCGGTTCCGACCATCGCCTTTATCAAGAGGTGGCGCTTGGTTTCGGCGGCTATAAGGCGCTGAAGTTAGTAGGGTGCCGTCCCGGGATTATTCAACTAAACGAAGTAGCGACCTTCTTCGCGGCCGTGGCACGCCTTGACGAGCTGGTCAGTTGCGGCATGGATTTTTATGAAGCCGTGGTTTATACACGAAAGCACACGCTTTACACTAACCACACACTAGTGCAAGCAGCTGAAGCGACTTTCCATTATGACCAGTTTGAGCGCTACGTCTTTCCGAATATCAAGTCCGTTGCCGTCAAACGCTGGTTGTCGGACAAATTTACTGATGGCATGATTCGTCTTTCGACGCCGACGGTCGAAATTGCTGAGCTACGCTCTGGCGTCTCCAAATTGCACGCGCGAGTGGCAAACTATCGTGACATTAACGGCGATAAGGTTAAATTCAAGGCCGTTACGAATGGCATCCATTTGCGCAGTTGGACTTTGCCAGAAATCATGTCTTATTATCACGACCATGAGATTCTTGATAAATTTGACTTGCCGGCCGTACGCAATCTGAGCGAGAAAATCGAACAAATTAGCGCTGAAGATATTCGCCATCTGAAGGGACTGGGGCGCGCCAAATTGAACGAAGTGCTCGAACATCGCAGTGATCAATATGGCAATCCGATACAAATTCCAGCCGATGCGCTGCTCTTCGATTTCAAACGACGATTCGTCGACTACAAGCGACCCTGGTTGCCATTTACAGAGCCTGACCGCTTGGCACAGATTCTCGCTTACAACAATGCGCATTATATTCTGGCTGGTCGAGTCCACATGGGCGACGCAACAATGTTCAAGAAGTTGATGGACTTGCTAAAACTAATAGATAGCGACCCAATTTTACGCGAGCGCGTGCATTATTTGCCAGATTACGACGAGGAATTGGGCTACGCATTATCGTTGGGGGCCAACGCTTCGATTAATACGCCGATTGTTGGCTTGGAAGCTTGTGGTACGAGCTGGATGAAGGATATTGCCAACATGGGATTATTAATTTCAACTCATGACGGCGGCGTAGCAGACTGTTCGGCGGATAACTATCTGACCATCGACGGCAAAAACGAGCGTCAAGAGGTCGCTGAGCTGTATCGCCAGATGGAAGTTGCGGCCAAGGCCTGGCGTAACGACTTCGACTTGGAATACTGGATTCATAAAGAGCTCACTGCCTACCTTGATGTGATTTCTGGCACGCGGATGATGCGCGACTACTTAAACTTCTTGTTCTAGAAACAGGGGCCAGCATTTGCAAAAGTGCTGGTTTTTTGTTATACTCTTGACAAGAGTCCCGAGGGACTATTTTTAATGGGAGTAAACATGGCAAAAGTCACAAGGATTAAGGCAAAAGACGACGCGCCCAAGAAGGCCAAAACTACCAAGACCACTAAAACCGCACTGGCCGAAAAAGAGCCCGTACGCAAAGTGAGCGTCAAGGCCAAAAACAGTGAAAACAAAAAAGTCGCCAAGAGTCGCCTTGAGCGACAGGCTGAGCGCGACCTCGAAATGCGCGAAAAAGACCGCGCCGAAAGGCAGGCTATCAGAGACGCCTATCATGCCGAACGCGCTAAAATTAAAGCACAGCTGAAGCAGTCTGGTAAATCCGTCAGTAAGGCCGAGCGTAAAACGCTGAAGAAGAAAGTCAAACAAGAACTAAAAGACCTCAAAAAGGCACATCGAGACGAACATCCAGGATATTTCCGCGGGTCTATCCGTGAAATTCGCCAGGTGCGCTGGCCAAGTCGCAAGGATACCTGGCGCCTTACTCTGGCCGTCATTGGCTATGTTATCTTGATGGCTGTCTGTCTGACCTTGTTGGACGCCCTGCTAAAACTCATTTTCAATAAAGTAATCGGAGGAAACATGTAATGGCGGTTAACCGTTATGATGACACCCGAGCATGGTATGCAATTTCAACCTACTCGGGCTACGAAGACAAAGTGGCCGATTCTATCAAGCAGCGCTTGGAGACGGTTGATTTTGCCGATAAGATTTTTGATGCTTTGGTACCAAAAGAAAAGCAAATCGAAATTAAAAATGGCAAGCGTCGCATTGCTGATAAGAAGATTCTCCAGGGTTATGTCTTGGTCGAGATGAAGCTATCTGATGAGACCTGGTATATTATCCGCAATACTCCTGGCGTAACGGGCTTTGTTGGTACCGGCACACAGCCAACGCCAGTTTCGAACAAAGAGGTCGAGAAGATCAAGAAACGGATGGGCGTGGAAGACCCGAAGTACACCGTCAACTACGAGGTGAATGAAGTTGTCGCCGTAACCGACGGGCCATTCAAGGGCTTTGAGGGCACGATTTCGGAAATTGATGCTGGCAAGGGAAAATTAAAGGTCATGATTTCGATGTTTGGCCGTGAGACCGCCGTTGAGCTAGACGCTCTGCAAGTTAAAAAGCTAGACGATTAGCTTCAGCTTGACCCATAGCGTATTTTGCGGTATAATTACCCCTGTTACGCACGTTTAAACGTAATTTCCGGCGAAGCGCTTCATCAACCGGAGAAGGAAAATTAACAAAATGGCAAAGAAATGCATCGGCAACCTCAAGTTGCGCATTCCTGGCGGTCGAGCCACGGCTGGACCCCCAGTTGGTAGCACGCTCGGTCAGTGGGGTCTCAACATGATGGACTTCATTAATCCGTTCAACGAAGCTACCAAGGATTACCACGGCAAAGACGTCATCGTTCACATCAAGGTCTACGATGATCGCAGTTTTGATTGGGTCTGTCTTGGCCGACCAGTCGATGACTTGATTCGCGAAAAAATCGGCATCGAAAAAGGTAGCGGCAAACCAAACACCGAGAAGGTTGGCAAAATCACCCAAGCACAAATCCGTGAAATCGCCGAAATCAAGCAAGACCAACTCAACGCTATTGATATTGAGGGTGCTTGCAAGGTAGTTGCCGGCTCGGCCCGTTCAATGGGCGTCGAAGTTGTCGACTAGGGTGAGAAGACCTCTGTTTTCAGGGGTCTTTTTAGTGCCTCTATTGTATTTTTGGTATTTTTGTGCTATAATTAAGAGATAGTAAATATTTAAGACGGGAGAGTTAGTAGCTCGTTTGTACCGCGAAAGGATGATATGGCTAAGAAAGACGCCAAAGACGAAAAACTTGTTGCCGCCGATGCGGCGGATATTGAAGAAAAAACCACTGAGGAAGCCGCCAAAGCGCCTGCTGTTGTGGAGACAAAAACTGACGAGGCGCCAGCAGTCGAAGAGAAATTCGCCAAAGCCGGCAAGAAATCTAAAAAACACATTGAAGAAGTTCGCGCTGAAGAAGAGCGCCAAGCACGCAAGCTAGAAGCTGCCGCCGAACCTGAGAAAAAGGTTGGTCCGCGCCCAGTAACGCGTAGCCGCCTCGAACGCCGTGGCAAGAACTATCGCAAAGTCAGCGAAAAAATCGAAAAAGGCAAAGCTTACAGTCTTTCCGACGCACTCAAACTCGCCATTGAAACTAGCCCGGTTAAGTTTGACGCCACGCTAGAGATGCATTTCCGCCTTGGCGTCGATCCGCGCCAAGCCGATCAGAATATCCGCGCCACTGTTACTTTACCGGCAGGCACAGGAAAGGACGTACGCGTTGCTGTGTTTGCTCCGCTTGATGTCTGCAAGGCCGCAAAAGCCGCTGGCGCAGATATTGCCGAAGACGAAGAGTTCACCGCTAAGCTCGATAAGGAGCAGCTCGATTTTGACGTATTGATTTCGACGCCGCAATATATGCCGAAGCTCGGCAAGTACGCCCGTTTGCTCGGCCCGAAGGGGTTAATGCCAAATCCAAAGGCTGGTACGGTTACTACTGACATCGAGAAGGCCGTCAAGGAGGCCAAAGCTGGTAAAATTGAATACCGCGTCGACAAGCAAGCCATCGTCCATGTGGGGCTCGGCAAGCTTTCCTTTGGCGCCGACAAGTTGATGGAGAATGTAAACGCTTTCGTCGACAGCCTAAAGAGCCAAAAGCCTGCTTCGATTAAGGGGCAATACGTTAAATCCGTCTATATTTCGACGACCATGGGGCCAAGCATCCTCGTTGAAAATCTTTTTAATTAGACGCGTACGCATATTTTGGCGAGGGATACAAAACAGCGACTCGGTTTTGAGTTGCTGTTTTTTATTACTAGGCCTATCATTAAAGAATTTTGAATAATAAGACGGCGCTAACAGATAAGAACGCGAGCCAACCCCCGCTATATTTTTAAAAAGTTTTTAACAATACGTCTAGGCTTCGCGCGTAAGTGTGTGGCTCAGCGGTAGGTCGCCTAGTTCGGTCGGAATTTATTCGAGCTCGCTTAAGTGATTTGTCAGAATTTGATAGAGTAAGTCGTCTTTAGGCATGATTTCGCCTCCATCATAAATTGCCGGTCTTCGTTGCCTGCCGTAGGCGATGTTTTGGGCTATTTTCAACATACCGTCTACGGAACGAAGAAAACTGTTAGCCTTTCTGTTATGGACGTGTCGCGCTATATTGACAACGCTTCAAAAATCGTAGTGTAACACTAGTCTTTTCTTGCGCCCGATTCGTCGAGGAGCGTAATGTATTTTCTCGCCCCGTATATTAAGCGTCCTTGTGTGGTAGCAAAGTCCGGGCCTCGATAGGCCGAGTAATAGACAAACGTCGGCGGCAGCAAAATATACTTTATTTGCAAGATAATTCATACGAAAAAATAATACCGCAAAATGAAAGCCCGCAAAAGCACAGGCGATTAGCATAAAGAGCGGCAGGCGAGCTATAATAAAAATATGCCCCGACTGTGGGCATATTTTTTAGCGCTTCTTTTCTTTAACTTCGTTACGTCCAAGGTTTTTCTTCGTTTCGGTGAAGACCACGTGTTTGCGCAGAACGGGGTCGTATTTGCGAAGACTGAGCTTGTCTGGGGTGTTCATGGTGTTTTTCTTGGTATAGTACAAGCGAATACCAGATTCTTCGGACACCAAACCAACAAGCTTGCGCTTGGTATTATTTTTCTTTGCCATATTGTTCTATATTTTAGCACATCTGTTAGTTTTTGTAAAATGCAAGATTTGCTATAATAAAAAGGTAACAGTTAACAGCAAGTTAATGGAGGCAATTGTATGAGTATAGTGTCCGTGAACGAAGATAACTTCGATCAGGAAGTCTTAAAGTCTGAGCAGCCCGTTTTGGTCGATTTTAATGCGACTTGGTGCCCACCATGCAAGGCACTTCATCCGACACTCGAGGCAATTGCAGACGAAAGCACAGATTACAAAGTTGCCGCTGTTGACATTGACGAGTCCGCCGAGCTGGCCGCAAAGTATGAAGTCTCTTCTATCCCCTGCCTGATTGTTTTTAGAAATGGCGAAGAAGTGGACCGCGAAATTGGCCTCAAGCCCAAAGCAAAAATCCTGAAGATGTTGGAGCAATAAGATGTACGACGTTGCGATCGTTGGCGGTGGCCCTGCGGGGCTGACTGCCGCAATTTATGCGAGGCGTGCCAACAAGCAAGTGGTTGTTTTTGAAGCGACGAATTGTGGTGGGCAGATTATTAATAGCGAGAAGATCGATAACTACCCGGCGGCGCCGCATATTTCTGGCCTAGATTTCAGCCAGAAGCTGACCGAACAGGTCGAAGAATTAGGCGTTGAGATAGTCTATGAGCAAGTCCAGCATGTGACTGGTAGCTACGGTGATTTTCAAATTAATACTGATAGCGGAGAGTGCCATGCGAAAACCGTGATTCTAGCGTGCGGCACCGACACTCGCAAGATGGGGCTCGAGCGCGAAGACGAACTCACTGGCAAGGGCATTTCATACTGTGCGACCTGCGATGGGCACTTCTTTAAAGGCAAAGATGTTGCAGTCTATGGTGGCGGTAACACTGCGCTGCACGAGGCAATTTATCTGGCAGACGTATCGCGCAAAGTCTATCTCGTCAATCGTCGCGACGATTTACGAGCGAGCGCAGACTTAATCGCAAAAGCGAAGAAAAAGGACAATATCGAATTTGTCCTGGGTGCTACAATCGATCAGTTAAGTGGCGAGAAGAAACTTGAGAGTGTTACTTTGAACACCGGCAAAAAACTGGAGATTTCAGCGCTGTTTGTCGCAATTGGGCGCGTTCCAAATATTGTCGGTATTGTCCCGGGGCTTAAGCTTGACGCTAATGGTTATGCCGACTCTGACGACAGTTGCGAGACTAATATCTTGGGCCTCTACGTGGCTGGTGATATGCGGAATAAAGCCGTACGGCAGTTAGTAACGGCGACTTCGGATGGTGCAGTTGCCGCGGTTGCGGCGCTTGATCAACTCAATAATCCCACGCCTCGCGATGAGCGTTATAAGGAATGGCTAAAACTATACAAAATTGCCGGCATCGGCCTCAAGGAAGGCGGCCTCGCAGCGGCAAAGGTGTCGGAATATATGGGGATTGACTATCCGACTGCAGTAAAATATATCGATGCGCTCGACAAAATTAATGTCGCACATTCAGACTTGAAAAATCCGGTTGGCCACAGCGTGAAAATCGGCAGTCTGCAGGATTTTCCCAACCCTGACGGCTTCGACAGCCGCGAAGGCGATGAGTTTCTTGAGAGCCTGTAAAACAGGCTCTTTTTACTCTTGCGTAATATCTAACTCGATAGTTTTGGGCTGCACATTGTCGACTTTTACGAAGACCAACTGGCCGGCCATGTTGGCAGTGGTGGGGTTCGTCTTAGCTTTAGCGACAGCGGTTACCTGATGATTTTCGTCGCGGCTTAGTTTATTCACAGAGAAGGTTTCGAGCCCTGGCGCCTCATAGGCGACAGCGATGACGCTGCCGGATGCGTAATAATCATCGTCAAGTGCCTCTAGGGCACCAAAGTCGGGCGTTTCTGCTAATTTAGTACGTGCAAGTTCTATGATTTTAGCCGCGGTATCGACGCTACCGATAACTTGGTATTCAGCCTGTCCGACAATATCTCCTTCGAGAAAGACCGACCCGTCCGTAGCACTATCGTCGGAAATATAGCTGAAGCTTGCTATCGGCTCAAAACGCAGAGTGTGCAGTTCTTCGATGTATTCTCCGCTTATCTCGTCCGTTTTGCTCTCTGCGAGCGACGCTTCGCGTTTGACTAGCTGCATGCCTAATAATACACTTGCCAGTATCAGAATGATGCAGCCCAGCACGATCATAAAAACTAGTAACATTTGTTGTGCGTCGACGCAAAGACCGCCTTTGCATGTATTTTTTCCACCCTGTTTTTGCATATTACTCCTATATTTTCATTATGTCGGCTTCTTTTTCGGAGAAGAGACGTTCAATTTCTGCGTTAAACTTTTTAATCATTTCGTCGATTTCTTTTTCGGAGCTCTTACGATCGTCTTCGGTGAATTCCTTGGTGTTCTTGATATCCTTGCGAGCATCATCCCGAATCTTGCGGAGGGCAATTTTGGCTTCTTCGACCTTAGTACTGGCGGTTTTGACAATTTCTTTGCGACGCTCCTCAGTGAGCTGTGGAATTGGTACACGAATGACACGGCCATCGTCAGTCGGGTTTAACCCCAAAGACTGATCGGCGCGAATCGCGCTGGCGATTTTGGCGATATTTGCGACATCGTACGGGGTGACCAACAACATCGAGCCGCCAGATACGGTGATGTTAGCGATTTGGTTAAGTGGAGTCATTTGGCCGTACACTTCGGCGCGTACTCCGGCCAGCATGTCCGGGTGAGCACGGCCAGTACGTACTTTTTTCATTTGCTCTTGGAATTTGTCCACGACGGCGGACATTTCTAGACTTACGCTGTCAGAATCGAACATAATTTCTCGAACTCCTCTTGGTTTTTAAATTTTAGTACGATATCGCCAGAACCACGCGCGCTGGTTCGAACCTTTACCTTGACGCCTAGCTTATGGCTAATAGCACTAGCCTGTTGTTCGCCACTAGGGTTGGCGACGGCTTTAGCTGAGCTCTTGCGCTGCTTCTGAGCTTTTTGTTCTACCATGTATTGCTCCACCCGACGAGCCGACCAGTTTTCAGCAATAATACGCGGTAGGACGGCGTTTATCTGCTCTGGTGTTGCCGTAACTAAAGGCCGCATCTGCCCTTCAGAGAGATCGTAATCCATCATGGCGCGCTTGGCGTCATCCGGCAGAGTCAGGAGGCGCATGGTATTGATAACGGCCGACTGGCTTTTGCCGACGCGCTTGGCGATTTGCTCGCTGGTCATGTTGAACTGGTCGCGCAATTTGGCGTAGGCGGCGGCGGTTTCAATAGCATTCAAATCTTCGCGCTGGACGTTCTCGATAAGCGAAAGTTCGAGACGGTTCTGCGCGTCAAGGGTACGGACAATGGCGGGGATTTTGTCTAGCTTGGCGAGTTTAGAAGCACGCCAACGACGTTCGCCAGCAACAATTTTATATTTATCGCCTTCTTTAGTGACGACGATCGGCTGTAAAACACCGTGCTCGCGAATTGACGCGGCAAGCGCCTCAAGTTGCTCTTGGCTAATCTTGCGACGCGGCTGATTCTTGTCCGGAATGATATGCGAGAGTTTAAGTTCGTGTAGTCGGCTAAGCTTTTTGTCCTCTTGGGCGGTCGGATCAAAAATTTGGTTGATGTCAGTAGGAATTAAGTCGCCAAAACCTCTACCTAGACCGCTCATTTGGTGCGCTCCATGACTTCTTGGGCAAGGCTCTTGTAGGCCTTAGCGCCTCGGCTAAAACGATCATATTGACCAATTGATACGCCATGACTGGGGGCCTCTGCCAGGCGGACGTTGCGGGGGATGGTGGTTTCGAAGACTTTGCTCTTGTAGCGCTCCTTGACGGCCGCTAGGACGTCTGAGCTTAGTGAAGTGCGGCGATCGTACATAGTTGCCAAGACCCCGAGCAGCTCAAGGTTGGGATTGGCAGCTTTCTGGACTAATTGGACGCTGTTTTCAAGCTGCACAACGCCTTCCATGGCATAAAATTCCGTCTGCACGGGCATAATATAATACTCTGCGGCAATCATGCCGTTGATTGTTAGAAGCGACAAGCTGGGTGGACTATCGATAATGACATAGTCGTAATCTTCGGAAACTTCGGCGATAGCGTCACGCAAAACCGTCCATTTGTCGTCCATGGCAGACATTTGCTGCTCGACGTTTGCCAATTCAGGAATAGTCGGCGCGATGAAGAGATTCTTGTTTTTTTCGACCTGTTTGACGACCTCAGTTAGGCTGGCTTCGCGTAGCATGACGTCGCACATGCTCTTCTGGAGCTCGTGTTTTTCAATGCCGAGGCCAGAGCTTGCATTACCCTGTGGGTCGATGTCGATTAGGAGGACTTTTTGACGAGCTTTAGCAAGATAAAAAGCAAGGTTTACAGAGGTAGTTGTTTTGCCAACACCTCCTTTTTGGTTAGTTATCGTAATCACCTTTGCCATATCTATATATTATAACACCTCATTAGTTTTAAAAAGCCTCGCCTACCAAACATAAGACTCAATAATGTCTGGCAACGGAATTTCGAGGAGTACGATCGTTCCTGGCTCCAAACGGCCGCCGATGTAGTTCATTAGACTAAGTTCGTCATTGAAATAATGGATTTTTTCTTGCGCGGGAGCGTTGGCAGGCTGCTGCCCCAGTACGGCAACTTCGGTCAGTCGCTCCAAATCCGCTTCGGGGACAGATTGAGCACTGTTTGTAACGACGATTTTGGCCGGCGCTTCGAGCTGCTCTATAGCTTGAATGCCCAGATGAACAGAGTTAGCTGAAATATAGGCGCTATCGTCAATAATCGTTGAGCCGCGTAGCCCCTTAGCGGGCGACATGCGGCCACGTAACGGAGTAATCTCATTAATTCCCTTTAGGATGTCGCCAGCCTGCATACCAAAATATTTCGCCACTGCGGCCGCCATCGTAACCGGCCGCACATTATGTTCGCCCAGAATCTTTAGCTTAACAGGTAAATGCTCGTGTGCGGGGTTAACAATATCGCCTTCGTAGCCTTGCAGGCTAAAGGCATGCTCTTCGAAATAGTAATGCGCCGGCAATTCGTCGCCGTATGACGTCACCTCTGGATTTTTGAGATATTGTACGAAATCAGCTGGCACGTCATTGTGGTTAACGAAAACAGCACCGGCTTGATTGGCGAGGCCAAAAAATTCTTGCGCTTGCTCCTTAGTGCGACAACTAGTCACGATAACTACGTCGGGGCGAAAATTGGGAAAATCCTGCGATGATTTATAGTCGAAAATTACAAGATCTGGGATAATGTTTTGATTGACACCAACCGTAACAGTGGCAACCTGCCCAAGAATAATGCCAAGCGAACGGATTGCCGACTTACGACCAAAGGCGCCCGTGACAACGATAGTGCTGACATCGGGATTACGTTGAAGAAACTTTTCAACCTTTCGTCGCGGATTAAACGGCATGGTAATTATTTACCCCTCTTGGCACTAGCGCGCTTAGCCGCTCGCTGAGCTTTGGCCTCAAGCGCCTCATCGCGCGAATGTACGCCGAAGAATAGATCGGTGATACCGTTAATCAATAAATAAATGCCAAAAATTTCGATATGCGTAGTGGGGCTGAGCCCAGAGCCGGCAAACATAACAAAGGCCAGCACGGCGCCGAGCATGCCGTTGACAATCCACATGAAGCGATCGGTCAAATTTGTGAAACTACCAAAGCCGATGACGATGGTCGCCAACGATGCGAATAGAACGTAGCTGCTTAGAATGATAATGCGGAGCCAAATCAATTGGCTAGCGCCCACCCCAGGTATAGCGGTAACAAGTAAAGAGGCGGCGATTGCGACTTCGAGCAGGCCGAGAAAGAGCGGAAAACCCCAGTTGTGTTGGCGGCGACTACGATGCACCATGTTGGCAATTTCAATGCAACCTAACGCTACCATTGTCCAGCCGACGACCTGTATTAGTACTTCTGTATCACCTCCAGTAGCTAGCATCATGAACATCCCAGCTACTACTGATATTGCACCCTTTAGGGCAAAAGTCAGCCAATGACTTTCGATAAATTTGCTTGTTTTCCTCACTGCAAAAAGCTCCTATTTCTTTGTTTAAATTTTAGCTTAAACATAAGGGTTTTACAAGCAGGAAAAACCGTTTTTCACGCGTGAAATAGTTACACGTGGCGCAACTTGGCGCGAAGTTTTTCAAAGAGGTAATCCAGCCGATAACGGAATGGTCGCAGCACCATATCATGGGCGTGTAGATACTGCAATTCCTGCACACCAAAGCCCCGTTTGAATTGGCTGACTCCATAGAAGCGATGCTTAGTGTCGTCGATTGCCGTAATGCCCCAAAAATTGTAGCGGCCAATGCCTCGTTCGCGCGCATCACGCATAGCCTGCATATGCAAAAGCGGCGCCCCAGAATATTTGGTGCCGAGTTGAGTTGATACGCCATAATGATAAGACGCCTCGTTGCCATAGAAAATCATAAAATTTTGAGCAAGGATTTCGCCTTCGTATTTTGCAGTATAAAGCCGTACCTGGCCGTATTGCGCAAAGGCGCGGAATTGTTTCTCGAGGAAGTCTTCCGAAAACTCGACAAAGCCGTGACGCTTAGCGGTCTCGAGTTCTATCTCGTAGAATTGCTTGATGTCGGCTGGGTCTTCGCTGTACTCAACACTAATATTGTTTTTAGCTGCTTTTCGCAAGGCGCGACGCAAACGCTGCGCGGCACCTGCGAGAATCTCTTCTTCGCTCTTGCCGAGGTCTAACACGCCCGCGAGTTCAACCGACAGATAAATTGGTGCTGATTTGAGGCCCAGTTCCTGCTCGAACAGTTGGCGATGTTCAGCACTTTCGATGATTTGTGGCCGAATACGTACGAAGACGCAGTGGTTTTGTCTGGCTTGCTCTCTGATATCGTCAAAGACTAAATGCACTAGTTGTCGATTTGCCCAGTCCATAATGGGGCCACCAGCAATTGCCATATATGTGCCGCGTTTAGCCGTCTCAACTTGACCAATGTAGGCGGCAATGATTTTACCCTCTGCATCTACTACACAGCGCCGCAACACGGTTTTGTGGCGCGCCAGATGAAAGTCGCCCCAAGCCCAAGCATGCAAAAAATTTGCATCAGCGTGGCTAGTTACAAAATCGTCCCACTGGGCTTGATTTTGGGCGTCAATAATTTTAACTTCTGACATTATAGATGTCTCCTGTGCTTGCGAATAGTTTCTAATAGATGGACAAAACGATAGCGAATTGGCTTGACGATTAAGTCTTGCGCGGGCAGATAGCACAACTGTTCGCCGCCAAAGCCTGTCTTAAATGTCGTAACGCCGGCGTAACGATGATGCGGCGAATTAGGAGGCGCAATCCCGAAAAGATTGTAGCGCTTGAGGCCTGCCCGCTTGGCGTCGCGAATAACACGCCACTGCAAAGCATACGCACCGGGGAGCTTACGCCCGGCTACAGTCGAAGCGGCTTCATTGTAGGCAGCTTCTGGGGCTTGCAGGATAATGAGACCCTTGGCGAGGACTTCGCCGTTAAGACTGGCCGTATAAATCTGTGCTAGCTCACCGAAAGCCTCTTGCTGAGCGAGTATGAATTGGCGTGAAGACGGTACAAAGTCTTGGCGTCTAGCGGTCTCAAGTTGGAGGCTATAGAAATCATCAAAGGCCTGCCGACTGGATTCAGAGCGCACCTCAATACCGAGCTTATCGGCCCGGCGAACTTCATAGCGCGTCTGCCGACGCATATCGGCCAATAGTTGCTCTTCGCTTTTTTCTAAGTCCAGCATCACTGTGTGTTCGGCATGCAGGTGCATCGGCGAAGCATGCAGACCGAGTCGTTGCGCCATTTGACGGTTATCAGCCGTATCAGGGATGTTGGGGCGCATTCGGACAAACACACATTTTTCGGCTTTAGCCAGCGCCTTGACGCCATGGAGAAAGGCGGCCAGCTGCTCATGATTAGACCAGTCCGCCAATGGGCCGCCCGGTAGCTCTACGTAAGCGCCGCGTTTCGCACGCTTGATAATAGCAAGCGTAGCGCCAACTTGTTGCTTGTCGTCGAAAAGCCCCAAATATACTACGCGTTCGCCATCCAGTTCGTAAACTTTACCCCAATTAGTACTCTGCAAGAAGTTCGCTTCAGGGTGTGTGGATTGAACGTATTTATCGAAATCAGCTGGCCGGCATTCTTTAACGTGCAACATTTGGCGAACCTCCGATTTGATGATAGTTCCTGGCGATTTCGTCGGCTAACTCTTCGGCAGACACAAGATAATGCGAATGCCGCCAGCCTTCACGTACACTGAGACTAGATCCCTGGATGCCAGCGTGGAGTTTTTTGCCTTGGCGTAAAGGCGTGATCTGGTCGTCCGCACCCCAGATAATCGCGGTCGGCGTGCGTACCAGCGAGACGTCGAGTCGCCTATCTGAGTCGAGCATATTAGTTAAGGTTTGCTTCATATTATCGGGCGCATTAGCATAGTCGTTAGCGCCCAGTAAACGGTGAACTACGCGACGGCAAAAAGGTAAGTGCTTGAGCGGCGCAAAAAGCTTAGATAAGACCCGCGAGAAGTCTCGCTTGAAAGATTTCTCGTAAATGCCAGCCGAATCTAATAGTATCATCGCGCCAAGGTGGGTGGGGTATTTTGTCGCAAGGTTTAGCAGAATTCGCCCGCCATTACTGTGTCCGAGCGCAATTGCGCCTTGGGGGATTTGACGCTTGGCCCATGTAACATAATCATCTATCGTATAGACTTTGGTGGACTGCGTCCCCAGGCCCGGCACACGAAGTAGCTCGGCTGCGATGTGGTGTTTTGATTTCAGGACAGAAACAACTTCAAGCCATGGTTCTGGTTTGTAGGTCCAGCCATGGATAATATATAAACTGTTCTGCTTCATTTGAGCCCCCAGCTGGCGCGACGACGCTTATGTGCAGCATCTTGGCGTGCTAATTTGTCAACATCGGCCGGATCAGCCAAAAGTTTCTCAATAATCCACTCAAGATATTGACTACCTTTAAATAAAACTGTTTCCTCGCCACTTAGTTCGGCTTCGAGATAAGCTAGGGCCTCTTGCGGCTTGAGGAACGATACTACGTCGCATTTGCCCTTCATGAGCGGAAAACAGTACTTATTAGTGCGACGGCCAACCATGACAATTTTTTCGGCATCGACGTCGAGTAATAACCGTGCGAGCTTTTCGTGCTCTTCTCCTTCTAGCTTCCCTTGGTCGATAATGTCTCCTATAACAAGCCACTTGTGCGGCGTTTTCATCATTTTAAAAGTCTCTAGCATGGTCGTCATACTGATAATGTGAGCATTATAGCTGCTGTCGATAATCTTGATGCCTTTTTTGCCGCGCAGAAAATTGCTACGTGCAGGCGGCATACGAAAATCATCAAGCGTATAGTTAACTGGCAATTCGAGATAATCCATCAGATGTTCAAGCATTAGGAGCTGTACGGTTACATCACGCGGCATCGGCTCATGAAATTCAAAACTATGTTTGGCGAAGCTAAATATTGCGCGATCGGGATATACTTCGTATGACTTGAGTTCGGTTTTGGAAACTCGTTCAACTTGCGCGTCGACAATTTTGGTTGAAGCGACCATTTCCTCATTATCGCCGTCAATCAGCACGAGTTTTTGCGTATGGCTAGGAATCGTGGCGAATTCATGCGCAATTGCCTCATCGATAGTCTCAAATTCGCCGCTGGCAACAACGCCTTCGTAGAAGACTGCATGCGAACGCCCCAGGCTGACCCAAATTGAGACTTCGGGGCGCAGCCACTTCGCAATAAATTCCGCCTCGTGCGGACGTTCGCCATCACATTCGACGACATAGAACTTCTGACGACGGTGGTAGCTAAATGCACGCCCTGGAGCAGAAGAAATTAAGGACAACCAATGAAGTTTGCTACCAGTGATTCCATGCATGCCAAGGATGTCGAAGGCAATACCGAAGGCGGAATTTGCATTATGGGAATAATGTGCCATAGTGCCAATTTGGCTTTCGATGAGGTTTAGCATTGTGGTCTTACCCGCCGAGCCGGTGATCATGATGATGCGAGGACGCCATTTTTTGAGTGAGATGTTTGCCCAGAATTTAAAATATGCTGCGGCGACAAAATAAAATTTTTTCTTAAACTTTGCTACTAGTTTCATTTGCTTTCATTATATCATCATCGCGACGTTTTAACTCAAGCAGGACGGTAGGTACGGCTGGGGGTGGCGTAAAGTATTCTGGCCTAAGTGGCAACCGGATGCGTGGTGCGTAGTGCACAAATAATTGCTTACCAAGCTGCGAAGTATAATGACGGTCACTATTGAGCAGCTTAAGTGCAAATTGCTTTTGCAAAATCAAATAAATTGCCTCTGGCGGATTAGTCGCTTGGTCGAGCTTTCTGAGGATATCGGAGCTAAGATGAAAAGGCGGATTAGCGAAAACTTTGTATGGGCCGTCCGGTAAGGTAATGGCCAAGAAATCTTTCTGCAGGACAGTAACGTTATGAAGCTTTGATACGTTTTGACGTAGGCGCGCGACGGTCTCAGCATCTGGCTCTACGGCAATTACTTGACGGCAGCGTTTCGCTAGCGCCGTCGTGATGACGCCCGAACCAGCACCAATATCAATAACCGTGTCACGCTTCTTAATGTTGCTATGGCCAATTAAAAACAAGGCAAGGCGCGGACTGCGCAGGAAGTGTTGCGACAACTGGTATTTACGCATTAGACAAAAGCCCTAGGCGTCGCGTAGCGTCGTAGAGTGCCACCGCAGAGGCGCAGCCAACGTTAATGGAGCGCGTCGAGCCAAGCTGCTCGATGTAGTAGCACTGGTCGACTTGGCTGAGTAGCTCCTGCGAGATACCATCCGATTCAGACCCGAAAATCAAGATTGAATTTGGTGAAAAATCAGCCGTTTGAAGTGGGCGACTTTCAGGCCGGTTGTTCTCAATTGCAACCAATTTATATTGCCGCTGCTTGGCGTCAGCCACAAATTCAGCAACCGTAGCGAAATGGTCAATATGCAGATATTTATCGGTAACCATAGCGCCACGCCGATTATACTTACGCTTGCCGATGATGTGCAGACGTGCGACGTTAAAGGCATTGGCATTGCGTACGATAGTGCCAATATTAAAGTCATGGCTGAGGTTTTCGATGGCTACCTCTAGTGGGCTACGGTTTTGGTCGAGCGCAGCAATAATTTCCTCGTTAGTGAGGCCCTTGAATTTATCAACAAGATTGCGCGTATCTGCTATAGCATCCATGCTTCTAATTGTAGCAGTTATTTCTTGGTAGATTTTTTGCCGCCAGCGGTAGCGGTCTTGGCAGCGGCATTTCGTAATTCACGACCCAGCTTTTTGTAGGGCTCCATGCGCTTTTCGGCTATCCGAACGCCAGCAGATTCAATAGCAAAACGAATTAGGGCCCACATAATAATGTTGACCGAGAAGGCAACTATAGCAACAAGGGGGATAATCATAAGTCCAACGCCTAAAGACTGATTAACAAGCGCAATTAAGCCAGCAGCGACTGTCGCGAATACGGCTATAACACCATATGCCCAAGACAACAAAGCAATCTGCTTTTTATCTTGGTATAGGCCGAGAAAGTGATTCAGAATACTCATACTTATATTATATCACACTTTTGCTTTTTTCGCAAGGATTTTATCTTATGGTAAAATTAATCTATGCACAGGGAGTTGATTGCGGAACTTGAGCGCGAGATTGACCCAGATTATGCGGCTGCTTGGGCTCCATTTTTTGGCATCAAACCGGGAAAATACGGCGAGCATGACATCCTCTTAGGAATCCACGTCCCTACCTTGCGAAAAATTGCCGCGCGCTACAAAAGCCTGCCAGAAACATCTTTACTCGAACTGCTTCATTCGCCGATTCATGACTATCGTTTTGCGGCTTTGGTAATTTTGAGTTTACAGTATCCCCGAAACCCCCAGCATTGCCACGAACTATTCCTGCAAAATATGGACTACATTAATAACTGGGACTTGGTTGATGGCTTTGCGCCGAATATTTTGGGACGCTGGGCGCTCGAACAGCACGACGAAAGCAAGCTGCGCGAATTAAGTTACAGCTTAAACTTCTGGCAGCGTCGAATGGCCATCGTAGCATACCAGTATTTTTATCGACGTGGCGTGCTGGCGAATGGGCTCGATGTGATCGACTGGAACCTCGAGGACGCGGAGCCGCTGGTCCACAAAGCTTGCGGCTGGATGCTGCGCGTTATCTATGTGAAGATAGATAAACATCTCGTGGAGTCTTACATTATCGACAACTACACACGAATGCCACGCGCCTGTTTGCGTAATGCGATTGAGCGGATGCCAGAAGCCGAGCGCCAAAAATTCCTGAAGGGAGAGTTTTGATGCACAAAATCCATCCAGCCAGGGGCTACGAACCAAAAAGATGCTGGGTCAACGAGCGGCAGAAAATCTGCTACGCAGACCGCGACGAAGCGGAGCGCAGTGCGCGCTTGGTTGAATTTGAGCACGGCTTAGCGCCCGGCGCGCTGGATGTCTACAAGTGCGAATACGGCGAACACTGGCACCTAGCCAATAAAAAATCCCCCAGGTAGGGGATTTTTTGTTTATTTCTTGGTTTTTGTTTTCATGTTAGGCTTCTTGGTCGCGGCTTTAGTCGGCTTCGTCGCCTTGGCGTGTGGGCGGTTGATTTCTGCCAGTTTATCCATCGTCATATTGACGCGAATCTGGTTGCGGATACCACTGATAACTTCGGGGTTATCAAGCTGCTTGGTGGCGTTTTCGTCATTCCGGTAAACGTGGCGCATTTCGGCTAGCTGCCGCTGAACCTCTTTTTCGTCGGGTTCGATTGCGAGCTCTTCGGACAACTTCTGGACGACGATGCTGCTAATAACTCGTCGTTCGGCATTTTCTCGGAGCTCGGCTGTATATGCAGCCATGTCTTGATTGCGTTGCTTGAGATAATCTTCTAGAGTCATGCCACGAGTCTGCAGATTACGCTGCGCATCTTCGCGCATACGCTCGACCTGCTCATCGACTAGCCCTTGTGGGGCCTCGGTTTTTGAACCTTCGACCAATTGCCGTAGCAGCTGGTCTTTGAATTGATTATCCGCTTCGCGTTGCGACTGGACCTCAATATTTTTACGAATATCCTTGCGGAGTTCAGCCAAGGTTTCGAAGCCGCCGGTTTTTTGGGCGAGCGCGTCGTCGATAGCTGGCTTAACGATTTCGTTGACTTGTTTAACTAGAATTTCGAATACGACTGCCTGCCCCGCCAAATCGGCCACACCGTAATCTTTGGGGAATTTGAGGCCGAGATTGAATTTGTCGCCGGCGCCATGGCCGATAATACCATCCTCGAAGCCTGGGATGAATTGGCCAGAGCCGAGTCCGAGCTTATAATCTTTGGCGCTTCCTCCCTCGAAGGCCTTGCCGTCTTTCATCCCTTTAAAATCGATAATAACCTCATCGCCCTGCTTGGCAGCACGCTTGACGACCTTAGTCTCTGCTAGATTAGTCGCAAGCCTATCCAGCACATCGTCAACGTCAGAATCTTTGACGACTGGCTCCGTGTAGCCAGCCTTAAGTTTTCGGTAATTGGCTAATTTGACCTCCGGCATAATGTCTGCGGTAATTTTTATCTCGGCGGAATCACCTGGGACGTACTTAATAATGTCAATGTGCGGAATCGAAATGGGATTAAGCTGAGCGTCGGCAAAGAGTTTGGGAATGCTACGGCGCACCAAAATGTCGAGCATCAAATTTGCTAACTCGTTGGGGTTGACATACTGTTCGACCACATTAGCTGGAGCCTTACCGCTACGAAAGCCCGGGACCTTGACGTTACGCGCCAAGCGCTTTAAGGCCTGTAGGCGAGCCGGTTCGAAATCATGTTGATCGAAAGCTACCGTAAATTCTACGGAAGTTTTGTGTTTGGTGCTACTACTAATCATGCCCAAAATTATATCATCAAACAGATAAGAGTCCAAGCGGTAGCAGTTTTAGTCTCTCGAGCTTAGCCCCGTATTGTAACTATTGCGGAAGTGCTTAAAGACCGCACGTGCATCAACCTGATGCTTAATTCCAGGGTTTAGGATGCCGGCGGGGTCAAAAATCTGCTTAACGTTGGCCTCGAGCGCAAGTTGTTTGGCGTCGCGTTGGCCAGTGGCGAACTTTGCGATATAACGCCCATCCGAAGAATTGCCGCAAACTTTACCATGCACCATATTGATTAAGGCAAAATATTCACGTGTGAATAGAATAAGCTTACGGCGATCGTTGGCATCAGCGAGGTTAAAACTAGGACGTATAGAGAATAGGTCGTGGTCGACATTACCGAAAACGGCTAACTGTAGCTTATGCTTGGCGGCCAGAAAGTTGAGGCCGTTGAAATAATCTCTCTGCGATGGACGCGGAATAAATACATCGTCGAACAACGGCAAGTGTTGCGTGGCGCCGCTGTCGTTTAGGTAGGCATTAAGCTTCTCGTCTAAGGTTGTGAATTCAGAGATGTTGTCTGGAGTCGATTGGATGAGGCGTAGGCTAGACGGCATGCGCTTGCTGAGTTTGCGGAGTTTCTGGCGTCGCAGGCGTTTGGAATCGTCTTTGGCGCAGGCTACCACTAAAAAGCCATTGTCGTCGGCGCTCCGGAAGAAGCTAGTATCTTTGCCGGTAGAGTCCTTAGCATTAAAAATCTCTGTATCGTAGACTTTAATTTCCGTAAACGCGAGTTCTTTGAGCAAATCGACAAATTGGAGATACTTGTCGGCAGTACGGCAAAGTGCTGCCACGTAGTTGGGCGTATCGTAGATTGCTTCGCACTGCAAAATGACTTCGGATACCACGCCGATACTCCCCTCAGAGCCGCATACGAGCGGAATGAGATTGAAATGCTGCGCGTCAAGCCCCTTTAAGCCATACAGGCCCGCATGGTCGATTGTGCTGCCAGTTGGACGTTGCGGCTTCTTTTTCGGGGCACTCGGCAGCACTGTGTTAAGTGTCTTGTACACCGTTATCTCAGTGGCTTTAAGGTCGTTTTTCTTATCCACTTTAGAAAGGTTAATGTCGCGCGATTCTATTACCGAACCATCATATAGTACGAGTTCTAGCTGTTGGATCACTTCGCTGATGTCCATAGCCTTGGCGTTGAGTGAACATTTGGCGCCTCGCGCGATAATGCCCCCAATCGTCTCGCTACCATCGGCAGAAATCGGCAAATCCATACCGTGCGTGCGCAAAGTTTCACGCAACTGCGCATAAGTAACGCCGGCCTGTACGCGCACCAAGCGCTGGCGCAGGTCAACTTCCTGAATACGATTGAGACGTTCCGTCGAAATAACAAGGCCGTTACCGATTGCGGCACCAGTTTTGCTATTTCCACCGCCTCTAACAGTGACTGGCAAAACAATATTCTTTTTGCTGAGCTGGAAGCTAAAACGCAATAGCCGACACAAGTCCTGCGTGTTGGCTGGCACGGCAACAATCCGTGGATGATATTTGAGGACCGATCGGTCGGTCGCATAATGTTCCAAAATATTTGGCGCACTATACGCTACGCCATCAATATAACGATTCAAATAAGCCGCTACTCGATTCATCTTCCACCCATTTCTTATACTATTCTAGCACGTTTTTAAAAAGCATAAACACGAAAATTCAAGTGCAGAAAAATCCCCCAGCGAACTGGGGGGGTGCTAGATGGCGCTAGATGTGTTCTTGGGCATCGTTGAGGTATATGACGTAATGATTGTTTTTCGTCACTACCTCAAAATAGACGAAGTCACCACGTACGACATTGCATTTGATGCCTCTGACTGTAGAGGTAAGGATGATGTCTCCAGCTTCGTAATCCTCACTGTCGTATACGCGACCAGCGATACGGAATGGAATGGGACTAGTGAAGCGATCTCCATCAGAGGCCGAACGAGCAAACTTCCAGAAGTCTTTCGCTAGGCGCTCCTTATCTTGGTCGGTGACTTGATCGAAGGCGTGCCACTGTGGGCGCCAATTCCTAATGTAAGGTACCATTTTTCTCCTCCTTTGAGAAAATCTGCGATTCTTCAATTATAGCATATTTGGCAGTATTTTGCAATAGTGCTTGCCCTTTGTGGACCATCGGTGGTAAAATAACAGGTAGCTGATTTTGCGCGAGTGGTGAAATTGGTATACACGTATGCCTTAGGAGCATATGCCTTCGGGCGTGCTGGTTCAAGTCCAGTCTCGCGCACCATTGGTTCCATGACGCATTCTTTAGTGCAAAAACTCCGTTAGGAGTATTTTTTGTTATGTGAAAAACCGCCCCAATGAGGCATACGGGCGGTTTTACTAGCAAATCTTTGAACGGAGGTTTGGATTAGCCTTCGATAGCGATATATTTGTCCGTTTCGGGTAAGTCGGCTTTGGTTTCGACCTTTGGCACTATCAACGATAAAATGCCATTTTTATAGTTGGCCTTGACATCTTGCTGCTTAAGCTCTTCGCCAACATACCAGCTGCGGCTGACCGAACCAAAATGGCGTTCGTGGCGGATGATTTTGCCATCTTTTTCATCGCTCTTCTCTTCGTGGCGTGTGGCAGAGACGGTTAGTACGCCCTTATCGAGCTTAACCTTGACGTCATCCTTTTTGTAGCCAGGCAGCTCAATGCTCAGCTGATAATTCTTTTTATTCTCTTTGACGTCCGTCCGCATGAGCCCCATGTCCGGTTTTGGCAAGCGCATCAGATTGTGACCAGGGTGACGTGGTGCGGCAGCGAAGAGATCGTCGTCGAAGTCATTAAACATTTCCTCAAAAAGATTGTCGATTGGGAATCGCATAGTTGCTCCTTTCAGTTAATGTTTTGAAAGCGGAGCCAGCATCAGGGTTCATTGATTACTTATCTTACTTCTGTCCCTGGTGGCTTCGGATAGTTTCAGTATAGCGCAGATAATTAGCACTGTCAAGTGTCGAGTGCCAATAGCATGAGAACTTTACAGTATTTTCAAGCTTTTTAGCAAGTTTATGCTTGTGTTTTTCGAGGAGTCTGTATTATAATTTAACTGTGTAGTGTGAGGTGAGACAAACACGAAGACAAAAGAGGTGCAAACAAACATGAAAATCAAAATTATCGCTTGTTGCGATCGAGACACAAAAGTCGCGATCCGACGCGTAAAAATCTAAAATAGCCCCTCTCGAGGGGTTATTTTTTAGATTTTTTGAAAGATTTTGATATGAGCCGCCGCATAGCTCCGGTCACTTATCGGAGCCAAACCAACAAAAGCCGGTGGTTCAGGCGTCCCCGGATGCGACAGAATAAGCAAGCCACCTTGCTTAAGATGTTTGGCGATATTTTCAACGCGAGAGTATTGTGGCCGCTCGTAAGGTGGGTCGGCAAAAATGATATCATATTCGCCCTGCACGCGCCGAATAAGGCGAGCGTTTTGATTGAGCTTAAGCTTGTCGATATTTGCCTGAATCGTTTTAATGGCTTTGGGATTATTCTCGAGAAAGTCGGCCGACGCAGCGCCGTTCGACAAGGCTGTAATCCCTAGCGCAGCACTGCCCGCAAAAGCGTCGAGAACTTTTGCGCCAGCTAGATATGGGCGGACTTGGTTGAAAATTGCCATGCGCTCGCGTTCGCCCATCGGCTGCGTTACGCCATGATTGCTTGGAGTATCAATTAACCTTCCACTAAGACTCCCTGACACGATTCTAATCTGGGTTTTACCGCGCATTCTTTCCCCCCTCCTTTTTGTTGGCTTCAATAATACAAGCAGCCCATGCCAAGGTAACAGCTCGAACAATTTCTGGGATGAGGGTTTCGCGCGTTTCGAGTACTAACTGCGTGGTCCAGCCATCGCTCAAAAAGCTGTCATACATTTTAAGCGTAGAGATGCGATCGAGCGCATTATAGAAAGCTTTATCAACGTCCGCTCGTTGCAAATCTGCACGTTTGAGATTTTTGGGGGCGATACGCTTGTACGGAATGGCCGCAATCGTATATGCAACGCCATACTCAAAGGCAATATGTTTCGTCATTACGCCACCAGCACCCCAGTATAGCCAGTTATTGCGAACAGCCTGCGCGAGGCTATCCCCACGCATAATACCCTTAATCGGATGGCCGAACAATTTAGCGTAGTCCTTATCGGTCATTAGCTCGTCTACGATTTTACGGTAGGGATAATGGTGGGCTGGCGTTAGACCATCGACTATCGCATGCGCCATCCAGGCCGCCTCAAATGATGCTCGGACGCGGTCATGCTTTTTGAGTGCTCGCACCAGATTATGTTGGTGATTATGTATAAGAGTAATCAGTTGGCCGTCGTCTTTGTCGGGCTGTATGAAATAATCTGGGTCATCTTGACCGGGAGATTTACGTTTGAGCCCATCCGGACCGCGAGAGCCCTCAAAATATAGGATGTTATCAATGTTAGGGAAATCCATCGAGGCGATTGGCAAGTGTTTAGCGACTAGCCAACGCGCAGTACGGTCAAGTTTTTGGTGAACCCCAATTAGCTCGCCAGAATGTTTTGAATTCTCAATAATTCCTAATGCTGCGTACATATTTTAGTTTAGAGTGGTTAGACGTTGATATTTGCGTACAATGGCGCTAAGTTCTTTATATTTTAACACATTGTAGCCCTGCTGCAGGAACTGCCGTACCAACTGGTCGGCCCGATGTACGAGCTTAGTGTCGGTAACGCTCGCAATACGCAAATCCAAGGCGCCATGCTGTAAAGAACCATATATTTCACCGGGGCCGCGTAATTTTAGGTCAACCTCGGCCAAATAAAAGCCGTCTTGCGAGTTTTCAATTTCACGCAAACGGCGTGACGGCGCGTCTTTGGAGTTGACTAAATAGCAATAGGAGGCGGCGTCTCCACGACCAACCCGACCGCGCAATTGATGTAATTGTGATAAGCCATATTGATCGGCGTCAGCGATTATCATACTTGTCGCATTTGGCACGTTAACGCCCACCTCTACGACGGTCGTACAGACAAGTATATCTATCCGACCATCAGAGAACGACTTCATGACGGCCTCTTTTTCGGCCGACTTCATTCTACCATGCAGTAGGCCGACCTTGTACTGGCGATATTTTTTAACGATACGTTCGTATTCTTTTTTGACGGAAGATAGCTCGCTGGAATTTGTATTGTCGATTTTTTTACAAACGTAGTAGACCTGGTGTCCTTGCGACAACTGCTCTTCGACGTCGCGCCACATTTGCTCCTGGCTTTTTTGTGGAACCACTTTGGTACTGATCGCTTTCCGCCCTGCCGGCAACTCATCTAATACCGAAACAGCTAAATCGCCGAAAATTGTTAGCTGCAATGAGCGCGGAATAGGCGTTGCCGTCATAGACAGTAAATGCGGCATAGTACGCGCTTTGCCAAGGAGTTTTTGACGCTGCGCCACACCAAAGCGGTGCTGTTCATCAATAATTGCGAGCCCAAGATTATTGAAGTATGTATCGTCGGTAATTAATGCGTGAGTACCAATGACTAAATCAACTTCTCCTTGCGCAATGCGCTTTTTGAGTACTGCCTTGTGTTTAGTCGAACCGGTGAGCAACGCGATGCGCAAATCCTGGCCGAAACTATTCGCTAGCGAAGCTGCATGTTGGGTCGCCAGCACTTCAGTTGGCGCCATCAGAGCCGTCTGTACGCCTCCCCGAGCGGCCACGAGCGCACTAAGCGCGGCAACCATTGTTTTACCAGAGCCGACATCGCCCTGCAAAAGACGGTTCATCGGCGTCTCGCTGGCCATATCCTGCAGGATCTCCCAGAGCGCACGACGCTGCGCATTGGTTAGACAAAATGGCAGACGGGCAAGAGCTTTTTTAAGTATTGTGATGTCCGCCTTAATGGGCGTCGTGCGTAGTTTTTCGTTTTGCTGACGGTTTAAACGCGAAGCCAACAACAGACAAAATAGCTCTTCTGTCGCAAGATATTCGCGGCCTTTTTTGGCCTCGTTAGCGTCGCTGGGGAAGTGTACGTCCAGCATAGCTGTAGCACGTCCGGGATAATTTGGGATAAGATCGGGCAACTGCGCAAGATACGACTTACTCGCAGCTAAAAATTTGTGAAAATTTGCTGATTTAAGATTCCCTTTTGCAGGATAAATCGCCTGCAGCTCGTTATCGACTTGCTGAAGAATGTCCTCCGCCAAATGGACAGCGGGGTTCATAATTTGGTAGCGTCCGTATGAAAATTCTAGTTTACCCGTAAAAATGAACTCTTTGTCTGCGGATAGTTGTTTAACGCGATAGGCTTGATTAAACCATACAGCTCGGATTGCGCCAGACGCATCACGCAAAGTTGCTTCTACGATAGTTAAGCCACGCGACTTACGGCTTAGTCGAGCGTTTTCCACTTTTGCTTTAACTACGACTTGCCCGGGGCGTAGTTCGGATATTTGATGAGCTTGCTGAAAGTTTTCGTAAGTACGCGGCAAGTAGTATGCTAAATCGCGTAGAGTGAAAATACCCGCCCGCCGCAAGAGTTCAGCGGTTTTTGGGCCAATGCCTTTAATCTCTTCGACTGGCGCGGCGATATCCATAATTCTATTTTACCGCAGGATAAGATGGTTCGCTCTATTCTTCGGCGGGTTTAGTAGGCGAATTTTGGGCTCGCCAGGCAGCAATTGCGCCGTGATTGCCAGATAGTAGAATATCTGGCACTTTCATGCCACGAAATTCGGCCGGCTTAGTGTATTGTGGGTATTCGTAGTTATCGCCATCACTAAAACTCTCGATAGCGGCCGACTGTTCGCCGCCCAATACGCCAGGTATGAGGCGTACGATACTGTCGACAACAGCCATCGTGGGTATTTCTCCGCCGGTCATAATAAAATTACCTAGACTTATTTGATGGTCGACAAGTGTCAAAATGCGCTCATCATAACCCTCGTAGTGGGGACAGATAAAGATATAGTCCTTGCCGGATTCTGAATACTGCTGGGCGCTGGCTTGGTTCCATTGTTTGCCTTTTGGCGTCAACAAAATCACTTCAGCGTCAGGATTTTGCTGCTTTGCATACTCTACGGCGGCAAAAATCGGCTCTACTCGCAACAACATACCGTCGCCACCACCGTATGGCGTATCGTCAACTTGACGGCGTGGTCCAATACCAAAATCTCGCAAATTAACGTAATTAAATTCGACCAGCTTACGGTTCTGCGCTTTCCACATCATCGAACTACCAAAAACCCCGTGAAACATTTCCGGAAACAGCGTAATTATAGAGATTCTCATGATTGTTTGACGACTTTAACTAAAGCTGGGCGCAACACGACACCTTGATAATAGTAGCCAGGCTGTAAAGTTTCGGCGATACATTCTTTGTCGCCGCCACCTTCAACGCTCGTTGCAAAATGTAACTCCGGGTTAAAATCAGCACCCGCAGCGGTGTCAATTTTCGTAATACCGAGATTTTCGAGAGTCTTAGCAAAACTTTTTGCAAGCGGCGCCATTGCAGTAGGCTGCGCACTCACGGCGCGCTCAAAATCGTCGATGATGGGGAGAATCTTCTTGATGGTGCTCTCTTCAACGGCTTGGGCGGCCTGAACTTTTTGGGCTTCACTCTGGCGGCGATAATTTTCAAAGTCCGCGCGAGTACGCTGCAAGTCATTCGTAAGTTCGGTGATTTGTGCCGTGAGTTCTGCCACTTTGTCGTGGCTAGATTGGGCGGGCTTACCACTAGCTGACGTAGCCTTATTACTACTCATAAATTACTTCCTCCAACATCATGCCGGCATGTCGTACCAGCGACATAACGCGACGATAAGATTGACGAGTAGGCCCCAAAACGCCAATGTAGCTACGATCAGAATATGGCGAGCGAAAGCGCGAAATAACCAGTGAAACGTTGGAAGTTTTGCCTACCGGATTTTCGGTACCGATATATACGTTGATTGCTTCATTCGGCTGTACCTCGCGTAACCATGGCTTGATATTGTCTAGCAACTGCCCTACGGCCTGCACTTGAGAGGCTTGAGCGAATTCCGGTTGGGCAAAAAGATTGCCGAAACCGGAAATATATAATTGGTCGCCAAGAGTGGCTAGACCAAGATTCCCGGTTAGTTCAACTAGGCTATCTACGGCAGCGCGCACGGCGTAGTCGACTCGAGTTTGCGCATGGATGCGTGTCGCGAGTGCTTTAGTCGTGCGGTCGACGTGAGTTGCGTCTGGAGTCTGACGCGTTTGCGGCTCGTGTTCGATGTTTTCTTGTAGTGAATTGACATATAAGCGATAGCCCGCGTCGGTCGGAATGCGGCCAGCCGAGGTGTGTGGCTGCATTAAGTAGCCCATTTGTTCAAGCTTGCCCATTTCGGCACGAATAGTCGCCGAAGAAACGTCGAATAGCTTGGCTAAAGTAACGCTGCCAACCGGGGTGGCTAGCTCAGCATATTCTTCAATAATGGCATATAAAATTTGCTTTTGACGTTCGGTCATCATGGCGTAATTATAGCGCTTTTAGCACTCCTAGGCAAGGTGTGCCAAAAACTAGGCACCTGGTATACGGTAATAGCTGGCGTTATTAGACAAAAATTTGAGATAATCGCCATCGGGCGCAGCAAAAATCTCTTCATAAAAACTTGCCGCAGAATCTTCTTCGCCACGACTATTGAAAATGCGAATTTCATTAGCATCTTTTACGGAAATTAGATACCCTGCTCTAGTGAAATAACAGTCGTTGCTGCTTGAAGTAACAGTCGTGATCGCCTTGCCGGAACTCGTATACGCGTAAATTCGCTTACCATCCTCGTAGCCAAAGAAGAAGTTGTCGTGCGTAAAGACGCGGGTACTGCCCGATGCGAGATTTTCCCCACTCACGAGGCTGATTAGCTTGAGACTACCAGCAACCTGCGCGACGATGTAGTCTCCCTCAATTTGCGACATGTCGTTGTAAACGCTGTCGCTAATCTTGGTATAGAATTTGTCATACGCGTAGCTGGTAACATAACGTGTTTCATTAATGGAATAGAGCGCAGTCAGGCCGGAATTTGGGTCAAGCGTAAGGTAAGTTTTGCCACCCCAAGTAAAACCGTAGACCTCATTATAGTCTTGAGCGTCAATAGTTGTAGATTCACGGTTTTGATTCTTAGCGTCATAAATATAGTAAGCCGTGTCACGCAGAATGATCCGACCATCCGGCAAGTCAGCTACTTTGCCGCACAACTCTGTTTCGCATGAATAGCCATCAACGGTTGATAGCTGAGGCTTTTCCGCGTCCGGTTCGACGGCCGGAGGGGCAACCGAGCGCCTCATGCTAGTGGCGATAATGATAGCCAGAGCTATTGCGGCGACTACTAAGATAATGATAAAAACAATAACCCCAGTTTTGACCGTGGCACGTTTTGCCTTCTCTTCGGCAATTCTACGTTGTTCTTCGCGTACGGCAGCCTCGTTGCGAGCGCGCACTTCGGCAAGTTGCTGTTCGGTAACCTCACGCTGCGAGTAAACAACACTTTGCGAACGGCGGTTTTCGTAATCTTGTGGGTTATAGGCGTTCGCTTGCTGCGCAGCGGCAGTGGCTTGTCGGACGGCAACAGGATCGGCGCCCTCAGCGATTTTTTGTAAATCATCCGTATCATCGTCTGGAGCAACTTGATCTGCATTAGGCGCGTAGCCAGTGCCACCAATACTAGTAGTTGGTTTTTGGAATAAACTCCCATCCTTGATGGCTTTCGATAAGTTCTTGCCGGCTGAGCCTAGCCCCAACCCCTTACTATTGTCGTCCATATGCTATTATTATATCATCATGGAGCAAAACATTAGTACTATCCGAAATTGGCTAGGAACCGGTAGTATCAATATATTTGGACTGCCTTTTGCGGGTAAGGACACCGTAGGGATTCGCTTAGCTGACGATTTGGGGGCAAAGTTTCTGAGTTCGGGGCTTATATTGCGCCACAGTGCCGAGAATGACCAAGAACTCGCTAAAGAAATGAACTCCGGCTTATTAGCTAGCACTGATAAATTCAGCGAGATAATTTTGCCGTATTTTGCGATGCCCGAACTGCGAAATTTTCCGCTCATTCTCAGCAGCGTAGGCCGTTGGGAGGGCGAGGAATATCCCGTAATCGAGACTTGCGAAAGCACGAATCATCCGATTAAGGCAGTCATCTTGCTAAACATTTCCGAGTCTGAAGCGCGTAAACGCCGCGATGTTGCCGAGACCTTGATGGATCGAGGCGCACGTCAGGACGATAAAGATTTGATCGTTTTTGATAAACGAGTAGAAGAGTTTATTCAGAAAACCATGCCGGTTATTGAGACTTACCGTAAACGTAATCTGCTAGTTTCAATTACCGCAACTGCGGATCGTGATACGGTCTACAGCAACGTAGTCGCTGGGCTACTAGAAAAAGCCGCCGAAGACACTACGAGTGCTTAGTCCCGCTTCAGCATCACCGTGAAAGCGTCGCTTGGAATATCGACTTTGCCAAACCGCTTCATGCGTGCTTTGCCACGTTTTTGTTTTTCCATGAGCTTAGCCTTACGGTCGCGGTCGCCAGTATGGATTTTCACTGTAACGTCCTTGCGATAAGCCCCCAAAGTCTCGCGCGCAATAATCCTTGCGCCGATGGCAGCTTGCAAGGCAACTTCAAAGTTCTGGCGTGGGATGACTTCTTTGAGTTTTTTGGTCACCGTGCGGCCAATTGCGTCTGCCTCGCTGCGATGCGCCATCACGCTCAAAGCATCAACTCGTTCGCCGGCAACCAAGAAATCTATGCGAACCAAATCTTCTGCACGATAACCGGCCAGCTCGTAATTGAATGACGCATAACCGGAAGTGGCGGATTTCAGCTGGTCGTAAAAATCCGTTAATAAATTCGCCATTGGCGCTTCAAAGTCGATAATTGCCCGTGTGTCGTTATAGGATACATTTTTCTGAACGCCGCGTTTGCGCACAATTAGTTCGAGAATAGAACCAATATATTCTTTGGGCGTGATAATCTCGCCTTTTGTCCAGGGCTCACGAATTTCGGCGACTTTTGTAATGTCGGGTAAATCGGAGGCGGAACGAATATCAAGCTCTTCACCCGTAGTTAAGGTCACATGATAATCAGTTGACGGGTTGGTCACGATGAGATCGAGTTTGAATTCACGTTCGAGACGCTCGCGAATAATGTCCATATGCAGCAAACCGAGGAAGCCAATCCTGAGACCAAAGCCCAGTACTGGCGAATTTTCTGGCTCAAATTGCAAGGCTGAGTCGCTGAGCGAGAGCTTTTCGAGGGCTTCTTTAAGATCCTTGTATTGGTCATTACTGACAGGGAAGAAGCCGGCATAGACGAAGGGGTGAACATTTTTGTAGCCCGGCAAGGCTTTGCTAGCACGTTTTTGCGCCAAGGTCACCGTGTCCCCCACCTTAGCTTCGCGCGTTGCCTTAAGGTTCGTGACGATGTAGCCAATTTCGCCCGTACACAACTCTGCGCGTGGTGACATTTTGGGGTTTAACATGCCAACTTCCAGCGCGATATCATTGGACCCAGTAGCCATCATTTGGATATTGGCGTTCTTTGGTAACACTCCGTCGAATAATCGCACATAAAGCACTACGCCGCGATAGTCGTCAAAGTAGCTGTCGAAGATAAGAGCGCGCATCTCGGGTTGTTTTGATGGGCGCGGCGCTGGGATGCGGTCAATTATTGCGTCCAGGACACTCTCGACGTGTTCACCGGTTTTAGCCGATACTTTAATGATTTCGTCTGGCTGGCAGCCTAGTAAATTCACTATCTCGGTCGTCACGCGTGCGACGTCACTTGCAGGAAGATCAATCTTATTAATCACTGGGATAATCGTCAAGTCTTGTTCCAGCGCAAGATAAACATTGGCGAGGGTTTGCGCTTGGATGCCCTGCGTGGCGTCAACTACCAAAATCGCCCCTTCAACTGCTTGGAGACTGCGGGAAACTTCGTAAGAGAAATCTACATGCCCCGGCGTGTCAATGAGATTTAGGTCATACCCCTTGTAGCTCATATGCACTGGCGCGAGCTTAATGGTAATGCCCTTCTCGCGCTCAAGCTCCATACTGTCGAGTAGCTGCGATTTCATCTCGCGACGTGCAACAGTACCAGTCAATTCAAGCATGCGGTCAGCCAAAGTCGACTTACCGTGGTCAATATGCGCAATAATGCAAAAATTACGGATCTTATCTATATCCATGCATTTATTTTAGCATATTGTCAAGATGCCAGCTATTACTGCAGCAATAGAAAAATGGCGATTAACGCAGCTAAAGCGACTCTGTACCAACCAAAATATTTCAGCGCATCATCGCGGCGTAGAAACTTGAGCGCCCAGCGAATCGCCAACGAACCCACAACAAAGGCAACGCAGTTGGCCAATAAAAACAACCCTAAATTACTGACGATGTAGGCTTGAGACGCTGACGACAGGAGACTCTTGGCTACGACGCCGCACATGATAGGAATGCTAGCCAAAAACGAGTAATCGGCCGCAGCTTTGTTCCTGAGCCCCACTAAGCGCCCAGCGAGCATCGTAGTACCAGAGCGCGAGCTGCCCGGAATCAGCGCGATAACCTGCGCTAAGCCAATATAAAGAGCACGTTTTTTATCTAATTGCGTCTCGTCGCGTAGCTTGCCCATGTGCGGCAGCTTGTCGACCAGTATCATCAAAATGCCTACGATAGCCATCATTGCCGCAATCGTTGCGAAGCTCGAAAAGAACGGCGCAGACTCAATCACGTTCCCCAGAAGCAGCCCAAAAACTACCGCAGGAATACATGTAATGACAATATTTAGCGCTAGAGAGAACTTGTGCCGCACGAAAATATCCTGGAGAATTCGCCAAATGCGCTTACGATAATAAATTATCAGCGCCAACAGCGTGCCGATATTGATAAATTCAAGAAAATAATGAAAATCCTCGGACCGCCCGCCTAAGAGTTGCTGCATTATTTCAAGATGGCCAGAACTTGACACTGGTATAAACTCAGTAAGCCCCTGCGTCAAGCCTAGCCAAAACGCCTCCCACCATTCCATTTAGTTTGCCTCGTACTTTCCAGTATGCTTACGACCATCGTATATCATAGTCGGAATACCTTTTGCGTGAATATTATTAGTTACGATTTGGTTATTGTGCTGAATATATTCATTAATTTGCGATGACTGCGCCAATTCCGCAATAGCCGTACGCTCGTCGCTATGATAGCCAAAATCTTTGAGCCAGCGCTGTAACTCAACCTCGGCGTCTTCGGTCGAATAATATTCGTTAAATACGGTTTGCCAATTGCGGTTTTCGCTATCCTTTTCTAGATAAATGCGCCGCAGAATGCGAAATGCCACTGTCTCAACGTCCTCGGACACGTCGCGCGGTTCGCCATATTGTCGACTCGCCAAGATATAGCGGACGATCAGCGCTGAATTCCTAAACTTAAAATTGCCATTACTGTCTTGAATCGGAAACGGCACAATATAGACCGATTTTTCATCAAAAAAACCTGTCCTGAGCTGCTCCTTAAATGAAACCAGACAGACTTCACAGCCGGGGTCAATGATGTCTATGGCATCATAATGCTCAACGTTACGTTTTTGACTAATACCCGCAAAATCAAAGCTGGAGACCTCCCAGCTGCGGAATTTGTCGGGGATAGCGCCGAAAATCTCGCCCCAGTCAGAGAACCAGAGTCCAATATAATTGATAGGGCTAGCCGCCTCCGTGTTATCGTCAATACTGCAGACCTCGGCGCCTAACGAGCAGGAAGAGGCATGCTTGACATTACAGGTCCCCAAAGACCACAGCGCCAGTCCGGCCTTTGCGCCCTCAACAAGCGACCAGACCGTAATCACGACGATTAAAATAGAAGCAATCTCGATGCCAACAGAGAATGGTTTCACAAGTTGTGGCCGGCGCAGTGCTACGCCGCTGAGTATAGAGTTTTTTACATCATCCCCAAAACCAGTTTCGCATTTTTGTAATGTTACACGCTTGCCAAAACAAGACCAAGATTTCTTGAGAATCTTGAGGTACCTTTTACCGACTTTTGGGCGAAAAATTGAAATAACAGCCACAAATATACCTACGATTAACAATATAATAAAAGCAGCGATGCAAACCATTATTTCGTTATCCTTTCTAGCGTCGCAATTGTCTTCTCGATATCATTCATACGGTTATGGTAGCCGAGAGAAAAACGGACAAGAGGCGGAAGCTGCATTTTGTGATCGAGATAATAATGTACACAGAAGTATCCGGTGCGCGCCATTATGCCCTGCCCAGATAGAGTATCGCCGACTAGATGAGAGTTCAGGCTTTTACTGTCAATATAGAACGATAGTGTCGGGCTCGCGACCTGGTTAACGAGCTTAATCTTTGGATTGTCGCGCAAGTATTCATAAAGCCGCTCGTAACACTTAGTGAAGTTGTTTTTGTCTTGCTTCGAAACACCGCTTAGCCACTTAATGGCGGCACCGAAGGCTATAATTTCGCCCCAAGCCTGCAGACCAGGCTCAAATTTAGTGTAGGCATGGTTCGGTGAAGCGGCGGACAGCGTGTAATCTTTAAGTGTTACGTCATCTACCATGCCGCCCCCGATAAAGCTAGTCTCGAATAAATCCAGTAGTTTGCGTTTTACGATAATCACGCCAAGCGACGGGCCATACATCTTGTGTGCAGAGCTACAAACTGCATCTGCATCTGTTTTGTATAGCAACTCTGGTGAGTGCGCCAGAGCCTGTGCGGCGTCGACAATGATGATGCCGTTCTGGGCATGAATTTTCTTGATTAGCTGATTGATGTTGTGTAATTTACGCCCATCAACATTGGAAACACAGTTTACTACTACGACCGCATCAGTGAAGTCATAACGATCCACATCAATTGAACCATCTGGGTTACGCTCGATTACTTCACGCGGGATTTGATGCTTACGTGCGAATGCCATGGTTGAGAGAAACGGCGAGTTGTGCTCGATATCCGAACAAATAACTTTTTTGAAACGCCCCGCCCTGAGCTGTTGCAACAGCAGATTAATCCCGTAAGTAGTATTGAGTGTAAAAGAAACAGAGAAATTTTTGGGTTTGAGTTTTAAGTATTTGAGTACTGCGGCGCGAGTATCTTCGACGAGTTCATCCGTGCGTTTACCCCATGCATACTTAACACGCTCACCGCAAGAATTATGTTCGGTATAATAGTGATTTAGCGCATCAATAACTGGCCGTGGGCGTAGAGACTGGCAGGCGCTATCAAGATATACGTCGCGCTCAGATAAGTAATCGAAATCCTTCACTCGTCCTCCTTTATGCTCTATCTAGTATACCACTAAAAACCAAAAATCCCCCTTATGCAGCGGGGGAATTTTTGGCATTAACCGCCGACTATGCCTCGGCTAGTTCTTCCGCATTAGGTTCATTCGCCTCCGAAGCGTCGTCAGTGGCAAATTCTTGTGCGAAATCACTAAGTGGCTCGACACCGGTACCAACCGGAATCTTGCGACCGATAATCACGTTCTCCTTGAGACCCTTCAGGTGATCGATACGACCCGAAATTGCACTCGAGATGAGCACGCGCGTTGTATCCTGGAAGGATGCAGCCGACAAGAACGAATCAGAGTAAATGGATACCTTGGAGATACCAAGCAACATCTGCGTGTATTCGGCTGGTTTTTTGCCCTCAGCGGCAGCCTGAGCATTTTCTTCGGCGACAGCTGCCCGGCTAACAATATCGCCAGTCACAAAGCTGGTGTCGCCAGGCTCATCAATCATTACACGCGAGAACATTTGGCGGATAATGATTTCGAGGTGTTTAGAAGAAATCTCGTGCCCCTGCGCAGCATAAATCGTTAAAATCTCATTCAAAATATAACGCTCGGCCTCTTCAATGCCTTTATATTTCATGAGGTCTTGCAGGTTCAATGACCCCTCCGACAAACGGTCGCCCGGCTCAACGCGGTCGCCATCCTTGACGGTTAAGGCATAGTCGGACGGAACGTTCACCTTAACTGGCGCGCCGGCATTGGCGACTAAGACGACTTCGTCTTTGGTGAGTTCGGCAATACCATCAAAAGGCGCAACAATCGGGTCGGCACCTTTAGTCTTACTGGCAATAACCGCGCCAACTTTGACGGATGCGCCGTCCTTTACCTTTGCTTTACGGCCTTCGAGCTTGAAGTGTTCTGCTTTACCGGCATCGGGCGTTACCTGGACCACATTATAGCGCCCTTCTTCCCAAGTACTGACGATGCCAGAAATCGTCGAAATATACGCCTGACCTTTTGGCGCGCGCGCCTCTAGGAGCTCCTCGACACGCGGCAGACCACGAGAGATCGCGCCAGAACCGGCCTGGCCGGAGCTATGCTTGGTATCAAGCGTCAACTGCGTGCCTGGTTCACCAACCGATTGTGCAGCGATAACGCCAACTGGTTCATGATAAGCAACCGGCCGGCGAGTCGACATATCAATACCATAGGACTTACGCGGGATGCCCTCGTTGCACTCGGTAGTCAAGATGCTTTGAATCTTCAGGCTATCAATATCGCCATCATCTTCGAGATTATCAGCCATTTCGCGAGTAATGATCTCGCCAGCTTGGATGCCGTATTTTTCAACATCTTCTGCGGCAAAGCGACCATAGATACGATCAGCAAACTTGATGCCAGTAGTCTCGGTCTCGTTTTTGTAAATACGGAAGCCCGGGTCTTCGTACTCACCCTCCACCGTGAAGACATCTTGCGATACATCAACTAGGCGACGAGTTAGATAGCCGGAGTCGGCAGTACGCAATGCTGTAGACACCTGGCCCTGACGTGCGCCACGAGTAGCGATGAATGATTCAAGCGTATTAAGACCCTTCTTGAAGCTTGATTTAACTGGAAGCTCGATTTCACGGTTAAAGACATCCACCTGGATACCGACCGTAGCAGAAGCTAGTTTAATATTACCGGACGAACCACGTGCGCCAGAGTTAGTCATAATCGAAACGTTAGTATCAAGATGTTCGAGATTGTCTTGAACGAGCTGAGCTACCTTATCGTCGACTTCGCGCCAAGCAGAAATCGTGAGACGGTAACGTTCGTCTTCGGTAATTAGACCTTCGTCGTACTGCTGCGAGATAAGCGCAGCTTTGGCCTCGCCTTCAGCGATAAGTGGTTCAACTTCAGGGTAATCAGGATAGTCATCCTTGGAGGTTGAAACGCCAGCGATGGTCTCATACTTGAAGGACAGGTCCTTGATTGCGTCGGCAGCCTCAACGGCGGCATCAGCACCGAACTGGTTTAGGATATCCGCCATCACACGCTTGAGATGTTTGCTGTTCTGGACTTCATTGTCGTATGGGTAATCCTTCGGAAGAACCTCATTGAAGAAGACGCGTCCGAGTGTTGTATCGCGCTTTTGCCCCTTTGTATGTACACGGATTGGCGTCTGCAGTTGGATCAGACCCATATCATAAGCCAATTCAGCTTCATAAACGCTCGTGTAGGCCTTACGCTCGGTCTGCGCAGAAGGCTTCTCGTAAGTCAGGTAGTAGCTGCCTAAGACCACATCCTGAGTAATCGAAAGAACCGGTGCACCGTCAGCTGGCTTAAGTAGATTGTGGCTGGCGGACATCAACTCGCGCGCTTCGGCTTGTGCTTCGGTAGAAAGCGGTAGATGAACAGCCATCTGGTCGCCATCGTAGTCAGCGTTAAAACCATTAGCCACGAGTGGATGTAGCTTAATAGCCTTACCATCAACGAGCTTAGGCTGGAAGGCCTGCACTGATAGACGGTGAAGTGATGGCGCGCGGTTCAAAAGCACATATTTACCTTCAATCACTTCGTCGAGCGCATCCCAGACGACTAGTTCGCCTTGCTCAATCATACGCGATGCCGAACGGATATTCGGCGCGTATTCGTGGTTGATTAACCAGCTAATCACAAATGGTTTGAAGAGTTCAAGCGCCATCTGTTTTGGCAAACCGCACTGATTGATGCGCAGTTCGGGGCCAACAACAATCACGGAGCGGCCAGAGTAGTCTACACGCTTACCAAGCAAGTTCTGGCGGAAACGCCCCTGTTTGCCTTTTAGCAAATCAGACAAACTCTTGAGCCGACGACGGCCGTTCTGTGAGCTGGCTGCTCGACCACCGCGAGAGGCGTTATTGTCAATCAAAGCGTCAACGGCTTCTTGCAGCATGCGTTTTTCGTTGCGGCAGATAACTTCTGGTGCATTCAAATCGAGTAATTTCTTCAAACGATTGTTGCGGTTGATAACTCGACGGTAAAGGTCATTCAAATCAGAAGTCGCAAAACGCCCACCTGCCAGAGAAATCATTGGCCGTAAATCTGGCGGAATGACTGGGATAACTTCGAGCACGAAGTCAGTTGGTTTAATGCCAGCAGCCTGCATACCCTCAAGTACCTTGAGGCGCTTCATGATTTTCTTTTGTTTTTGACCCTTGGAATTAGCAGCCTCTTCGTGCAAATCGGCAATCATTTTTTCGGTATCGATTTCTGCAAGCAGCTTTTGGATACCACTGGCGCCCATTTCGACGGTAATTAAATCTTCATAACCTTCATCTTCGTTTTCAAGGTTGCGGTAATCAATTTCGTTAATAATAGCGCCCTTGAAAAAGCCGTTCAGGATTTGTTTCTTGCTGCGATAGTCATTCTCAAGCTCTTCGAGCTCTTTGGTCTGTTCTTCAGCAAGCTTCTTGAGATCGGTATTCTCTTGCTTTGCGGCCTCTTCGTAGCGCATTTGAATCGCCTGACGAGCAGTATCGGTCTGAGCTTCGAGATCCTCGAGCCGTTTCTCGATCGCTTCGGCATCAGTATTAGTGACGACGTAAGCGGCAAAATACACTACTTTTTCGAGATTTTTAACAGTAATATCCAGTAATTGGCCAATCGCAGACGGCGTACCGCGCATGAACCAGATGTGCGCAACTGGCGCAGCCAGGCTAATGTGCCCCATGCGTTCGCGGCGCGTAATACTTTTCGTAACAAGGTTGCCATCTTTATCGACTGCCGCCTCGCGTGAGCGAACGCCCTTCAATTTGGGGTCGTTTGGGTTGATGTCCTTGACCGGCCCAAAGATTCTTTCACAGAACAAACCGTCGCGTTCCGGCTTCTGGGTGCGATAGTTAATCGTCTCTGGCTTCGTTACCTCGCCATAGCTCCAATCGAGGATATCTTCTTTGCTGGCGACAGAGAGACGGATTGAATCAAAGTCATTGGCGCTAATAAAATTGTCTTGCCAAGCCATACTAGAACTCCTCCTCTTCTATTAATGTTTCGTCGCTACCGATGTCGGTAGAGCTCTCCTCTTCCCCGATGTCGACGCTACCTTCGTCGAAATCTTCGTCAATTTCGGCTTCAGCATCTTCTGCAACGAGCTCTTCTTCATGCTGCGCGTAGATCACAGAATCATCTCGTTGGCGTTCGACTGCTTCGGTGGTTTTTTCGATGACACGGTCAGCATCACGTGCGATACCATTATCGAGCAGATCGACCTTCAGACCAAGACCCTGTAACTCTTTAACAAGGACGTTGAAACCTTCCGGTAATTTTGGCCCCTCGATTGGCTCGTTCTTGATAATTGATTCGTAAGCCTTGGCGCGACCATACACATCATCAGACTTAATGGTTAACATTTCTTGCAAAGTCGAAGCTGCACCATAGGCTTCGAGCGTCCAAACTTCCATTTCGCCAAAACGCTGGCCGCCATTTTGGGCTTTACCGCCAAGTGGCTGCTGCGTCACCATTGTGTACGGGCCAGTTGAGCGAGCGTGGATCTTGTCTGCCACCATATGGTGCAATTTCAACATATACATCATACCGACCGTAACACGCTCTTCGAGCGGCTCGCCAGTTAGACCATCGTATAGCTTGACGCGACCATCAGCTTCAAAACCGGCTTTTTTAAGTTCTTCGGAGATTTGCTCATCTGGTACAGAATTAAACGACGGAGTCGTGACTTTATAACCGAGTGCGCGGGCCGCCATCCCAAGGTGAGTCTCAAAGAGCTGGCCAAGATTCATGCGACTTGGAACGCCCATCGGGTTCAAGATGATGTCGATTGGCGTGCCGTCTTCGGTAAATGGCATATCCTCAACTGGGAGGATGCGCGCAACGACGCCTTTATTACCGTAGCGCCCGGCTAGCTTATCGCCTACGCTGACCTTGCGGATTTCAGCGACATAAATCTTGATTTGCATCAAGACACCAGACTTCAAATCGTTACCTTGTTCACGCGTAAAGATTTTGACGCCGACGACTTTTCCGCTATCTGAGCCATTCATACGGACGGAAGTGTCGCGAACGTCTTTGGCCTTTTCGCCAAAGATAGCGCGTAACAGGCGCTCTTCGGAGCTGAGTTCTTGCTCGCCCTTCGGAGTAATCTTGCCAACCAGCACGTCGCCTGGACGGACCTCTGAGCCAACCGTGACAATGCCGTCTTCGCCGAGATGTCGCAGGGCGGCTTCGGATACGTTCGGGATATCACGCGTGACTTGCTCTGGACCTAGCTTGGTCTCACGCACCTCGACATCGAAGTCGCGAATATTAATGCTAGTAAGCGTATCGTCCTCAACCAAGCGGCGCGAAATAACAATAGCGTCATCCATGTTGTAGCCGCGCCACGGCATGAAAGCGACTAGCAGGTTCTTACCGAGTGCAAGCTCGCCATCTGCAATTGATGCGCCCTCGATGAGAACGTCGCCTTTTTTGACTTTCTGGCCACGCTTGACAACCGTACGTTCATCATAGCAGCGCCCCTCGTTGGTTTTCATGAAATGAATGAGATGATAGACCTTGCTTTCTTTTTGTTTCTTGTATTTTACTTCGACTGAAATTGAGTCAGCCTTAACGACTTCGCCATCCCCTTCGGCATAGACAATCTGGGATAAGTTTTTGGCGACTTCAGCGTCGATGCCCGTAGAGACGATTGCCGATTCGGTTTTAACTAGTGGCACCGCCTGCTTCTGCATGGCACAGGCCATCAAAGAACGGTCCACACGGTTTTTCTCGACAAATGGGATCATCGAGGCGGCGACGCCGAGAATTTCTTTGTGCGCAGCATCCATGTGCGTTACCTCGCTTGCCATAACTTGAGTTGGCATCAAAGCTTTACGGGCAGACACATACTCGTCAACAAAGCGGCCATCTTTGTCGAGCTTTGCGCTAGTGTCGGCGATGATCATTTTTTCTTCGGCGGCGGCATCAGCCCATACAACTTCGTCGGTTACTTTACCATTCTTGACGACGCGATATGGGGCTTCGATGAAGCCGTATTCATTAATGCGTGAATAGATGGCGAGGTTTAATACTAGACCAACGTTACCGCCTTCTGGCGTCTCTACGGTACAAATACGGCCATAATGAGTTGGGTGGGCATCGCGCACCTCAAAGCCAGCACGTTCGCGCGTTAACCCGCCAGGCCCCATGCTAGAAAGGCGACGCTTATGGGATAGCTCGGAGAATGGGTTGGTCTCGTCCATCAACTGACTCAACTGTGAGCTAGAGAAGAACTCCTTAACAGCAGCAACAACAGGACGGGAGTTGACTAATTGCGATGGCGTCACGGTCTGCGGGTCGCTCATCGACATACGGTCGAGAATGTTACGCTGCAAACGCAACATACCGAGACGGAATTGGCGCTGAACCAGCTCGCCAACGAGCTTTACGCGGCGGTTTGCTAAAGAGTCGATATCGTCAGGGGCTTCCTGGGTATTGTTGAGGCGAATGATTTCCGAGATGATTGCCACAAGGTCTTCCATTTGCAGAGTGCGATGGGCGTGGTCGTTCGGCGTATCAAAGCCAAGCCGTTGGTTGATTTTGTAGCGGCCAACTCGAGAGTAATCATAGCGACGGTAATCATGGAAAGTGCGCTCAATCATCGAGCGAGCGTTTTCGACGGTCGCCAAATCGCCCGGGCGGAGACGGCGATAAATTTCGAGCAGAGCCTCGCCTTCACTAGACGACGGGTCCTTTTCGAGGGTATTCTCAATGTACTTAATGTCGCCGTTGTCGACGGCCTTAAAAGTCTCGACAATTTTAGTCTTCTTCATGCCGAGTGCACGCAGTAGCGTGGTAACTGGCACTTTGCGACGGCGGTCGATTTTGACATAGATAACGTTTTTGCTGTCGGTCTCAAATTCGAGCCATGCGCCACGGCCAGGTATAACTTTGGCGCCGTAATAATTATGGCCACCAACAGTGTCGGCCTGGAAGAACACGCCTGCTGAGCGAATCAACTGTGATACAATAACGCGCTCAGTGCCATTAATAATAAAGCTCGCGCGGTCGGTCATCCATGGATAATCGCCGAAGTATATCTCTTGTTCTTTGACTTCACCGGTGACCTTATTCGTCAATTCAACATTAACATGTAACGGAGCTTCATAAGTTGTGAGATTCTCTTTGGCGTTCTGATCGCTTTCGATTGGATCTTTAAAGAAATAATCTTTGAAACGCAAGCTCATCTTTTGGCCAGTATATTCATCGATGGGGTTGAGCTCTTCATAAACCTCCTGCAGACCATAATCGACAAACTCTTGCCACGACATAGTCTGGTGCTCTATTAAATTTGGTAGTGGAAGTACTT
>JAFUBT010000007.1 GCA_017460065.1 Candidatus Saccharimonadota bacterium | reverse complement strand
TTTCATTTTTGAGAAATAGTCACGTAAGCTCTATGGCGAATACCCTACATTAACATTGTAAGCTCTTAAGTAGAGCTTTTGCATTGGCGTCGGTAGCTCTACTACTTGTCCGGGTTGCTCATGCTTTGGGTTGTATATTCATTAGTTCTACTGAGGCCGGGGATATAGTTTGTAGGATATAAAATACTGATAATACCTCTCACTCGGTAGAAGTCCTCTATGAGGATATTCCAATTCGATTGGACAAGGTTCACCATTCCACTGTAGATTATTTAGCAAAAACGCCCGAGCCGGGCTATTTTTGTGGCTTTTAGGGGTGTAGTGGACGAGGCGGCACCTCCCCCGTGGAGTGGCTAAGCTTTTTTGGTCAGGATTCCTGACCAAAAAGGCTTAGCCGTGCGAAAAAGATGTTAGCGAGGGTGGCCATGCAATAATGGTTGTGCTGTATGGTAATCACGCCAGCAGTTCTAGGATTTGAGTATTTTTTTGAAAATTTTGTCTGCAACTTTCGTGCCCAGCTTACCAATAAAATTACCAACAAAGCGATCGGCGTATTTTTCGGCCCGTTTTTGATATTTTTGCTTCTGTTTTTCGGCTTCGGCGGCTTTTTTGGCGGCAAGACGCTCTTGCTCGCGCTGGATAGCCTGTTGTTGCTTGGTTTCGGCCTTAGAAAGTTGAGGCTCGGCGGGTGACGTGCCGGCGGAGTCCTGTCCTGTTGGGGCGTCGTGCGTCTGTAGTTTGGCGATTTTTTCGTGAGCCGATTCGCTATCGACAGTTTCGTCATATTTGCCGCACAGGGGGCTGTTGTTGATAACCCGTTGGCGTGTGCCGTCATTGATGGTGCCCATATTGCTTTGCGGCGGCAAGATGGTGGTGCGTTCGACGATTTCTGGCGTACCCTTCTCGTCGAGGAAGGAAACTAGTGCTTCGCCGGTACCGAGTTCACTGATGGCGGTAGCGGTATCGAAGGCCTTATTGGCGCGAAAAGTATCAGCAGCGACTTTGACGACTTTGAGCTCGCTGGGCGTGTAGGCACGGAGAGCATGCTGGACACGATTGCTGAGCTGGGCGAGGACGTCATCGGGTATATCGGTAGGCTTCTGTGAGATGAAATAAAGGCCAATACCGCGCGAGCGAATGAGTTTGACGACCTGCACAATGCGCTTGAGGCGGTAACTCGGCATGCCGTTAAACAGCAGATGTGCCTCATCGAAGAAGAAGACCATCTTGGGTTTGTCGAGGTCGCCAACTTCGGGCGAAGTGGCAAAGAGCGTATTGAGCAACCATAGCAAGAAGGAAGCATAGAGATCTGGGCTCTGGAAAAGTTTGACGGCATGGAGGATATTAATGACGCCGCGCTGGTCGTCGGTTTGGGCGAAGAAGTCTTTGACGTCGAGCATTGGTTTGCCAAAGAAGTGGTCAGCGCCCTGTTTCTGCAAGGCGAGCAGGCTGCGTTGGATAACGCCAAGACTTTGGGTGGTGATATTGCCGTATTTGGCGATGTATTTGGTGCGGTTTTCCGAGACGTATTGCAGAGTCGAGCGTAAGTCGGCGAGATTGATTAGCTCAAGACCTTCGTCTTTGGCAATCTCGAAGACGATGTCTAGGTTGCCCTCTTGTGTTTCGGAGAGGCCGAGCATCATCGAGAGCACGTCTGGGCCAACGCTGTCGATGGTGGCGCGAATTGGGTGACCGTCTGCGCCATAGAGATCCCAGAAACGAACGGGGAAGTTTTTGCAAGTAAAGTCGGTAATGGCAAGTTTATTGAGGCGTTTTTCGATATTTTCATTCAGCTCGCCAGCCAATGCGGTGCCGGCTAAATCGCCTTTAACGTCCGCCAGAAAGACTGGCACACCGGCATCGGAGAAGCTTTCCGCCATAACTTTAAGGGTGATAGTTTTGCCTGAGCCGCTGGCACCGGTAATGAGGCCGTGGCGGTTGGCCATTTTGGGTAAAATGCAAAGCTCGCGCTCTTCGCTTTTGCCGATTAAAATTTTGTCGTTCGTATACATCAAAAACCTCCTACTGACTTTATTGTATCAGCAGGAGGCGGCTTTGGTTAGTCCCAGCTGACGCTGCCCTGCCCGCTGGGGTAGAGACTAATCCAAGTTTGACCACGATTGAGCTTGATGGTCTGGCCTTCATTGTCGACGAATTTTAGTTCGGCATTAGCGTCGGCGCGTTGCCATTTACCGATTGTGACGCTGCCATTTTGGAAGACGTAAGCTTCGCCTTCGCCGACGGTAGTGTAGTCGGTGTAGCGATCGGGGCCGGGGCGAGTGTAGCCATTTACTTTCATAGCGACGACAACTTTTGGCGTAATATTGAGTGCTTGCCCACTACTGGCAATAGAGAGGTGCGGGCCACCATTCGTGTGAGCGCGGGTGTAAGTGTTACTGTCGGCGTTATAGGTGAAGATTGGGTTATATAAGTCGGAGGACATCTTGATGCGGACGGTAGTGGCATTTTGTTCGACTTCGGCTGGCGGTGCGTCGGGACTAACTCGGCTAAAGCCACTAAAATTCGAAGTGTTGTAGCCCTTGTCGAAGTTAAGTTGGTCGAGCTTTTCGAAGCTGGTATAGACGTTGTGGGGCGCATAGCGACGTTTGCCGGCAATTGGGCTGTTTTGGCGCCAGACCCATTTGTTTTCGTACCACATGCCCTCGAGGTCGCGGAATTCTGAGTTGTTGCGTACAAGGCCGATGGCGTTATCTGCTCCGCCCATGTGTAGGAGCGAGCAGTGATAGGGTTTGGCCATTTCGGCGTAGGCGATGCGGAGGCTACGGACGGGGCCGATGAGTTGCGGTTTGGCTTCTTGGAAAATTGCCATGAAGCGTGTAATGCCGCCTTCGGCAACGGCTTCGTAAACCACGCCGGCTTCAGCGAGGCCAGATTGGGGGCGGGCGTCGGGGCTATTTTCGATCATTACGCAGGTGGCGGCCGCGTTAACGGTTTCTTGATTAGCAACTTCTAGACCGGTAAGCGTGGAGTAGTAGATTTTATCGGACTCAGGTTGCTTAAGGGTACTTTGCTCGAGTAATTGTTCGGTAATAATGGGTCGCAAAATGAAGAAGCAAAGGGAGCCGAGAACGGCGACGATAAAGATACAGATTAGGATAATCTTGAGACGGCGCTTAGACTTGTCGTGACGAATTTTGGCGGCCTTTTTGCGGCGAGTTTTTTTGTCAGTTTTTTCGGGGACGTCGGCGGCGTCCTTGGACTTGGTTTTTTCGAGGTATTTGGCCAAATCCTCGTTGGCAGATATGCTCTGCTCGTCATCGAGAAAAGCGGCTTCGGCCGCGCTTTCCTCTCCCCTAAGAGTATTGTTGCGACTATCCATAAAAATATTATAACATAAGCGTTTTTAGCTTAGTTTTAAGATATCGCTAGTCGCGGCCAAATGCGGCAATTACGGCATTGAGGCGGGCTAGCGTGGTATTTTTGCCTAGCACGGCTAGAGTATCGTGCAAAGCGGGACTAAAAGCAGCAAAGCTGACGCCAAGGCGAATGAGCCCGAAAAGTACCATTGGTTTTTGACCGCTTTCAGCCAATAATTCGTTGAGAGTATCTTGAAGCGTTGTCGCCGACCAATCGTCGATAGTTTGTAGTTTGGCGACGCTTTGGTGTAACAGGTTGCAGAGCTCAGTTTCGGAGAGTTTTTTGAGAGCTTTGTTGCTAGTAATCATGTCGAGGTCCACGGTTGGGTCGGCGAAGAAGTAACTAGTCATTGTTTTGAGGTCATTGAAGGTTTTGAGGCGGTCATAGATAATGCTAAAGACTTGGCGCTTGAGCGTATCGTTGGTGGCTTGCTTGGGCCAGAAAGCGGCACTACGAGCAAAGAGACTTTCGGGGTCTTCGGCGTAAAGGCGGCGGATCCATTGTCCGTTGAGCCAGATGAGCTTCTGCTCGTCGTAGCGAGCGCCAGCGCGCTGAATGCGGCTAACGTCAAATTTGTCGATGAGTTCTTGCTTGCTGTAGAGCTCTTGTTCGCTGCCGTCATTCCAGCCGAGGCAGGCAAGGAAGTTAAGCATGGCTTCGGGCAAAATGCCGTCACGGCGATAATCGTCGGCAGATTTGGCGCCGTCGCGTTTGCCAAGCTTTTTATTGCCGGTGGGCGCAAGAATGTGCGGCAAGTGGACAAATTTGGGAGGTGTTAAGCCGAGTGCCTCGTAGAGGGCAAGATAATTGCCCATGCTGGGGAGGTATTCTTGGCCGCGCAGTATGTGTGTTACTCCCATCATGGCGTCGTCAACGATGTGTGCAAAGTTATAAGTGGGCAGACCGTCGGCCTTAATTAAGATGATGTCGTCTTGAGTTTCTGGACCAAGGTGAAGGTCGCCAAAAACCTCGTCATGGTAGTCGTAGGCTTTGGGTATGGCTTTGAAGCGAAGCGGTATGCCGGGTTGCCAATCGGGCGTGTCGGCGGGGCGGTAGTTGCGATACAGAAAGGCTTGTTTGTTTCTATTAGCTTCGGCGCGATAGCTGGCAACAGTGTCGCTGGGCGTGGGGTCGGCATAGGCGCGACCAGCCGCAATGAGGCGCTGCGCCCATCCGTGGTAGATATCGCGGCGTTGACTCTGGAAATATGGGCCATGCTCGCCGCTCTTGTCGGGACCTTCGTCCCAGTCGAGGCCGAGCCATTGCAGGGTGTCTTTGATGAGTTCAGTGGCGCCCTCGACGTAACGGGCTTGGTCGGTGTCTTCGATGCGCAAAATGAAAGTGCCATGATTTTGTTTAGCGATGAGATAAGGATAAATTGCCGAACGGACATTGCCGATATGGATGTAGCCAGTTGGCGATGGCGCAAAACGCGTAACTGTTTTCATGTTTAAGATTATAACACTTTAGATGCGATAAGTTATTTGTGCGCAGCGAGGGCGGCTTTAATGTCTTCAATTTGGTCGCGTAATTCGGCGGCGCGTTCGAATTCTAGGTTGGCGGCGGCGAGCTGCATTTGCGAGGATAATTCTTTGACAATTTGCGGCAACTCTTCGCGCGGAATCTTGCGCAAATCTAGCTTATTGCTCTTCGCTTTTTCGGGGATGATAGCGCGCAGGCCTTGACTAATTTCTTTGGCGACGGATTTCGGCGTAATGCCATGTTCGGTGTTGTAGGCCTGCTGGATTTCGCGGCGACGGTAGGTTTCTTCGATGGCGCGCTGCATACTGCCGGTCATATTGTCGGCGTACATAATAACCTTGCCCTCTTCGTGGCGAGCGGCTCGTCCAATGGTTTGTACGAGAGCTGATTCGCTGCGCAGAAAACCCTCTTTATCGGCGTCAAGAATGGCAACAAGGGAGACTTCTGGCAAATCGAGGCCTTCGCGCAAAAGATTAATGCCGACCAGCACGTCGTAAACGCCAGTACGCAAATCGCGTAAAATGTCACCGCGCTCGAGCGTGTCGATGTCGCTGTGAATATAGGCGGTTTTGACGTTGAGTTCCTTGAGATGCTCGGAGAGGTCTTCGGCCATTCGTTTGGTAAGAGTCGTGACGAGAACGCGCTGCCCCTTGGCGATGCGTTGGTCGATTTCTTCGATGAGGTCGTCAATTTGATTATCGCTGGGGCGTATTTCGATTTCGGGGTCTAGTAGACCGGTTGGGCGGATGACTTGCTCGGCCGGTTTAGGACTATGCGCGAGTTCGTATTCGCCAGGAGTGGCGCTGGTGTAAATAACTTGGTTGATGTGGCGGTCAAATTCCGCAAAAGTGAGCGGCCGGTTATCGAGGGCGCTGGGTAGGCGGAAGCCGTATTCGACGAGTGTTTCTTTGCGGGCGTGGTCGCCATTGTACATACCGCGAACTTGCGGCAGGGTCATATGCGATTCGTCGATAATCATCAAAAAGTCCTCAGGAAAGAAGTCTAGCAAAGTAGCGGGTGGCTGCCCAATGAGCCGTCCATCAAGGTGACGAGAGTAGTTTTCGATGCCCTTGACGAAGCCGGTTTGCTCGAGCATTTCGAGGTCGTATTTGATGCGCTGGCTGAGGCGTTGGGCCTCGAGGTATTTTTCGTGCTGGTTAAAGAACGCGAGGCGGTCCTTGTATTCGGCGCGGATGCTAGCGATGGCGCGGTCGAGTGATTCCTTTGGCGTAGCATAGTGGGTGTTGGGGAAGATGCCGATTTCGTCTGGTTCGGAAATAACCTCGGCCGTCAGCGGGTCGATAACTTTGATGCGCTCAATGCCGTCGAAGCCAAACTCGATACGATAAGCATGTTCGCCGGAAGCAGGAAAAATATCCACTACGTCGCCGCGGACACGGAAATTGCCACGTTCGAAAGCGATGTCATTGCGATGATATTGAATTTCGGTTAGGGTATGGAGAAATTCGTTAAAATCATACATCTGGCCAGGCGCAAGGCGAACGGCCATTTTGCGGTAATTTTCGGGTGAACCAATGCCGTAAATACAGGAAACCGAAGCAACGATTAAGGTATCGCGACGAGTCAATAAAGCCTCGGTGGCACCGTGACGCAAACGGTCGATTTCTTCGTTGATGGCGCTGTCTTTTTCGATGTAAGTATCGGTGCTGGCAATATAAGCTTCTGGTTGATAATAATCGAAATAGCTGACGAAGTAATGTACTTCGTTTTCGGGGAAAAACTCACGAAATTCTGAATATAATTGAGCAGCAAGAGTTTTGTTGTGCGCTAAAATTAAGGTGGGGCGATTGTACTGCTCAACGATATTAGCCATAGTAAAGGTCTTGCCGGAGCCGGTAACGCCAAGGAGGGTCTGCTCTTTGTAGCCAGCACGGAGGCCGTCAACAAGGGTTTTGATGGCTTGAGGTTGATCGCCAGTCGGTTGGTATTTGCTGTGTAATTTGAAATTCATTGCTTTATATTATATAACAAAAAGCCCGCCCAGTAGAGAGCGGGTATTTTTTGAAAGCACTATTTGCCATTAACCCAGTCGTCGCCGATTTTTGGTTGAGTTTTTGGGGTGGACTTAGACTTGTTCGAAGTTTGGGGCCCGTCTTTGGGCATAGCTGTCTGTGTGCTGTCCATGGCGGTTGATTGAGATAAGCCTTGGTATTTGGCCTCGCCGAAACCGAGAATCATGATAAAGATCGGCGTCAAGAGCACGAGGCCTACTGCGAAGGCGTCGCTTTGTCCGAAGGCTTTGGCGAGCCGGGCCATGATGTAAATATGCAACGCAAAGGAGGCGATTGGCAGCAGTGCAATTAGCGATATGGATAAGAATGTGGGGATTGCGACATAGCCGATGGCGCCGCCACCGAATGCTGCACCGACAGCGAAAGCGCTGGCGATAATCATGACCGAGGCAATGGGTAGGCAGAATACTGCAATTAGAATCCAAAGAATAGCCGAATCGGCAAAGCGGCAGATTTTTAGGAGGATATAGAGGTTGTAGACTGGGATGAGTGCCTTCCAGCCGTCATAGCCGGCTTTCTCGAAGAGTTTCCATGTAGCGACGATGGTCGCGATGGCGAAAAGGGTGCTAAACATAATTAAAAACCTTTCTTATTATGTTTATAATGTAGCATATCTTTGGACAAGCTGGCGATAAGCATTGCCGCGTTCCTCGAAGTTTTTGTATTGATTATAACTGGCGGCAGCCGGCGATAATAGGCAACTGTGCTGTTCAGCGGTGGCTTGGTAGGCAATTTGAACGGCCTGCTCGAGGTCGGCGACGTGGAGGATATTCTGCGAGTATGGCGCTTCGTCAAAAATACGCTGGATAGTCATGTCGGTATCAGGCAGTAAGAGGACGTTGCGGACGTGGCTATGACGGAGGTAGTCCACTAGTTGGCGGTAATCTATACCGCGATCCATACCACCCAGAATAATCGTATCTGTATCGGGTACGGCGCGCAGCGCGGCCAAGGTGGCTTCTTGGGCGGTCGCAATGGAGTCGTTGTAGAATTTGATATTACGAAATTCGCCGATAAACTCAAGACGATGTGGTAGGCCGCGGAAGCTCGCTACGGCGTCTAGGCACTCGGCTTCGCTAAGACCAAAGAATTCGCAAGCAGCAATCGCGGCAGCAATATCGTAGCGATAATGCTCGCCCAGTAAGTGGCTGTGGATTTTCGCAAAATCAACAACGTGGTCGCGATAAAGGTCGATTTTGTGCATAGGTAGTTGGTCGATTTCGTGGTGGTTGGCGTGTTGAAAAATATCGCCGTAAATTAAGAGGTCGTCGGCGCTTTGATAGCGATAGATGTGCTGCTTAGCGGCGAAATAATCGTCGGGGCGTGCGAAGTGGTCGAAATGTTCCTCGTAAAGATTTAGCAGAATAGCGACTTGGGGGCTGGCTTGAACGTATTCAAGTTGATGAGCGGAGATTTCGAGCACGACGATCGAATCGTCATGTAATTCGTCGATAATATCGAAACAAGGTTTGCCGATATTGCCGGCGATGCTAGCGTGGCGGCCATTATTGACGAGGATGTGATGCGTTAGAGCAGTAGTAGTACTTTTGCCTTTGGTGCCTGTAACGCCGATGATCGGATTGGGGCAGAAACGTAAGAACAGGTCGGTGCACGAGCTGATTTTGGCGCGTTGCGCGTCAGTGAGCTGGTCTTTCAGGGCGATGCCAGGTGATTTGATAATTATGTCGTAATTATCAATTTGGCTGAGGTAGTCTGGGCCGGAAAAACAGGTAATATCATTGAGCCCGAGCGGCTTTTGGTCGGCTACGGCAATGTTAGCGTCGGGTAAAACTTGGCGAATAAAGCGTAGCGCGCTCTGCCCTTCGCGACCAAAACCTAAAATCAGAATACGCTGATTGCGCAGAAAATCGGCTAATGCGTCCTTCATGCTTGCTCCTTGTTGGCTTCAGGGTGTTTATGGTTTTCGGGGTGCATTAGCATATCGAGATATTCGGGGGGGATATTGTGTTCGGGGTTGAAATAGCCCGCAACTTGGTAGGCGCTGACGTCTTTGCGGAAATGGCTAAGATAATAATTGTAAAGTGCGGGTTTTTGGGTAGGCTTCAACTGGAGCCCCTTCTCGATGGAGTAGCTGATTTCTTCGCGTGTGCCAACGCATTCGAAGGGCTTGGTACTGTCTGGTTGGATAAGGCCAATGAAAACGTCGAGTAGTGATTCGTCCTCAAGCATATTGCGACCAAAAATTTGCCAAAGCTTAACATCCGATACAAATGGATACAGCATAATATAAACGTAGAGACACTTGGCGCAGTGGCTACACCATTTGTTTTCTCTGGTGCCAACGTTGCAGCTGCGGAATACATCTAAGTAAAGTGGGTGATCAATAAAACGTTGGACGATTTCGTATTCGTTAAGACAGCGCAAGAGGCTAAAGTAGTGGATTTTATCCGTGACAAAAGTTTGTAGGTAGTGTTCGAAATCTTGTTCAAATTCGTAGCTTTTGGAATATTGATGGTTGATGGTTGTGCCGATGATATTACCCTCATTAGCGGAAGCTTCGTTGGATAGAACGATGTATTTTTTGCGATTGAGATAGGCCATAATGACGGCCGCAAAAGCCAAGCACGATGAGAAAGGAATGTGGCCATTGTAGAAGCCCTGTTGGTTGAGCTCGAGCATATGCGGGTCAAGTGTGAGGTTGAAGTCGACGGTTTGGTCGAGCGAGTAACCGCCGAGCTTAATGCAGCTGAGTGCGGCGGTGTTTTGTGGGTAAATGTCGCGGTTGTATTGCAGGCAGAGATTGTCGTCTTTCATGGGGCGAAGTGCCTCGAGTGTAACGACGGAATCTTTGCCGCCGCCAATTGGGATAAGGTTGCCGTGAAATTCGTCTGGCAGTGTGAAATGTGGCTTCAGGTTAGGCGCGGCACAGCTGATATCAAGAAAATCGTCGAAATCAAACTGCAATTCGTTGCGGTACATGCATTCTTCTAGCCCGTGGTAGAAGAGTTTCTTAAAGAATGTGCACTGCTCTGGCAAAAGTTCGCCGGCCTGAATGATGAATTTGGGCGAAAAACTGAGCTTGTAGTAGTTGATGGCATTGATGATGCCAAAATTAAAGAAAAGATAATTGAGAAAATCGTCGTCAATGAAGCCTTGCGCTACGGACGTGATGTCTTCGAGTTTAATAAAAACGGTTGGTTGGAAACTATGCTCGCCGAGGCGGTAGTGATAACGGGCGCGGATGCCATCGGGGTGGCGCTGCACGCTGAAAGATTCGAAGATGAATTCGGGGTATTTTTTGCGTAGAGCGTAGCGGTCGCGGGTGTCGAAATCTTTCTGCTGATCGAGATAGTCCTGCAGAACAAGTCCGGCTTGAGCATTGAATTCGGGGTCGTTTTGCGCAACCCAATCTAGGCGGCCGGCGTTTTTTTCGATAATTGGCCAGACGGCGCGCCAGCAGTGTTCGACGATGTCGTCGTAGCTTGCGACGGTAATTTTGGACTGTCGAACGGTCGCTTCAATGTATTTTTTGCATTCTTCAATTGATGTGGCCATTAGCTTTATTTTACCACTCTGGCGAGCATTCTGCATGCCGAGGAGCCAAAAGGGCTATGCTTATTGACTTTTTGGGGTTTTTGGTGTATAATAAACGCTTATGGATGGTGACTTGATAAAGATACGCGGTGCTCGGGCCAATAACCTTCAGAATATTGACCTTGATATACCGCGCGACAAACTTGTCGTGATTACCGGTCTGTCTGGCTCGGGCAAGTCATCGTTAGCTTTTGATACTCTATACGCCGAGGGGCAACGTCGTTACGTGGAGTCTCTGTCGAGTTATGCGCGAATGTTCTTGGGCGTGATGGATAAGCCGGACGTCGATATGATTACTGGTTTGTCGCCGGCGATTTCGATTGATCAGAAATCCACCTCGCGTAATCCACGCTCGACAGTGGCGACAGTGACGGAAATTTATGACTATTTGCGTCTGCTATTCGCGCGGATTGGCGTGCCGCATTGCCCGGTTTGTCATAAAGAAGTTGCGCGTCGTACGGTACAGGACATTATCGACCAGGTAATGTCTTTGCCGGTGGCGGCGAAGTTGATGGTTTTGGCGCCGATTGTTTCGCAGAAAAAGGGTTCATTTTCTCATATTGGTGAACAGTATCTAGCGAAAGGCTTTGCGCGGGCGCGCGTTGACGGCATCGTTTATGCGCTCGATGAATGGCCAGAACTGGATAAGAACTTGCGGCATGATATCGAGATTATTGTGGATCGTTTTGTGATGGGGCCAGGGATGGAAAGTCGGATTTCCCAGTCGGTTGAGCAGGCGCTCGATTTCGGCAATGGCTTGATGCAGATTTTGAAGATTAACGACACGACCACCGCACTTGGACAGAATAATATTCGGACGGATGATGCTGAGGTGTTGAGCTATTCGCAGCGTTACGCTTGCCCTGACCATCCCGACGAATTAATCCCCGAACTGGAACCGCGCTTATTTTCATTTAATGCCCCGCAGGGGGCCTGTCCAACTTGTACGGGTTTGGGCACGCGGATGGAGATTGACCCCAATTTGGTATTGAATCCGAATTTAACGATTGCCGAAGGCGGCATTCGCCCCTACAACCGCATTAATCAAGATTCTTGGTGGCTGCGGCGCCTGACGACGGTGGGTGAAAAGCATGGTTTTTCAGTGCGTCAGCCGATTCGTGAGTTGTCTGATGAGGTAATCCAGAAGATTCTCTATGGTACGGGCGAAGAAAAATACCGTGTGAAGCTCAGCAACGGCTATACTTACGATGCAGTTTATGAGGGTGTTATCCCAAATCTGGAGCGTCGCTACAAGGAAACTGAGTCTGAGTTTATTCGCAAAGATATCGAGCGGTTTATGCGTGAGCGAGTGTGTCAAACTTGCCATGGAGCCCGCTTGAAGCCAGTAGTTTTGGCGGTGACGGTGCACGATTTGAACATTATGGATATGTGCTCAATGGACGTCGACCAAACAATCGAGGTGCTCGACGGCGATTTAGGTTTGTCGGAAAACGAGGCGATGATTGCAGCGCCAATTCTGAAAGAGATTCGGGCACGAGTCGGTTTCATGCGCGATGTGGGGCTGAATTATCTCGAATTGAGCCGTTCGGCGGCGACACTGTCGGGTGGTGAGGCGCAGCGGATTCGGCTGGCTACGCAAATTGGCTCGGGACTGCAAGGCGTGCTTTATGTGCTGGATGAACCGTCGATTGGCTTGCATCAGCGTGACAATGACCGTTTGATTGCGACTTTGCGACACTTGCGCGACTTAAAAAACACCGTCATTGTGGTAGAACACGATGAAGACACGATTCGAGCGGCGGATTATCTGATAGATATTGGGCCGGGCGCTGGCGTGAAAGGTGGTAAGGTCACGGCAGCAGGGACGCCGGCGGAAGTGGCCAAGGCGAAAGGCTCAATTACTGGCCAGTATCTGTCTGGCGCAAAGAAAATCGCAACACCCAAAAAGCGGCGTAAAGTGAATGAGCGAACGAAGTATCTCGAAGTAATCGGAGCGCGCGAGAATAATCTTAAGAACATCGACGTTAAATTCCCCTTGGGACTCTTGACGGTAGTGTCTGGCGTGTCTGGTTCGGGTAAGTCTACCCTGGTGAACAATATTATGGCCAATGAATTACTGGCTCGTTTGAATCGTGCCCAGACGGTTTCTGGTGCGCACGAGCGAATTGATGGCATCGAGAATTTGAATAAGATTATCGTGATCGACCAGTCGCCAATTGGGCGGACGCCGCGCTCTAACCCAGCAACTTATACGGGGATTTTCAATAACATCCGCGAATTGTTCGCTAGCCAACCCGAGGCGCAGGTGCGGGGGTACAAGGCGGGACGCTTTTCTTTCAATGTTAAGGGTGGCCGCTGCGAAAAATGCCAAGGTGACGGCGTGCTGAAGATAGAAATGCACTTCTTGCCAGATGTTTTTGTAACTTGTGATGTGTGTCATGGCAAACGCTACAACCGCGAAGCTCTGGAAGTGCGCTACAAAGATAAGACGATTTCGGATGTATTGGAAATGACCGTGGATGAAGCGGTGGAATTCTTCGAAAACCAGCCGCTAATTGCAGGTAAATTACGCACTTTACAAGAAGTTGGCTTGGGTTATATCCGTCTAGGTCAGCCGGCCACGACCTTCTCGGGCGGCGAGGCGCAGCGGATTAAGTTGGCGACTGAGTTGTCGCGCCGTTCGACTGGGCGGACGCTCTACGTATTAGACGAACCAACGACTGGCCTACATACTGACGACGTTAAGCGATTGTTGTCAATTTTACAACGTTTGGTGGACGGCGGAAATACGATGATTGTAATTGAGCATAATCTGGACGTGATAAAGAGTGCCGACTGGATTGTCGATATGGGGCCAGAAGGTGGCGCCAATGGTGGCAAAGTTATCGCAACCGGTACGCCCGAAGATGTGGCGAAAAACCGTAAATCTGCTACGGGTGAATATTTACGCAAAATCTTGTAAAACGTAAAAAACACCTCCCTTCGTTGGGGGGATGCTTTTTATTGTTTGTGAAGGGCGGCACAATTGGCGATAAGGCGCTCTTTGAACGCAGCGCGCGCGGCATCAGCGTTGTCATTGTTGCCCTGCCAAGCATGTAGTGCGGGGTCTTGTAACGCACGCGCGTAAGAGAAAGTGACTGGCCAAGGGAAGGGGCCACAGTTGGTGACGGCCCGAAGGTTGGCAGTGGCCTGCTCTACGCTTTGACCGCCGCTTAAGAAGACGATGCCTGCGAGGTCGCGTGGGATATGCTGGCGAAACACTTCGGCCGTGGCATGGCCGACTTCTTCTGGGCTGGATTGTTGCTCGAATTGTTTGCCAGCTAGTATCATGTTGACCTTCAAAATGGCGCCAGAAAGTTGGACTTTTTGGTCGTGCATGGCAGCAAAAAGTGCGTCGAGAATTTTACCGGTATAGCTGGCGTTCTCTTCGATGGTATAGTAGCCGTCATAGACGAGTTCGGGCTCGACGATCGGCACGATATTGGCAGTCTGGCAGTCGTGAGCATATTGGGCAAGAATTTCGGCGTTTTTAGTGATGGCCATATCGCTGGGTTTGAGCTCACGGTTCATTTCAAAAGCGGCGCGCCATTTAGCGAAGCGAGCGCCCATTTGATAATATTCTTGGAGCCGTTCTGGTAACCCGTCAAGTCCTTGGGTGTATTTCTCGGCGGAATTGTCAAAATTTACGAGGCCTTGATCGACCTTAATGCCAGCGAGAATACCTTTGCGACGCAAGAATTCGATAAAAGTACTGCCATCGTCGGCGTGTTGGCGAGCGGTTTCGTCAAACAAGATGACGCCGTTGATATATTGCTCGAGCTCAGGCGTAGTAAAGAAAATGTTACGATAGTCGCGGCGATGTCGCTCGTCGTCGGGAATGTTCATGCTTTCGAATTTTTTATGGATGGAGCCACCGGATTCGTCGGCGGCAAGGATGCCTTTGCCGCGCGTCATGAGTTGTTTGGCGTTTTGTTCGATTTCGGACATTGTATTGGTTTCCTTGTGATTTTGTACTTGGTAATCGTTGCCGCAAATAGCATTGTTAAGTGTGTCGAGATTGCAGGTGCCGCTCAGGCGCGCGCTTTCGACGTTGGCTTTGGCGAGTAGAAGTGCTTCTGTGGGGCTTTTGCCGAGAATAATGGCGGCAAGTAGACTAGCCCCAATGGCGAGGCGTGAGCTAAAATCGGTGATAATCTGACCTTTTTCGTTTAGAGACCAGTCGATCCGTTTGCCATTATAGTCGATGTGATCTTGGCTGATGGTAGCGACGTGTGGGTGCGGCTGACGCAGCACGGTGTTAGTGATGATAAAATCGGCGCATTGAGCGAGTTTTTGCGTGTGTAAGGCGTATTGATTGCTATTGGTGCATACAAACATGGCGAGCTTGCAGCTGGGGTGTTCGTTGAGGTAATCAAGGATATCGTCGCTGAGCTGTGATGTGAGATTGGCTGAGCAGTCGATATAGAGCCAGTCGGGATGCTCAGACTCGGGGCGCTGCCATTGGGTTGGACTACTCTGCTTGGGGACGAAATAGCTGACTGCATCGTCTTTACAGAGCAGGTAACGATAAGTGGTGGTTGCGCCGCGTGAGACGAAAGTGCCGTCCTGAAAACTGGCCTCAGTGCCGGAGATGTTGGCCTGTAGACCGAAACGCGTGAGGACTTCTAGGCTAATGCTGGCCCCGCCGTAGATGGCGACGCGCGAATAGTAGTTGTGGGTGCTGCCGTCAAAAGCCAAGTCTAGCCACTCGACTTGCCGAGCGTCGGTCTCGAATTGGTTGGAGCGTTTGTCGAGGCGCAGGTAGATGTCTTTACTGACATTGCCGACAATTGTAACCCTGTGCATGCTCTGATTATAGCATAAGGGCTTTAGTCTTCGGTGTTGCCAGGATGGTAGTTGTCGAGTGAGTGGTAGAATTGGTCGATCGTATAGCTAATTGCGGGATATTCGTCGTTGTAGCTCATCATTTCGCTGATGGCGCGGTCGATATTGTAGTCGATATCGAGCTGCTCGTAAGTGATGCGACGCCCTTTGAGGTGGAGGATGCCGGCTGAGGCCGATTCGGTACCAATTGGGCAGCCAACGCTGCCGGGGTTGATAAAGAAGTCTCCGCGGCGTCCTACCCACAAGTTACGAACGTGCGTGTGTCCATATAGATAAACATTGGCGCGCGCATAGCGAAAAATGCGCCGACATTCTCGTAGATTAGGTTTCATGAAAAATGGCATAAAATCGCCGGTGCGGTTGATGGGATAGTGTGAAACGAAGATTTTGATTTTACCGACATTGATAATTTCTTGACGTGGAAATTGACTAAGTACGGCAGCGGAATGGCCACTGACTTGACTATGATTCCATAGGAAAAGGTCGAGAATGGCCTGCGGCAATTTGGGCTTATTTTGGTCGTTGTGATTATGGACGGGTAAATCTTGCAGGAGGTAATCTTCGTGGTTGCCGCGGACGATTGACAGGATGCGGTCTTGGCTTAGTAGCTCTTCGAGTAACTGCACGCAGTCGTCAGGATGAGCCCCGAGGCCGATGATGTCGCCGAGACAGATGATTTTATCGACACCACGATAATCAAATTCGCGCAGGACGGCGCGAAAAGCGTCAATATTGCTGTGGATGTCCGAAATGATACCGATACGCAAGGCTATAATACCCCCCAGTCGTGTCCCGTACTGACATCGACGGCGAGTTTGACTGGTAGGTCTGGGGCAACGGCTTCCATTTTGGTTTTGAGTAGTTTGGCGATAGCGGATGCTTGTGCAGTGGGGCATTCGACCATGAGCGAGTCGTGAATCTGCAGGACTAATTTGGCGTCTGGCGGCAGCGCAGCCTGGACGGCAATCATGGCTTTTTTCATGAGGTCGGCTTCGGTGCCCTGAATTGGCATGTTGGCGGCGGCGCGCTCGGCGGCGCTACGGACGAGATAGTTCTTGGCAGCTAAATCTGGCGTGGGGCGCCAGCGGCCATACAGGGTTTCGACGTAGCCTTTGCTGCGTCCATCGGCGAGCGTCTGGTCGAGGAAACGGCGGATAGGGGCACGAAGTTCAAAGTAGCGCGCGATAAACGATTTGGCCTCGCCGAAACTCATGTCAGTAGCATCGGAGAGTCCCTTTGGACTCATGCCGTATAGTACACCAAAGTTGATGACCTTAGCGGCGCGGCGTTGGCGTTTGGTGACCTGTTCCATTGGTACATGAAAAGCGTCAGCGGCGGTCTTGGTATGGATATCGAGCCCAGCATTAAAGTCGGCGATGAGGGCTTGGTCTTTGGCAAGGGCGGCCGCCAAACGTAATTCAAATTGAGCGTAATCGGCCGCTACGAAACAGTTGCCCTGCTCAGCAACAAAGCAATTGCGGATGCGTTTGCCGTCTTCGTTGCGGACGGGGATGTTTTGGAGATTTGGGTTAACGCTTGAGAGGCGGCCAGTGGCAGTAACATCTTGCGTGAAAGTGCTGTGGATACGATAGTTGTCGTCGGCAAGTTTAGGCAGTGGCAGGATGTAGGTGCTGAGGAGTTTGCTGATTTCGCGGAGACGCTCGACTTTGCCAATGATGGGGTGCAACTCGCGCAGCTTGGCGAGTTCTTTGGCGCCAGTAGAATAAGCGCGTTGGGTTTTCTTGATGCCTTGAGTCGGCAAACCAAGTTCGTCGAATAGTACTTGGGATAGCTGCATGGGGGAATTAGTATTGAATTCGTGACCAGCTAGGGTGTAGATTTCTTGTTCGATGGCGGTGAGTTCGGCGGAAAATTCCTGCTCGAGCACTTGGAAGCGAGTTGAGTCGATTTTGAGGCCATTTTGCTCCATTTGGTAGAGCACGGGGATTAGGGGTAAATCGAAATCTTGAGCGATGCTGGCGATTTTGGGTAGGGTGGCCAATTGGCGACGCTGCGCGATATATTCTGCGCGCAAGTCGTTCTGCTCTAGCAAATCGAGTTGGCCGGTTTTGCGTGCAAGCGGGTCAAGCAAAAAGTTGACTTGGCCCAAGTCCCAGAACGGTCGTCCGGCGAGAATATCTTGCGCTAATTGGGGGTTGTCATGCATGTCGGCCTTGACGTGATGGCTTAAATAGAGATTATCTGGTAGCTCAACGGAAATATCTGCTGGTGGTGGCAAGATGTCGGTGGGTGTAGTGACCGTAGTGGACGATGGCCGTTTAGCTGCCGCGGCAGCTGGGGTGGCGAGGGTTTTGCGGTCGAGTGGGTAAAGTTTGGCTAGCTTGCGAATCAGCGAAGTAAATTGGAGCTTTTTGAGCTCGGCTACGACGTTAGCGGGCCGAAAATCCGCCAATTTGGATTGATTAGGATCGAACTCGACGGGGGCGTCAAATTGGATTGAGGAGAGTTGCTTGCTGATAAAGGCAAGCTCCCTGCCCTCGCGGAGCTTTTTGCCGACGGCGCCGGGGATTTCATCAATGTGCGCATAGAGATTTTCGAGAGTGTCGTAATCCTGCAGTAGTTTAACGGCGCCTTTTTCACCGATACCGGGTACGCCGGGGATGTTGTCTGACGAGTCGCCTTTGATGGCTTTGAGGTCGAGGAACTGGTCCTTGTGCAGGCCGTATTTGGCCTCGACCGCGGCAATGTCGAATTCGGCTACGTCGGTAAACCCGCGTTTCATTTGGTACATCTTGATGTGCTCGTCGACGATTTGCAGCATATCGAGGTCACCGGAAATAATTTCCGCGCGCACTCCTTTGCTCTGCGCACTGCGCGCCAGCGTACCAATAATATCGTCGGCCTCGTAGTCATCGAATTCGTATAGCGGAATGTTGAAGGCTTTTAATAAGTCCATTAAATATGGAATTTGGGCATAAAAATCTGGGGGTGCTGGTTTGCGATTTGCTTTGTAGTCAGCGTAAATTGCGCGACGACGACGAATGTTAGTTTTGCTTTTGTCCCAGGCTACCGCGATATACTCTGGTTGGAGTTTTTCAATAATTTCGATTAACATAGCGGCAAAGCCGTAAACGCCGCCAGTCGGTGTTCCGTCCGGTAACGACAGATGCCCCATTGCGTAATAGCCGCGATAAAATACACTTTTGCCGTCGATGATGGTGAGGTTATCCTGGAAATCCATGGATATATTATACAAAAAATACCAGATGTTGGCTGGCTTGCGCGAGAAGAGATGAGCTTGTATTTTTTGTGACTCTGGCATTGCGGAATAGAATAATATAAAAATGATGATCGTTATCAAAAGTCAAATAGGAAAAACAAACATGAATGTGAAGAAAATCATTTTTACACTTGTCGCCGTGATATTGTCCTGCGGCGCCCTATTGTTGGGATTGGGGTTGAATCAGGAGTTAGATGGACGAGCGAACATGATGCAAACAATTTGCGACCGCGGCTATAATAATTTGTCTCGTGACGAGTGCGAGATGCGGTTTGGTACCTTAGATGCTATCAATGAGGGAGTGTTGCTGGTTGAGCGCTTAATGTGTTTTGGGTTTAGTCTAGTGTTTCTCTTAGTGTTATTAGGCTTTTGGGCGAATGGCGGCATCTGCACGGAGAGGGGTTCGAAGGTACTTCGGAAGGGAAAATAAGATTCTAAAAAAATAGGCCGCCCAGGTGGGCGGCCTTGCCTTGGATGTGGCCGTGTCCTATTGATCCTATACGCCAAAGAATAATTTGCTAGTAGCGGCATATTCTTGGGCGAAATCTGGCGCATCTTGCTGGAACACGTCGACTAATTGGGCCCCCAATTGGAGTGGGTTGCCGCCTTGTGCAAGGTAAGCCGTAAGCGCTTGCATGTTTGGTTGGTTTTTGTAATGTTTAAGACCAACCAAGGTGTTGCATGCAATTGTGGCGATATCGGTTGCGTTACAGTCAACGGGAAGTTGTTCGCCAACGCAATGTGCCAGCTCATCAAGCTCGGTCTTACCAGTACGGGCGTGGATGAGGGTCTTTCTTAAATCTACGGACATAGTGGACCTCCTTCGGACCTGACGAAAAGTGCGTATTCCCCTACGGGACAGTAGAGGTAATTCATATAGTAACATTAAAAAACATTGTAGTCAAGAGATGGAGTGGTCGAGATAGCGGGTTGAGCCAAAAGGAATTTTAGTCTTAACGTGGTCGGTGCTACAGCTATCGGCGTAGTGGATTTTGCGATTGCCGAAGCGGAGGTTGATTTGGTCTGCGGCGAGACAAAGCTGCTCCTGGGCGTCGATAGTTGATTGCTCGAAGCTGAGTTGCGCGTCGGCCGTGGCTTGGAGCTTGTAGAGCGTAATGCCGATAATGCGTTGCGGCGTAGGGACATGGGCGAATAGAGCTTTAGCTTGCGCTAGAATGGCCTGGTCGGTATTAAAGGCCCGTGGAGCGAGTTTGGTATAGTGGAGTTTTTGTCCGTCGTAGCCATATGCCCAAAGATAAACGCCGCGGGCATAAAGTTGTTTGCTGCGAAGGCGATAACCGACGTCCTCGGCAAGGTGCATCAGGCGAGCTTCTATGTCGCTGCGGCTGAGCTGTTTGCTCTCAAGTACGTATTGGCGGCCAATACTGCGGATGGGGCGATCGGCTTGGTCGACTTCGATGCCGCGGAGGCGGCGATACCATTTGCTGCCGTCAATACTCCGGCAGACTAGTCGGACGAGCGTGTCTTCGCTGGCGTCAAGCAAGTCAAGGGGCGTGAAGATATTGACCGCATTGAGGCGTGCCTGCATGCGGACATTGATGCCGGGTAGGTCTAGTAGTTTAAGTTGGGCGAAAATTGCGCGCTGATTGGTGGTGGTAATTTCATCAAAGCCGTCTGGCTTATGTAGCTCAGCGGCGGTTTTGGCCAAAAAACGATTACTGGCAATGCCGATATTGCAGCGCATCCAGCAGCCGATTTCGGTGCGCAAACGTGCTTTAATTTCGGCGGCGAGTTGTGCATGGGGCATTTGACGGATGCGCGCTGGCGCTTGGTGTAAATCAAGTACGCCCTCGTCGATAGACTTCATTGTGACGCTGGGTGAGTAATCTTGCATAATGCGACGGAGCTTATGGTGGACGAAGATATATTTGCTAGGCTCGGTTTCGGCAAAAATTAGTTGCGGGCAAAGCTCTTCGGCCGCAAAGCGCTGCATGCCGACTTTGACGCCGAAGGCCTTGGCCTCGTAACTGGCGGCGATAATAGTGGCGTTGGGGGTAATGCGATTAGTGACGGCGACAGGGCGGCCGCGCAGCATAGGACGTGCTTGCTGCTCGATAGTGGCAAAGCAGGAATTGAGGTCGATGTACATAGTGTCGTTGCTGGGGTGTGGCGGAAGATAATCAGGCATCGGCATCTCCTTCGAATTCGAGGTACCAGTTCAGATTTTCGCTGTCGAGGCAGAGCCGGTAGTCGGTGGTGCCGTCAGTGACGTCGAAAGCAAAAATTGTTTTGAGCCCATCGTACTTAGGGTGAACAAGGCCAATTTCGCTGATGCGGACTTCTCTGCCAGATGTATTGCGAAAGGCAATCGGCCGACAGTGGCCTAAAATATTGCGCGAGAAGGTTGCATCGACTTCGATGTTCTGATGTAAATGGTGTTGTCGGGTATAAGTAGCTTGATCCATAAAAATCCTTTGCAAATGCGTTGATGTTGAATGGTGACGCAATTATTGGCGTCGGAATTTATGAATCAAAGCCAGGGGCCGAAGCGTGGCTTGATACTACTATTGTAGCATTTAGGTTTTTGTCTGGCAAAAAAAAGACTCGTCCGGCCTTAAACTGCAGGGTTTAAGGCTAAATGGGCGAGTCGTTTTGAGGTGGCCCGATTAGAGCCGTCCGGTACCGTCGCATTGCGGGCATGGCGTTGCCGGACCTAAGATGTGGGTCTTTTTGCCAGTTCCCCCACAATAGGGGCAGCTTATGCCGGAGCCTCGTGCAGTTGGAGTGCCGGTGGCGCCTAGGTACATACGGCAGTCCGTGCAATAGCCGCCTTCACACATGCGGACTCGACCGCAATGCTTGCAGGCTTGATAGGTCGCCAACTAATTCACCTCCTTGAAAGGTACAAAAAATTTCTGCGAATTACTTTTATTATACCAAATTCTATATTAAAAGTCAAGCTGACTCGGCCAGTAGCTGATCGAAGAAGGCCTTGGTAGGTGCACTGGCGGTGGTGGCTTGGGTAGTGTCTGGCAGGTCGAGCGTTTTGATATGATGGAAGACTGTCGCAATGAGCCGTTTGATTTGGGCGGCTTCTTTATCGTTGAAGTTTAGCTCTAAGGTGATGGTGTCGCCGTAATCATCTGGGGCAATCCAGTCGATGCGCCCCTTGGTGACTTTATAATTACGATATTCGCGGCTGTTTTCGAGCAAAAACTTATAAAAATACAGTTGGATTTTGTATTTGAAAGTTGAATCATTGGTCTTCCACTGATGATGAGCACGGCCAGTTTTGAAATCGGCAACGGTAATGGTTTTATGCTCGTCGTCAATTTCGATGCGATCGATTTTACCGGTTAGAGGAATGTCGCCCAGCATGATGTTTTCCGTGAAGAAGCCGCGCTCAGATTCGGCGTGCGTGGCGCGTAGCTGATCGCCCCGCTCTGCTAGGAACTGTTGGAGCTCGCTGTCGCCGCGGAGGCGAAGCTCTTGCTTTTCTTCGGCGGTAGCATCGGCTTCGTCAACCATTTTGTAGAATAGGGCCATTGCGTCGTCGTTGCTGAGTTGCTCTTTGTTGACGCGGTCCATTAAGTCATGGACGTAGTTGCCGTAATTGAGAGCGGCCGAGCTGGTGCCGCTGACGCCGATGATGTAGCGTTTGAGAAATTCCTCGGGGCCGGCATAGTCTAGATCGATAAAAGTATTAAGATGAGTGGGCGAGAGGCGGTAATGCTCGACTTTGGGCAGGAGCAAATTTCGCTTAGTTTCGTCGTCGGGACGGTAGCGGTCGAACCATTGGTTGGGTGACAGGTCGTCGGGATTGAGCGCGGCTTGATCGCTCGGGATAACGGTAGCAAAATTATCTGGCAGGACGCGGCTGACGATGGAGGCGTCGTCGCTTTCGCGGGTGTCGAGGAATTTGAGGCGGTCGGCCTTTTTGCCAGCAAAGTCGGAAAGGCTATAGCTCAGAACCAGATGGGATTTGGCGCGCGTGATAGCAACGAAGAAGACGCGAAGTTTTTCATCAAGGCTATCGCCGCTGTGGTGAGTGTATTCCATGTTGCGTGGTAGTGAGAGGCGGTCGCGGTTGCCGCTGGCGTCACTCCAGTTTTTGTTGTCGGCGGCAATGAGGAAGACGTATTCGTACTCAAGACCTTTGGCGGAATGAACGGTTTGTAGAGTGATGGCGTCGTCGCTTTCGCGATAGGGTGAGCGGTCAAGAATCTGAATTTCGGCTGCTTCATAAGCGCGGAGAATATCGCGTAACTCGGCGAGCCGTATTTTTTTGGCACGGTGATTGTCTTTGCCGATGAGCATGTCACGTAAGGTGTTGAGTTTGCCGTAGTAATCGTAATTGTCCTCGTCGGCAAAGATGCGGTTGCTGATTTCGGCGATGATGTATTCCGCCGAGAAAGTTTCGGTTTTGGCGGCGAGGTCGGTGACGAAATTGGTAAAATCACGGTAGTCTTCGTGCTTGATGAGCTCTTCGATAATGCTGGTCTTGGCAGCGCGGGCATTTTGGACGATAGTGAGGACTTCTGCGGGTGGGATTTGCCAGCACGGCAAAGATAGAATGCGGAAACAATACGGATCGGCATCGCGGGGGTGTTTGTTGAGTGCCAGGAGTAATTCGCTGAACTCTAGCAGGCTCTGAATCTTAGGGTCATCCAGAATATTGTCGCGCTTTGTGTAGGAAATTTTGAGGCCCAGCGTATGCAAATATGGCAAAATCGACAAAAGATATTTGTGCTTCGGAGCGATGACCGAGATGTTTCGGCCGCTGATACCCTGATCGATAAGGTGTTTGATTTGTTGGGCAACATAAGAGTATTCGGCTTGATATGATTGGAATTCGCGTAGCTCAATTGCGCTCTGAGCGGGCGGGTTGGCGGCGATGATATTTTTGTCGATATTGACGTTGTCGGCTTTGCAGAAGCGGTCAATGCCCTGTTCAATAACTTCGTGAGCAAAGCTGAGGATGTCGGCGCTCGAGCGATAGTTTTGATTGAGAAAAATGTGCTGGGGGTGGTATTTTTGGTCAAAGTCGAAGAAATTGGAGCTATTGGCGCCTTGGAAGCCGTAGATTGCTTGGTCGTCATCGCCAACCGCCATGATGTTAGGACGGCCTTCGTTGCTGGGGCTATCGGTCAAAAGTGCGACCAGTTGCGCCTGAGCATCGTTGGTGTCCTGGAATTCATCGAGTAATATATACTGAAAACGCTCTTGGGTGTTGTAGCGGATTTCGTCGTCGTTTTTCAGTAAATCAATGGCGGTCAAAATCATATCATTATAGTCGAACAGGCCGGCAGATTTGAGGTGATTTTGGTATTGCTCGATAATGTTAGCAAGGCTTTCGAGGCGCATGGTCGGTAGTGTATTGAACACCCAGCGGTCGTGGCGGTCTTTGCGGAAGTGTTGCTCGCGCCAGCGTCGAAGTGGCGTGGCAGGGCTTTTGCCGTCGTCTTTTAATAAGATGTCTGCAAGACTGCGATAATACACGCGTGCTAGGGGCTCAATTTTACCAACGATGTATTCTGGCGCATGATCGACGAAGCTTTTGAGGCTTTCGAGTAAGGCGAAATATTTTGGCAGAACGGTCTTCTTATTAAAAGTTTCACTAAAAATCTCGTTAACTTGTTCGGAGATGGTACTGAGAATAGCGTCTTGGTCGAGCTTGTTGCGTTTGACGACTTTGTGTAAGTCGTCAACAGATAAAGCGGCGGACTTGACGTCGCTAATTGCTTGAATAAGATTTTTGGTGAGATATTCCGGCTTGAGTGGGTCGCGGGGGTGAAGGCTAGCCTGAATATCGCGCACGATGGTGAATTGTTCGAGTTCGTCGATGGCGTTTTTGAGGTCGGGGCGGTGCTCTTGTAGGATATATGAACCGAAGGCGTGATAAGTCTGAATCTGTACTTTATAGGCTTCAGGGCCAATGAAGTCGGTTAAGCGATGGCGCATGTTACTGGCGCCAGTTTCGGTAAAAGTGAGACAAAGAATATTTTCGGGGTTGACGTCGGTTTGCTTGAGGATGTTGGCAACGCGCACGGATAATAGTTGTGTTTTGCCGGTACCAGGGCCGGCAATGACTAATAGTGGGCCGTCAATATAATCAACAGCGGCACGTTGTTGGTCGTTTAATCGCTTATATGCTTGCTCAAAATCCATACTAATATTATATACGAGAAAAAAGCTCGATAATACCTTAAGCCTGGACGAGGTCGCGAATACTTCTGAGCAGCGGATATGGCTCGTAGTCGGCGCGGGTGAGGGCATTGAGTCCTTCGATGGTTGGTAGTTCTTGCTGGATTTCGGTTAGGCTGCGGCCCTCCCGCAGTAAGCGACCGCAAAGGAAGTTGCGTGAGCGTTGGCTGGTGCAAGTGAGTATTAGATCGCCAAGACCACAAGATAATTCGGCGGTATCGGCCTGCGCGCCGTGGTCGGCGAGGTATTGTTTGGTTTCGAGGTGGGCGTTTTGGAGAAAGTTGGCAAAATTGTCTTCGGATTCGCTATAATAGCCGGCGCCGATGGCGTAAATGTTTTTGAGGGCGCCGCACAGCAGGATGCCCAGTGCGTCATGGCAGAGCTCAATCGAAATCTGCTGATTTTGGAAAATCCCCATCGCGAAAGCACTGGATGCGGTCATAGTTGTGGCTTTGTTGGCGAGAATTTCTTCAGCAAAAGCTGGCCCAGACAAAACAGAAAACTGCGGAAAGTCTTGAAACAAATCTAAGTCGAACAGCCCCTTGCTAGTGAGAATTGTGGGAAGTTTTTTGAGCCGTGCCGGATAATCCAGGAGGAAGTCTGGTAAAATGTGCGACGGAATTGCGATGACGACGGCGACACTATTGTGAGCAGCGGCTTCAAGACTTTGTTCGGGGAAAACTAGAGGGTCATAAAAACTGGTTTCGTGATGATTATCGGTGAGAATTTTATCGATGGCTTTGCCAAAAGCGCCTGCGCCGAGAATCGTAATTTTCATACTGAGTATTTTAGCATAAGCGTCACTTACGTGTCAGGAAAAGCAAGTTTTCGATATGTGGAGTGCGGGGGAAGAAATTATAGGGCTGAAGCGCCGAGATGGTGAAATCTGCAGCTAGCGTAGCGACATCGCGAGCTTGAGTGATGGGGTTGCAGGACAAATAAATGATTTTTGCAGGGCGAATTTGCTGTAGCTTAGCGATAAGTTTGGTGTCGCAGCCGGCGCGGGGCGGATCAAGAATAACCGTACAATTTGGCGTAATATAGTCGGTAACTTCTTCGGATTTGGCAAGGATGCAGTGCGCCGTAGTTCCCCGAGCATTGTTTTGCATTTCGGCATAAGCTGCGGCATTAACTTCGACGAGCGTGAGCTGCTTGTCGTGAGCAACTGATAGGCCGATACTCCCTACGCCAGCATAGAGATCGAGGACTTGGTCGGTCTGAATTTGAGCGGCAATATTTTGCAATACTAACTCGTAAACCGGTAGGTTAATTTGGAAGAAGCCGTTAGGCGAATAGCTGTATGTGTGGCCTAGGAGGGAATCTTGTAGCTGGGGCATTATTGGATGCGCCTTACCCTTTTCAAATAAAGCACTACTGACTCTGCCCTGCTGGTCGCAGCGGATAAGGAGTGATTGGTAATCGCGTGCAGCGGCCTGCCTAGCATTGAGCTCGGTAATGATTTGCTGGGCTGCTTGAAAAATTTCGGGGCGTTCGATTGAACTCTGCTGAATAGGTATTTTGCGATGAGTGCCGCGGAGATGGAAAGCTGGGTAGATTTGGTCGTCATTATTGTCCCAGTATAGTGAGTACTCCATTTTGTTGCGGTAATGAAAATCATGCCCGTCTGTGATGGTCGGTAATACCGTGACGTCTAGCTTCTGCTGGCGAAAACATTCTTGCACGAGTTGAGCTTTTTGTTGCAGTTCGAAGTCATAATCGAAAACTTGCCAAGGGCTGGTGGCGAGATAGCAATCGTCACGGGCAGTGACGCGCTGCGGGGAGCTTTCGATGATATTGGTGGCGATAGCTTCGCAATAGCGGCGTTTACGTTTCGTAATATCGAATTCTACTAGTTCGCCTGGTAAGACGTTCCAGAGAAAGATTTTCTGACCATCAGCGAGCGTGGCCAAGCCTTGACCACCGGGAACAAGTTTTTCGACACGGACTTCAGACATGGCTTATTCGTAGCGTAGAGCGTCGATTGGGTTTTTATGGGCAGCCTTACGGGCCGGTAGAGTACCAGCGAGGAAAGCGATGACGATAATCAGCAGCATGACGCTGAGGATATCTGGGATAGTATAGGAAACTAGATTGAAGGTCGGGAAGGCTGCTAAGAAACTGCCGTCAGCATGAAAAGCGGCATTAACTAAATTGCCGATAATGACCGAGACGATAATACCGAAAACTGAGCCCCAGAAACCGAGCGCAATCGCTTCGAGGCTGAAGCTTAAGAAGACGTGGCCGGACGACATCCCTAGAGCTTTATCCAGGCCAATCTCACGGGTACGTTCTTGGACGGACATAAACAAAGTGTTGATAATGCCGATGGCGGCAGCCAGTAAGGCAATGAAGCCAAAGAGCTTGAAGACTGTCAGGATGACATCGAAAAAGGTCTTGATTTGGCCAATAATATCCTGGATAGTCATGGCGGACAGGCCGATCTCTGTGAGTGATTTTTTAATGTCATCGGCGCTGTATTTTTCGTAGTCATAGTTTGCGGCCAGCGCGAAAGTTTGAGATTTGACTGCCTCTGGGTAGTATTTAGTGTTTTCGGCGTAGATGTCGTCGGCGAGCTTATTGTTGACGTATTGTTGCCCCATCGAAACGACGCCCGGTGCGATGACGCCTACTACGGTGGCATCGAAGGATTTTTCTTTTTGGGTGTATTCATCAACTACAACGAGGTGAATTTGTTGGTCGATAATATTATCGGTCGTATAGCCGAGAGCATCGGCGTATCTGGATTCGAGGAGAATTTGATATTCATCGGCGCGTAAATCGAGCTGCTTGCCGGCCTCGAGGTCGACTTTGATGTTCCCTGGCGGAAGAGCCTCAGCGCTCAGCAGATACTTCTGTTCGGTTTTATCGCTGGAAACATAACTAATGCTGAGGCTTTTTTGTTCAACAACGCTGTCTGCATCAATGCCGTCGATTTGTTTGACTTTTTGGAGCTGTTCGTCAGTAATGGGGGACATGCCGGTCTGGATTTTTTCTGGGTTGTATTCGGTTGGGCTATTGTTGTTCCCCATATTACCTTGGAGTCCCTCGAGTGCGTCAAAGGAATCTTGCGATACGATGGCGAGATAGCCGTCGCCGCCGTAGCTGTCGACTTGGCTGTCGATAAAATCGTTCACGCCGGCTTGGATAGCGGAAGTTGAGATAATCGAAAATGAACCAATAAAAATCGCTAAAATAGTCAAAAAAGTGCGTAACTTGTTGCGTAGCAGGTTTTGGTTGGCGTCTTTGATGATGTCGAAGATTTTCATTAGGCTTGTTCCTCCATAATATCTAACATGCCGTCGGCGTCGGTGTCGCCGGAATTGTGCTCGTAGTAGGTAGGCGGAAGCTGAGTAGGCGGCGTCTTGCTTGGCTCGGACGCTAGATGCCCGTCGGAGATGCGGATTTGACGGTCGCATTTGGCGGCGAGTTCGGGGTCGTGCGTAACGATAATTAAAGTAATGCCTTTTTCGCGATTGAGCCGGAAAAGAATGTTGATGATTTTTTCGCCGGTGGCGGAATCGAGATTGCCGGTCGGTTCGTCGGCAAAGATAATCTCTGGGTCATTGACGATGGCACGTGCGATGCAGACGCGCTGTTTTTGGCCGCCGGATAGGTCGTTGGCTTTGTTCTTGGCCTTGTCGTCGAGGCCGACAATGCGTAGAGCGTGCATGGCTTTACGACGGCGAGCTCGAGCGCCAAGCCCAGCAATCTTGAGCGGCAACATGACGTTATTTAGGACGCTGTCGTTAGCATTCATGAAAAACGACTGGAAAACGAAGCCGAATTTCTTGTTACGTAATTTATTGAGTTTGCTCTGACGAAGTTTACTAGTGTTTTCGCCGTCGAGTGCGATATTGCCTTTGGTGGGTTTGTCTAGTAAGGCTAATAGATGCATGAGGGTGGACTTGCCGGACCCGGACTTGCCGATAATAGCGACCGATTCGCCTTCGATGATTTCGAGGTTGATGCCCCGGAGGGCTTCAAAACGGCTGTCTCCTCTGCCATAAGTTTTGCGCAAACCGCGCGTGCTAAGAATCACGTTTTTTGACATACATATATTATACCATTCGCTATAATAGGGTTATGGACGAGACGACAGAAGACGAGCGTATCCTCGAAGAGCAACTCAATGTAGCCGACGATGATGACTCCGAAGAGCTTTTTGCCTGCGGTGACTAGTTAAACGTACAGAGATGTGCTAAAATAAAAGCTGCGTTGGACCGTCGCCAAGTGGTAAGGCACTGGGTTTTGGTCCCAGCATTCGCAGGTTCGAATCCTGCCGGTCCAGCCAATCAAGAAAGAGCCCATAGGGCTATTTTTTGTTGGCTTTGATGGCTCTGCTCTTTTGGCGGCGAGTGGGCTTTTTGTTGTCGAGATATTGCCGGCGTGTCCCGAAATACAGTGAAATAATTTGGCGGACGATCTTAAGGACGAGGTCGCGATCTTCTGGTTTGACGTCGCGATAACTCTTGATAAGATTAGGGAGTTTTTTTAGCCATGAACTACGGAGGTCGTCCATCGTACTAAAGTCGGCGCCACAAATGATGTCATAAACGGTATTAATGAAGATGCGACGCTCTTCGAGGCTGCGAGCCTTGAGCAAATCGATGGTGGCTTGGTTAAAGATTTCACTCGAGTCGCTGGTTTTGGCGGCACGGACAATTTCGGTGCCCGAGATTTGCCAGGAGTAGATGTCGTGCTGATATAGGCCGTCCTCGCGACTGAAAACTACCGTACGATCGCCATCTTGTTGAAGGAGGCGGCCAATCATGGAGCCCTGCGGGATGTAATTGTGCACTTTAGCCAGCATTTCGGCGCTGCGGTGAAATTTGACGCGAACGAAATCCGGCACAAAGCCCGGGCCGTCGAAGTTGATGACGTCAATAATGCGTTTTTGGAGTTCGGGCTTGGCGCTGAGCGCGGCAAAAACGGCAATGTTGCCACCTTTGGAGTGACCGCAGATGCGAATTTTGTGGCTGGGATATTTGGCGGCGATGCGCTCAAGATACTCTAGCGCCATTTCTTGGGACGGGATAGTGGGAATAAAGGTCATATTGAAATCTTCTTTCCAACCGACCAAGGTGGCATCGGTACCAAGGTAAGAAACGCAGATTTCGTTGTTGGGGAGATGAATTGTGGCGGCGCCAAATTGTTTTTCGACTTCGCGGTCACTGCGGTTAACGTAATCGGTGACGATGATGTTTTGGTAGCGTGGGGCTTGACTAATGGCTACCACCAGGTCGTGATCGCCGGCGATATTAAAGTAGTTGCGGCGTAGTGCGAGCATTTTGTCGCTAAAACTTTTAACGCTTTCGCGTGGAGCGAGCGCAATATGCTGAAATGGAAAATATGCGATGCGAGCTAGGATGAGATAATCGGCTTCGTTGATAGAGTACTCTTCGGTAATCTTGATGTCGCCTCGCCATTTAATGTAATCAATAATATCTTCGCTGAAGCGTCTTTGACTTCTCATGGAGTCAATTATAGCTTTTACGCTAAAAAAATAACACCCGGGGGTGTTACTTTAAGTGTTGTCTTGTTGCCATGATAGGCTGAAACCTTATCCGCCTTCAACACGCCCGCAGCGAAGCAACGTAACTGTCTAAGCATACAGGATTGGCGATGCTTTGTAAAGGACTTTTTTGCAGATTTTTACAATAATCCTTTACGACGGAGCCAAAGTGCCACGATTAAAGAGGCAATAATCGAGAGCACAAAGATGATAATGGCGGCATGACTGTCGGTACCGACTTCGCCAAAGGGGACGTTCATGCCTAGGAAAGACGAGATAATAGTCGGAATGGATAGCACAATCGTTGCGCCAGCAAGGAATTTCATGGCGTAGTTCAGATTGTTATTAATAACCGTGCCGTAAGTGGTTGAGATGGATGATAAAATATCGCGGTAAATGGTAGCCATATCGATGGCTTGACGGTTTTCGATGATGGCGTCTTCGAGCATGTCTGCGTCGTCGTCAAAAAGTGGCAACACGATGCCTTTGCTGAGGCGTTCAAGCACTACGTCGTTTTCTTTAAGTGAGGCGGTAAAGTAAACCAAGGTTTTTTCGATGCTGAGCATTTCAATGAGATTCTCGTTGCGTGTGTTCTTTTTGAGCGATTCTTCGGCGCTTTGGATTTGGCGGTAGATGTCGTCGAGGACTTTGATATACTGAGCGGCAGCAGCGTTGATAATCTGAATGAGAAAACGAGTTTTCTTGGCGGTGCGGAAGTCGCGGATGCGGTTATTGGCGAAATCTTGTAAAATGGCTGGGCTATTAAGCGAAATTGTAATAATGTAGCCGGTTTTGGTAATAATGATGCCAAGTGGGTAGGTGGTGTATTTGTCGTCACTTTGATCGTGCGCTGGAATGTCGATGACGACCAGGGTGGCATTGCCGGAGACTTCGACACGCGGCAGCTCGTCGTCGTCGAGCATTTTGGTGATAAGGTCGACGTCGACGCCGGTAGCGGCTACAGTATGGGTAATTTCGGCTTCGGAGGGGTTGACGAGGGATATCCAGCAATCGGTCTCGACTTGGCGGAGTTTTTCGATATTCTTCTTGGCGAGGTTGGTTTTATAGATTTTCTGCATACAAAAATTATACATCGTGAAATATGATATTTCACGCCCCTATTGCCTTTCGGCGTTACTTGTGCTATTATGAGCTTCGAGGCAAATCGCCCCCCCGATTTGCCTCTTTTGTGTATCTGGGGGCGAATTGGGGCATTAGCTCAGTTGGCTAGAGCGCCTGCTTTGCAAGCAGGAGGTCAAGAGTTCGAGTCTCTTATGCTCCACCATGTCATATGTCAAAAGCCGCGGTCGCGGTCTTTTTTCTTGCCGGGCTGTAGTAGAATAGAAACAAGGAGGACGCAATGAAAAAGCTGGGGAAATGGCTTTCGCGCACTGTGCTGGTTTTGCTGGCGGTGTTGGCGATTGCGGTGATAACTTGTGTGGCTTTGATTTATTTGAAGCCGAAGATTAGCGAACAAAAGCAAGAGTCGACGGCGGAGGTGGCTAAAAGTGAGCCGCAGATTGTGGCGGCGTCGGCGAAATACTTATTTGCGGGGACGACTTTCTGGGGGCGTCGGACGAATATTATGGCGCGCGCCTCAGAACTTGGTGTAAAATATCCTTTTTCACAACTAGATAGCCTCAATCGGGATGAATACAACGCCTGGATAGCGGGGCTAGAGTGCCCTTTGGTGGAGAAAGGTGGCGTACATAATAGTGCCGAGGAAGAGAAGATCTTTAAATTTAATTGCGACCCAGATTATTTGCCTGAGGCGAAAAACTATTTTACGGCTTTTTTGCTGGGCAATAATCATGCAGGCAACCAAGGCAAGGCTGGGTTGGCGGAAACGCGTCAGCATCTGGACGAGTACGGCATACAATATTTTGGCACACCTAAGCGGACGGCGCATGATACGACGGACCCAGAATATCCCAACGATGATGAAAACATTGATAACTGCGGCATAGTCGTTTTACCGATGAAAGTAAGCTTTGACGACGATAGCGCGCAGACGTACCAAATGCCTTTTGCGTTTTGCAGCGCACATGGCGTATATGGCGTGCCTGGGCAAGATTATTTAGACCGTATGAAGGCTTATGCTGGAATTGCGCCCACCATTGCGATGCCGCACATGGGCGCCGAGTATCAGGCGGTGCACGATACTCTGCGACAGAATTTGTACCGCAAGATGATTGATTATGGCGTCGAGATGGTAATAGCGGACCATCCACACTGGACGCAGGATACGGAGGCGTACAACGGCAAGTTAATTGTCTATTCGATGGGGAATTTTATGTTCGACCAGACCGATAGTAAGGAAGTGTCGCGTTCGGCGGCCATCACGGTTCAGCTGGAGCTGGCGAATTTGGCAGAGGTGGATTTAGTGGCCTGGGATGCTTTGGGGCAGCAATGTTTGCTGAACAAGGCAGATTGCTTGGAGAAGATTCAGGCTGCCAAGTTGCAGCGACCGGAGTATAAATATGAGTTCGGTTTTATTGCAACAACTTCTGCCGGCGATCGTATCACGCGGCGCGCGAGTGAGGTCGAACAGGCGGAACTAGCGCAGCGACTGCGGTGGGATGAGACGATGCGTGCTTTGGGTCAGTAATTAGCGTGGCCGGTTGGCAGCAACGCTGTGGGCGTGGAGTTCGACATTGTCGTTTAAGGCCTTGAGCCGTTTGATGCTGGGGTCTTTGCGCTGCAGTGCTTTGAGGATGAGGAAGTCGGCAACACGTGGGTTTTTTGGCAAAATCGGGCCGTGCAGATAGGTGCCGATGAAGTTTTTGTACAGGATGCCTTCGGTTAGATCGGTGCCATTATTGCCGGCGCCTTGTACGACGGTGCCGAAGGGACGGCTATCTTTGGCGAGTTGCGTTAGACCGGAATGGTTTTCGTAGCCAACGATTTCGCCAAATTCGGGCGAGCTGATGACGATATTACCGATGAGGCGCGTGGGACCGGCAATAGTGTGGCAGCGGAGTGCACCGATGCCCTGAATTTTTTGTTGGTCATTGGTCTGGAAGTATTCGCCGAATAATTGGTAGAGACCGCAGACGACCAGTCCTGGCGTGCCTTGATCGATAAGCTCTTTGATGTGCGCGGCATTGTTGCGGAGGTCTTGTTCGATTTTTGACTGCCCAGAATCTTGCCCTCCCCCACCGAAAACAATATCGACATGCTTGGGGATAGTGTCGCCGAGATGATGCTCGATGACTTTAACTTGATAGCCTCGCCACTCGGCGCGCCGCTTTAGGGCTAAGATGTTGCCGTGATCGCCGTAAAGGTTCATCTCTTTTGGGTATAGATGCAAGATTGTTAAATCACTCATAAAATACTCTTTCCAGATATGATTTTGCGGATTTCGAGCATGGCAGTATAAGTTGCAAAAATACGTTTGGGCTTGTCGCTGCTATGAGCGAACACTTTGAGGGCACGTGCGAGGTCTTCTTCGACGGTATCCACGCTGCAAGTATCATACTTGAGACGAAGAGCCATGTCGGTGGCGCGGATGCCGCTGACTACTTCAACGTGTTGTAGCTTACTAAAGTCGACATTCCAGAGCCAGGAGACGTCGCGGCCATCGGCCACATTGTCGTTGATAGCAATCATATAGTCGTGCTTGCGGTCGACGAAAGAGTTGAGGCTGAGCTGAAAGGCGGAGGGGTTCTTGACCAATAACAATTCTACTTCGCTACCGTTGATTTGGAAGCTCTCGCCTCGGCCAAAGGCCGAGTTGATGTCGGCCAGGTCGGCAACAAGTTTGGCGGGGGCAAGTTCGGGCATGACGACGCGACATAGTGCGAGTGCAGCAGCGGCATTATAGGCATTGTAGATGCCCTTGAGACTCAGCTGGCACTGGTAGCTATGACGGTTAATTTTGTATTGTGCGGTCTGGCCATCAAGTGACTCAAGGACGCAGTGGGCGGACAGCTTGGAGGCATGGCGTTGGTTTGCATCGAGCAGATTGTCGTCGGACGGAAAAGCTTGAATGAGTTGGTCGGACAGGCCGAAATAGTAGACGTGTTGGCTCTTAATTTTGCGTACGCGGGGGTCTTCGCGATTAAGCACGACGGCGCGGCGGGCATGGTCGGCGACTTTTTGCAGTAATGCGGCGGTGTGGTCGATTTCGCCAAAGCGGTCAAGCTGGTCGCGCTGAACATTGAGGATGAGCGCGTAGTCGATGGGGCAAACTTCGCAGAATTTGACGGCGTGCGCTTCATCGAGTTCTAATACGGCGATGTCGTAGTCGAACTTACCGTTCAGCTTAATATTGGCAAGAATCTCGGAAATGACGCCGCGGACGAAATTGCTGCCAGTTTTGTTCGTAAAGACCCTGAGCCCTTGCTTGGCGAGCAATTCGCTAACGACTTTGGTGGTGGTGGTCTTGCCATTTGTTCCAGACACGACGATGAGCCCGTGCTTGAGTTTACTGAGAGTATTTTTGAGAAAATCTGGATTGCTCCGTTCTACGACAAGTCCAGGCAGCGCAGAGCCACCACCACCGCGCAAACGGGTGGCGCTTTGGACGATTTTGCCGAGAGCGATGCTTAGTTTTTCCATGCTTTGCGGGGCTTCCCTAAGAGTTTTTTCAGATTAATTTTGGCAGTAAAGCTAATGGCATTGCGGCGAAAAATGTAGGCAGCAAGTCGGAGCGACAAGAAGCTAACTAACGCAATTTCACCCAAGCCGAGCCAGTATTCCCAAGTGGGGAGGTTGCCGAAGATGCTTCGCAACATCATCGCGGCCGGTGTCGACAACGGGAAGTAGGTCAAGACGTAGCCGATTGCATTCACCGGATTAGCGTTCATTTGCCCAAAGAACATGAAAGGAATTACGACGGAAAATACGAGAATGCCGGCGTAGGAGCTAGCATCACGCGCGGTGGGCGAGACAACGCCGATGAGAACACAAATAGAAGCGAACAAGAAGAAGGCGCAAAATAGCAACAAAAGGCTACTGAGAATACTCGCAAGACTAGGCGCGATGACGAAGTTGGTGGGTAAGAGATGGTAGTTATTGGCAATAATGAGCATAAGGACGACCGGTACGATGAGTACAATCAGCTGGATGACGCCCAGGACGATGAGTGAAATGGTTTTACCGGCAATCAACTGGCCTGGTTTAACGCTAGTGAGTAGCAGCTCACTAATGCGGTTTTCTTTTTCTTCGACCATAGCGGTGGAGAGGCGGTTGCCAAAGAGAATGATGATGAGATAGAACAACACCGTAGCAGCAATTGGGGCAGCCATGCGTGAGATGGTCTCGGACGGATCGATAATGTGATTGTCTTCTTGGTCGTAATTGACTGATTGGTAATTGATGGTCTGTGCGATAACGGCATAATTGACGGCATCAACTTGATTGGCGGCTTCGTTGTTAAGTAGTTGTTTGATTGGCGCCGAGTAGTTATCGAAAATACTTGTTTCGCCGTTTTTGACGTGGACTTCTACTCTATGCTCGGTAGCGAAATTGTCAGGGATAATATATAGAACGTCGAGGTGATTATCGGTAATCTCCTGGAGACCCTGCTCGCGTGAAGCGATTTTTGCAACGGTTTGTTCTTGCTCGTCGGCGTTGATGAAGCTGTATTGCTGCACGTAGCCCAGTGCATCGTAGAGCCCGAGCCTAAGATCGGAGGTGTTGTTGTTGGCGCTGATTTGCTCGTTGGTGGTGGCGCCAATTAAAGCTACGAAAGCGATGTAGAGCGCCATGGCAATTGGTACGGCGATGGCGGCAAGCCAAAAGCTGATTTTCTTGAGATTGCGGACGATTTCGAAGTGAGCGACTTGGAAAGTTTTACTGGACATTATGCGGTCTCCTCTTTGGCGCCGTAGACGTCGATGAAAATTTGATCGATGGAGCGGCGGTGGAATTTATTGCGAACTTCGTTGATGGTGCCATAGGCGCGGGCGACGCCGTCTTTAAGTAGTAGAATGCGGTCACAGAAACGTTCGACCTCGTCCATATAGTGCGTAATCAGGATGATTGTGCTGCCTTTAGTATGGAGTTCTTCGATGATATCCATTAAGAGACGACGGTTGACCGGGTCAAAGCCCTTGGTGGGCTCGTCGAGAATAAGTAGATCGGGGTCGCCCATAATGGTAATGCCGATTTGGATTTTCTGCTGCATGCCCTGAGAGAGCTTTTCGACTTTGGTCTTGGCGTAGTCGGCCATGTCGACACGTTTAAGGTATTTCATGCTCCAGCCCTTGGGGTCTTTTAGGCCGCGCAGGCGACCGAAATATACCATAGTGTCGATGACGTTTTCTTTTTTGTAGAGGCCGCGCTCTTCTGGCAGGTAGCCGACTTTAATGTCGGAGTTCTGGTCGAAGGGTTTGCCGTTAATTAATAATTGGCCGCGGTCTGCCTTGTAGATGCCAAGGAGGGTGCGGATAGTGGTGGTTTTGCCGGAGCCGTTGCTGCCAAGTAGCCCAAAAATCTCGCCTTTTTTGACGGAAAAGGACAACTTTTTGATGACGGTTTTGCCGGCGAAGGAAATACGGAAATCCTTTATTTCTACAAAATCTGTCATGTCTGTATTTTAGCATTTTACAGGTGGTTTTGGTAGCTGCGGTGGGGTTGGCTGCAAAAAACATTGCACTCGTGCTTTTATTGGCTGTCAGGTTTTGGCATACTGGCGGCATGAAAAAGTTATGACTGGTTTTGGCGTGTTTGTGAATGGCGCTCGGTGGCGTACGGCTTAGCGCGGCTGCGGCGGCCGAGGATTACTATTCGGAGAGAGGGGATGGGTGCGCAGACTTGCAGGTTGTATTTGCACGAGGTTCTGGACAGCAGCGTAATGAAGAGGCAGAGTGAAAGGCTTTTGCGGCTAAAATGGCTGCAGTCGCAAAGCGGCAAGGTTACGGCGCGGAAATTATAGATTTGCCCTACCCCGCGGTATCGGTAGCAGATTTTCAGACATTGCTAGGCGCATACATCTCAGCGGGCAAATATTACGAGTTTGGCAGGAGCGTGAATGCTGGAGTGCGGCAATTGCGCGAATATTATGCGACTTGGTCGGCGCTATGTAGGGGGACGCAGTGGGTGCTTGCCGGCTATTCGCAGGGCGCTATGGTGGTGAGCGAGGCAGTCAAGGCTTTTGCTGCGCGCGACGTAGTATATATTGGGCTGTTTGGCGATCCAGAGCTAAGTTTGCCGGAGGGGAAAGGTTGGCATCCGGACGCATGCCGAGGGAAAAACCTGTCGGAATACCGTATCTATGTACCAAATTGTCAGACTGATGACGGTTCACTCGGTGAGCGTAATCCTTATGAATATGGCGAACTAAGCGGCAAATATGGTTTATGGTGTGCTAGTAATGATTATATTTGTGGTAGTTCCAAGAATCCTTTGCGTAATTCTGGACATAGCAATTATGCGGCAGTGGGAATTAACTGGTTTGGTGAGATAGTGGCGCAACGCTTGCCAAAACATCGGCTAGCTAAACGCCAGGCGACGTTAGCGGACGAGATGAATGTGGTGTGGGCGATTTTGCCGATGGAGGACTATTATGCACAGGTCGGCGAGGAACTAGTATTCGACGCGAGCCATAGTTTTAGCGTACAAGGTAGCGATTTGCGCTATGAATGGGATTTTGGGGATGGGTGGCAAGATGGGGTGGCTCAAATGCAGCGGAGTTTTGCGGCGGATGGATTAGTACGCTTGCGTGTGACGGATGCGTATGGCGTCCAGGCCGAAACGTCAACACGGGTACACATGGGGATGCCGACCGAGACAAAACTGCCGGCACCGCAGATTGAGCTTGTGCGCGATGCGGCGGGCGTGGTGTATGCTAGAGGCGTGGAAGCGCCGACTGGTGCGGTGTATTTACTCGTACGTCTGAATGGCTACGACCTGGGTTATGTGGTTTTTAACAATATTTTGCAAATCAGCGATTTGTATTTGGGCGATGATGAGGTGCTATCCTTTGCCTGGATGGATGCCGAATACAACGTGGGCGAGGAATATCGAATTACTGCGTCGCAGGCTCAACTGGCCAAGGTTGAGTGGAGCAATTTGTCGGAACGGGGTGATGGTGGCGATGAGCCGGTAAGGTTACGAGCGGATCGGGTGCGAGATCCAGAGCCGGAGACTGTACGACAGGACGTTGTAAGAACTGGCGTAATCTTTGGCGTGGCGCCAATCATGATTTTGTTCGCGGCGGCCGTGGCGGTTTTACTAGAACGGGTGCGCCACAAAAAAGACGCCCGCCCCCAAAAGGGCGAGCGTCCACGAGAGGGGCCATAGCCTAGTTCTCGTATAGAGTCCAGGCAAGGGAAGTTGCGTCGAACTCAAGTTGGTAATGCAACTTGCCGACCATGCACTGGAAGATGTGCTTGGCGGAATTACCGGCGAACTTGATGCGTTCGCTGATGGTCTCGGTGATTTCGACCTCTTCCTCTCCTCTCTTGCGAAAATAGAGCGGTTGGCGTGGTACTCGACTATAGTTGAAGAGTGCCATGACCTCGACTTTTTCGCCTGTTTGGACTGTTTTGTTAATATTTTTCATAAATTACTCCTTAAATGATTAGATTTCTGGAGTCATTTATGTGAGCCATGGTGTTCGGCTCAGTGCCACCCGTACAATGACGAAATACGGACGACTTGCGCAAGCGACATTCAGTGACCGAAGTTTGATGTCGTACTTTTATTATACGGGCTCAATATTGCTTATGGTAGTCTTGAAATGGGGTGGTTTTGTCTGCAAAATAGCGTGGATAAAATCAGGTATCTATGTGGAAAACCGTGCGGGAAAGTTGTTAGAAAAGTCCAGAAAACGGAAATGCATCGCTTGGTAGCGATGCATCTGCGTTTGGTTAACCTAATGTTTGTATTGTAGCATAGATTTGCCAAAAAGTCAAGTATATTTTAGTGAAAATGGCTAAAATTTACCATTTTATCTCTGTTAGACCCCAATCGCGCAGTTGCTGGTTGCAGCGGCTAAAGGGGCGTGAACCGAAGAAGCCGTTGTGGGCAGATAGTGGCGATGGGTGAGCGGACTCAATGATGCAGTGTTTTGACTTATCAATCATAGTTTTTTTACTACGCGCATCCCTACCCCAAAGGATGAAAACGAGATGCGGACGCTGGTCGTTTAGGTAACGAATGATGTGTTCAGTAAAGATTTCCCAGCCTTGACCGCGGTGGCTGCCGGCATGGTGTGCTTCAACGGTGAGAGTATTGTTTAGCAGTAAAACGCCTTGTTTGGCCCAGCGGGTGAGGTCGCCGGTGTTTGGTATAGGCGAGCCAACATCGTCGTGAATTTCTTTGAAGATATTTTGCAGTGACGGTGGGATACGAATGCCTGAGTGGACGGAAAATGCGAGGCCATTAGCTTGTCCTGGACCATGGTATGGATCTTGACCAATGATGACGACTTTGACGTCATTTAGATCGGTCGTGAAGGCGGAAAAAACTTGTTGTTTGGGTGGGTAAATGGTCTTTGCGTTATAAGCGGCGGTAAGAAATTGCGAAAGTGCCCGAAAATAATCTTGCTGAAATTCGTGTTGAAGGATTGGCTTCCAGGATTCGTGCATGTTATTGGGCGGTGACGTCGTGTAGTTCGCCAGTCGTTAAGTTTTTGGCTTGATAGTGGCCGCTGGCAACTTCGTTGGCGCCGACGACGATGGCGAAGTCGGCGATTTGGCTGGCGCGGTTAAAACGGTCACCGAGTTTGCGCTCGGAGAAGTCTATGTCGACGGAGTGTTGACTTTTGCGGAGTTGAGCGGCGAGTTGGAACGTGGCGGCATATTCTTGAGCGCTGAGTGGCAAGAGTACGTAGTCGACAGAATGTTGGGCTGGAGCGTCAAGTAGTTGACGTTCGCGGAAGACCGTAAAGAGCCGGGTGAGGCCGATGGAGCCGCCGACGCCAGGAAAACTCTGGTTGCTAAAGGTACCGCAGAGGTTGTCGTAACGGCCGCCAGAAGCAATTGAACCGAGGTCGCGATAATCTTCGAGGATAGTTTCGAAGACGGTGCCAGTATAGTAGTCGAGGCCGCGGATAATCATGAAGTCGACTGTGTAGTTAACTTCCCCGGTGAGGTCAAGTAATTCGGTCACGGCTTTTAGCTCAGCTAGGCCATCTTGTAGTGGCGTGAGGTCGCCAAGGATTTCGCCGAGGCGCGTAGTGACTTCGGCGTAGTTGCCGTGCGTGAACATGAAATCAGAGACTTGATTGACTTGCTGGTCACTGAGGCCGAGCTCGTGCAGGGCTGTCTTGCTCTGCTCGGAAGGGACTTTTTCGGCATGATCGATAATGCTGGAAATTTGTGTACTATATTCGCTGAGATTGAGAGCGGCCAAAAATGCGGCAAGAATTTTGCGGTTGCTAATGCGGACTAGGATATTTGGCAGATTGAACGTTTGTAACGCTTCGTAAACGCAGCCAATGACTTTGGCGTCATAGGCGAGCGGTAGCTGTTCGCGGCCAATAATATCAATATCACACTGATAGAACTCGCGGAAACGGCCATGCTGGGCGCGTTCGCCGCGGAAATTGCGGTTGATTTGGCTGACCTGGAACGGGAAGCTAAGTTGGCCGTTATGTTCGACGACGTAGCGTGCGAGCGGTACGGTGTGGTCGAAGCGGAGGGCCTGGTCGGCAGCGTCGGCGCTTTCGCCAGTTTTGTGAACGAGATAGATTTGTTTTTCGGTGTCGCCGCCAGCCTTGGCGAAGATGACTTCGCTACGTTCGATTATTGGAGTCTCAATATTTAGGAAGCCATGGCGATGGTATACGTCGCTGATGCCATGTTTGAGTTGGTCAAACAAAGCCTGCTCGTTTGGTAGTAATTCCTGCATCCCGCTGAGGGGCGACGTATTGATTTTTTTCATGACTATATTTTAACAGATATTCGCATTTTAGTGGCAGCTATGCTATACTACAGGGGATGGTTCTGTAGCTCAGTTGGTAGAGCAGAGGCCTGAAGAGCCTTGTGTCGCTGGTTCAAGTCCAGCCGGAACCACCATTTTTTATGGTCAAAAAACATTGAGTAGGTAGTTTTTTGTATCCTGCTTGGCGAAATGCAGGAAAAAGCCGCCTCGTTTGAGGCGGCGTGACTGGCTAGATAGTGTCCCACCAGTCGGCGATTTTATCCAAGAGGCTGCGACGCGGTGCGCGCAGCCGATAGATATAATCGCCATTGCTGATTTTTTGGCTGATGTTGGTTTGAGCACTAGGCGGAGTGTGGCGACCATGCGGCGGCATACTGTAAGGAAACAGGCCGAACCAGCCACCCATCCAGCTGCGTGGGTAATGCCAGCCGTAGCCGCCCCACCAGCCAAAGTGTGGTGCGCCGGGTGGTGGCCCGCCGAAAGGTGGGCGACCGCCTGGGCCGTGGCCAAAACCTGGACCAAAGTGAAAACCGAACGGTCCACCAGGACCCCACGGACCTCTGCCCGGTCCGCCCGGTCCAGGCCCGTGGCCGAATCCGCCTGGCCCACCTGGTCCGCCAGGTCCCCCACCAGGGCCAAAAAATAGCAAGTTTTGGTGCATAGCCTTTTCCATGCGATCCCCTCCTCTCACACAATACGGAATGACTAATTCCTTTATTATATCACAAAAACATGGAAAAAGCAAGATTACTGCCCTGCCCCCAGATGGCTAAAACTGTAATTATGTTTTATACTAAAGTGAATTATGACAGATAAGATTGTGGCTAATTTGATAAAAGCCGAATACCAGCGTCAATGTGAAGGCTTAGAATTGATCCCGAGTGAAAACTACGTGTCGCAACAGGTGCTCGATAGCATGGCTTCGGTCCTGACGAATAAGTATTCTGAAGGTTATCCGAACTTTGCCGCCCTGGATGGGAGCGATGACGCAGTGGTGGATGCAACGGGTGCCGACTTCCGATACTATGGCGGACAAGAGAATGTTAATAAAATAGAGCGTTTAGCGATTGCGCGGGCGCGGCGGTTGTTCCGCGCGGATCATGCGAATGTTCAGCCGCATTCTGGTGCGCAGGCGAATAATGCGGTTTATCATGCATGGCTAGAACCAGGCGACACGGTGCTGGCGATGGACTTGGGGCACGGTGGCCACTTGACGCATGGCGCAGCCGTGACGCAGAGCGCGCGAATTTATCATTTCGTGAATTACCATACACGAGCGGACGGCGATATCGATTACGACGAGTTAGCGCGCTTGGCGCAGGAGCATCGGCCGAAGATTATTCTAGTAGGATACTCTGCTTTTACGAAGTTGCCGGATTTTGCTCGGGTAGTCGAGATTGGTCGGCAGGTGTCGCAGTGTTTATTGATGGCGGATATGGCGCACGTGGCTGGGTTAATTGCTGGTGACGTGCATCCGAATCCGCTCGATTTCGGCTTTCATGTGATGACTACGACGACGCACAAGACGCTGCGTGGCCCACGGGGCGGACTGATTCTGAGCAAGGGGAAAGTTAGTAACCCATTACGGCGACCAGAATACCGCTTGGAGAATATCCCGACTTTAATCGACCGCGCGGTTTTTCCGGGGACGCAAGGCGGTCCTCTGGAGCATGTTATTGCCGCCAAAGCAGTCGCGTTCCACGAGGCTTTACAACCCGAATTCAAAGATTATGCGCGGCGTGTGGTTGCGAACGCTAAGAGTTTGGCGATTGCGCTGCAAGAGCGGGGCTTCCAGTTAATTGGCGGCGGTACAGAAAACCACCTAATATTGATAAATATGATTGAATCTTACGGCATAGACGGCAAAACATTCGAGCGGAGCTTAGATAAAATTGGCTTGACCTTGAATGCTAACGCGATTCCGAACGATACGCGGAAGGCTTTTGAGCCGTCGGGCGTGCGTTTGGGGACGCCGGCGCTGACGACGCGCGGTTTGAGCCCAGCTGAAATGGAGCAAATTGCCGATTGGCTACAAAAATGTGCCGAGATTTGCGTTGGGCGGCGCGATGTAGCGGAATATGCTGTACTGCGCGAAGAAGTGCGCGCGTTGGCTCTGCGCTTCCCCCTGCCAGGTGGCGCAGCTTAGGCTTAGAGCTGGGTGCGGTTTTTGAGCGCCGAGGTAAGGGTGATTTGGTCGGCGTATTCGAGCGAAACGCCCAACGGCAGACCACGCGCTAAACGTGTGATGTTTAGCGTTGGGTATTTATCGTGCAAAAGTTTGTCGAGTAGAACGGCGGTAGATTCCCCCTCTACGGAGGGGTTGGTGGCGATGATGATTTCGTCAACGTCGTCATCGGCGATGCGCTGGATTAGCTCGGTGATATGTAATTTATCGGCCGTAATGCCGTCCATGGGCGAAATGGCTCCGCCTAGTACGTGGTAAGTGCCAGCAAAAGACTTGGTGCGTTCGATAGCATAAATGTCGAGTGGCTCTTCGACGACCATGACGGTGGTTTTATCGCGGCTGGGGTCGGTATATAAAGGCGAAAACTCTTCTGCCGCATCCATAATGGCAAAAGTTTTGGGGCAGTTTTTGACGCTGTCGTGTAGGACGCTCAGTGCGGCGGCTAAATTATATGCGATGCTCTGATCGGACTTTAGCAAAAAATAGGCGTAACGCTCGGCCGTGCGCGGGCCGACGCCTGGCAAGCGCCCCAGCGCTTCAATCAAATCGTTCAGAGCTTCGGGGAGCATAACTTACATTCCGAAGCCGCCACCGCCGAGAATACCCATGAGGGGCTTCATTTTGTCGGTAGCAATTTCCTGTGCTTTGGCGTAGCCGTCGCGAAAAGCATTTTCAATCCAGCGTTCGAGCTCTGGCATGTCGTCAAAATCGATTTTTTCTGGGTCGAGGCTGACCTTTTTGATTTTTAGCTCGCCGGTAATTTGAATAACTACGGCGCCATCGCCGGCTTCAACTTCGACAATTTCGTTCTTAAGTTCCTTCTGGAGCTTGCGCGCCTGATTCAGCATTTTCATCTGATCCATCGCTTGACCCATCTGTGTGTTCTCCCGATTTTTCTTTAGTGATTTTGTGATATATGTATAGTCTATCAGAATTCCGTGATTTTGGCGACGTGATGATTCTCTGTAACTCCAGTTCGTCATCGGAGGCGGACTGGCCTAAATATGCAACGGTGAGGTCGTTGCGATTAGGTAGTTCTGTTAAGACGGTAATACTGTTGTAGTCTTCGAGGAGCTTATAGAAGCTATAGTTGCGGTCTTCGGCTTTGACGATAAGCACCGAGCCGCTATCAAGATTGTCTTTGATATAACTGATGTCGTTATTAAAATTATTAGCAACGCGTGGTGAATAACGGTAGCCGTTGATAAAATGCGACAGGCCAGACACCAGAATCATCGCCACCACAACAACTACCGGTAATGTGCCTAGGGCGTGTGCGTACGGGTTTTCGGGAAAGAGGGAGTGCCATTTTTCAATGATCGACTCGATGCCGGCTGAGCTCAAAATTGCAAATGGCATGATGATGGAAATAGCAATGGATGGATTTAGCCCCGAGAAGATGATGGCGAAGATGATTAGTAGGCTAACGACGGTATTACGCGAGGTAAACAGTTTGCCAACCGATGCAAGCGCGCCGATAAGCATCAGGGCAACAGTCGCAAGGCCGAATAGTGGCGCCAGATAGATGCTGTCATAAGCCATACTAAACGAAAAGAACGGCGCAAAAGCGGTCGAAATATTTTCGGTGATGGCGCGCAGGCTGAAATCGTGCATGAAGATGAGATCGGCGATAACGCTGTGCTTAAAACAGCAGGCAATTACGAGTGGCGCAAGCAGGACGGTGGCAATAGCAATGTTGATAATCAATTGGTGGGTTTTGATTTGTTTGAGTGAGAAGCGTAGATGTGGGTGAATGAGGCCGGCTAACGCGATGCATAGTGCGACGTAGAACATGTGCGGGGTATAGATTGAAAGAGCGACGGCTATCACGAATGACACGACCAATAATGGATGGATGTGTCGATTGCCGACAATTTTGGAGCCAAGCCACAAAATCAGTGCAAGCCAAAAAATATACATAATAGCGGGCGTGCCGCTGCCTGCGAGGAACAAAAAGGCCGTAGACAAGGTGGTGAAGATAGAGCCAATGACGGCGACATCCGACTTAAACCAGCGGTTGAGTAATAGAATAATGAAAAATGCCGCAAAAGTGGCAAAGATGATAGACGGTAGTTTGATGGAATAAAGTGAAAGTCCGAGTAAGCTGATGGAGGCTTTTTGAATGAGCAGATATGGTAAATTAACGACTTCACCCTCGGAGATAAAATTTGCCTTGATTTCACTAGCCTGAACGACAGAGTCCATTTCGGCGGCACTGAGCCCGTGCGGAGCGATATTTGGTAAGATACTCAATAGTGAAAAGAAGGCAAAAATCAACAAAGTATAGCCAATAATGAAACGATTGCGATACAAAAAGGATTGTTTTGTGCGTTTTTTCACTGCACTCATATTAGCATAATTGCCATGATTGTTCTAGCTGCTTATTGGTGCTTGTTATCGAGTGACATGAAGCGGACGCGCTCTTTGTCGAAGTAGAGTTCGATTTGGCCAGTGGCACCACGGCGATGCTTGGCGATGAAAAGGTCGGCGATATTTTGCCGTTCGGTCTCTTTGTCATAGTAGTCCTCGCGGTACAAGAACATAACGATATCGGCGTCTTGCTCGATAGAGCCGGATTCACGTAAGTCGGACAACATCGGGATTTTGCTTTCACGGCTTTCTACACTACGCGAGAGTTGCGACAAGGCGATGACTGGCACCTTGAGTTCGCGCGCGATGAGCTTGAGGCCACGGGAGATTTCGGAGATTTCCTGGACGCGGTTGTCCATGGAACGTTTAGAGGAGCCGGACATTAGCTGCAGGTAGTCAACTACGATCATGCCGAGGTCGTGTTCGTGAGCAACGCGGCGCGCCTTAGTGCGCATCTCCATAATAGTCATACCTGGCGTATCATCGATGAAGATAGGCAGCTGCGAGAGCTCGTTCATGGCTTCGGAGATTTTTTCAAAATCGCTATCGTCGAAATTGCCGGTTTCGAGCTTGAAGCCGCCGACGCCGGAGATGTCTGATAGCATGCGGTTGACGAGCTGCTCCTTGCTCATCTCGAGCGAGAAGATGAGGACGGCTTTTTGGTTGATTTGCGCTACGTTGCGGGCCATATTGAGCGCTAAGGCGGTTTTACCCATTGCTGGGCGGGCGGCCAGAATTAATAGGTCGGATTGGTGGAGACCGGCAGTTGTGCGGTCGATGTCTGGGTAGCCGGTTTTCAGGCCGGCAATTGAGCCCTTGTTTTCGTTAAGCTCTTCGAGACGGTCGAAAGTTTCGGATAAGAGGTCAGAAATTGGCACCAAGTCGCTACGAATGTTATCTTGTGAAACTTCAAAAAGGGTTTTTTCGGCTAGGCCGACAACTTCGACGATTTCATGTTCGGTGTCGTAGGCGCGTTCATTGATTTCGGCTGCGGCACCGATGAGGCGGCGACGTAAAGCGGCGTCATTAATAATTTCGGCATAAGCTTTGGCGTGCGCAGCTGTGGGAACATAGCTGGCGAGATTGGTGAGATAGGCGGCGCCACCGGCTTTTTCGGTGGTTTTTTTGCGTTTGAGCTCATCTTTAACGGTTAGCAAATCGACTGGCCGACGGCGCTCATAAAGCGACCACATAGCGTCAAAAATATGTCGATGACGCTCATCGTAGAAGTCTTTTGGCTTGATAATTTCGGTAACATCGGCGAGTACTTCATCGGTAATTAGTATGGCGCCAAGGAGGGATTTTTCGGCTTCTGTGTCGTGGGGGCTAACACGCTCGTTGCGCTTGGGCTCACTCATTAATTTCTATCTCCTCTCCCCCACCCATTAAATCGGCGATGGCGGCCAGCTCGGAGTCGCGTTCGAGGGTTTCGTCGCTTATTTCTAGTTTATACTGTTCTGGGATAACTGCGGCAATAATGTCGCGCTTTTTCTCAAATTGGCGTTTTTTAAAGTCGCTGCGCGTGTAGATTTTGAAAACGCCGTCCTTGAGAACGTAATCGGAATTTTTGAGAAAACTATTGAGTTGTTTGGCTTGGTTGCCGATGGCCTGGTGGATTTGCTGCCAGATTTCGGCGCCACTAGCATTGGTTTTGATGGGGGCGGAGTTTTGAGCTGCGGTTGTTGCAGGCTGCTTGTTGGTAGTGGCCGTGGGCGTAGTAGGCGTAGCGGCTGGCCGTGTGGCAGGAAGGGGGGCGCTGATTGTTGGGCCGGCTGTAGCCGAAGCGGCACTGGTCTTGGTTTGTATAATTGGAGTTGCGGCGGATTGAACGGGGGGCGTGAAATTGTTCTGCGTGTCCGTGCGGCTAAACTGACTGAGTGCAAGTAGTAGCTTGACTTCGGCGTAGCTGCTGTTGGGCTCGATTTTAGTGAGCCGATCTAGCAACGGCAGCAGGGCTGGTTCGGGGTCGGCCGTAATGGCGCGAATGAGTTCTTCGGCGACTAATTCGGCTTTGACGCCTTGATTGGCGAGCTCGGCGATATGGTTGCGAACTTCGAGAATATTGTTGTTCTTGTAATGGAAAAGTAATTGTTGGAGAGCTTCGTGTTGTGGCAGGCCGAGCGCATTGGTGATAATTTCGGCAGTGACAGTTTGCTCGCTGAGCGTCGAGACTTGTTCGAGCAACGAGAGAGAGTCGCGGTATGACCCGCCGCCGCGTTGGACGACTAGCTGAAGCGCATCGTCGGCAATGTCGAGCTGCTCTTGTTTGCAGATATGTTTGAGGTGGTCGAACATCGTGCCGGGGTCGGCTAGGCGGAATTGAAATACCTGACTGCGCGACAAAATAGTAACAGGAACTTTGTGTTTTTCGGTAGTAGCCATGATAAAGATAACGTGGGCGGGCGGTTCCTCGAGGGTCTTGAGTAAAGCATTGAAAGCGCTTTTAGACAACATATGGACTTCGTCAATAATATAGACTTTATACTTGCCTTTAGCGGGGGCAATGTTGGCCTTTTCGCGTAGCTCGCGGATATTATCGACTCCGGTGTTGCTAGCGGCGTCGATTTCGATAATATCGATGTAGTCGTCTTCAAGTTCGTAGGGAAAGCCGTTAACCTCGTGAGCTAAGATACGTGCTACAGAGGTTTTGCCGGTGCCACGCGGGCCAATAAAAAGATAAGCATGCGCAATTCTGTCGTTCTGGATAGCGCGCTCCAGCACGTCGGTAATTTGTTTTTGTCCGACCACCTCGCTTAATGTCTTCGGCCGATATCGACGATATAATGCCTTCATCTATGTCTATTGTAGCATTTTTGCAGGTAAAATGTGGCGGTCTATATCTTTACCATAAGCGTATTTTATGCTAGAATGGTGGTTAGCTCATGGCAAAAACCAAAACGATCAAAAAACACCTCCGAAAATCCAGAAGGACTAAGAAGCAAATTGCGCATATGCGGCGTATTTTGCGCATTCTACGCATGTTTTTGATTGGCGTATCGATTGCGGTGGTGTTTTTCAACTTTGTCTTAATTATCACTGGCGGCTGGGACGATGTGGACTACGTGTCGATTGTAATTGCGATAGCGCTAGCGATTTGCGCCCTTGGCGTGGCGTTGTACGATATGTTGCGGTACAAAGCTTCGAGTCTTCAGGTGGTCATTCCACTAAGTTTAGTCGCTTTGACGGCGGTATTTTACTTAGTTGTTTCACTAGTAGAAGCAGCAGTTGTATCTGGTGTACTTGAATAAAGACAAGTAGAGAAACTAAAGACTGGCTTCGACGGCCGCCCAAGTGGCGTCTTCATTGTCGGCCGGAATAATGACGGTAACCTGATCGCCGACCTTAATGCGGAAGTAAGTGACTGATGCATAGAGGATTTTGTATTCTTTGCCATTAACTTCGACAAAATATTGGTCGTCGTGGCTGGTAAGCGTGCCGATGACGGTGCGGCGTTCGACCGGGCCGATTTGTTTGTATAGGAATTTGCCGTTGTCGCCAATGGTGAGCTTGAGAATGTCGCCCTCGACTAGCTTGGACTTGCTGGCGTAGTTGGCGGGTACAGGATAGTTCTTGCCGTCGGGGCCAATCATGATTTGACCGTCAAAGACGCCTTCAATGACTTTGCCCTCTGGGCTTTCGGACACGGTGCTGGCCGGAGCGGTAATAATATCGCCATCGCCTAGCATGGAAGTTAGTAATTCTTTGGCAGCAGAAAGATTTGTCTCCGCTTCGGTAAGAAGACTGCGTAGCCTTTTTATTTGTTTTTCTGGTAATTCAGACATACCTCGCATCCCGTCTGTTTATGTGTTTATTAAGTATATGATATAAAAAAGTCGGATTGATTGTCAATGATAGAAAAAAGATTTTTTCCACAGCAAAAACAGGAGTCGGCTGCAAAATGTTGTATTTTTTACCATTGACTTTTTGCGGGCAGTTTAGTGCGTTGCGTGAAATATTGGATAGTAGGTATAAGCAAAAAAATAGCCCCTCGACAGAAGGGCTATTTTTGCGATATGTTAATCTGGCCATTGGATTAATAGAACTTAAGCGAGTTCGACGGTTGCGCCTGCGTCTTCGAGGGCTTTCTTCAAAGCCTCGGCTTCATCTTTGGCGACTTTTTCTTTGATGTTGGATGGAGCTTCGTCGACGAGAGCTTTGGCTTCACCAAGACCAAGACCAGTGGCTTCCTTGACAGCCTTGATAACGGCGATCTTCTGAGCACCGGCGTCTTTCAGAACGACGGTGTATTCGCTCTTCTCTTCGGCGGCAGCGCCGGCATCAGCGGCAGGGCCAGCAACTGCAACAGCAGCTGCAGCTGGTTCAATGCCGTATTCGTCCTTGAGGACATTCTTTAGCTCGTTAACTTCGAGGACGGTGAGCTTGACCAATTCCTCTGCGATTTTCTTTACATCAGCAGCCATATTAGACTCCTTTATTTAAATTTAATAATTAATTGGTTGCTTTGTCGGCAACGCCTTCAAGTAAGGCGTGCAAGTTGCCAGAAAGACCATTCGTAACGTCGTTGACTGGGCTGAGGAGCATATCCACGACCTCGCCAATGAGCTGCTCTTTGCTGGGGAGCTGAGAGAGCGCCTTGACGTCGTCTTCGCTGAGATTAGCGCCTTCGCCACTGAATGCGCCTTTGAGCTCAAGGGCGGCGTGATCTTTGGCAAATTTGGCCAGGACCTGAGCAGGGGCGACTTCGTCGTCGTTAGAGACGGCATAAAGTAACTGCCCTTCAAGTGCGCTGGTATCGGTGTTTTTGTAAACAGCGATAGCACCCATCGCGACACGCACGAGGCGGTTCTTGACGATTTTGATTTTGACGTTGTGCTCGCGCGCGGCGGCCCGGAGTTCTTGCATTTCTGCGACCGAGAGGCCTTGGTATTTTGCAAAAACGGTCATTTTGGCGTCGCTGAGCAACTCGTTTAAGTCGGCAACCAATTGTTGTTTCTTATCTTTGCTAATTGCCATAGATAGGAATCTCCTTTTGGTGTTATAAAATAGCCAGATTGTTAAAATCTGCACCCCGAAAGGCCAGAAAACGTCACCAATTTGCAAGAAAGATTTGCCTCGGCGGCATGATTAAACTCGGAACGAGTCGCCGCTGTCTTTGGTAACTGGGGTAATTATAACAAAAATGCTATAATATTGCAAATGATTAGAATTATAGCGGGCGGTAAAAAGAACCGAGCGTGGCTGGCGGAGGCCTGCGGCGAATACGAAAAACGCTTGCGCAAGCCATACGTGTTGAGTTGGCAGTTTGTGGATGAAGCGGAGTTAGAGGCGAAAGTAACGGCTTTGTCGCGCGATGTGCTGGTGGTGCTACTTGACGAGCGCGGCGAGCTGCTAACTTCGCCCGAATTGGCGGAGCGGCTAGAGTCGGCTTTCGAGGCGGGGCGCGAAGTAGCGTTTGTTTTGGGTGGAGCCTTTGGGCATTTTTCGCCAGCGTTGCAGGCGCGAGCAAATTTGGTATTGAGCTTGTCAAAGATGGTGCTGCCCCATCAGCTGTGTCGGTTGGTTTTGGTTGAGCAGCTATATCGAGCGCAGGAAATTAATCTTGGTCGCCCCTATCATCATGCCTAAAAAATGCGCTTGCCCGAGGGCAAGCGCGTTGGAGTTAGCTATTGAGTTGGATTGACAGGTTGCGAGTCGCCTCGCAGATGCTGGCAGTGCGCAGTGGCATTGCTTGGGTGGCAGCGACGAGCTGCGCGCTGTGGTAGCGAATACCGTCGGCATCGCCTTCTTCGATCGCCTCCTTGGTGTGTTTGAGTGCAAAGCGTATATCCCAATTTAGACGGCTCTCAATGGCGGCGAGAGCGTTCGATAGTTGGAAAAAAGCTTCCACTAGTTCGGCGTTGTGCTGCGTTTTCATGCTTCCTCCTAAGGTGCGGTCGCCACTTGGCGACAAGGGACAATTGGGGTGTTTTTGCACCCTATTTGTTTATTATAGCACATACCATGTAAACTGTCAATCAAACACAACTATTGCGCAGGATAAACGATGATACGTGGGTCGGCGAATTGCGGTAGTCGTAACTCTTGTAGGAGCCAGTCTTGGTCGGGAGTTTCGGCGAGTTCAGTAAATACTACGTGCTGCCGCTGGCGACTGAGGGCGCGGAGCCCTTGGCTATCGATGAGTTTTAGGCTGCCGTTAGGGTTTTCTTGGATAATCCAGGGGCGGCTGCGTTGGGCGTTGCGATCGATGAAGACATAGCTGCCGTTGGTTTGGCGCTCGACGAGAAAAATGCCGCTGTCAAGACTACGTGGGCTACGGAGCATGAGCTGTCCTCCCCTGTTGGAGAGTTGTACACTGGGGCCGAAATTATTTTGGAGGCGATAATAGATTGGCCGATTGGCGTGGATGAGTTTTTGCATTTTATAGAATAAATTGAAGCTTTGCGCGTCATCGCCGCGATATTCTTGGAGTTCGAGCTGGCCCTGGTTGCAGCTGAGAAATAAGCCATTTCTTTTGGCGACAAGATAAAACTGCTGATCGTTTTTTTGAATGAGGTACCAACGTTGGCTATCGTCGAGGCGACTACGTTGAAAATATACTTGATTGCCGGTTTCGTTAAACTGGTTGAGTTCTACGACGCTCAATGCGTAAGATGTGGCTGTGTCGAGGATTTTATAGCTGCCGTCGTCTTGGGCTTGGAGGAAGAATTCGCCGGTAAAGAATTTGCGGTTAACAATATCATCGTAGCCGTTGATGCGGTAGGTGCCGCTAGTGACTTGGTCGGGCTGAGCATATAGTTGATCGAGGTAGGCCAGGCGCGTTTGCACCCAGTCGCGTAACAGATCAACGCTGAGACGAAAGTTCTCGCGCCACCAAGTGGCGTTATCGCGGCTTGCGCTATCTTGAAGATAGTCGGCGTTGGCAAGTAGATACTCGTCAATTTCGGCGGCATGCCCAAAAATTTTGTTTTGATAGATTTGGCGAACCTGGTCGCGAAACTCGGGAAAATCCATTAAATGTTGCCATAGTGTGCTGTCTTGCACGGCAAAGTCGCCTCGGCGAGTGCCGCGTTGTGCCCAGCTACGGTGTGGCGACAGAGTCGGACCGTCGATACTCCAGCGGAAATTTGCAAAAGCGAAATCATAATCCCAGACGGGTCCGGCATGAATGAGATCATGCGGGCCATCTTTGTAGAAAAAGACGCTCGAAGCGAAGCCGTCAACGTCGACGCTTAATTCGGTCATGAGGAAATATTGCGCAAATGATTCGAGGTCAATTTCTTGTTTGACGCCATTCCAATCACTGGCGTAAAGAGCGCGTTCGAAACGATTGAAGGCCTGGCGAAAATCTGCAAAGGCTGTGGCAGCGAGTTCGGGGTCGTCGGTCTTGACGTCCTTGAATAACAGGCGATTTTTGTCGTAATCGCTGACAAAAAAATCATCGTCCGGTTCCCAGAGGTTATCCATTTCAACTAAAACACCTCGTGGGTCTTGAAGGTAGACTGAGCGTTGGCTGATCTCGTTCTTGTGGCAAAGGTAGTAAAGCCCACGGTATTCGCCGTCGATGTAGAGATCGACGTGTTGGCCGTGGCCACGATAAGGCATGTCTAGTAAGTAAGAAAGATAAAAGGCTAAATGATTACGCAGATGGCTGTCGTCTAGGTAGTCCGCAAGTAAAACCCATTTTTTACTGGCGCCGAGGCCAAGCAGATCCGTGGTATGTGCGAATTTTATCTGGTAAGGGCGTTTATCGGCAGCCCAAGTACTGTTGCCGCGGCCCTTGATTTCAACGCCGGCGTAAGAGTCGATATGGTCAAAATCTGTTACGGTCAGAAAATTGTCGGGATATTTAATGTCTTTGGTGCCTGCATGAATAATATCTATGGTTGTGCCGTTGAGTGCGATGGAGATACTAGGAATGCCATTGTCGGCGGCGACGTCATGATAGCCAAAAATAGCAAAAAAGCAAATGAGACCGATTGCGTATATAACCCTCTTCACTACTTATATTGTGCCATATTTTGCGGAAAAATGACGGTGTTTTTGTATGCTACAATATGCTTATGGCAATGAGGAATGCATTGTGAGTTTTTTAGGCGAACTGTTTAAAAAGAACAAGACAGACGCTGTATATGAGATAAAATCTCCAAATGGCCGGGTGGTGGCGACTTTTATTTTGGATCGCGGCCGAATGTCTTATTTTGTCAAAAAGGACGAACGTTTGGTATTGCGGCAATCCAAATTAGGTATTGCCCTAAAGGATGCGGCTCCGCTAGTGGAAAATTTTGGCTTGGTGCGAGCTTATACGAAGACTTTTGACGAAACCTGGAAGGCGCATTGGGGCGAACAACACATCGTCCGTAATCATTACAACGAAACGGCAATTTATCTCGCAGAGGTAGAAAAGCCCAATCGTTTGCTAACTTTGCGATTTCGCGCCTATGATGACGGTGTTGCTTTTCGCTACGAAATTCCAGCGCAACCCGAAATGGACAAGTTAGTAATTGCTGATGAATTGACGGAATTTGCGGTTGACACGAGCGCGCGATCTTGGAGCATCCCGGCTTACCAGCCGGATCGCTATGAATATAACTATAGCGAAATGCCGGTCGGCCAACTGACCGATGCAGTTCACACGCCATTGACGATAGATACGGGGGCGGTTTGTCTATCGATTCACGAAGCGGCGCTTTACAACTACGGTAGTATGACGCTTAAAATGAGTGGCCCAGTGCTAAAGGCAGACATTACTCCCCTGTCAGACGGCATGCGCGCCTATGTTGAACTGCCCTTTTCGACGCCTTGGCGGACGGTCATCATTGCGCACGATATGTTGGATTTGACGACTAGTCGGATGATTTTGAATCTAAATGATGCTCCACGTGGTGATTTTTCTTGGGTAGAACCCGTGAAGTTCATGGGAATTTGGTGGGCAATGTATGTGGGCGAATGGACTTGGGCGCTCGGCGAGCGACACGGAGCCACGACTGACCACGCCATGCAATACATCGATTCGTGCCGCAACCTTGGCATTCCTGCCCTACTGGTAGAGGGTTGGAATGACGGCTGGGAGGGGGACTGGCTGGAAAACGGCGAACGTAATAAGTTTTTGGAATCGACGCCGGATTTTGACATGAAGATTGTCTCCGAATATGGTCGAGCGAACGGAGTGGAGATTGTTGGACATCACGAGACGGTAGGTTTTATCGATAACTATGAAGAGCAAATGGAGGATGCCTTTAAGTTTTATAAAAGCTTGGGGATTCGTTATGTTAAGACCGGCTATGCTGGCTCGAAAATGACAATTAATGGCCAGCGCGAATACCATCACTCGCAATTGGGTGTATTGCATTATCAAAAGGTAGTAGAACTTGCGGCGCGGTATGGTATTATGCTTGACGTACATGAGCCGATTAAGGGCACGGGGATCGAGCGAACTTGGCCAAACTTAATGACGCGCGAGGGGGCGCGTGGGCAGGAGTATGAGGGTGGTGCTTTGGCGCCGTCGCACGCTTGTTATTTACCGTTTACGCGCATGCTGGCGGGTGGTATGGACTACACGCCAGGGATTCTGGATGTGACGAACTATGCCAAACGGATGGCGACGACAATTACACGGCAGTTGGCTTATTATGTGACGATTTATTCGTCGATGCAGATGGCTTCTGATCGGCCGCAGATTTATGAGGTCAATTACCATGATTTGTATGAGTTTATCCAGGATGTGCCTTTGACGTGGGAGCGTACTATTCCACTTATGGGGGAGGTAGGTAAGTGCTTCGTGGTGGCGCGGCAAGAATGGGATAGTCCCAACTGGTATATTGGAGGCGTGACGAATGAGGAGGGGCGCCGGGTGGAGCTGTATATTGATTTTCTGGAACCGGGCGTCAACTATACGGCGACCATTTACCGTGATTCGGAGGATGCGCATTATCGTGACCATCAATTAGGCTACGTGATTGAAGAAAAAGTGATTCGTCAAGGCGATCGCATTGAGATGTACATGGCGCCTGGCGGTGGTTTTGCGATTCGATTGCGTAAGCAATAACTGGGACCGGCTAATTGAGCTCGACCGAAATTGTGTTGCCGTAGCCAAAACGCGAGCGGACGTGGTAGCCGTGTTCGGTCAATTTAGCTTTTACGTCGTCGCCGAAGATGTCGCCGTCGGATTTGATGCTGAAACGTATTTTGCGCTGCTCGTCGATGCTCTGAGAGATGGTGATTTTGTTGTGTTTTTTACAACATTTAATGGAACAGCTGAGACTATCTTGAAGAAAATCGCGCAGTAATTGTTCTTGGCGGATTTTGAGGGATGGCCTTTCGAGGTCAAGATTAAGAGAGATTTGGCGTTTTTCGCAAATCTGTAGAAGTTTTTGATAAATTGGCCCAATGATGGCGGCGATACTGTTCATGCCTATATTTTACACTATACGCCGGGCGAGTATTGCTTTAATAGTTTGCGGTGACGCTTATAGTGCGGGTCGTGTGCAGCGACTTCGGCCCAGAATGCGTCGGAATGATCCATGTGATTGATGTGGGCAAGTTCGTGAATGATGACGTAGTCGCGTAGTGCTTCGGGGACTTTCATTAAGCCGATATTTAGCGAGATAGTGCCGGTACTTGAGCGGCTACCCCAGCGGGTATTTGCATGCGAGAGACGCAGGCCGCTGTATTGATAACCGTATTTTTGCGCCCAAAATTCAAGACGATATGGTAGGTAGTCACGAGCCTTTTTGCTAAGAATTTTCTTTTGGGCGTCGCGCGCGCGTTGGGTGGCAGGATCATTGATGGGGAGTTTATCGCGAATTTGTTTACGACTGGCGTTGAGCCAACGTTTGGCTAAGAACTCACTGGTGTGGGCGGGAACAGACATGGCGAGGCGGCCCGAAGTCGAGACGGAAAACTTTGGGTTTGTCACCCAGGCACTTTTACGGACGATTACTTCGCCAAATTCTTTGTCTGAGATAATCATTTATTTGGCGCCACTGCGCTCGGAGATGCCGCTGAGGACGTTCTTGCACTGAGTCTGGAAAGTATGTTTGCCGGAAATGACGATGGCGTTTTCGGAGTCGGCGGGGGCTTCGAGCTTGTTATATGACGATTCAAGGGCGGCTTTAGCATCGGCGAGATTGCTGTATTTTTGGCGCATGCGGTGCTTGATGGCGGCCAAATCAGTCTGCACCCAAATGAGCACTGGCAGATAGCCAGCGGAGAGGAAGAGTCGCTTCATCTCGTTGCGTTGTTTTTCGGTGTCAAGGCCGCCTTCGACAATCATGGTTTGCTTGCTCTTGGCGATTTCGGCTGCTAGCTTCATGGCGGTTTTGCGGCTGATGCGCGACTCTGCGTGTAGCTCGCTGATATTGAGGAACGGAGCACTAAAGCGCTTGCTGAACTGTTGCGCAAAGCTGCTCTTGCCGCTCATGGGCGCACCGAAAACAAGGATAGCATAAGGTTTGGAATTCCCATTCATGATAATGAGTTTACCTTATGGGCGGTCATTTTGCAATTTTGCGGCGGGTTGGCGCATCTGGCAGGAGCGAACTGTTAGCCATGAGAACTTGCGATGGATAGTAGAAGACCCAGACGAGATAAGATACTAATGGTAAGAACTGCGTCGCAATGAGACCGTCAAGCATCAGGTGGCGTGCGGCTACGCAGCAGTCGCAGCAGACAAAACACAGGAATGCATAGAAGCAGCAACGGGCGCGAAAGTTGTTTTGATGACGCTGATAATTGCGTAGCGATAGCACGAGATTAGCGCACAATAGAAAAGCATAGATGGCTGTCGCGGCATAAATTGGCAGGACGTCGCCGAGCTGTATGATGAAAATCAAGACAAGCGCGATGGCTATGGCATAATACCAGACAATGTGTCCATTACTGCGTGTCAGACGACTCAGGTGCAACATTTGCGCAAAACAAAACACGAAGACACCGGATGCTTCGTGATTGGTCCAGACCAAAATAGTGTCAGCAACAAATGTGAGAAGGATGGCGATATTTAAAAGGTGATCTTTGCGGTATTTTTGGATAGCGTAGACTAGGCAGAGAAAAATCCCGAGATACTTGATGAGTGCGGAGCCGCTAAATTGTGGTGCAATGATGTCGAGTAGTAAAAAGCTAAGATAGAGCGACAGCCAGACACTTAGCCAGTGCCAATCGATTTGACTAAGTCGCTTAAAATCTTCTAGCCATAGTTTGAGGCCGTTGTACCACCGTTGCGCCATATCTAAATACTGGTGTAGCCACCATCCACCGGGATAATCGCGCCAGTAACATAACTGGCTTCTTCACTCGCTAAGAAAACAATAGCGGCATTGAGTTCGCCTTCTTTGCCGTAGCGTCCCATTGGTACCATTTGCTGGGCAAAATTCTGAAAGTCTGGCGTGTCGAGAACAGCTTTAGTGAGCTCGGTCTCAAAATAGCCTGGACAGATACAGTTGCAGGTGATGCCGAATTGGGCGAGTTCGGCGGCTGTCGCGCGTGTGAAATTGACGACTGCGCCCTTCGAGGCGTGGTAGGCAATGGTCGGAATTTTAGTATTGCCAACAAGGCCATACATGGAAGAGATGTTGATAATGCGACCATAATTGCGCTGTTTCATGACTTTGCCAAAGGCGCGAGTCATTTTGAAGACGGATGTTTCGTCGGTGGCGATTGTGAAGTCCCACTGTTCGTCGGTCATTTCGAGAACACCGGCGTCTTTGCTGGCGCCGGCGCAGTTGATAAGAATGTCGACGCGGCCAAAAATGTCGGCAGCGGTCTGTGCGGCGGCGTCAATGTCTGCACTGCTTGTGACGTCGCATTTAACGGGAAGGACTTGAACATGGTAATCTTGTTCGATTTCGGTTTTGAGAGCTTCGAGTCGCTCGAAACGACGCGCCATAATCACAAGGTTGGCGCCTTGTTTGGCGAGGGCGCGGGCGATTTGTTGGCCGAGTCCACTAGATGCTCCGGTAACGACAGCAATGCGGTTTTCTAAGTTAAACATTATACCTCCGTTCTTTACAATTTATTATACCAGATAAAACGTTCGAACCAAGGTTCTCCTCCTACTCCCCCACCAAAAAGACCCCTGATGGGGTCTGGAATTACGGCGTGGTGCTGGGAGTAGGAGTCGAACCTACGAAGGCCGAAGCCGGCAGATTTACAGTCTGATGCGTTTGACCACATCGCTATCCCAGCAGCTGCCAGTATATTAGCATAAAACTTGCGGTGGTGCAATTCTACGAGAGGAGTTCCTGCAGGTCT
>JAFUBT010000006.1 GCA_017460065.1 Candidatus Saccharimonadota bacterium | reverse complement strand
TCCTAAAGAGTAGCGGAGGCGTTCAAAGGTTGGCTAACTACGGATGGAAATCGTAGTGATAGTGTATGCGCAAAAGCCAGCTTGACTGTGAGGGCTACAACCCAATCAGACACGAAAGTGGGAGCAAATGACCCGCTGTATAGAACTTCGGTTCAATTTACGTGGGAAAGACAGCGCACACGGATAAAAGTTACCCTGGGGATAACAGGCTGATCGCGCCCAATAGTTCACATAGACGGCGCGGTTTGGCACCTCGATGTCGGCTCATCACATCCTGGAGGGGGAGCACCTTCCAAGGGTCCGGCTGTTCGCCGGTTATAGTGGTACGCGAGCTTGGTTCAGAACGTCGTGTGACAGTTCGGTTTATATCCGGCATGATCGTTAGGAATTTTGAGGAGATCTGTCTCTAGTACGAGAGGACCGAGATGGACGAACCTCTAGTGTATCGGTTGTGGCCACCTGCTGCATTGCCGAGTAGCTATGTTCGGTATAGATAAGCGCTGAAAGCATATTAAGCGCGAAACTGACTCCAAGATTAGAATTCCCTATGACCTCCCAGAAAGATGATCTGGTTGATAGGCGCAAGGTGGAAGTGCGGCAACGTATGGAGCCGAAGCGTACTAATAGAGGCATTGCCTTTTTATGTTCTACTTATTGCTTTTATGCTTGCATGATGGCAGTAAGTAGAGTAGACTTAACTAGTAACTGGTACTAAATTCGTATCAGAGCCAATTAATTTCATTATCGTCACATCTTACATCGATGCAAGTACTCAAGGCTGTTTTGAGTTTTTGCATCGGTGTCCATAGCACCAGGGAAATACCTGTTTACATTCCGAACACAGAAGTCAAGCCTGGCCGCGGCGAACGTACTGCGAAAGTGGGAAAATAGCAAGATGCCGAATTATACAAGGGCTCACCTCAACGGGTCAGTCGTTGTCTTATTAAGAGCGCCTATAGGGCGCTCTTTTGTTGTTCGATATACGAGCTCTTCTTTGTCTTTAGCGGTCTGCCCACATTTCTTTGGCAAGGGATTTGACTCGTTTGGAGTACTTATTGAACAGCCGCTGAATGCGTTGGCCAAGCTTATCGCTGAGGTTGGTAATTTTTTGTAGAATTGGATAGCTGGCAAAGCTCAGGCCTACGCAAATTACGGTGGCTTGCAATGATAGTTCTGACAGCCCAAACAGTTGCGGCAAGAACGCATAGCAGACGATTTGCCCCAATAGGCACAATGCGAAGATTGCCCATTTGAGCTTAGTCATCGGCTTACTGGCACGGTAAACCATCTGCATTCCCACAACGCCCAGTAAGATTGTGGATGCCGTTGAGATTTCTTCACTAGCAAAACCGAAAATTGCGCCCGCAATCATCATCATAGCAACAATCAGCATGTCGGTTAGGCCGCCCGGTACGGCGCGCGACAAAATGTTATAGATGAAACTACCCTTGATGAGGTTATTGTTCGGCAGTTGTGACAACAGAAATCCTGGTACGCCAATTGTGAACATGCTAATCAGCGAAATCTGCGCTGGTAGAATAGGATACTTAATCGCGAGCAAAATTGCTACTAAGCTGGTAGTCAAAGAAAAGGTGTTTTTGACCAAGAATAGGCTACCAGAGCGTTCCAGGTTGTTGACGACTTGACGTCCTTGGCGTACGACGCCAGGCATTTTGGAAAAATCCGACTCGAGTAAGACTAACTGGGCAGCTTGCATCGCTGCGTCACTGCCACTCGCCATTGCAATGCCACAGTCGGCGTCACGCAAAGCCAATATATCGTTCACGCCATCGCCAGTCATGCCTACGGTATGGCCCTGGGCCTGGAGCGCTCGCACAAACTGACGTTTTTGGTCGGGCGTCACGCGACCAAACACCGTATATTCTTTAATCGCTTTACGGATGGCCTTTTCGCTCGTCAATGTGCTGGCGTCAATGTATTTGGTGGCGTTGGCGATGCCGGCTTTCTTGGCGACTTCCGAAACCGTCAATGGCGCGTCGCCTGAGATAACCATGATACGCACTTTTTGGTCGGCAAAATACCGGAATGTCTCTGGTGCATTGGCACGAATCGGGTTAGTCAGTAAGATGAGCCCGATTAGCTCGCGCTTTGCTGTCAAGGCTTTGCCGTCAATCTTGCCGCGGTAGCGACAGAACGCCAAAACTCGGTAGCCGCGCAGATTATACCCCTCGATTTGCTTGCGATATTTATCGTATTGCGCCCCTAGGACTAAGTCCGGCGCGCCCATCAGATACGAAGCGTCTGTAAAATTCACGCCACTGTATTTGTATTCTGGCGAAAAACCTACGGCGGATTCGAGCTGGCGCGCTGTGCTAGGACGGTCAAAAAACTCCTTCACTGCTTCCATCGTGATATTGTCGGACGTCTGCGCTGCCGCATAATCGCTCGCGATTGCGAACACTTCATCGTAAGTCAGCTTAGCGTCTTTTGGTAGTTCTAGAGAAGCAATTTTCATATGTGCATCGGTAATCGTACCAGTCTTATCGACGCAGAGCACGTCGACGCGAGCCAGAGTCTCGATGCTTTTCATGTCGTGCGGCAAAACTTTATCTTGTGCAAGCTCCATGGCGCTAATTGCCAGAGCTACGCTCGATAGCAGGAAAAGGCCTTCTGGAATCATACCAATCATTGCCGCAACCGAAGCTTGTACGGCGGCCTGAATACTTTGGTTACCTCCAAAGAATTGTTGGCAGAACAATATAATCCCAATCGGAATAATTGCAATTCCAGCAAAAGTCACGATTTTGTTTAGCGAACGAATAATCTCGGATTGTTCTTTAATTTTTTCGCGTTTTGCTTCGAGCGTTAGCTGGCTAATGTAAGAATTCTTGCCTACTTTCGTCAAGCGAGCGTAGCATTCGCCCGACACGATGAAGCTGCCAGACAGCAATCCGTCGCCTTTTTCCTTGTGGATGTCGTCGGACTCGCCTGTTAGTAATGACTCATTCACTGCCACGCTGCCACTCACGACTTCGGCATCGGCGGGGATTTGGTTGCCAGCGACAAAACGCACCAAATCATCCTGCACTAGCCATTCGGCGTTAATCTCCTGTTCTTTGCCATCACGGATCACCCGTGCTGTTGGCGCATTCAGAATCGACATTTTATCGAGTACGACCTTGGAGCGGATTTCTTGAAAAATACCAATTAAAGTGTTGGCAATAATCACGGGCATAAAAGTGATATCGCGGAAAGCGCCGACTAATATTAAAAATATCGCCAGCACCAAAAATACTAAGTTAAAATAAGTAAAAGTATTGTCGATTATGATCTGACGGATGGACTTCGAGGGGGCTTGGACGGAAGTATTGACGAGCCCCTGACGTCGCCTCTCGCGCACTTCGGTGGCGCTAAGGCCGTTATGGAGTTTGCTTGGGCGTTTGGACATGAGACCATTATATCATCTATGCTAGAATAAGCTTATCTATGGCACGCAAAAGCTACCGAGACATCACCCAAGAACTAGCGCCACAATCTACCGGTACACGCCCAGTTGTTGTGTCGATGCCGCTTTTGTATTACCATTTCGGCCGTTATCACGTGGTGGCACTCGTGACGGGCGGGCAGAGCGAAGGCGCTTTCGTGCGCCCAAACCGCCGTGCCGGGCACTTACTAGGCGTTGTGTTCTATCACCCCGACAGTAAAACCGGCGAATATTTAACGCTCGCACGCGCCAAAGAAAAATACGGCCTTAATCTACAAGCGCTATCTAGCCCAGCCAAAGCATCTCTGCAAGCTAAGGACCTTGATGACAAGATTAAACTCCCCAAGAAGCTACGCGTCGATGCGGCGGAACGTTTTATGAAAAACCGCTTAGCCTTAGAAGATTACAACGCCCAGTTAATGCTAGCAGCCACTCAACAGGCTGAGTATGGGCGGCGCCTGTTGGCTTTTCGGCTTGATCCGGACCTTGCGCCACGGTATCCCAACCCGCAACGTCGCAAAATTCTCTGGCTACGGTGTTCGGTATTTGCGTTATTGGTAGGCTATTTACTTCTGTCGTATAGTTTGGCGAGCTATCAACGTCAGGTCATTGATTTGCGCCGCGAAAATCAGAAGTTGAACGAAACGAGTGCTAGCCAACGTGCCGACTTGGCCGAACAGAGAGTTCGTAACTATGTAATTAACGGCGAATATGATGCTGCACGCTCCATCGCGGCCGATTCACACAACGGCGAAATCGCCGACCATATTCGCGGCAGGCAGGACGCCAGAGTAACGATTGTCGAATACGTGGATTTCCAGTGTCCAGGCTGCGCAGCAATGAGTTCCGTTATGGAACAGCTTTACCAAGAATACAGCGACCGAGTGAGTTTCGTGCAGCGCAACTATCCTTTGAGCATTCACGCCAATGCTCGTTTTGCAGCACGGGCGGCCGAAGCGGCTGCTCTGCAAGACTTATATTGGTCCTATAGCCAGGCTCTGTTCGCTAACCAAACCGCTTGGAGCGATTTAAACATCGCGCGATTTAAAGATTATTTGCTACAACTTTTTGCCGAACTTGCCCCCAATGCCGACCAAGAGAAATTTGCCGCCGACCTCGAGAGCGACGCCGTCTACCAAAAGGTCGCATTCGACTTGGTGCTTGGTTCTGAACAGCATCAAATTTCCTATACCCCTACCATTTATCTCAACGGTAAAAAACTTGATATTACAGACGAGCAGGCTGGCGAGCCATACGCAATTATCGATGCCGCAATACGAACTGCGCTAGGCAAATAAAAGGGGAGCCCAAAGTAGGCTCCCCGTGGGGCTAAAGCGTGCTCAGAAAAGCGTCGATTTCGTCTTCGGTGCGGCCCTGTACGTCCGGGTCGATTATCGTCTCCTCGGCGACGGCCTCATCGCCCACAATCGTAGGCGCGGGCGTTGCTAAGTGTCCGTCTAGCCAATCTTGTACCTGCGGTTGCTTGGCGGCGTAGGCTACTATGAGCAGGGCGACCGTTAAGAGAATCGTTGGTACAATCATTTTGCCGAGCGCTATCTGCAGGAAGTTCAGCATCCCCCAGACGAAACCGCCGGTTTTGCTGCCGTGCATGCCAGCAGTCACTAGTGCGCGACCAACGATCAGCCCAATGGTAAACACGCCGGATTTGACGGTTGCCTTGATTAATCGTCGCGGCCAGCTTTCGCCATCGTCCTTGATTAAGACCGACAGTAGCCACAGTACGACCATGACGATTAATAGCGGCACAATCAACCATCGGCTGGTGTTGTTCACGAACTTTATCCAGTCTGCTTGCCAAAACGTTAATAGCAAGCCAGACACCAACCAGACAACAAAACAGGCAATCGCACCCAGCAGCGCCCGCGAAGACCAATCCTCGACCTGGGCGATACGAACATTTCTTTGCATACTTGTTACACCTCCTAAAGAGCAAGACTTGTGATGGTCATAATTTTTATATTATAGCATACTTTATAGATTTTGTCTAGTATATGACTAGTAGAATCACGCTTGCGCTTATAACAATAAGGTTTTAAAATGAAAGTACGATGTATTTTGGCGACCGGCTCAAGGGCAAGTTGGGTACCATTTTGAAAGTTGCAGTGATAGCTTTCATGGTTTTCGTGGTAATTTATCTATCTGTTTTATTGATAGTACGCGTTACGAAGGGCGACGGCACCGGCATCTCGTCGGAGCAGCTCGATCAAAGCGCTGCCTGTCAAAATTCCGACATTGAGCAGCTCTTGATTGACGCAGGCGTCAAAAACCCCGTTAAATGTAAATAAAAAAACAGCCCCATGTTGAGGCTGCTTTTTGTTGATGTTTAGTCTGTGAGATTATCTGCTGCGGTATCTTCTTCGCTTTCTTCGAGTGCTGAGAGCAGCGAGTCTTCGACATTTTTCTTTTTCTTCTTTTCTGGTGCCTTGGCGACTTCAACATCGATTTCGAAACCGGTTAATTTGCTAGCCAGGCGTACATTCTGGCCGCCACGACCAATCGCGATTGACTGCTGGTCCTTGGCGACGAACACGGTCGCTTTGTTATCGTCAATTTCGACAGTTTGGATTTCGGCAGGGCTGAGTGCTTCGCGGATGTATTCCGAAGCATTGTCGCTCCAATTAATGATATCAATTTTCTCGCGGTCGCCAATTTCGTTCATCACGGCTTGAACGCGCACGCCCCGACCGCCAACGAAGGTGCCGACTGGGTCAATGCCAGCCATGCTGGCAGCAACGGCAATCTTGGTGCGAACGCCAGCTTCACGCGCTACAGCTTTAATCTCGACTGAGCCATTTTCAATCTCCGGTACTTCCTGACGGAAAAGGTATTCGATAAACTCGGCGCAACCACGGCTCAAAATCAGCTGAGCGCCACGCTCGTTGCGCTCGATTTCTTTAATGTAAACCTTGATGCGTGAGCCAACCGAGTAGTACTCGCCGTTGATTTGCTCACTCTTGGGCATGATACCAGTTGCTTTACCAAGGTCGATGCGTACCACGCGTGGTTCCACCCGCATGGTAGTGCCGTTTACGACCTGGCCTACGCGGTCTTCATACTCGGCCAAAACAGCATCACGCTCGGCTTCGCGTAGGCGCTGAATCACGACCTGCTTGGCGGTTTGGGAAGCTACGCGACCAAAGGCGCCGGCTTCGTGCTTTTCTTCGACCTGCTCACCAACTTTTTTGCCCTTGGCTTCGCTCTCGGGAATTTCGGTAGCGGGGTCGTAAGCTTCGCCGTCTTCAATTACAGTGCGCGTTACGAAGACATCGGCCTTGCCAGAGTTCAAATCGAGCTCACAGCGCACGTCCATTTCCTTGTCGCCGTTGTCTTTGCGCCAAGCTGCAGCGATGGCTTGCTGAATGACGTCCAATACTACCTCTTTGGGCAGGTTCTTTTCCTCGGCAATAATGTCGACCATAGCGATCATTTGTTTTAAATCTAAGTCCATATTGTCCTTTCTGTCTCTCTGGGCTTTAAAAATGCCGTCCTTTTTCAGGCCGGCCTTATCTGTATGTACTCATCATAGCAAAGTCGCGCAAAAACGTCAAGCAACCCTGTTGCGAGGGGCGTCTATTGACATTTTAAACTGTTTGTGCTATAATAGACAAGAATAGTTTAACTATCGTCCCTTTATAAAAATTCGACATTTCCCAAAGGATGGTGATTATGAATGTCGAGAAAGTATCACTACTATTACGATCCTTCAGTTCCCGCCTACTACGAAGCGCTGAAACGCCTGGCAAAGAAAGGTGGAGAAATCTCAAGAGAGCTTGCCTTGTTGGCCGATCTGCAGTCTGAGGTAGCCCTGTCTCCCGATCAGGTGGACTGGTTCAATCGTTATTACGACGGTTCGATGCGACGTTTAGTGGCGTCAGTCACTTCCAAAAAGAAGGAGATGAAGCGGGTGTGGCAAGAATTGCTGGACACCGCAGACGCTATTGGTATTGAGCGGATACCTGGTAAAGATAGCCCGGACTATCCGCTCTACGCTAGGTTCTACCGGTCTCTCTGCGAGCTGGAGGAGAATTGCGATCTGCGGTCCAAGGTCCACACCTGGGCCAATGCCGATCTCGAGAAGATTGAAGCTGGCAGGGCGACAATCCAGCCCGACCCAGAGCTTGTCTCTAGCCCCGATTGGAAGCCGCTGGAAATTCTCAGCGTACCACAAATCATGGCGCGTTATGATGCTCTGATGGCTAAACGAGCTGCTCGGTCCAAGTAGTAGTACCGCCCCAGCCAAGCTGCTGGGGCTTTTTCTTGGCCGCTAAAATAGACAAAGTGCGCTTCGTTTGGTATAATCAATTCAATTTAGAAAACTTTTCGCGCAACACTCCTAAATATTTTCTTGTACAGGGGAGCATTGAGCGCTTTAAGTGTGGGAAATACTACTAATTTTAAAAGGACTTTATGGAAAACAAAACCAAAGCCGAGGCCGAACGACGGGCTAAACTGCTCAAAAGTCGTGCCGACCGCCTGCCAAATATTAAGAAGCAATTCGAAGAGAACCAGAAGCGCAATTTTAACGCCAATTTTGCCCCTGGCGGCAAAGACGAGCAGCTGGTGCGTCGCAAAGCCAGTGTCGCCGCCAAAACGAAGGCTGGCGCTAAGGTAAAGGCTAAAGCTTCCGCCAAAAAAGCCGCGCCCAAAGCCAAAGGTAGGACCACTAAGACAACCAAAACCGGCAAAGGCAGTGACGTTAACTTGCTCGTTTCAACTCGCAAGGGCGAAATGGTGCATCATCAACGGATGCTCAGCCAAGACGTGAATGCACAGGCTGCGCAACATATTATTGGCATTCCGGTAAATAAATCGCGCTATAACGGTTATCACGGCGAACAGATTACGTTAGCCAAAATCCGGGCTACTCGTCAGCACAAAGACGCCGTACGGGTTATCCCCTTGGGTGGCCTGGGCGAACTCGGCATCGGCAAAAATATGACTGCCATTGAATATCAGGGCGAAATTATCCTGGTCGATATGGGTACGCTGTTCGCTAACAGTGATTATCCGGGGGTCAACTACATGGTGCCAGATTCTAAGTGGCTCGATGATAACCGCGATAAGGTCAAGGCAATCTGTTTTACGCACGCTCACTTGGACCACATTGGTGGCTGCCGTCACCTTTTGCCTTATTTTGGTCCGCTCGTGCCGATTTATGCTACGCCCTTTACGCTTGGCATGATTAAGAAACAAATGTCTGAGTTGACCGACGTGCCAGATATGAATTATCGCACTGTTGAACCACTTAAGCACGAGCAAATTAAGGTTAGCCAACATCTGTCGGTTGAGTTTGTGCATATGCTACACTCCATCCCCGGTAATGCCGCAATCGTGATACGCACGCCCAATGGCACAATTGTCCTATCGGGCGACTGGCGTTTCGAGGAGCACCCTATGGATACGCCGGCAGATTACGACCGTCTCAAAGAAATCGCTGATACCGAAGGCATCGCGCTGCTTTTGAATGAATCAACCAATATTGACGTTCCGGGCAGTCACCCACACAGCGAGTACGACGTTGGCGACAATCTGGGTCGAGTAATGGACAACTATGCACAAGGGAGGGTGATTATCTCCTGCTTCTCGTCACAGGTCAAGCGTATCGAGTTGGTCCTGCGCGAGGCTGCCGAGCGAGGGCGCAAGGTCGCCTTTGCCGGCTATTCGATGATTAATAACGTCGAAGTAGCCCTCCGCGCCAAGGCTATCAAGGTTCCCAAAGATACCATTATGAAGATGGAGGACATCGTCAAACTGCCAGACGAGAAGGTTACTATCGTCTGCACCGGCTCACAGGGCGAGATGAATGCTGTACTCAACCGCATGGTTACCGGTTCGCACCGCTATATCAAGATTAAGTCGAGCGACACAATCGTCTTTAGCTCTAGCCCCATCCCTGGCAATGAGCCGCGCGTCTATACGACCGTCGGCGGTTTACTGCGTGAGGGGGCCCAAGTGATTCAGCATAATAAAACACATCTAACGAACATCGGCCCACTGCATTTGTCTGGGCACGCCTACTACGAGGACCATGTTAAATACGTTACCGACTTACACCCCAAGAACTACATGCCTTATCACGGCGAGTTCTACATGCTTGAACACAACGCCGAAATGGCCGAAAACGTCGTTGGCATTCCGCGCGACAATATTATTGTGGCTGACGACGGCGATATTATCGAACTAACGCCCGACCAAAAGATTCATAAAAATGGCCGCATCGCCGTTGGCAATAAGCTATACGACGACGCTAACCAGCAAGTCAACGAGGCTGTCGTCAAAGACCGTATCCATATTTCGCGCGAGGGTATCTTCGTGGTTGTGCTAACTATCAGCAAAAAGACTGGTCGTCTCGTCAAGACGCCGGATATCATTTCGCGCGCTTTCATCTACCTCGATAATTCCGAAGAACTTATTGGCAAGATTCGTCACTACCTGCGCGCCAAGACTGACCGCGGTATGGCGACCGAGGCTGACATTAAAGCCGTCAAAGAAGAAATCAAAGAAGACGTCACGCATATCCTTTACGACGCCACCGGTCACACGCCAATTGTTATTCCAGTCATCAACAAAGTTTAGTTAATGTGCTAAAATAAACATAAACAAGATGGGAGAACTTATTGCGATGCCAAATAAAAAAGCCACAACCAAGACTAAGGGTCTGACAAAAAATTACTGCGAAAGCTGTCATGCTAGCCTATTACCACTTTGTGCCCTGATTAGTATCTTGACTGCCGTTTTGGTTTCTCTGATTTTTTCGGTCGCTTTTACGCAAACTTTGACTGCCGATCGCAATAACAGCATCTATAAGGGCAGCTTTGAGCATTCAATCCACGAAGATTTATCGCGTGATAACTTTGGTTTTATTGAGCTCAACTCGGCCGCCCTAATCGACATGATTTATTTGTCGCAAAGCAATGGCTTGGTTCTGGTGACCGATGATAATAACAGTGCTGCCAGTGCCGACTTGGCTAATGCTATCGATGCCGCACAGTCGGGCGCCGAAGTCTATCATTACTCGGTCGTTACGGGTGGCGACAAGGCTGACGATTTTATGCGCAACCTGCTGGTGGAAAACGACAGCGATGGTGCGCCGGCCCTCCTTTACGTCAAAAACGGCTCCATTTATGACCGCCTTGACGATATCCACAACCCATCCTTGATTTCGACTTTCTTGGCAAAGTACAAATAAAACCAGCCCCGTCAGGGGCTTTTCTATTATAATAACCCCTATGGATGAAGTAATTTTTGTCGACAAGCCAGCTGGCATGACTAGCTTTGGCGCCGTGGCGCGCGTTCGCCGTATCCTGTCGGAACGAGCAGGGCGGAAGATTAAGGTTGGCCATACCGGTACGCTTGACCCCTTTGCTACGGGGTTATTGATTCTAATGGCCGGCAAAGCCACTAAGCGGGCTATGAGTTTTACGAAGCTCGACAAAGTTTACGAAGCAACTATTCGGCTTGGCGCGACTTCTAGCACGGGCGATCCTGAGGGCGAAATTATCGTACAGCAAGCAAACCCGCGGCTTGAGTTAGCGCAAATTGAACGAATATTGGCCGACTTTGTCGGCAAGATTGAGCAGACGCCGCCAGTATTTTCGGCCATTAAGATTGACGGTCAGCGTGCGTATAAACTAGCTCGTGCCGGCAAATCAGTCAATATGCCAACCAGGACAGTCGAAATCTATGCGCTCGACGTCTTGGATTATCACTCACCTGAGCTCAAAATCCGTGCCCACGTTAGCAGCGGTACCTATATTCGCAGCCTTGCCGAAGATATCGGCCGGAAACTTGGTTGTGGCGCTTACTGCACGGCTTTACGGCGTACTCGCATTGCTGATTACGATGTCGACAAAGTGCCGCTTTTTCGCTTGCCGGACTAGCAGTTTGAACGGCGAGCTATGATATGTTGCCCGCGCGCCACTTGAGTACTATTGCGCTGAAATCGTATATAATATAGGGCATGTTAGAAGCGCAGAAGCGACTTGCCGACCTGACTGCTGAGTTCCAGAAAGCATGGCAAAAGCTCGCTATCGACCAACGGCTCGACGAGATGTCGGCCCTTGAAGCAGAGTTGTCCGTGCCGGAACTTTGGCATAACCCCAACTTGGCGCGTATCAAATCAGGGCAATTTGGCAGATTACATAGAGAACTGGACGAGTGGCTGCTGCTTCGAACGCAACTCAACGACATTAGTGAATTGGTTGCCATCAGCGACGCGACCTTGTCGGATGAACTCGATGAGCAAATTACTGCAATGCAGGAGAAATTCAAGGCACTTCAAATCGCCTTGCGCTTTAGCGGTAAATACGACAATAAAGATGTAATTCTGCGCATTACAGCCGGCGTAGGCGGCATAGAGGCCATGGATTGGGCACAGATGCTGGAACGCATGTACTTGCGCTGGGCAGAACGCAAACAACTTGCCGTGCAAACTATTCAGCGTATGGCCGGTGAAGAAGTGGGTATTAAAACCGTGGCGCTCGAGCTCAGGGGCGCACCGCATTTATACGGCTGGCTCAAATCTGAGCATGGCGCGCACCGCCTGGTTCGCCTTAGCCCCTTCAATGCTAATCACTTGCGCCAGACCTCGTTTGCTTTAGTCGAGGTTTTGCCGGTACTTGAAGATGATGCCGACCTGGAAATTAACCCACAGGATTTGCGGATTGATGTTTTTCATGCTGGCGGCCACGGTGGGCAGTCTGTCAACACTACCAACTCGGCTGTTCGTATCACGCATCTGCCGACCAATACCGTCGTGTCAATCCAAAACGAACGTAGCCAGGTGCAAAATAAAGAAAAAGCCATGGAAATCTTGCGCGGTAAGCTGCAACGGATGATGCAGGACCAGAACGCCGAGTCGGTCGACAAATTACGCGCTGGCGAGTCGGCAGGCTGGGGGCAGCAAATTCGTAATTACGTTTTGCACCCCTACAAGATGGTCAAGGATGTGCGCACCCAGTACGAGACTACGGACACCGACGCAGTACTCGATGGCGACATCGACCAATTTATGATTGCCTATTTGGACAACTAGTTTTGCTTATGTTAAAATCATGGCATGATATTGCTTGATAGTGTCACTAAGTATTACCCAGGCGATAGCGAGCCCGTACTCGATAACATCACTTTACACATCCAGCCCAAAGAATTCGTCTTTTTGGTCGGTGAATCTGGTGCCGGCAAATCCACCCTGATTAAAATGCTCACCCGCGAAGAAAAACCCAACTCGGGCAAGATTATGGTTGGTGGCATTGATTATGATTATCTTCGTCGTCGGCATATTCCGCACTTGCGTCGGCGGATTGGCGTCGTATTCCAGGACCTTAAGCTTCTGCCCAACCGTACAGTTTTCGAAAACGTTGCTTTTGCGCTTGAGATTGTTGGCGTATCGAACGCCGAAATTCGTCGTACCGTGCCTAAGGTACTTGAACTCGTCGGTCTCGCCGATAAGGGTGACAAATTTCCTGGCGATCTGTCCGGTGGCCAGCGTCAGCGCGTCGCGATTGCACGTTCGATGGCACGTCAACCTAAAATCTTGATCGCCGACGAGCCAACTGGCAACCTTGACCCAAAAATCTCCGAAGGCATTATGCGCCTCCTTGAAGAAATTAATAATTTTGGTACCACCATCCTAGTCACGACACACGACGTGAATATCGTCAACCAAATGCGCCGCCGCGTTGTTACCCTGAACAATGGCAAAATTATCGGCGACCAAAAGAGTAATGGTCACTATTATTTAGACGCCGAGCGCGCCAATATCGCGAAGCGCCCCCTCGCCGCCACGCCGGCCCCAAAGACCAGCTCCGCCGCTCATGTTCGATCAGCCGCTGCGCCCACTACATCGCCCGCAAAGCCGCAGCCCACTGGCACACAAAAAAGCGCCAAAGCGGCACCTGTCAAACGTAAACGAATTATCCAATAGTTAATTATATCATAGAATGTTAAAAATGTCAAGCAAAAAGCCAGAAACTAAGATAAAAAACAAGAGTGCTCGCGAGATTAGCAAAGAGCGTCTTAACCGTATTACGAAAGCCCGCAAGCACCGCGTGCGCACTACTGGGCGAGTCGTCAAATACGGCGCCAAAAGCTTCGTTCGTAACACTTGGCTCAGTGCTGCGGCCATTGCAATCATGGCAATTACCTTGATTGTTTTGGGTGCAACAATCATCGCCACCGACGTGATGAAGACGACCATCAAAGAGGTTGAATCACAGGTAGATATTTCCGTTTATATCAAGCAGAGTGCGACCAAGGAGCAGGTCGAACGCATCATCGGCCGAATGGTGCAACTCGAAACAGTTGACGAAGTCAATTATACTTCGCCCGAAGACGCTAATCGCAAAACTATCGAAAACTTGGTTGCTGACACTAATATCACCGACGAGGCGATGATTAAAGAGCTATATGATGCGCCCAATGCTTTGCCGTGGACGCTTAATGTCAAGTTGACGAGCCTCGACAACACCAGTGAGCTCGAGAACTTTGTTGATAACGACGAATCAACCAAAAATATGCTCGACGCCAAGCCGCCCAGCTATGCCAATAAGAATCGCGAAACGATTGATCAGATTGCTCGCATTATGAATCGCGTGCAGATTATCGGTCTCATTGCGGCCGGCGTATTTGCAGTCATTGCCATCCTCATCGTCTTCAACACCATCCGCATGGCTATCTTTAGCCGCAAGGAGGAAATCTATATGATGAAGTTGGTCGGTGCAAGCCGCTGGTTCATTATCGGCCCATTCGTGGTGGAGGCAGCCTTCTATGGCATTGTGGCCGCGTTGGTTGGTGCGGCAGTGGTTTATGGTGCAGTTTACGCTATTGAGGCGCAGCTCGGCTCGATTGTCACGCCGACCCTCGATTTAATGAAGCATTATTGGTATTTTGTGCTGTCGGCCTTCTTGCTAGGTGGTATTGTCATCGGCATAATTTCGTCCTTGCTTGCCACGCGCAAATATCTTAAACTCTAAGTAGTTCCAATGAGTCAACGCCTTAGCGGCCGCAACTTGCGGTCGCTTTTCGCTTATGCTATAATCGTGACACTATGACGATTCAGCGCAAATTATCCTGTTTGGTCATCGCCGCCTTGATGGCCGCCACTGTAATTTATCCGTTGCCAGCATCGGCCTATAACTACAATGATTACCTAGAAGTCCGCTCGAAGATTTCCGCTTTGCAGAGCGAGATCGCTGGCTACGAAAAACAAGCTGCCGCGCTTGCTGCGCAGGCCGATTCAATCACCAACGCAATCGCGATTCTGCAAAACGAACAGGCTACTATTAAGGCGCAGATTTCCCTCAAGGAGGCGGAGCACGAACAGATTGTCGCCGATATCGAAGTTGTCAATACGCGTATCGATAATAACTCGGACGCAATTGGTCTCATCATTGCGCAATACTATTACAACTCAAAAATCTCTACCGTTGAGCGGTTAGCATCATCCGAAAATTTCTCGAGCTTTGTCGATAACGAAGTAAACCTCAGCAGCTTGTCCGACACGCTCTCCGATATAATCGAAGAAAATAAGAATCTCAAATCCGAGTTAGAGGTCAAGCAGCGTGACGCCGAGATTATCCTGGCCGACCTTGACACCCAAAAAAATCAGCTCGTCGCTAAAGAAATTGAGCAATCTAACCTTCTAGCGCAGACGCGCGAAAACGAAGCGGTTTATCAAGCCCTCAAGGCTAACACCTCCAGTCAAAAAGCCGCCCTTGAAGAAGAGCAGCAAAAAATCCTGACCGATTTAGCTAGTCGCTATAATGCCACTAATATTACTCCTGGTGACCCTAATAAAGGCAGTTATCCGTACAGTGGCCAATGCCCGGCCGCCAAGCTCAATGGCACGCAATACGGCGACCGCTGGGGTATGTATATTTGCGAATGCGTAAGTTATGCCGCTTGGCGCGTCTACAACGCTTATGGTCGTATGCCCAACTGGGCTGGACGTGGCAATGCCAACCAATGGATTGCTAATGCGCGCGCTGCCGGTTATCAGGTATCTAGTACGCCGAAAGTTGGTTCGGTCGGTATTTCCATGGCTGGGACTTATGGCCACGCCGTCTGGGTCGAAGCTGTTAATGGCAACCGCGTTTATATTTCGCAATACAATGCCCGTAACGCTGCCACCGGCTATCTGCCAGGTCAGTACTCCGAACAATGGGTTGACCAAGGCATGTACCAATATATCTATTTCTATTAGCATCGAGCCATCAAACGCTTAGCTTAAACGTGATACAATATTTTTATGTTAAAAAAAACTGAAACTGCGAACTCTAGCGCCGCATCGCGGGGCGCCCAAAATACCCGCGACCTCTACTACGCAAGCCCTGCCACGAACGCCAAAGTCAATTTAGCGACCACTATTATAGCCTGTTTTGTCTGTTTGGCGGTCGGCGTAGTCGTCGGGTTAAACTACGATAAGATGGCCGTATACTTCGGCGGACAGCAGACAGCTTCTTCGCGCGTGAATTTTAATCAGCTCGGCGAACTCTACGATGAGCTACAAGCTAGCTACGACGGCGATATCGACGACGCGAAGGCGTTACAGGAGGCCAAGCGCGGCCTCGTCAACGCCGCTGGCGACACTTATACATACTATATGACTGCCGCGGAGGCTGCCGAATTCGAAAAAGACCTGAGTGGTGATGTTGGCGCTGGTATCGGTGTCGAAATCGCTTTGCGTGATGGTTTCGTGACAGTTGTCCGCACGACCGAAGATAACCCTGCGCGCAAAGCCGGCGTACTAGCGGGTGATGTTATTTATAAGGCCGACGGCGAGGACATTAGCATGCTTTCCACCGAAGAAGTTGCCAAAAAACTTCGCGGTGAGGCTGGCACAAAAGTTGTGCTGACCGTCTTGCGCGACGGCAAAGAAATCGATTTTGATTTGACGCGCGAAACTATTAATAATGTCAGTGCTTATATCGAATATCGCAAAGACCGTGCCGTTTTGACTATCACGCGCTTTGACCAAGATACCGGTACACTCGTACGCCAGCTGGCACAGACGGCCCTCGATAAAGGCTACGATAAATTTATCATTGATCTGCGCGGCAATGGCGGTGGCTATGTAACAGCCGCCCAGGAAGTTGCTTCGCTGTGGGTTGACGGCAAATTAGTGGTCGATCAGCGGTCGGCCTCTGGCAGCTACAACGAGCAGAGCAATGCCAAGAGCGGTATGGCTATCCTGAAGGGTAAGAAAACGGTAGTTTTAGTTAATGGCACTACCGCCTCAGCCTCCGAAATCGTGGCGGGGGCGCTTCAAGATTATGGTCTTGCAACTATTCTGGGCGAGCAAACTTACGGCAAAGGCAGCGTACAGGCGCTGCGCAACCTATCTGGCGGCGAAATGCTGCGTGTGACAGTGGCTAAGTGGTATACCCCTAATGGCAAAAACATCAATGGCGAGGGGATTACGCCAGATAAAATTATCGAACGTAGCTACGAGCAAATTAACCACAACGAAGACCCGCAGCTCGATGCAGCGCTCAAACAGTAATCTGTTATCTGTGCTATACTTAACTGGTAGATAAAGGAGGCAAATGGAAGAGCAGGAACAATCCGCAAATCCCGGTTTCGATGTATTTCAGTGGGCAAATTCAATCGACGAAGTTAAGAACAATGTTTCGGTAGAACTATTTCTATTCAACAAAAATTACACACCCTACAAGGTGCGTTACTCGGAAGTGCTGACGCAAACTGTGCGTTCGATGTTCATGATTGAGGCCGTCGAGTACGTTATTAAAGAGGCCGACAAGGGCCTTGAATGCCGCGATTACGAGCTTAGTGATGGCGAAGATAAGGTCATTTACCGCATTGACCTCGACAAAGTTGGTCGCGCCGAAACCTTGATTCACCTCATCGAGCACGAATATAAAGACATTGCCTTCTTCACTGATGACGAGTTTGAGTTTAAGAAAATCAAGGGCATCGTTGCTAAGTTTAGCTATCCAGGCGAGGATGGTCAAAAGGTTTTCTATGTCGCCAAGAATCTGGCCGCCTCCTCAGCACTTAAGGGTAAGCTCAGCTGGGAGCTGAACGGCGAAAGTTTCGAGCCACTGACGGCCGACGTTGCTATTAAGGTGCCAGAAGGTAACGAATGTGTCATCGTTGATGGCAATATTGTGATTTATAATCAAGCCAAATTCGAAAAATTGTTCCAGTACGATTACAAAACCCAAATGATTTCCGAGCAAAAAGCCAAGGAAATCCAAGACGCCTATAACCTTAGTTTCCCCGAAGGCTTGACGCTCAATGCCCTGCTCGAAGAAAAGAAGCCACTCGTTAAAAAGCTACAAAATATCGAAATCGGCGAAATGAAACAGGACGAACTTCTGGATTACGCCGATAAAATGCTGCTCGAGTTAATGACCGACGACCAAGGCAAGATTATAATCATGGATGACAAGGACCTTAGTATGTTCGTTAATCTCCTCAGCGAAGATTATTTTATCTCGCCCGTTAATGGTCGCCGTTACGAAATCAAAAGCAAAAAACTCCTTGATGAGCCCGAGGGCGAACCACCTCGCGGTCTATAGATACTCGTATGCTCGTAGATACGCATTGTCACATTCATGATCGCACTATGTTTTCGCTCGATCCCAGCGAAACTTTAATGCACGCCCATGCGAACGGCGTCGACAAGTGTATCGTTATCGGTACCGATCCGCAAGATTCCGCTGTGGCGCAAGTTTTTGCCAGCCAGCATTCCGAAGTTTGGTGGACTTTTGGCTACCATCCTAATGATTTTGATGGTAATCGTGCGCAGCTGGCCGCGGATTTACGACAGGCTCAGCATGTTCTGTCCGATGCGAGGCTTGTCGCCATCGGTGAAGTTGGCCTCGACTATCATTACGATGGCTACGACGTGGCGGCGCAGGCTCATTTACTCGAGAGTATGCTGCAAATTGCGCAGGACCGCCAACTACCAGTCAGCTTTCACGTACGCGATGCTTTTGCGGATTTTTGGCCAATTTTTGATAATTTCCACTTGCCGACCTCGGTTTTACATTCTTTCTCCGATTCGAAGCGCAATCTACGGGCAGGGCTAGACCGCGGCCTCTATATCGGCGTCAATGGCTTGAGTACTTTTGCAGACTTGGCGCATGCGCCACTAGGGCGAATTGTGCTAGAAACTGATGCCCCCTTCTTGACACCAGAGCCATTTCGTGGTAAAATAAATAGACCCGGCTACATCAAGAATATAGCCGAGTGGGCGGCAGCTTTTTATGGCGTCGATGTCGATACCGTGGCTGACCGCACCACCGCTAACGCGGCGCAGATTTTCAAAATATAAGGAGGGCTCATGAATATATACGAAGACGAGCAACAGGCTGAGTATCAAATTCCCGCTCGCTTTTTGACGCCTCCTGACGTCAATAATATGGCAAACTCTTCGGTCGAACCAGCAGCTGTTGCCCCTGTAGCAACTGATGCGAATCTGCGCGGCGACTACATCCAGAACACGACCATGGCTTATGCCGAGCGCCAACTATACAAAGAGCTCAGCGCGGTCTCGAGTGAGGTGATTAAATGTCGAAACTCCATCTTGGCCAAAATTTCTTAAAAAAGCCCGCTCCCGTCAGCTCTGCCGAGCGCCGTAAATCAGTCGAACGCGAGCTCATCAATGCCGAATCGGCACTCGGGCGAACATTGTTTGGTGACGTTAAGCCAGGACATACCCGGGAATTTTTCTGTTTGCGTGAGAATGTCTGGCTCTGGTACGAAGATGGCCTGATTATCCGTTACGAAGTACGTCAAAACGGCGTATTTAAGCGCGTCGGGACGCAGAATTTCGAGAAAGTCACAGGACCCGAATTGCAGCATTTTGCCGACGCTACTAAGGCGTATCTAAAATTGATTAAACGTAGCATTTACCGCGATTAGTCATGCTTGCTTTATGCCGAAAAGTTGTTGTAATATAAGACAATGATATATCTCGACCACGCCGCCGCGACGCCTATGTCCGAAAAAGCTCAGCGCGCCATGCAGCCATATTTGGCGATGCAGTTTTTTAATCCTTCTGCGGCGTATTTGCCTGCGGTCGAGGTTCGGCGTCAGTATGAGGCGGCCAAGGATGCTATTGCGCACGTTATCGGCGCCAAGGGTGCAGATTTGGTTATGACTTCTGGTGCTACGGAATCGATTAATTTAGCCTTCTCGCTGGTTGCGGATGACGCGGCAATATTAGTATCGGCCGTCGAGCACCCTGCTGTGATGGAGAATGCTCGGCATCGTTCCAATAGTCAAGTAGTTGGTGTCGATCAGAACGGTCGCATCGACTTGGGGGACTTTGCCCAACGCCTTTCGCCGCAGACACAGTTTGTCTCAGTATGCTTGGCTAGCAGCGAGCTCGGCACTATTCAGCCTATCTCTGAACTATCTCGTCTGATTACGGCCGAGCGCCAGCGTCGTGCCTTGGCAGGCGAACAGACTCCGTTATATTTTCACTGCGATGCTTCCCAGGGTTTGGGTTTGATGGAGCTGAAAGTTGCTCGTTTGGGTGTGGATTTGCTAACTATCAATGCTGCAAAGGTTTATGGCCCCAAAGGCGTAGGGGCGCTCTACATCAGCCATCGTGTACGCTTGCAGCCACAGCAACTTGGTGGCGGTCAAGAAATGGGCTTACGCAGCGGCACCGAAAATGTCGCTGGCGTGATCGCCTTTGCTGCCGCCGTTCAGGAAGCGGCCAGGCACTTGCACGCCGAACAAAAACGTCTACGTACGCTCCGCGTACAGCTCCAACAGAGTTTAGCCGATATCCCTAATATTCGTTTTCTGGGCAATACTAAGACTCAGTTGCCCAATTTTCTCACGCTGAGTGTTGCTGGCCTAGACGCTGAGCGACTCATTTTTCGTCTGGAAGATCAGGGCATCTATGTTTCGACTGGTGCCGCCTGTGCGGCCAGTAAAGGGCGCAAATCGCCAACTTTGCAGGCTATTGGCCTGAGTGAGGCAGAGATCGCTGGCTCATTACGCTTAACGCTAGGCCGGCTCAATGACGCAGAAAACGTTGCCGCTGCCGGTAAACTCATTCGTGAAACCATTATTGCCGAGCAGGAGCGGCTCGCCCAGTCTAGCGCACGCTGACTGGCTTAATTTTGGCCATGAAAGTATTTCTAGGCATGTCTGGCGGCGTTGATTCGGCTGTTTCGGCCCATCTTTTGCAGCAGCAAGGACACGAAGTAACAGGTGTTTATATGAAAAATTGGAGCCAGAATTTGCCGGGCATGAAATGCCCCTGGGCGGAAGATTTAGCCGATGCTAAGCGAGTAGCGGTCAGGTTGGGTATTGATTTTCGGGTCTTCGATTTTGAGACCGAATACAAACAAAAAGTCGTCGATTACATGTTGGCGGAATATCAAAAGGGCAACACGCCAAATCCCGACATCATGTGCAACCAAGAAATTAAATTTAAACTCTTCGCCGAAACCGCCTTTGAGCAGGGGGCAGAAGCCATTGCGACCGGCCATTATGCCAAGACGCGTGGCGCAGAACTACTGTGCGCCAAAGACGACAATAAAGACCAAACCTATTTCCTGTATCGCATCCAGCCCGCCGTCATCGCGCGCACGATTTTCCCACTCGGCGACCTGCTGAAGACCGAAGTACGCGCTTTGGCTGAACAACTACAACTGAGCGTGGCGCATAAAGCCGAATCGATGGGGGTTTGCTTCGTCGGCGAAGCCAACATGAAGGATTTTTTGGCAGAATTTATTGAGACTCGACCCGGTAAAATCGTTGAGCTCGAAACCGGCCAAGAGTTGGGGCTGCATGATGGGGCTATTTTCTACACGCTAGGGCAACGTCACGGCCTTGGCTTGACGCAGGGCCTGCCATATTACGTGGTCAAAAAAGATATGGCCGCAAATATCGTTTACGTCTCGCGCAACCTTAATGCACGCAAGCTCTGGTCTAACCAAGCGCAGTTACGCGACGTTCTACTGCGGGCGCCTGCCGACAGGCAAATCATGGCGCGCATCCGGCATCGAGCGCCGCTGGTGTCTGCAACCTTTGATGCCGACGCACAAACGGTGCATTTTGCCGACGCACAAAAATCCCTTACTGCTGGGCAGTCGGTTGTTTTCTACCGCGGTAATGTTTGCCTCGGTGGCGGGATTATTGTATAGTTACAAGATGAACGCAAGTGAAATTCGCCAAAAATATCTTGATTTTATGCAAGCTAAAGGACACGCCCTAATCGAGCCGGCGCCCTTAGTACTCGAAAACGACCCGACAACACTCTTTACGGGTTCGGGTATGCAGCCGCTCTTGCCCTATCTTCTGGGTAAGGCGCACAAGGCGGGCAAGCGTTTGACTGATTCGCAGCCCTGTCTGCGCCTACAGGATATTGATGATGTGGGCGACCCTCGACATACGACGGTGTTTGAGATGCTGGGCAACTGGTCGCTAGGTGATTATTTCAAAGAAGAGCAAATTCGGAATTTCTTCGAGTTCTTAACTAAGGAAGTTGGTCTTGACCCTGCTAAAATTTACGTCACTTGCTTTATCGGCAGCGAGAAATATCACATTCCGCGCGATGATGAGGCGGCCAAAATCTGGCAGCAAGTTTTCAAGGAAGCTGGCATCGAGGCGGAAATTGCCGAAATAGATACGGCGGCCAATGGCGACCAACGTGGCATTCGTGGCAGCGAACGGATCTTCTTCTACAATGACAGAGAAAACTGGTGGTCGCGCGGTGGCGGTATCGAAAGTACACCCATTGGCGACCCCTGCGGCCCCGATTCGGAAGTATTTTATGATTTTGGCGCTGAGCACCAAGACGAAGCTAAATATGGCAAAGCTCATCCGGCATCGGACGGTGCGCGCTTCATGGAAATCGGCAACCAGGTCTTTATGCAGTATCGTCGCCTTGAGGATGGCAGCTTTGAAGAGCTGAAAGATAAGAATGTCGACTTTGGTGCCGGTCTAGAGCGCATTGCCGCTGCCGCCATGGATTCTTATGACGTTTTTCAGATTTCGTTGTTGCGTCCGATCGTCGACAAGTTAGTCGAGTTATCTGGCAAGAAATACGAGTCCAACACTGCCGATATGCGGGTCATCGCTGATCATTTGCGTGGCGCGTACCTTTTAACCGCACAGGGGCTGAAGCCCTCAAATAAACAGCAGGGTTACGCTCTACGTCGTCTGATTCGCCGCGCAATCCTTAAGGCGCTCAATCTTGGCATTGAACAAGATTTTCTAGCCGAAATCTTGCCGCTCATTGCCGAAAGCTACCGTGATTTACCAGATAGTATCTTGACAACACGTGGAGCAGTCCTCGAAACACTCAGTCATGAAGAACAGGCCTTCCGCCGCACTTTGCGTCGTGGCATGAAGGAGCTGACGCGCTTCCAGCAGGGTGGCCTCACTGGCAAAGAATTGTTCATGTTGCAGGATACCTATGGTTTTCCACTCGAGTTGTCGGTTGAAGAGGCTTTCCGCCGCGATATTCCGCTTAGCGCTAACTGGCGCCAAGAGTTCGATGCCGCTCTGGCCGAGCAACGCCAGCGCTCTCAGACCGCTAGTAAGGGGATGTTCAAAGGTGGCCTGGAAGATCATGGCGAACAAACGACAAAATACCACACCGCTACGCATTTACTATTAGCCGCCCTGCAACAACTGATTGATCCTAAGATTAGCCAGCAGGGGAGCAATATTACGGCCGAACGTCTACGTTTCGACTTTAACTTAGACCGCAAACTGACGCCCGAAGAAAAACAGGCCATTGAGACTAAAGTTAACGAGTGGATCCAGGCCGATTTGGCCGTCACGCATGATGAATTTGATAAAACCTATGCACGCGATGTTCTCAAAGCGCACGGCCAATTCTGGGATAAATATCCCGACCAGCTGACGGTATATACCATTGGCGATTTTGACCATCCAGTATCGCGCGAGGTTTGTGGTGGCCCACATGTTGAGCATACTGGCCAAATTGGACACTTCAGAATCAAGAAAGAAGAGTCTAGCGCTGCCGGTATACGTCGCATCAAGGCCATCGTCGAATAGCGCAACTATCCAGAGAAACATAAAAACGGCAGCCCGTGGGCTGCCGATATTTATTATGTGGCATTGAGGCATTAACTGCGCTGGCTAGGGCTGCTCAAGCGGCATAATCTTTGGTGAGTGTGCCAAAGTACCCACGAGATATATTGGACAGCTTTCATCAGTTCGACTTGAGCGCTGGCGCAGCCGTTGCTGGTGCGGAAATCCGGGCTATCGAATGCTCGCATGACGTCGATTGTACAGGCGTGAGCATAATAACGGTCGCAGGCCAGCGCGAAAGCCCGTTTATTGACGATTAGCTCTGGGTTGTCCTTATAGATTTGTAGCGCATAGCTAAATGACGGCAAGTCCTCGCCAAAACTAGTTACCAACTCACGCACTTGCTTGGCGTCTTCTTCAGCCAGTGCCCCATGTTCGGCGCAGCTGACGATATGCCAAAATGCATCATAAACATTTTCAAAGTACTGTTCAATCATTGCCATAAAAACCACCTCCGTTTGTGTCATCGGCAAGATTTTGGACGAACTAACCTTTTAATTATATCACAAAGTGCCTAAAAAGTCAAAGTAATAGTGCTTTTTCTCCGAATAATGCTATAATTTTAAGCATGAGTATCTTTCCGCGCAAAGCCAAGACCAACGACGAGTCAGATATTGCTCAGCTCAAAAATAACCCTGACGATTATCTGTTAGCGCTCGACATTGGTACCGAGTACGTCAAGGCTTTGATTGCGAAGAAAAGCCGAGATAATGTCCGAATTGTCGGTGTCGGCAAGGCGCACGAAGCCCCGACTAACATTTACGCTGGCGCTATCGCAGACATCCAAGGTGTCGCGAAAACCTGCGAAGAAGCCCTCATCAAAGCCGAGGAGATGGCCGAGGTACGCGCCAAGGAGGTCGTTGTCGGTATCGCTGGCGAGCTGATCAAGGGTAATACGACCTCGATTAAATATCGCCGCCACGACGCCAGCAAACAAATTACTGAGGAAGAAATGTCGCGCATCATCAAGCGCGTCCAGCAAAAAGCTGGCGAACGAGCGCGACGCGAGCTGGCAATTGAGACAAACAATCCCGATGTCGATGTGCGTTTAATTAACTCCGCGCTAGTATCTCTACGCATTGATGGCTATAAGGTATCTAATCCAATTGGCTTTAAGGGCAAAGAAGTCATTGTCCAGATTTATACCGCCTATGCGCCGCTAGTGCATATTTCGGCTATCGAGAAAGTCTGTGATGAGCTGCAGCTTGATCTAGTTACGGTCGCCGTTGAGCCGTTTGCGGTGTGCCGGGCTTGCCTTGGCGACGACGTAGAGTCGAGCTTTTCTGGTATCGTGATGGATATTGGCGGCGGCACGACAGATATTGCTGTGGTAGATGACGGTGGCGTTGATGGTACTAAAATGTTCTCGATTGGCGGCCGCAGTTTTACGCATCAGATTGCTAATAGCTTGGGGTTGAGTTTTGAAGACGCCGAGAAGCTCAAGCTGCTCAACGAAGACCCCAAAATGCGCCCCGAGATTCGCAAAAAACTCGATGCGGCAATCGAACGCAATTTGGATGTTTGGCAGTCGGGGGTTGAGCTAGCCCTGGAGGAATTCGACCAAGTCGATACATTGCCTGGACAAATCCTCCTCTGCGGTGGCGGTGCAAGCTTGTCGCATATTCCCGAAACCCTCGCAACCGGCGATTGGTATCAGTCCTTGCCTTTTGCGCGTCGTCCTATCGTACGTCTCATTGAAATTGACGATATTTCTGGCATCGTCAATGAAACTGATCGCGAATTAGATCACACTTTTGTCACGGCCATGGGCTTGTTGCGGGTTGGCATCGATACCCTGATTGGCGTCGGCGGCAACAATGGCATCAAGGCCAAGTTGGCACGTTTACTCAAAAACTAAAAACCGCCCCCTGCGTACGGGGCTATTTTTTGTCGATTTCGATATACTGACCCGTGGCCAAATCTCCCAAGAGATAAGGGCCAAAGATTTTGCGCTCTAAATCTACCACTTTGTAACCCAGTGCTTCGAAAGTGCGACGAATTTGCCGGTTACGCCCCTCGGACATGGTAACCTCCCATTCCTGGCGGTTCTCTTCGGTAAGTCGCATAAGCCCCAACTTGCTTCGCCCATCGCTTAGCTCGACGCCAAATTCAGCAATCATCTGTTGGTGCAGCGGTGCAAGTTCACGGTCTAACTTGACGTGGTAAACTTTAGTTTTGACAAATTTTGGGTGTGTCATTTGAAAGGCGAAATCGCCATCATTTGTCAATAAAATCAAGCCGGAAGAATCTTTATCGAGCCGGCCAACGCTTTTGAGTTGTTGGTATTTTGCGGGCAATAAGGCATAAATCGTTGGCACATCACCCTGACTTTTGCGGCTGCATACATAGCCGCGTGGCTTGTTGAGCATTAGATACCGGAGACTTTGCAGTTGAATCTGCCGCCCGGCGACACTTACGGCATCGCCCTCGTCCAGTTGGCGGCCAATCGTGGCAACTTTACCGTTTACTAACACCTTACCGCTCGCAATCAATTCGTCGGCCTCGCGGCGAGAGACGCCAAAATTAGTGGCAAGGTATTTATTCAGCCGCATTGTTCGGACTGTCGTTATCTGGCTTGGCCGAGTTGCCATCGCTTGGTGTGGCTGAATCGTTGTGGATGTTCGGGCTGTTGCTTGCAGTTTGTTTAACTTGATGAGTGGGCGTTTCGGCTAAGGCTTCGGCCTCGGCTTGGCGTGCAGCAATTTCGGCAGCGGCTTTGGCTTCGGCGGCAGCTGTCACTTCATCCGTCGACAGCTCAGCGCGCATCCTGGCTTCCATTGAATTAGGATCAAGCTCGGTCTCGCTTGCCAAATCATTTGAGAGTTCTTCGGTCAAATCTGAGAGGTATCCTGGTACAGCGGCTTTGACTGTTACGTCGACGCCAGGATCTTCGATTTCGTCAATGCTGGGGATTTCGGTATCAGCAGTGACTTGCTCGATGCCAGTAGCGGCTTGGGCGGCAGCACTAGTCTTGAGCGAGGGCTGCTGCACTTCGGTGGGGGTCGATGCTCCGGGAGCTGGAACGTCCTCGGTGGTCTCGGCTTTGTTAATCTCTGCAGTTTCTTTCGCGTCGACTGTATTTGCTGGTTCCGTAGGGGGCGCCGGAGCCTCGGTTGGCGTTGTAGTTTCCGTTGGCGCAGGTGCAGTGGAGGCTTCGGGTGCTACTACGGGATTTTGCGCAGCCGTCTGGGTATTGATGGTTTCTGGTTGTGCGGGTAGCGTATCTTGGCCCAGCATCTCCTCCATGCGTTTTTGCATCTCGTCGCGCTGCGTATCGAGTGTTGGATCACTGAGTGGCTGAATAATGCGCTCGTTGGCGCCGCGCTCTTTTGGCGGCGTGGCTGGGATAGCCTGCGGTTCCGAAGGGGCAGCGCTTTGTGTTTGAACGGTAATTTGCACCGGAATCGGCGATTGCATCGGCATCTGCGCATATACTTGCTGCGGCATGGCGGCCGGCGCTGCGGCATAGGTTTGATCGTCTTGTGTTGGTGTTGCCCCCGCTACGACTTGGGCAGGATTTTGGTCTGCGTCAGGCGTCGGGTTTGCTGGCATGGCAGCAGGGGCTTGCTCAAAATTTGCCGGTGGCGCTCCGTTTTGTGCGGGTGGATTGGGCGGCATCGTGTTCGGCGGTACTGCCGGATTGGCGGTAGGCATAGCTGGCGCCGGATTTTGTGGCGCTGGCGCTGGAGCAGGAGTTGGCATTAGCGTCGGACTTGCAGTAACTGGAGCAGCCTGCGTGCTTGCTGCTGGATTCGCTGCGGCTGGGCTTGCGGGAGGATTAGTCGCAGCAGGAGCGCTAGTCGGTGTCGGTGCTGCAGCGGATGTCGGGTTGGCTACTGGCACGGCGTTGGGCACGGCTGGCGCGGCATTGGGCGTAGCGGTTGATACGGGCGCATTGGTTGCCGGAACGGCGTTAGCCGGTGCCGCTGGACGGTTGGCACTTTCGACGTCGTTCATGACTTTTGCCATGCGAATATTAGTTTGCGCATTAGCATTAGGGGCATCGCCTAAGACCTCGTGCACAGCATTGATGACGTCCTCAATGCCAACTTGCGACTTAACGAGGTATTTCTCGGCGCCAAGAGCTTCGCCCCGTTGGCGCTGCTCCTCGCTGGATAGCGCAGTCATTACGATTACTTTGATGTTCTTAGTTTCTGGCTGTGAGCGCAGAATGTCTAACATATCAAAACCAGAGATTTTTGGCATCATTACGTCTGCAATGATAAGGTCTGGCTGTTCTTGCACTACGACGCTGAGTGCTTCCTCGCCGTCGCTCGCCAGCGCGATGCTATAGCCCTCGGCAGCCAACCTAATGTGGTATATATCTCGCAAAGACCGATCGTCTTCGACTAACATTATCTTGGTCATACTGCTTATGATTTTACATCAAAAACCAGCAAAAATCTACAACGCTTGCTGGGGCATTTGGCCCTGTTTTGCCAAGTTTTGTTGCAAGAAGTTTCTTTGCTCAAATTCTTTTTGGGAAATGCGCGGCAGCATGACGGTAAAACGCGAACCTTTACCCAGTTCGCTCTCCGCCCAGATGCGACCATTCATGGCCTCGATACGTTGCTTTACTAGATATAAACCAAGACCTGTGCCGCCGATTTCGCGTGTGTCGCGGTTATCGACGCGATAGAACTTCTGGAAGATATGCTTAAGCTCTTCGCGAGCGATACCAATTCCGGTGTCCGATACGCTGATCTGTACATTGTACTGATCAGCACGAATGTTAATCGTAATCCAGCCTGCTGGCGTGTATTTGATGGCATTTTCGATGATGTTGTTCATGATTTCGCGCATAAAATCTGGGTCAACGCTGGCGTAAATTAGTTGATCGAGTCGTCGGCCACCGCTCATAGACTGTTCGCCCGAATCATTGCCAAATTGATAGCCCAAACCTTTTGCTGCGATATTTGGCGTTTGGGCGTCGGCGATATTCTTGACTAGGCTGACGATTTCGACGGCTTCCATTTTTGGAGCAATTTGGCCATCGTCCAATTTAGTGGTATCCAGTAAATCTTGAAAAAGTCGACCTAAATGTTGCGAAGATTCGTGTGCTTTGGTCAGGTAATCGCGTGCCCGCTCGTCGATAGTCGCGGTGGCTGGATTCAATGCTAGGCCTAAGTAGCCCTCAATACTGGCTACCGGCGTACGCATCTCGTGACTTGCCGTCGAGATAAACTCGTTCCGTTCATGTTCTTCCGCTAACTCTTTTTCGATATCGCGAAAAGTAATCACTAGACTATGTCGGCCATCGGTCGCAGTAGTTGGGGCGATTGTCAGAGATATCGGCGTGCGTTTTTCGCTGCCTTTCGTCACTAAATCAAGGTCACGCGTCTCACTAAATTCGGGCTGCTGGAGAGCTTTTGCGATGGGGTTGTGCGCCGTGTCGACGTGCGCGCCAGTTTTGTCGAGCAAGACGAACACTGATTCGTAATTTAATCCGATTATTTCGTCATAATTGCGCCCCAATAGTTCCGAGGCGACTGGGTTAGCGAGATGCACATTCCCCTCTGGCCCCACAAAAACTACGCCTTCATGAATCGATTGCAAAACTAATTCGTTCATGTTGTTGCGCTCAGGATTGGGGGTGTCTTGCTGGGGCGCTGGCGCGACCGGTTCTGTTTTGTCGGACTTTTTCTTCCAGAAGGTCATAACTAAGCTAATTTTATCATAAGCGTTTTAGCTTTTTTGTGCGTTTTTCTGCACTGTTGTATAATATAGCTTATGAATAAAGACGTCATTTATATTGAGGCCGAAGACGATATCACTGATATCCTCGCGAAAATCAAAAATGCCAAAAATAAAATCGTCGCACTTGTGCCACCAAAAAAAGCTGGCGTCCTCCACAGTGCTGTTAATTTTAAATTGATCACCAAAACCGCCACTAAGGCAGAAAAATCCGTCGTATTAGTCAGCTCCGACGAATCACTTACGCGTCTCGCCGGCACAGCAAATATCCCTGTTGCTAAAACCTTACAGAGCAAACCGCGCGTACCGCAGCTAGACGATGCGGTCGAGTTTGGCGAAGCGGACGATAATCCCGTCATCGAAGCCGAGTCAGATGCCGAAACTGGCGCCAAGAAAATTGAAGTCAAAAGCGACGAAGAGGCTAGTGCAAGACCTAGGGAAGCCAAAGCCGCTGCCGCCAAAAAAACCACGAAGGCTGCTACCGCCAAAAAGACTCCTGCAGAGGATGACGACATTATCGAAGAAGAAAAACCCACGCGCAAAAAAACCGCTAGTAAGGTCCCTAATTTTAAGAAGTATCAAAAACTGATTATTGCCGGTGTTGTGGGCGGTGTAGCGCTAATTATCTTCCTGGTCTGGGCCCTAGTTTTCGCTCCAGCCGTGAAAATCGTCGTTAGCATGAATACTACGCCCGTTTCCTTCGCCGAAAAAGTTGACTTCACTGAGGTTGAAGAAAATGAGGACATCGACAAGGGTATTCTCTACGTCGAAAGCAAGAGCGTCACAAAGAGCACTAAGGGCGAGTTCCAAGCCACCGGCAGCATCGACAAAGGCGAAAAAGCCACCGGCACAGTGACTGTTAAGGTCAATTCACCGGTCAGTTTCGACGGTCTGAGTTTCAATAAGACCATCACCGTACCTAGTGGCACAAGTTTCACTTATAATGGCCTCAAATATATTAGCTCCAATGCCGCTACGATCAAAATTACTCGCGATAATGTTGGTGACGCGACGAAAAATTGTAAGATCGTCTCGTCCTCAATTAGCTGTAACCTTGCCAGCGATGCGACGGCGACTATCTCTGTGGTTGCAGCCGAGAATGGCGAAAAATACAATCGTGGCGCTACCACATCCGGGTGGACCTCTGGCGCAGGCGCCGTGTCGGTCACTTCAAGCTCTGCGATGGTGGGTGGCACGAGCAAAGTCGTCAAAATCGTCTCGGCCAACGATCTTTCGGAGGCTGAAGCTAGCCTCGACATGAGCATCGACAACGAAGCGCGTGATGAACTCACGCAGGAGTTTGGCGACGATTATGTTCTGATTTCGAGTAGCTTTAATTCTGGCGACAGCAAAGTCAGTACTTCACCGGCCGTCAACGAAGAGGTTGGCGACGGTGTGACGCCGCAAATCGTCAAAGAAATCAAATACACTATTTTCGCCGTACGTAAAGACGACGTCGAGCGGTATATTACGAAAATCGCCGAGGAGACTATGCTGGGCGACGACACGCAGATGATTCATGATACTGGCATCGATAACGCATTCGTTGATGGCTTCAAGGACGCCGGCAACGGGGTGCATAGTGGCAAAATCAAGGCCACTGTCAAGACCGGTCCCAAGATTAGCGAAGAAATCGTTCTCGAAAAATCTCTTGGCCGCAAGTTGGGCGAGGTCCAAACTATGATTAAGTCTATCAAGGGCGTTTCTAAAGTTGAGCTCAAACCGTCGTACTTCTGGGTAAGTAGCGTACCTAACGACGCCAACAAAGTAACCATCGAAATCAACGCTGCCGAGGAATAATGCGAGTTTTAGCCTTAGACGTCGGTGCAAAACGGATTGGGCTAGCTTTTGCTGATACTGCAGTGCGCATTGCGGTGCCGCGAGCGGCTATTTTAGTGGATGGCAATGAATTCTCGCAGATTGCTAAGCAATTCCGTCTCGAACGGGCAGACTTGATTGTATCTGGTTTACCACGTAATAACAGTGGCGAAGAAACCCGCCAAACCGCGGCGGTGCGGAGTTTCATTATAGCACTTAAAGAGTATTTTGTCAAGCATGAGCACTTTGACTTACCGGTAGTTTTTCAGGACGAATCTTACACCTCGGTTGTTGCAGCAGAACATCTTGGCGGCGTGAATCGCCAAGAGCGCGCTAGCGGCAAGCTCGACAGCGAAGCCGCCAGCCTCATCTTACAAGATTTTCTCGAACGGAGTGACCTCGAACAGCTAGAATCAATCACGAAAGGAGCAGAACATGGAAAATAAGCCAAAACGTACCAAAAAACCTCGCGTAGCGAAAATCATCGGCGGCATCGTTTTGCTGGCGCTTTTGGCGCTTGCGGGCTCTTCTGTGGTTTGGTACCAGCTTAATTTGCGCCCCGTCAGTACGCTCGATAACGCAACGCAGGAATTTGCCGTCTCGGAAGGCTCTACTACTGCGCAAATTGCTCAAAACCTCGAAGACAAGGGCTTAATCCGCAATGCATTAGCCTTCCGTATTTATCATCGGCTTGAAGCCAAAGACAAAAATCTTAAGGCCGGTAGCTACTATTTTTCTGGAGATATGTCGGTTGCTCAAATTATTGAGCAACTCAATAAAGGCGCCGACGCTAAGGTGTTTCGGCTGACGTTTTTGCCGGGGGGTAGTTTAGCGGCCGCGCGTGAGCGGCTCCAGCGTGTCGGCTACAGTGAGGACGAGATTAATGCCGCATTCACAAAACAATACGATCACGTTCTCTTGGCAAGCCGCCCAGCCGACGTGACTACTCTGGAGGGCTTTATTTATGGTGACACTTATGAATTTTACGTTGGTGCCACGGTCAGTGACATTCTGACCGCCACTTTTGATAAGATGTACGCCGATATTCAGGCGAATCAACTCGAAGAGGCCTTCCGCAACCAGGGGTTGAGCCTATATCAGGGGATTGTCCTGTCTTCTATTGTCCAGGGCGAGGCTGGCTCATTGAGCGGCGACATGCCCAAAGTGGCGCAAGTGTTCTACAATCGCCTTGCCAACAATATCCCGCTCGGCTCAGACATCGTCATCGGCTATTACGCTGACCAGCACAATCCCAACCGCGACAAGCGCGATATGTCCTATTTGAATACTACGCCGTGCCCGTGGCATTCGCGTCGCTGTACGGGGCTGCCGCCCAATCCCGTAAATAATCCCGGTCTAAGCGCTCTGAAGGCCGTCGCCCATCCAGATCAGGCATATCAGGGCTACTACTATTTTCTCACGGGCGATGATGGTGCGATGTATTACGCCAAAACAGAGGCCGAGCACGAAGCGAATAAGCGTCACTGCCCCAAGCTCTGTGGTATTTTGTAAAAACGCGAAATATGGTATAATTAGATGGATTTTTAGGAAAAGCATAGCCATTTTGGCGCCTTTCCGGGAAAATCCACATCGCGGTGGGCGCGGTGCAATTACCCTATGAAGAGATTTCAAATTCTATTCACCAAAATATTGCCGTACGCCTCTGTTTTTGTATTAGCTTTGGCCTTGATGATCTTCGGGTCACGTAGCCAAAATGACAACAGTGTGAAACCAATTGCGGCTAATTTTGACGACCTCAATTTTACTGTCACCTCTGACCAACTGTCCGAATCGTATACGGTCGCGAATATCGCCAATACCGTCGATTTGCCGTCCACCTCTTCAATTAGCGAAAACTACGTTACGATTAACTCGATTTACGAAAGTACTGGTACAGCCAGCTCGTCCAGCTCGACTATCGTTGAAAAACCGACGATTATTGACACCTCAAACCTCGACCTCGACAAGGTGAAGTCGCACACCGTGGCCGATGGCGAAAATCTCGACACAATCATTGCGCAATATAATTCCAAAGCCACGAAGGACCAAATTCGCTGGAGTAACGGCATGAAAAACGAGGCTGTTGCCCCTGGTAATGTTCTGCTGGTGCCGGTCATCAATGGTATTGCTTACAAGGCTAAGGCTGGCGATACGGCGGCTAACTTGGCCGAAAAATACTCTTCTAATGAAGAGCAAATTATTGCCTACAATAACCTCGAAAACAAGGGGATTGCCGTTGATCAGGTGTTAATTTTGCCTGGCGCAACTGTCCCCGAACGCGAGCGCCCAGAATATACCGTACCAACGGCACGCCCGTCATCTGGTTATAGCCGTACCTATAGCTACGTGTATGACGCTGGCGTTCGCCATAATATGATCGAGGTTGGCAGTTACAGCTATTGGAGCAATATGTACTATTCCACCAAATGGCAGAATAACCCCGGCGCCTTTGGTAACTGTACTTGGTTCGCTTGGTACTGGCGGCGCAATAATATGGGCAGCGAATATTGGTTGCCGACCGGCACGATTGGCAATGCTCGCAACTGGATTTCTACTATGGGCGGTAGTTATTATACCGGCCGTACACCGGCTTATGGCGCCGTTATGCAGTCTACTTCTGGCTACTATGGCCACGTAGCAGTGGTTGTCGGTGTGGCACAGGGCGATCATATCACGATCCAAGAGATGAACTACGCTGGCCCCAATGGTAAATTCAACCACGTTTATCAGTCGACAATTAACTGGTCGGACGCTCTGCAATACAACTACATCTATCAACACAAATAAGTTCCCAGGAGGTTCTGGTAGATTTTTGGCGCAAAATATGGTATAATATAGCTATGTTTGTCGATACAGCAAAAGTTCACATTAAGGCCGGTAAGGGCGGCAACGGTGCCGTGTCCTTTCGCCACGAAATCTACGTCCCCAAAGGCGGTCCAGATGGCGGTGACGGCGGTAAGGGCGGTGATGTGGTTTTTGTTGCGAGTAAAGATTGTGACACCTTGATTGATTTTCGTTTTCAGCCGCGCCTGATTGCCGAAGATGGCAAAGCTGGAGCAGGGCAGCGCAGCTCGGGTAAGTCCGGCGGCGATTTATTGGTAGAAGTGCCGGTCGGCACCGTCGTTAAACGTGATGGCGTCGTAGTGGCCGACCTCACGCATGACGGCGAACGGGCAATCGTCGCACATGGCGGCGACGGCGGTTATGGTAACTGGCACTTTCGCTCTTCCACGCGCCAAGTTCCTAAGATTGCCGAGCTCGGTAACCCTGGCGAAGAATTCGACGCCGAGCTCGAGTTAAAGCTAATTGCCGACGTAGGATTAGTGGGCTTTCCGAACGCTGGTAAATCAACTTTTCTGTCGGTCGTTAGTAACGCTCGGCCCGAAATCGCCGACTATCCGTTTACGACTTTACGCCCCAATCTCGGCGTTGCGAAAATCGACCAAGCGAGTATTTTAATTGCTGATATCCCAGGCCTAATTGAAGGTGCATCAGAGGGTAAAGGTTTAGGCGATCAATTCCTGCGGCACGTCGAACGCACAAAAGTTCTCCTACACCTCGTAGATGCTTACAGTGATGATGCTGGGCAGGCCTACGCCGACGTTCGGCAGGAACTGGAAAAATATTCCGCCGAACTGGCTGGTCGCCCTGAAATTGTTGCTCTCACTAAAACCGAGGGGCTCGACGCAGAAATTATTGAAATGCAACGCGAAGCCATCTTACGGCGTAACCCTACGGTGCAAATTATGGTGATTTCTAGTCTCGCTCGCCAAGGTTTGACGGAGCTGCTGCGCGCGCTAAAGCAAGTTATCGACATGGCACAAGCAGGTCTTGCTGCCGCGGAAGATGAGACGTCCGTATCGGATATCCCAGTGATTAGCTTACCGTCAACTGCCGCGAAGAGTCGGCCACGCCATGAGCGTTATCAGAAAGGCGAGCGCAATACAATTATCCTGCTCGAACAGTCTGACGAGGTGGATTCGGTTGACCGAGAGGCTTAAAACGCAAGCATTTTAGTGCTATACTAAAATAAATATTTTTGTGTTTTTAGAAAACGGAGAAACTAGGCATGGAATCAGACCAATCAAAACCAGAGGCTCCGCAAGGAGACCCCAGTAGCGCATCGTTGGAGCAGCGTAATATTCAGCGCAGCCCGAACATCGTCGCTGCGCCGACCGGTCCCAGTCCAGAGGAGTTAGCCGAACGCAAAGCGGCCGAAGAGCGCGCCAAGCTCGACGAATTGACGCCAATTGTCAACCAAACCTTGATCGATGACGGAAAAAGCATGGAAAAGAAGCATCGCCGTCCCTTTATTATCGCACTCGTCATTGTGCTCCTGCTAGCAGCTGCTATGGGTGCCGGTCTCTATTTTCTTGAATTTTATAATAAGGAAGGCCGCCAAGCCGATATCCCGCTCGTTCAGTACAAAGACGAGGTCAAAATCGCCGTCGACCAAATCTTGCAAACTAAGTACGAGCTTATCACTAGTCAGATTACGAACTTCGAAAAACTTAACAGTACCGAAATTTCCGATAGCGTTCAGGCTCTAACTGAGTTGACTTCTGGTCGCTATGATTTGCTTCTCGCCAAACAACAGGATTTGTCGGCAGAACAAGCCACACAAATCAGCGTGACGCCGTTCTTGAACGACGCTTTTGTGGTGATTGCGAACCAAGAGAACTCGCTTGACGGTCTCAGCTTGGCGCAACTGAAGGAAATCTACTCTGGCGCCTTGCAGAATTGGCCGGCTACTGAGGTAGCCTCAGCCACGGCAGAACAGGCTCTGACGGTTTACGCTAGCACCGAACGACAGACGAACCTAGATGTCTTTGCCGCGCTACAGCTGGACGGCACAGAACTTACCGCCACGCTGTCGGATGACGTAATTGAGTCTGTAGCGAGTGATTCTAGCGCTATTGCAGTTGTGGCTTATTCGCGTCTTACGGCTGACCAGATGAACACCATCAAAATCCTCGCGCTTGACGACGTGATGCCCAGTGTCGATACGATTGGCGACGCAAGTTACCCACTCAGTCAACAATATGCCTTGTACTCACGGAGTAACGTGCAAGAATCGGCCGCCGCCGCTTTCAGCGAAGCGTTGATAAGCTATCGCAGCTATCAGGGGGGATATATTGAGCCTATTGTCGCAACCAACTCCATCGACGAATAAAAGCCCGTACTTGACGCTCAAGCTTAAATTTGCTTTAATTTAATCAGCTGGTACGCTTCACGGGGTTCCACTGGAAAATGTGGAAAGTGTGGAGACTGAAAACAAAAATAAACCGCGGATTAAAACAAAAAATTGTGCCCCAGGGTGGGCGCGTAACAGCACTAAAAAACCGGAATCTTTCCGGTTTTTTAGTATCTCGAATCTTCCTCTAGGCGTAGCGTACGATCAAGAGGCCGCCTTGACGTACGACTCGTGGGCTCGTTTCTGACCAGTCGATAATGGTTGACGGTAGGCGTCCTTCGGATTTGCCAGATACCACGGCATCGACGTCGCGTAGTCGCTGTTTGAGTTCCTGATGGTCCAGGCAGGGTGCTTCGCCGCGCGGGTTGGCGCTAGTGACGAGCAGTGGGCCAGTTTCTTGGAGGAGTTTGAGCATATAATCGTGCGCCGGAATTCGGATGCCGATTGTGTCGAAATGATCAAAATAGGGGTGTTTAAAGGTTTTCTTCTTCGGTAGCAATAGAGTTAGCTCGCCAGGGAAATAGTGGCGTGCCACCGTCAGCTGGCGGAAGTTGATATCGGCGTAATTAGCTATTTCCTTTACGCTAGGCAGCATCATGGTTAATACCTTGTCGCCGCCGACGGGGCGGTCTTTCAGCGTCAATAACTTCTTGATTGCTTCGGTGTTGTCAGACTTGACGGCGAGGCCATAAACTGTTTCGGTTGGTACGCCCAAAATGCCGCCTTTTTTCAAGGTATCTTTGGCTTGTGCTAGGTTTTTACGACTCACGACCCGCATAACCACCTTATTATAGCACAAATGATAGAAAAAGTCAATGTTGGCAGGGGCATCATCCGCTCAAACCCCAATTTATGCTAAAATATAAAACATGAGCAAGATAAACTTTGGTGGGCCAGTCGTCTTGGTCGTGATGGACGGCGTTGGTTTATCCGACAATACCGCCCACAATGCCGTCAGACAAGCCCGACTAGAAACCCTTAATCGCCTTATGGAAGCTTATCCTTGCGCCCAACTGGGGGCAGCCGGCCGCTATGTCGGTGTGCCCGCAAACGATATGGGCAACAGTGAAGTTGGTCACAACGCCATGGGAGCAGGCGAAATCGTCCTGCAGCGTAGTGCTGCTGTTGACGAGGCCGTTCGCAGCGGAAAGATTTTCGATACTTCGTCTTGGCAAGACATCGTTGCGCGACTCCGCGCTAATCACGGCACGCTGCATTTTATGGGGATTTTCAGCGACGGAAACGTACATTCGAACATCTCTCACCTTGAAGTCATGCTGGCGCGTGCTCAGTTCGACGGTATCGAGCACGCTCGGATTCACGCTCTGATTGACGGCCGTGATGTGGGGCCGCAGAGTGAACCAAAATACATCCAGCGTATTGAGCATTTTGTGCATGAACTGGGTGGCCCGGATTTTCGGATTGCTTCTGGTGGTGGGCGCATGGTTATCACGGCAGATCGATATGAAAATGATTGGGGGATGGTTGAAAAGGGCTGGCAGACCCACGTCTGGGGGCAAGGGCGACAGTTTACTAGTGCCACCGAGGCCATCGAAACCTATCGTCGTGAAATCCCAGATTTGCAGGACCAATATATGCCGCCTTTTGTAGTAGCAGAAAACGGGGAGGCTATCGGTAAAATCAAAGACGGCGATGCTTGTATCTATATAGATTTCCGCGCCGATCGCGCGATTGAAATGGCCATGGCTTTTACTTATAATGATTTTCCGTACTTCGACCGCGGCCAACGTCCAGACGTGTATTTTGTGGGTATGACCGAATATAACGAAGACACGCACGTCCCCGAGCATACTTTAGTGCCGACGCCAGTTTTTCGCCATACGCTGAGCCAGCACCTGTCGGAGCGCGGCATTCGGCAGTATGCCATCTCGGAGACGGTCAAATTCGGTCACATCACCTACTATTTCAACGGTAATAGCCATGACATACCAGCCGGCGAAGTCGAGGAGGAAGTTCAATCCTACCTGGAGCCATTTAATACACGCCCGTGGATGAAGAGCGCCGAGATTACCGACAAGCTCATCACCGCTATCGAGAGTGGTCAATATCGGTTTCTGCGCATTAATTATCCCGGAGGTGACATGGTAGGGCATTTCGCCGAAATGGAGCCAACCATTGTGGCGCTCGAAGCGATTGACCTGTCAATTAAGCGGATTGTCGAAGCAGTACGCCAAGCAGGCGGCATCACGATTATTACCGCCGATCACGGCAATGCCGAAGAACTCGCCGACGCCGACGGCAAGCCCAAAACTTCTCACACGACTAATCGCGTCCCCTGTATCTTTGTGGATGACACCGATAATGCGCAACATTATCATCTGGCCGACGGCGATTTTGGCCTCGCCAACCTCGCTGCAACCATTACGACCTTACTCGGCCAAGACCCCGACCCCGATTGGTTGCCGAGCATTATCGTCGAGCACTAGATGACCATCTGTTGTCAAATGCACCCAAAAGCTATAAACTAGAAAAAACAATTACGGAGATTTTTTAGGTGCAAATCAAAAAAGCCATTATTCCGGTAGCGGGCTGGGGGACACGTCGCCTCCCCGTCACTAAAACCATCGAAAAGGCTATGCTGCCAATTGGCAATCGCCCGCTCGTCGATTACGTGGTTGAGGATTGCGCTAAGGCCGGTATCAAGGAAGTTTATATCGTGATTGACGAGAAGCCGTTCTCGCAAATCAAGGATTATTACAGTCAGAACGACAAACTTATACAATACCTCGATAGTCGCGGCAAAACCGCCCAGTTACAGCTAGCCGACACGCAATATCCTGGCATGAAAATACATTTTTACTGCCAAAAAAATGTCGATAGCCGCTATGGCAGTGCCGAACCGGTCGCGCAGGTGGTTGAAGAGTTTGGCATCGATGAGTCCTGCGTAGTGTTGATGGGCGATGATTTTATCTATAACGCCGATGGTTCGTCCGATTTGGTGCGCTTGATGGAACTCGTCCAGAACGATGATGATTCTGCAATGTTGGCTACCGAAATCCCTATTGAAGACGTCGAACGTTACGGTGTTTTGAAGGTTGATGGCGGGGTTTTGACCGGTATTTACGAAAAGCCTAAACGCGAACAGGCCCCCAGTAACTTAATTAACATCAGTAAGTATATTATGTCGGCGGAATTACTTGGCCGTATTGTGCGTTATTGTCGCGAACATGATTTTGGCCCGCAGGACCAAGAGTATCTCATCACTGACCCGATTATCGAACACATCAAAGCTGGTAAGAAAATTCGCGTTCTACCTATCCAAGGCGAATATCTCGATGGTGGTTCGGTCGAAGGTTGGCTACACGCCAATAATGTCGTTTGCGGTGGCCAGTGATGCGTCTGAGCATCCGCGTAAAGCCAGGCAGCAAGACTCAGCCTCGCCTCGAGTTGCAAGCGGACGGTAGCTACCTAGCCTTTTTGACGGCGCGCGCCCACGACGGCGAGGCCAATAAGGCTCTGATTGAGCTGGTAGCCAAAGAGTTTCACGTCGCCAAAAGCCAAATCTCCATCAAAAGTGGCGCTAAATCTCGGCAAAAGATTCTTGAATGGTGATTTGCTACTTAGTGTCCTAGCTACGCATTACCAAGCAAACCCAACGGAGGCCACGGGCCGAGTTCGAGCTGCGGCCTGCCTGTAACGACAGGCCAGGACGACAGCGTGTTTTTGCGGTGATACGTAGCTAGGACACGATTAGTCGAATAGTTTTGTATCCTTAATGTCGTCTGGCAGGTAGTTTTTATCGAGCTTGAAGCCGGCTTCCCACTTTTGGCCGGCGCCAAAACCCAAATCTTTCATGAGTTTAGTCGGAGCATTGCGCAGCCAAATTGGCACGGGTAGGTTCATGGTCTGCCGCGCCAAACTCTGAGCGGCATACCACGCGTCGGTGCTTTGACGCGATTTTTTCGCCTTTGTTAATGCTGTGGTCACGTGCGCTAAAATCAGGCCACTTTCTGGCATACCGATGCGCTCGACCGCCATAAAAGCGTTCAGCGCCAAATCGAGCGCTCCATTGCCAGCTAGACCGATATCTTCCGAAGCGAATATGACCATGCGCCGTGCGACAAATTTCGGGTCTTCGCCAGCGTTTAACATGCGTGCTAAATAATAAAGCGCCGCATCGACATCGCCACCCCGCATCGATTTGATGTAGGCAGAAATATTATCGTAGTGTTGATCGCCTTTTTTGTCATAGCCAGGGATTTTCCGCCCAGCAGCTTCTTTTATTTCCTCAACGCCAATCTTCTCGCTTAAACTGAGCGCCAGCTCAAGGTCGCCCAAGGCCGAACGTGCGTCGCCGCCCGACAATTCTGCCAGATAATCAATCGCCGCTTTCGACACTCGACGAGTAGCTTTTTCGGCTTTTAGCGCTCGCTTGATAACTGTGACGATATCCGTTTTCGATAAATGCTTGACGATGACGACCCGGCTGCGGGACAACAGGGGAGAAATCACCTCAAAGCTGGGGTTTTCCGTAGTCGCGCCAATTAAGGTAATGAGGCCACTTTCGACATGCGGCAAGAAAGCGTCCTGCTGCGCTTTATTGAAGCGGTGGATTTCGTCCACGAACAACACCGTGCGGATTTTCAGGTTCCAGTTTTGTTTGGCATGTTCGACTACCTTTTCGACATCCTTTTTGCCGCTCGTAACAGCCGAAATTTCGATAAAATCCGCCTTAAATTCCTTGGCGATAATTCGGGCAAGAGTCGTTTTGCCAGTACCTGGTGGTCCCCAGAAAATAATATTGACCGGCTCTTGGCGGCGCACAATCTCGGTCAATATTTTGCCATCGCCAATAACATCGTCTTGCCCCAAGACTTCGGTTAATTTTTGGGGTCGCATGCGTTCGGCTAGGGGAATTCTATTCGGCATCACTTTTCCTGAGTAATCTGTTTTGCGTATTTTAGAAAATCAATTTCACGTTGTGTAAAGAAGTATGCGCCGTAGTAGCCAATCTCGTCAAGCTTAACCGTTTGTAGCGTCGCAATTGCTGCATCAAAATCGTCGAACCATTCCAGCTGGTCACCGTCCGCGATTTCGTCCGGCATTGCTTCGGCGCCATGAAATTCGCCCGCTCGGCATAGATAGCAGTCGGCTTTACCAATCATCTGCCAGCGGTTGCGTCTAGTTAAGCCATAACCGAGTGGTTGGATGATTTCCGCTTCGTAGCCGGTTTCTTCACGCACTTCGCGTAGCAGCGTTTCGGCAATTAATTCGCCGTATTCGCAGCCGCCACCAGGTAGTTTGTACCAGCCGCGCCGCGTTGCATGGATTAGCGCTACGCGATTTTTGTCGTCCAATAAAACTGCACGCGCCCCTTCTTTGATGCAAAAATCTACCCCAGCTGCAGTCGGGGCGGGCGCGAGGCCGAGTTTGGCGTCATCAAGGTCGGAAATCAACTTCTCGGGCAACTCTGCTACCCAATAGCGGTCGAAACTATTATCGGGCAAGTAGTGAAAATACGCTTCAATCCGCTTGCCGCACAAGACGAGCGGTAACCAATATTGGTCGTCATCCCAGAGTTGGCTGTAGTCGATTTCGCTTGCTTTGAGCCACTGTGGAGCTGCTTCATCGCTCTCGCGGATTTTGCCCGTCCAGCTTTCGGCAATATAGCAATGCATCATTACGCGCTCGGGCTTACCTGCGTAAAACAAATTATCAAAGATAATCCGCCCAGCGAGCCGGAAATCACGTATCTTGACGCCGATTTCCTCCTTGGTCTCACGGATGGCGCATTCTTCGATACTTTCGCCGGCCTTTTGTTTGCCGCCCACGCCGCTCAGTTTACCGCGCCCAAAACCACGTTTCTGTCGCACTAAGAGTACTTGGTCGCCTTGATGCAGTAAAACCCAAGACAAATGCCGATCAATTTTCACTCGCCAAACTCCTCAAAAGTACGCCAATCAATTGGCCCCAGCCGAATAATATACAGCTTGCCGCGGTCAAAGGCCCACTCGACATAAACCGGAAAAGAGCAGAGGCGTTCTACCTTGCGAATCATGCTGTGCAGCAAGCTAATCTGTGTGGCATTTAAGCAAATGTCTTCCTCGTCCTTACTCTCAAGCGACAGTGCACCCGAGCGTTTATCTATTAGCACCATATCCGCTTCAGACTTGCCGGATAGTACAGTTCGACCCATCCAGAGTTCGGCTTCGATTAAAATTTCACCCGAGTCACGCGTGGCAGGGTTGATCGAGTAAATTGTGCCAGCCACTTCGGCATTTAGGGTTTTCTGGACAATAATCGCAACCTCTTCGCCGCGTCGTTGGCTATTGCTTTTCATGTAAATCAGCGAATCCAGTAGGCGCTCGCGCGGAACATTTCGTAGAACTTCGCCGTCACGGTGGTCGTCCGGCACCGAAGCGCGCAAAAATGCCGTCGGACTCTTCAGCTGGTCGAAAGCGCGAAGAATCTCGTTACTCGCGCCATCCTCTAATACGCAACCGATGGGCAGGACAAAACCAGGCACGGGGTTGAGCTGGTTGCGTGCCGCTTGCGCCAAAAACGCCCCTAGACTACCAACCTGTCGTGCGTCAGTGCAGCTGTCGAGCCGAAAAAGTGTTGCCATTATCTTAATTTTACCATAAACAGAGTAGCAACGGGGCGATACTTGCAAAAAAGCGTAAAGTATGCTATAATAAAGAAGATGTTCGCCCCGAAACTCTCTGTAGTATCGGTAAGCAGTACAAGTAACTTAAGAGGTGATTTATTTTGTTCGAACGTAAGAAAATTGAAACGGTCGCAGCCAGCATGACAGCACCGTCGCGCAAGTTGCGACTCTCCGGCGCTACCCTAGCACGGTTTTACGACCATCCAGGCGACGAAACGTCGTTCGCAATGTTACGCCAGCTGTTCCGTCTTGTCCTGGAAAGCTGGTGGAGTAGTAACCAAAAAGGCTCGCGTACTCCCGAGCACGCAGTCTACTGCGCAAAAATGGCAGTGGAGTTTGCGACGGATTACGACGGCGTGCGACCGTCTTCGCATGAATACACGTGTGAGACGCGTGTCCTTGTATTGGCCGTCGCCAACTGTTTACGCCTTGGCTATGCGGCGAAAAAACCGCAGGATTTGGCCTTGTTGTTTGCGGCGCAGGTTGACGTCGCGATGACTGTTATTCGCACTAACCGAGACCATCCTGAAAAAAGGCGCGCCACTAGCACTGACGCAATCGTCGAGACTGCTATTGCGGTCTACGACGAACTGCATCACGGCGACCCTAGTCTGGAACACATCGAAGCAGTTGCCTTTCGGCGGCTGGGTGCGGTATATGAAGAGGTTTACGAGCCCGAAGGACTCGGCGAAGCAATTTACCGCATCGTCATTGATGCTATCTAGGCACAAAATCATCCGTAAAGGCTGCCATCTGGCGGCCTTTTCTTATGCTCGCAAAAACTGTATAATAGAGCTAAGTTAAGCATAAGGAGTGCATATGGAAGCATTGGCGCCACTAATCGTGATTGCGATTATTTTCTTGGCGATTATCATCTCTAATATTCATATTATTCAGCAGTACGAACGCGGCGTGGTCTTTACGCTCGGTAAGTTTAGCGGTATTCGCAACCCCGGTATCACCGTGATTATCCCGTATTTTCAGACCATGCGGCGAGTCGACGTCCGTACCACGCCAATCGACGTCCCTAAGCAAGAAGTTATCACAAAAGACAACGTCACTGTTGGCGTCGATGCAATTGTCTATTTCCGCGTATTGGATCCGTCCAAGGCTTTGCTCGAGACCACAAATTACGTCTACGCTACCACGAACTTCGCCCAGGCTGCTTTGCGTGACATCACCGGCAACTTCGAATTAGACGAATTACTCAGCAAACGCGACGAGATTTCCGCCCAAATCAAGGAAATCGTCGATAAAGAGACCGACAAGTGGGGTATCGATATCGAGAACGTTAAGTTGCAGAATATCGAATTACCGGCCGATATGAAGCGCGCTATGGCGAAGCAGGCCGAGGCTGAACGTGAACGTCGTGCTGCCATCATTGTGGCCGACGGCGAAAAGAGCGCCGCGCAAGCTGTTTCAGAAGCTGCTCAGTTGCTCGCCAAGACGCCTGGTGGTATCCAGATTCGTACGCTGCAGACCTTGGAGAAGATTTCCTCCGATCCGTCGCAAAAAACCGTTATTGTGTTGCCGAACGAGTTGAAAGATATCGCAAAGCGCATCTAGGCTTTATGCTGTGCTGCGTCAAAATACCCCCTGCGCGGGGGTATTTTTTATTTGCTTAGGCCCGCATCTAACAGTATTTTGGCTTGCTCCCAGTCGTAATTTTCGGCATCCCACTTACCCAGGAAGCCGTTCGTCGTGTATTTATCAAACACAAAGTAGGGCACGCCGCTTGGCGTGATTTTGGCGGCGCGTTGGGTGTTCTTGTCGAGTTCGTCGGCTTTGTCCTCGTTGATGACACAACTCTTATAACGGTCGTAATCTAAGCTATCAATCTCTTTGGCAACGGAGCGGAAATAGCTATCTTCTAGCTTGGGAATATGCTCCGAATACTGATCGACGCCGATACCTTTCGAATGGTAGTCGGCATAAAGTTTTGCCAAAATGCCATGGTAGTATTCCCAGAAATAGCCCTGATCGGCTGCGCAGTAGGCATTCAGGGCTGCATTGCGGCTGTTTATTGCGCCCTCGTGTTCGTCTTTGTGGTAAACGTACAAGATATCCGTCAAACGCACTTCGAAGAAGATGTTTTTGTCTTGAATGTAATCGCGCTCGAATTCTTCTTGGTGGGCCGCTACGGCGTTGGCGAATTTGTCGCAGTAGGGGCACATGATGTCCGTGTAGTCATAGTAATAATGTTTTGCTGTTTCGCGGTCGCCAAGCGTCATCGCTTCGTTCCAGACCTCACGTGCGTTATTATTGCTGCTCACCATAGCACTAACGACCAAAAAACCGAAAAAGCCAATAGCTAACACAAGTGCGATGATTCTAATTGCTCTTTGCATGTTCCTCCTTTTTTGCCGTCTTTGCGGCACTCATGTCGACGAAGATGATATACCCTAACTGAACAATAGTATAGATAAGTAGTAAAAACGCCACTCCGGTTAAAAACCAGCCAAGTTGCTCGGCCATAGCTACTGCGCCTGTGCCGGCAAACATCGTCAGAATTGGCGTCAGGAGACTCAGCCCGCAAGTCGGACAACCGAGCGTTACAAAGGCTAAAATCGAGGCAATGCCGCCCGTGCTGGCCGTGTTGAGCGCCTGTTCTTTTTGGCGGTGGCGCAGAGCATAGATAATGCCGCTCAGTGCTAATGCTTGCATGATAGCCAGTAGGACTAAGCTAAGACCGCCCAGACTCGTAAAACAGTTGCCAATCAATAACCAGCTATCCCAGAAAATGCCAATTTTGCGTGCCGCCGGTAGCCCCGACCACAACAGCCCCCAACTGTAGCCGCCCTCCTGTAACTGCGTCAGAATATAGAGAAATATGAGGGCGAAAAGTAGCGACAACAGGGCGTAGGTCCAGGACGACAATAAGCTACGGTAGCCAAGTAAAGCAAATTTACTCTTGTCGGCGAAATTGCCCGCAGCCTTACGCAAACGCTTCGTAAGTGCTATTTTTCGCTGACCCATAGACCGTGTAGATTACAAAATGCGTAGGCTCGTAACTCTGCGGTGGCGTCCGTAACTGCAAAATGCGCCTCTGGTGCGGCAGTTGCGTCAAGTTTTTGGACTTGAACCCACCGGCCGTTCGTTAGAATAATCCATTCGATATGATGCTCGGCCGTCATCGGATGAGGCGTAGAACCTACCTTTACAGTAACGCCGTCTGCCCCACGCTCGATCACTGGGATATGCTTTTCAGCCCCATCGCGCCCGTAATGTGGCGCCAGAAGTTCCATGTCCGTGCCACAGCATTGCGGCACAACGCCAGAATCGTCCATCACCATAAACAGATTGCCACAAGTGTTGCAACGGTAGAATTTCAGACCAGTTTGTTCTGCTTGCATAAACCTCCTTAGCTTGTTAGCTCCATTTTAATATATTCCGCTCTGGCTGCCAATTGGGGCAACATATTTCACAATGGTTTCGTTAAAAATCAATAGTTTTTGGAGTTTCATCCCTGGAAAACATCAAAAAATTATACAATATTATATCGCAAAATCAATATTGACCAAAATCCCGCTTGCGCTAAAATAGTATACAGACGAACTCTGGCGACCTTTGAGGGAGTAGCCTAGTTCGAAGTGTGGAGCTGATGTCTACTGGTAGATAATCAATCAGTAGACCGTAAGCCCCTCAAAAGCATCATGGGCCTTAAGGCCTGTTTTTTACGTGGCAATATAGCCTAGCTGTGTCCGGAGTGCGTCTTTCCGGCGCTAAACATGCTATACTAGGGCTACGGCGCGTTGGCGGAGCAGTTACGCAGAGGTCTGCAAAACCTTTTAGACCAGTGCAACTCTGGTACGCGCCTCCATCACGGGCGAGTGGCGGAATTGGTATACGCGGCAGACTTAAAATCTGCTTCCTTTACCGGATTATGGGTTCGAGTCCCATCTCGCCCACCAGCGCAATAGCAGGCATCGGCCTGATTTTTTGTACGGTTGTGTTAGAATAATAAACAGTAGCATTTTTAGGAGATTGACATGAAAATCGAAATCGGTGGGGATATTGCAAAAGAGTTTAAAAAACGCTGGAATCAACGGATGCGCTGGGTCAGGATAGCTGGCTATATTGTTGGCGTTCTACTACTGTTATTTGGCGCAGCCTGCCTCTTTTCTCCGCTCAAGAGCGCTGCTGTTTTTAAGACGATTATTGCAGTCATTATCCTCTCTATCGGTATCGTTCGTTTCTTCGAGTATTTTACCGCCCCAGTGCTGATTCGGCCCGCTAGTAAGCTGTTGAGTGCAATATTCAACATTATTATTGGTGCTTTACTCGTGCAGATGCCGGCTGGTGATGCTTTGACAATCTTCTCCTGCGCTATCGGCATATATCTCCTAATCTCCGGCGTTGCCAAGCTCAGTTACGCCGCCCAATTGCGCGCTTTTGGCGTCAAAAACTGCGGCTGGGTTGTAGTGGATGGCAGCTTTCGCATTTTGTGCGCCTTCCTGTTTTTCGTAATGCCAATGGCTTCGGTCGCTCTGTTCAACGTCGTCCTCGGACTCTATTTGCTGATTGATGGCGCATCTATTCTGGTCGAGACCGCCGATACTAAGAACCTAGAGTTTGAGCAAGAACGCGCTGAACGTCGCCGCAACGCCCACAAAGCCAAGCTCAACCAGGCTGACGAGGCCGAGGTCGTCAAGAAAAAGTAAAAATTGCCTTAGAAAGCTCAGGCGGTTCGTCTGGGCTTTTTGCTTTTCGCCTTTTCAAAAACGTCGTTTTGCTGTATAATAACACTCAGTTGCGGGTTTAGCTCAGTTGTTAGAGCGCTTCCTTGCCAAGGAAGAGGTCGAGAGTTAGAGTCTCTTAACCCGCACCATTTACACGCCGTTAGGCGTGCTTTTTGTTTTTTGCAAACTACATTATGCTCGTGCTTTTAATATCTTCCAACTGCGCGACAATATAACTATGTGAAAACAAATTATCCAGATTATTGCCTCACCAGTTTATATCGCCGCATCACAGCTAAAGATAAAAAGTGCGTGGACGGAACGTCTACGCCGGCTACACAATAGAATATTCATTTGGCGTCAGCTGCGGCATCCTATGTCACTTGGCGACTGTCGGCTTGATCGCCAGCAGCACGAAGCGGTAATTGCCTGCGAGGACGCGCAGTTAGTTCTTGCGTCAGCCGGTAGTGGTAAAACCATGAGCCTGATGGCGAAGATTAATTATCTTGTTGAGCGACTACATATTGCGCCGCCGCAAATACTAGTTATTTCGTTTACTAAGAAGACCGTCACCGAATTGCACGAGCGCTGCGCTCATCCTGACGTTGAAATCCGGACTTTTCATGGTCTCGGCAACAGTCTATTGCAGTTTGTAGAGCATGACGGCCTAGCGTCGCGGCGGTTGCTCTCCGAGGCCGAAGCCTTAGCTTTTGTGCGTAGCTATGTCTGACGTTTGTGCTGCCAAGATCTGCAATATGCTCGCCGGTTTTGTGATTATCTGCTATTTTTCTATGCCACGCCGCGCAATCCTGGCGAGCATAGTGGCCATCGTTTGCGTATTTTGTTTAATCAGATGTACCTACGCGGCGCCGTCAACCAAGCGTCAAGTGCGTCTCGCCATCATACGTTGGCTGGTGCCCCGATTCGCCACAAAGAAGCGCAACTACTGGCAAATTGGCTCTATCTTCATCAACTCAATTACGTTCACGCCCAGCCTTATACCTATAATCAGAGCTATCGCCCTAGCTTTACGATTGGGCATAAACGCCGTACGGTCTACGTCGACATTATTGTGCTTGGCCCTATGCGTCACAGCTACTATGGCCGCCAGTATCTGACAGACTTTCGCTGGCGTCGCCGCTTGCACCGCAAGCATCGCACGCCATATTTACTTCTGACGAGCAACGATTGAGTACAGGGGGAGGCGTATCGTAAGCTTGCCAAATTTCTCAAAGCGCACGGCTTACGCCCCCGCCGTAGGACGGAGCAGCAAGCGCTACAGGCGATTGTGAAAAACCCCGAATATCGCGCCGACTTGGATGCATTTCTGCGCTATCTTTGCTCGTATATCACGCAATTCAAGAATAGCCTATATGATTTTTGCCAGTTCCGCGCCGCTATTCGCGCGCAGGGCGATCGTTATGCCCGTTGTCGTAGTCGGGCCTTCTTGCGCCTATTCCAGCCTGTCTTCAACGCTTATCAGCGTCAACTTGAGCACACACGTAGCTATGATTTTGCCGATATGATCAACGACGCCAGCCGCGCTGTGCAGGAAATTCCCGAATGTGCGGCAAATTATCGCTACGTTCTGCTGGACGAGGCACAGGATTTATCACCCAATCGCAGCCAGCTAATTCGGGCGATTTTGCATAAGAACCCCTCCTGTCGTTTCTTCGCCGTGGGCGATGATTGGCAGTCGATTTATCGTTTCACTGGTAGTAATTTGGCGCTAATCCATGACTTCGAAAACGCTTTTGGCCTGCATACTAGGCGCAGCCTCATCGAGCAAACGCATCGTTTTGGCCAGCCAACCATCAAGTTAAGCTCACGCTTTATCATGAAGAACCCTACGCAAGTATCCAAGGATATTCGTGGTAGTCGTCACAGGTGCACTCCTATCCAGATTGTTCTGAGTGAGCGTAAGGGCGACGACACTGACGCACTATTGCAAATACTCGCCAAAATCACCGACTTGCATGATGTCCAGATTATCTCGCGTTACAATCACGATATTCGTCGCATCAAGGAGCGCTCCGGTCTTAGGGTTTTGGGAGTAGACTCTATTTCGTGGCGCGGTCAAAAAATCCCATTCTGCTCAATCCATAAATCCAAGGGCATCACTCGTGATTACGTCGTCGTACTAAACATGAACGCCACGCCCACGGGTATGCCAGCAACGCGCGAGAACGATCCGTTGAGTGATTTTCTGCTGTCGACGCCAGATGACTTTATGTTTGCCGAAGAGCGACGCTTATTCTACGTAGCTATCACGCGGGCTCGCAAGGCGAGTTTTCTTATTGCCGAGCGTTGCCACCCATCGCTTTTTCTTTATGAAATATCTGATGATTTAGCAGAGTTATATCAAAAACTTTGCCCACGTTGTCAAATTGGCGAGCTCCGGCGCAAAGGCAATATTAGCTATTGCACCAACTATCGCTATGGCTGCAGTTATATCCAACGCTACCACTGTTAGGGGTCGCACATCGTTGCCCAAAATGCTACAATATAAGCATGGCTACGAATTTAAAGAAGCAGATTGCGCAGAACCATCGCAACACGGTTTTTATTATGCTGATGTTCGTGGCTCTCATGGTCGTAATTGGCGCAATTTTTGCTTGGCTCAACTCAAATCCACGTATTCTAGTTTGGTTTGCGGTTATATCAATGCTTTATGCTCTATTTCAATATTTCTTTGCCGATAAGCTCGCTATCGCTTCGGCGGGCGCCCGCGAAATTGGCCCAGCCGACAATCCGCGCTACTATCAAATCGTCGCCGCTCTGGCTGAAGACGCCAAGTTACCGATGCCGCGCGTCTATATTATGAACGATAGTTCGCCCAACGCCTTCGCTACTGGCCGTGATCCCCAGCACGCCTGTGCGGCCGCCACTACGGGGCTGCTCGAGATTATGGACGACGAGGAGCTTCGCGCCGTCATGGGGCACGAGTTGTCTCACGTGCGCAATTACGACATTCGCGTTTCAATGATCGTGTTTGGCCTAGTCTCACTAGTGGGTCTCTTGTCTGATTTTGGCCTGCGCGTGTTGTTTTATAGTGACCGCGACGAGGAAGACAACTCGCCGATTGGTGTACTAATCGCTGTTGTGGTTTTGATTCTTTCGCCCTTGATTGCCACGATTATCCAGTTAGGCGTGTCTCGCCAGCGTGAGTACCTTGCGGACGCTTCTTCGGCTAGCCTCACCGGTAATCCCGACAGCATGATTAGCGCACTGCGCAAGCTTGATTCGCATGCTCAGCCCATGCATCAGCAAAACATTGCTTCGGAGGCCATGTATATTGCCAACCCTTTACGCAAATCTTTCCTGCGCAAACTGTTCTCGACGCATCCGACCATTGAATCTCGCATCGAAAGGCTCGAAAATGCCAAAAAATAAAACCAAAAGTTTCAAACAGGCTTTTCTTGAGTCGCGCGACAAAGTTTGGGCCAAGAAAAACGCACGCCTCAAGCTGCATCATTCCTTCAAGCGTTCTTATCGCGAGGATTATCAGCGCCCCCTAGAAGTGCCGGGACTACTCGTGCACGCTATGTCGACACTGAAGATAATTTTTCATAACTGGAAATTATTCTTCGGGCTATTGCTGATTGTCGTTTGTTCAAATATCCTTTTCGTCGGGCTAATGAACCAAGAAACTTACGAGTCTGCCCAAGAGAGCCTTGAATTAAGTAACGAAGCGTTGGGTCACGGTGAACTTGGCCGAGTGGCCGAAGCTGCGATGATGGTCGTGACTACCGTTACTACTGGTGGTCTCTCCAATAGCCTGACCGAAGTCCAGCAGGCCTTTGCTATATTTCTCTTTGCCGTCACCTGGCTAGTGACAATTTATTACTTACGCCAATTACTGGCCGGCAATCGCCCAAGGATTCGCGACGGGCTCTTTAATGCCTTAGCACCGCTACTGTCCTCGCTGTGCACGATTTTGGTTATCATCGTTCATGCCGTGCCGATTATGTTGTTCGTGGTCCTATATTCGTCTGCTCAGGCGACCGGCTTCTTGGCTCAGCCACTGTACGCCTTCCTATTCTGGGCGTTCAGCGCGTTGCTTATTCTATTGTCCTGCTACTTATTGCCAGGCTCGATTTTAGCCCTGGTGGCAGTGTCTGTCCCTGGTATTTATCCAATGACCGCTATCAATGCGACCACCGATTTGATTCAGGGGCGACGTACGCGCTTTATCATTAGACTGGTCTTTGCATTGCTGTTCCTGGCGGTCATTTGGGTAGTCGTGATGTTGCCGCTAACTTGGCTAGATATGTTTGTGCGTGCTAAATTCGCTTCGCCGGACGTCCCTGTCATGCCGTTCATCATACAGGTGATGACAACTTTCTCGGTCATCTATCTGACGTCCTATATTTACCTGTTTTATCGTAGGATGCTCGACAATGAACACTAAAGCACCCCGCGTCGTCCAGGAGCGCATCGCTAAGTTACGCGAACTAATTAATGACTATCGTTATCACTACCATGTTTTAGACGAGTCAATTATGTCCGAGGCGGCAGCTGACAGTCTCAAACATGAGTTGTCTCAACTCGAAGAGCAGTATCCAGAGCTTATCACGCCAGATTCCCCTACGCAACGAGTCGCTGGGCGCGCTTTGGATAAATTTCAGAAAGTCACGCACACCGAGCGAATGATTTCTCTCGCTGACGTTTTTTCGGTCGACGAGGTGCAGGGGTGGCTCGACCGCATCGCTAAACTCGGCGTCGCCAAACCAGAATTGTTTGTCGACATCAAGATGGACGGTCTGGCCTGCGCCTTAATCTACGAAAACGGTCTTTTGCGGCAGGCTGTTACGCGCGGCGATGGTCGAGTAGGGGAAGACGTCACGATGAATGTTCGCACTATCGAAAATGTCCCGCTGTCAATTCCGCAGCAAGAACATACCGAAGTCCGCGGCGAAATTGTGATTTTTAAACATGATTTTGCTCAATTAAACGCAGAACAGCGCAAGCAGGGCAAGCCAGAATACGCCAATCCGCGCAATTTGGCGGCCGGGTCGATTCGCCAACTTGACCCACGTGTAGCGGCTAGTCGGCCACTACGTTTTATGGCCTATGACATGGTAACGCCAGATTTGCCCACTAACGCACAAGTTTACGAGCGGCTTCAGTCGCTTGGTTTTCGGATATCTGGTCAGCAGCAAGTCTATCAGAGTCTCGATGCGGCTATGGATTTCATTAAACGGCTCGACCAATCTCGTCAAGATTTACCATTCGGCACTGATGGGGCGGTACTCAAGGTAAACGACCGCCAAGACTACCGTCGTTTGGGCGTAGTCGGCAAGACGCCTCGCGGCGCCGTCGCATACAAATACCCCGCTGAAGAGGCTACTACTATCGTTAAGGATATCGTAATATCAATTGGTCGCACCGGTGCGGCCACGCCGGTCGCAGTTTTTGACCCGGTACAAGTTGCTGGTTCGACCGTGCGTCACGCGTCATTGCATAATGCAGACGAGATTACTCGCTTGGATGTGCGCATTGGCGACACGGTGGTCATCTATAAAGCTGGCGACATTATCCCGCAGATTAACCGCGTACTAACCGAGCTGCGCCCACGCGACGCTCGCCCCTTTGATTACGAAGCGGCGCTACGTACGCAATATCCCGAACTGGAGTTTGAGCGCCCCATTGGCGAGGTCGTCTATCGCGTGAAAAACGCCAGTGCCGACCAAATACTCAAACGCGCCATCGAATACTACGCCAGCAAGGCCGCGCTCAATATTGAAGGTTTGGGCGAAAAAAACGTCGAGGCGCTTGTGGATGCTGGCTTGATCTCGTCCATTGCAGATTTATATACGCTGACGCCAGAGCAAGTTGCTGGCTTAGAGCGTTTTGCGGACGTTTCGGCACACAAGTTGGTCGATAATATTCAGGCCAGCAAGCATGCCCCCTTGGCTCGCTTTATTACTGCTATTGGCATCCGGCATATTGGGAGCCAGACTGCGATTGATCTTGCAGCGCACTTTCGGTCTCTGGCGTCCCTCCGCGATGCGCAGGAAGCGGATTTATTGGCGCTGCCAGGTGTGGGGAAAATTGTTGCCGAATCAATCTTAGCCTTCTTTGCTGACGAAGATAATCTGACAATGCTCGATCGCCTTGAGGCGCTTGGCGTTGAGCCTAGTTATCAAGATGCTAGTGGCGGTAAGCTCCACGGCCAATCTTTTGTTGTAACTGGCACGCTCGATGCAATGGGGCGTGACGCTGCGGCCGAGAAAATCCGTGCTCTTGGCGGTGAATTCCATAGCTCTGTTGTAAAAAATACAACATACCTCGTAGCTGGTCATAATACTGGACAATCCAAACTTGCCAAAGCTGCCAAATATGGCACCAAAGTTATCGACGAAGCGACCTTTCTGGACTTAATTGATAAGAGTCAAAAATAGTATTTAGCACTCTTGACTCATGAGTGCTAATTTACTACAATAGAGATACACTTAGTTTTTGGAGAAATACGAACAATGATGGATGAATTTAACGAGATTATGAGCCACTTGAGCGAAGATGCTCGTTTTGCCCTGCAGAAGGCCGACTATTACAGCAAACGTTACAACCAGGGATACATGGGCACGGAGCATCTTCTGATGGGCGTGCTGGCACAGGATGCCTCGACCGGTGCGAAGATTTTGCGTGACGAGGGCGTAGATTTAAATGAAGTCGAACGTGCACAGGGCAAAGTCGCGGTCGACGTTCCAGCGGCACCAATGGCGATGATGTCTCTCTCCGAGGCTACAGTGCTGACTCTGCGCATGTCGCTCAATTATGCGCGTGAGTATGGCTTGGAAGTGGTTGGCACGGAACATATCGTTTATGCCTTAGTGCGTCAGCCAAATTCACGCGCGACAATTCTATTGGATAAACTTGATGTCGATCTGGATGCCGTCGCAGCTAACGTCGAGAAAATCGTCGAACAAGCCGCTAGTGAAGCGAAACTCGAACAGCAAAAGCGCCGCGCTGGCAAACGCAGTGCTTACCGCTTTTTGTCAAAATACGGTACGGATTTGACCGAGGCCGCCAAGGCTGGCAAGCTCGACACCGTTGTTGGGCGCGAGCAGGAAATCGAGCGCGCTGTTACGGTACTATGCCGCCGCAGCAAGAGTAATCCTGTTCTTATTGGTGAAGCTGGCGTTGGCAAAACTGCCATCGTCGAGGGGCTCGCCATGCGGGTCGCCAAGAACGACGTACCGGATAAGCTTGTTGGCAAACATATTTGGCAGATTGATCTGAGTTCAGTCGTGGCTGGCACAAAATTCCGTGGCGAATTCGAGGAGCGTATTAAGGGTGTCATCGACGAGGCGGTGGACGACGATGCAGTAATTCTGTTCATTGATGAACTTCATTTGCTGTCTGGCGCCGGCTCAGCCGAGGGTAGTATGGACGCCGCGAATATCCTGAAACCAGCTTTGGCGCGCAATAACTTGAAGCTAATCGGGGCAACGACGCTTGACGAATATCGTAAAAATATTGAAAAAGATAAAGCTTTAGCGCGTCGTTTTCAGACGGTTATGGTCGAAGAGCCTTCGTCGACGGTTACTTTGCGTATTTTGAAGGGGATTCGCAAGCATTATGAAACGCATCATCAAGTGCGTATCTCGGATGATATTCTAGAAGAAGCAATTGCCTTATCGGAGCGCTATATCTCCGATCGTTACATGCCAGACAAGGTAATCGACGTGATTGACGAAGCTAGCGCCATCGCACGCGTTTCGCTCGACAAGAAAGGCGGCAGCGCCTACAAAAAACTCAAAATCGAGTACGACGATTTGCAGCAGAAAATTGAAGACGCTGCTGAGGGTGAGAACTACGAAAAAGCCGCCGAATTTAAAACGCGTGCCGCCCAGGTCCAAGAGCAGATTAAGCAACTCGAAAAGCAAAACAAGGCACTGAAGGAGGCTCCTGCGGTCACTTCCGAGAATCTCGCAACGGCTCTTAGTTTGAAAACTGGTATTCCGGTAAATCGCGTGCACGGTTCCGAAAAAGACCTGTTGCTGCACCTCGAAGACCACTTAAAGAAGGAAATCATCGGCCAAGACGAGGCAATCGACGCAGTCAGCAAAGCAATTCGTCGCGGTCGTTCCGGTATCAGCGACGCTCATCGCCCAATCGGTTCTTTTGTCTTTCTGGGGCCGACTGGCGTCGGTAAAACCGAGCTTGCTAAAGTGATTGCTCGCGAAGTGTTTGGCGGCGAAGATGCGCTCATCAAGATTGATATGTCGGAATTCGGTGAAAAGCATAACGTGGCACGCCTAGTTGGTGCTCCGGCCGGTTATGTTGGTTATGATGATGGCGGTAAATTGACTGAACGCATCCGGCGCCATCCATACTCCGTCGTTTTGTTTGACGAAATCGAAAAAGCTCACCCCGAAGTCTTCAATATTCTCTTGCAAATTCTCGAAGATGGCACGCTAACTGACGGGCAGGGCACTAAAGTAAAGTTCAATAATACCGTCGTAATCTTAACGAGCAACCTTGGCGCCGAAGAGATGTACCGCGAGTCCGAGATGGGCTTTACTGCGAAGAGCAAAAAGGACCAACGCGCGCTTGAGGCTGAACACGCCGCAAACGAGGCGGCCGCCATGAAAGCCCTGCGTAAGCTAATGAAGCCAGAATTGGTCAACCGCTTCGATGCCATCGTGACTTTTAATGCGTTGAGCGAGAAAAATGTTGAAAAAATCTTCGATAATATGGTTGCTGAAGTCAAGAAGCGCTTAGCGGCCAAATCGCTTGGCTTGCAGCTAGAACCGGCCGTCAAGAAACATCTCATCGGTAAGGGGTATGACACGAAAAACGGCGCACGTCCGCTGCGCCGCACGATTGAAGACGAGCTCGAAACGCTGCTCGCTGACAAGATTCTGGATGGCACCTTTGGCAAGGGTATGGTTGCCAAAATTGGTCTAAAAAATGCTAAACTAGTATTTAGTATTACCAAGGAATAGCATCATCGAAACAACACAACCTAAACGCGGCAAGCTTCGAAGACTCATTATTTTGGTCTGCCTCATTGCTGCAGCCGGTGTTGCTTACGCAAATTACGATTTGGTTTATGATTTTGTGCTTGGCTTCAACTATGAGCCGAGCGCCGAACTTGCGACGATTATTAATCACATTGACTTGACTGGTGAGGGCGATCGCATTTTGCGCGCATCGCGCCCCGAATTGCAAGCCGCTGCGGATTTCAATAAGAACTGCCCGACCGTAAACGCACAAACTTCGACCTTGGGGTGTTATTATGCCAAGCGTATTTACGTTTACGATATTGATAGTGAGGAGCTTGACGGTATCAAAGAAGCGGTTTTGGCGCACGAATTGCTGCACGCTGTCTGGGAGCGTAGCTCAGCGCGCGAAAAACAGGAGCTCGAGCCACTGCTTCTGCAGATTTTTGAAGATAACAAAGCTGCATTGGCTGGCCACATGGAGAACTATGAAAGCGAAGATTACGTAGATGAATTGCATTCAATCATTGGCACGCAACTCGAAAGCGCCAAACTCGGCAGTGTACTGCGAGAACATTATGCTCGATACTTTAATCAACTCGATGCGGTGGTTGCGTACTTTCAGGCCTATGATGCAATTCTGACCGGCCAACGCCAGGAGGCGGAGGCATTGTACGCGCAAATTCAGGCCAAGAAAACCGAAATCGACCAACGCACTAGCGCCTACGAACAGAGCTACACTCAGCTCGGCGCCGACATCGATAATTACAATGTACGAGCGGGGCGCGGTTGGTCCACTTACGCTGAGCGCGACGCATTGAACAGCGAGCGCAACCGCTTACTTAGCCGTCAGCAACTACTGAATCAAGAGTATCAGGCGCTTTCGGCTCTTATTGACGAAACAAACCAGATTGTCGCGAAATATAACCAGCTAGTAGAGCACCTTGGTCAGCTGCAAGAGAGCATTGATAGCAACGCTAAACAGCTGCCGGCCGCTAGCGAGCTCTAGTTAGCACTCTTGACATACGAGTGCTAAACAGTTAAGATATTTCTAAAGGAGGAAATGTGAAAAATTATTTAGTCCCAACCGTGGTCGAGGAAACCAACCGTGGTGAGCGCGCTTATGACATTTACTCGCGCCTACTCAAAGAGCGCGTAGTTTTTCTGGGTGATCAAGTAACGCCCGAGACTGCTAATATTGTCATTGCGCAGCTGTTGCACCTAGCCTACGAAGACCCCAAAAAAGACATCAAATTGTATATTAATTCCCCTGGTGGTTCGGTTTATGACGGCTTAGCAATCATCGACACCATGAACTACATCGAGCCGGACGTACAGACCATCGGTATTGGCCTGCAGGCTTCGATGGGCGCGATGTTGCTATCGGCCGGCGCCAAAGGTAAGCGCTACGCCTTGCCCAACGCACGTATCGTGATTCACCAGCCTAGCTCTGGCACAGAGGGCAAAATTACCGACCAAGAAATTGCCCTCAAAGAGGGTATCTACCTCAAGCAGGTCTTGATCGATATGATGGCCAAAAATACCGGCAAGGATGTCAAGACCATCGAAAAAGACATGGATCGAGATAACTGGATGTCGGCCGCCGAAGCGCAAAAGTACGGCATCGTCGACGAGGTTTTAGCTTAGTATGGCGAAGGCGCGGTCGAGCTTTGTATGCCAGAATTGTGGCGCGAGCTTCACTAAGTGGGCGGGGCGCTGCGAAAATTGCGGCGAGTGGAACACCCTTGTCGAGCGAGCGCCCGTGGTCGAAGCGGAAGCCAAAACCGCTCTGGCGCGAGGCGCCGTGTCTGGCAAACGCCTCGAAGCCGTCTCAATCAACACTATCGTCCCGTCTGACACCGGTAGCCGGTTGCCGACTAGCTTCGCAGAGCTGGACGCCGTGCTGGGTGGCGGTATTTTGCTCGGCTCGGTTAGTCTATTGGCGGGGCAACCCGGCATTGGCAAGTCGACTCTACTGATGCAAATTTGTGCCGTCGTCGCGGCGCAGCATAAAGTACTCTACGTCTCGGGCGAGGAATCGGCTGGGCAGGTAAAGCTGCGTGCCGTTCGTCTTGGTGCCGCCTCGGACAAGCTGCATTTTGCCAGTTCGACATCCGGCAATGATATCGCCAAGACCATTGAGGGCGGCGAGTACGAGCTGGTAATTGTCGATTCGATTCAGACTTTATCGATGGCCGAAATTAGTTCAGCTCCTGGTACGGTTAGTCAAGTAAGTAACTGTGGCAATCTAATCATTCGCGCCGCCAAGACCAGCAACACCGCCGTCGTGATTGTCGGCCACGTGACTAAGGATGGCACTTTGGCCGGGCCGAAGGTTCTTGAGCACCTGGTCGACGTAGTGCTAAACTTCGAGGGTGATCGTTATGGCGGCTTCAAGACCGTTCGCGCCGTCAAAAACCGCTTTGGCTCCACTAACGAAGTAGCAATTTTCGAGATGGCTAGCCAAGGCCTTGTGGAAGTCAAAAATCCATCCGAAGCGCTACTGTCTGAACGTCAAAACGTTGACGGCAGTATTATCATGGCAACCATCGAGGGCACGCGCCCGCTCTTGGTTGAGATTCAGGCCTTAGTGAACCCAACAAATTTTGGCTATCCCAAGCGTACGGCGTCTGGCTTCGACCTAAATCGCCTCAACTTACTCATCGCCGTGCTCGAAAAACGCACCAAACTTAAATTGCAAGATAAAGACATTTTTATTAACGTAGTAGGCGGTTTGCGTTTGAATGACGCCGCGGCGGCTGACTTGGCGGTATGTATGGCAATCGCCAGTGCGGCGGCTGGGCGCAAGCTGGATGAGAAGTTAGTTGTCTTTGGTGAAATTGGCTTAGGCGGCGAGGTCCGCAGTGTGACGGCCGCCGATCGTCGCATTGCCGAAGCGAAAAAACTTGGCTTTGCGCACGCCATCGCGCCGGCTACCATCAAAGATAAATTTGTCCTGCCAGTCAAAGATTTGCGTTCGGCGTTGATAAAGTATATGAATAGTAAATAGGCGCCCCTGTTGCATATTCTCTGATTTTGTGCTAAAATTTGCTCAATATGATTACAAAAGATAATAAAGCCAAGGCGATCAAGAAGCTTGCTCGCAGCGACAAGGATGTCGGATCTCCAGAGGTGCAGGTCTCGATTTTGACCGAGCGCATAAAGGAAGTTACCGAACACGTTAAGCAAAACAAGCACGACTTCATGGCCAAGCGCGGTCTAATTCAGATGGTTGGTCAGCGCAAAAAGTTGCTCAAGTATCTCGAGAAGACCGATTTCGAAAGCTACAAGGCAACTGTCGCCAAGCTCGGCCTACGCAAATAATCGCAGCGCAAGAAAAACCCCAGCCATTCAGCTGGGGTTATTTTTATGGAATCTAGAACTCCAAGTTTACCAGGGCGTCGGCAAAATCTGTTGACAGCTGGTCCAATAGCCAGACGCAGTCCATGTAAGATGGGGACTGCTTTTCAATGTGCGCCCGCAGCGCATCACCGAACAGCGTGACCGCATTATCGAGTGTCCGTGTGACACGCTCATCAGACCAGTCTTCTTGGTCGGTATTGCTAACTAAGAAGCTAATCTCAGTAGCATATTCCTGCGGCGTTTCCGCCTGGTCGACAGAGCGATTGCTCGAGATTAGGCAGGCGACATATCGTAAGTCTTTGAGCTCTTGGCGCGACAAACCAAATACTCGCTTGCCGTAGTGACTGCTGTGACGATCTGCGCATTTGCGAATTGGCACCCACAGATTGTTAATGATGTCGTCGGTAGACGGGAAAACTCCGTCTAAGACGAGTTTGCGGCTCCAGGCCACTTCGGTCCGGAATCTCTCCGCTTGTTTTGCGTCCATTTCGCCTGTTTCAAAATGGACTTCGTAGTGTCGAAACGGATAGAGCAATAGGTGTACCCCGTCCTCGTGCGCGATAGCCCGCATCGTTGCGTTTGCTTCGCCGCACAGCTCAGCCCAGAGGCCGCGAACAGCGGCCTCGTCGAAGTTCTCTTCTCCGAGGGTCAATTCAGTTCTAGTAACCATTTTAAGTGCTGCCAATGTGAACCCACCTCCATTTTTGTACTATTGGCAAAAACTAGCCAAAATATTCGGCTCAATCCTTATTTTAACACAAACAACGAAAAATGTCAATATCTACGACTATGATATAATAGAACCAGCAAGTATAACTATCGAGAAAAATGATAGATATTTTGTGGCAAAATCCGGCAGTTTGCCTCTGAATACTTATTATTTTTCTCGAGGAAAGGACAAATGGAGATTATTAATCCCAGCGGTAAGCACACCTTTAAAGTGGAAACGGATTTTTGTGGCCGCCCACTAAGCCTGGAAGTCAACCGTGTTGGCTTTCGTTCGACTGCGTCAGTTTTAGTGAGTTACGGTGATACTGTAGTACTTGGCTCGGTCGTGGTTGGCACTAAGCCAGTTGTGCAAGATTTCTTCCCGCTCTCAATCGACTACGAGGAAAAATACTACGCCTCGGGCAAAATTAGCAGCAGTAAATTTATTAAGCGCGAGGGGCGCCCCTCTGATAACGCCGTATTGATTGGTCGCTTAATCGACCGACCGATTCGCCCATTGTTCCCCAAAGGCTACCGCCAAGAAGTTCAAGTTGTCACGACGGTTTTATCGATGGATCCAGATTTTCGTCCAGACGTCATTGCAATGATCGCTGCGTCCAGTGCGTTGATGCTATCTGGTACGCCATTTGATGGCCCAATTGCTGGTCTGCGTATCGGCCGCGTGAATGGCGAATATCGCGCTTTTTTGTCGCCCGCCGAGCGCGAAGCTTCAGACCTCGATCTGGTCGTAGCTGGTAAAGATTCCGGTATTACTATGGTGGAGGCTGGCGCGAATGAAGTGTCGGAAGACGTCATCGTTGGCGGTCTCGAGTGGGGCCTCAAGATGATTCAGCCCGCTATTGCTCTACAGAATGAACTGCGCGAAAAAGTCGGGGTGGTCGAGCAAGAATATAGCTTAGTACTCCCAAGTGAAGAAGTCCAGCAGAAGGTCGACCAATGGATAGTTGGTAAACTGGGCGACAATTTGCGCACGCAAGACGCGGTAGAGCGCAACCACCTGATTGACGAGATAAAATGGCGTATGCACGACGAATTTTCGCAGGAAATCAGCGACGAAGAGGCCGGCGTCACCGCCAAAATGAGCGACGAAGAAAAGATGACCACGCGTACACAATACTATGACGAGCATTTTCGTAGTGGCTACAATGAGGCTTTCGAGCTTGCCGTCAAAAAAGACGTGCGCGAACGCATCATCAAAGACGGCATTCGCCCGGATGGTCGCAAGCTAGACGAAGTGCGTCCGCTTAGTTCCCAGGTCGGTCTACTGCCGCGTACGCACGGCTCTAGCCTCTTTACGCGCGGTGTTACGCAAGCCATGAATATTGTTACTCTGGCACCACTCAGCTATGCCCAGTTGGTTGACACGATGGAAGTCACCGACGGTACGCGTCGCTACATGCACCATTACAACGCACCGAGTTATACCGTGGGTGAAGTCGGCCGGATTGGCAGCCCAGGCCGTCGCGAAATCGGCCATGGCTATCTGGCCGAGCGCGCCCTTATTCCGGTTCTGCCTAGCGAGGAGGAATTCCCCTACGCCATTCGCAGCGTCACCGAAATCATGTCGCAAAACGGCTCCACTTCGATGGCGGCGACTTGTAGCTCTTGTCTGGCGCTGATGGATGCCGGCGTACCACTCAAACGGCCAGTCGCTGGCGTTGCGATGGGCCTAATGATGGACGGCGACAAGCCATACGTATTGACCGACCTAATGGATGCCGAAGATTTTGCCGGCGATATGGACTTCAAGGTTACCGGTACGACCGAGGGTATTACGGCACTTCAGATGGATATGAAAGTTCACGGCCTGCCGATTAGCGTTTTGGCTGAAGCCATCCAAAAAGCGCATGCTGGCCGGATGTTCATTATGGAGCACATGCTAAGCGTGCTCGCCGCACCGCGCGACCAGCTCAGCCCGTACGCTCCCCGTATCGAGAAGCTCAAGATTAATCCCGACAAGATTGGCACTGTTATCGGCAAAGGCGGCGAAACAATCAACAAGATTACTGCCGAAACTGGTGCTGAGATTAATATCTCGGAAGATGGCCTAATCACCATCTCGGCCGTTAACGCTGCTGCCATCGACCAGGCGCTTGAATGGGTCAAGTCGCTCGTCGAAGAACCTGAGGTCGGCAAAATCTACAATGGCAAAGTCGTCTCCATTAAGGATTTTGGCGCTTTTGTGAATATCCTACCAGGCATTGACGGCATGTTACATATTTCGCAAATCTCCGACAAGCGGCTCGATAAAGTCACGGATGCTCTCCAGGTCGGCGATGAGGTAAAGGTGCGCCTTGAGGCGATTGACGATAAGGGTCGGCTCAGCCTTTCGATGAAGCGTGTCGAACAAAAATAACCCAGCACTACAAAATCGCTCGTGCTTATCCTCGCCGAGCGATTTTTTGTTATAATTGAAGTATATATAATTCTAAAGGAGTTTTATTCATGGCTGAACAGCACTCGGGTCAATCCATCGTTGACCAGGTAAAGATGCCAAAACTTAAAATCGATAACAAGAAGCTTGCCGGCATTAACGCTTTCACGACCGCATTTGCGACCTTCTTCGGTTTTACCGCTATCATGGCCGCAATCTCGAGCTTCACCAAGGGCGACTGGAGCTTTAATGTACCATTCGTAGGGACTTTTCTCGGCTCTAACCTTGGTCAGGTCAGCACGGTTTTGGTAGTCGCGCTCTTGGCTCTCGTCTGCGCAATCATTGGTTTAATGACCGTCCGCAAGATTACCAATTTGGAGGCTATGAAAAAATCCTGGCACTGCGTCTCAAAAGTCTTTCTAGTGTTTGCGGCGATTTTCTGCGTCAACTTAATCGGCGTTATGTTGTATTCGCTGTTATCATTGGGGCGCAAAAGCACGGAAGTTAGCCAAGCGACCCTCTGGGGTAGCAACTTTGTCGCCAACCTTATCTTGATGGCGGCATCTTGCGCAATGTACTTCGTCAGCACAAAAATCGCTCACGGCGAAACCAAGTATCTCAGCGTACTTCGCTTTGTTGCTATCGCGGTTGCCGTGGTTGCTGTCGTGATCGTGGTTGTTTCGCTACTCGTTGGCTTCTATGCCAAGGGCAGTTCTTCTAGCTACGACAGCATGAATGACGTCTACGACTATTTCCGTTCCTGGTCCTACTAATTTGTCGGCTTAAATCAGAGATGGAGCTTATGCTTTATCTCTGATTTTTGTGCTATTATGTATATATGGCGAAAAAACGTGCTAGAAAGAAAAAAGCGCCAGAAATTCAGCGGCGCGAACTACCGGGTGGTTTTTGGCATCAAATTGGTGCTGTTTTGATGATTGCCGTGTCGATTATTTTAGTTGCTGCTTGGTTTGGGCAGGGCGGTGTAGCGCTAAATAGCGCGCAAGACTTTTTGCTGAAAATTATTGGCTACACGACCTTTCTGTTACCGCTCATTTTGATTTACTTGGCGGTAATGATTTTTCGGTCCGATGATAATCGACTTGATCCGAGTGTTTGGGTTGCTTCGTTCTTGATGTTGCTGTGGTTTTCGGGTGTTTTTGGCATCGCCCAGCATGGCACGAGCTTGTCGCATGGTGGTTATGTCGGCACCTTCTTAAATAATTTCATGCTGCAGCTGGTGACGGGTGGTATTGCCTATTTCATTTATATTGTTCTGATTTTAATTACCGCTTTATTTATGTACGCCGAGACTCCAGCGGCGCTATTCCGCCGCATTGGCGCCCTGTTTGCCACCAGCAAGACCGACGAAGACAAAGCTAACGCCAAAGTTATGCGTCGCAGCCAGAGGTCGCAACTCGCCGAAGAAGCCGTAGATCGTCCTAGCAAGGTTAATGTCGTTAACCATGCTGAGGCCGACGAGAAAGACGATCAAAAACAGAGCCTGTTAACGAAAGTTACCAATAAGGCCGAAGGCAACAAAGAAGACGAAGGGCAGACCCTTGCAGTTATTAATACGCAAGATTGGAAGATGCCTACCCTTGATTTGTTGGCGCGCCATACCAACAAGGCCGATCCTGGCGACCCGCAGAAAGTTGCCGAGATTATCCGCGAAACTTTCGGCGAGTTTGGTATTGACGTAACAGTCGGCGATGCGATTGTTGGTCCTAGCGTCACGCAATATCGCGTTACGCCGCCTGCCGGCGTCAAGATTTCACGTATGACCTCCATGAGCGAAGAGCTTACTAGCGCCCTAGGCGTGGGCGGTAGCGGCGTAGTGCGGATTGCACCTGTCCCCAACGAACGGCGCATTATTGGTGTCGAGGTACCCAATCTTAAGGCGGCTACTGTTGGTTTGCGCGAGATTATGACTACCAAAAATTGGCAGACCATGGCTTCTAGCAAGACGATGGCATTTGCCTTGGGGCGCGACAATGATGGCAATGCAGTAATCCTCGATTTAGCCGATATGCCCCACTTGCTGGTCGCCGGTACGACGGGTTCTGGTAAATCCGTCACAATTCACTCAATGCTGACCTCGTTGATGTATCACAACTCACCGGCAGATTTGCGCTTAATTCTGATTGACCCAAAACATCTTGAATTTGGTCTCTATGACGAAATCCCCCATCTGCTTACGCCGGTAGTTGAAGACGTGAAGAGCACCCTGAGTGTGCTGAAATGGGCAATTGACCAGATGGAATATCGCCTTAAGCAAATGCGTGAGTATGACGTGCAAAATATCGCCGATTATAATGCGTTGGTTGCCGCCCAGCAGCAAGCTGTGGCTACTTCGACGGAAGCCGATTCGTCGGACCAAAATGATGCCGAGCAGCCGCAAAAATTGCCCTATATCATCATCGCATTTGATGAGTTGCAAGACTTTATTAAAGCCAAACCAGGTGGCCGTGAAATTGAGGCGATGTTGGCTCGGTTGGCCGCCAAGGCGCGTGCTGCCGGCATTATTCTAGTCATTGCGACGCAATATCCTAAGGCCGATATTATCACAACCGCCATCAAAGCTAACATTCCGAGTCGGATTGTTCTCAAGGTTGTTGAGCAGACTCAGTCGCGTGTAGCCCTGGATCGTCCCGGCGCCGAGAAACTGATTGGCAACGGTGATTTACTCTATATGACACGCAAAATGCCAGCTCCTCGTCGTGCGCAAAGTGCTTTTGTCAGTAATGCCGAAATAAAGAAAATTGTTCGCTTCTTGCGCAAGCAGGGTGAGCCGCAGTATGTCAAAGAAATTCTTACGCAACAAGTGCAAGTATCTGGCGCTGGGGCTTCGATGGGCGGCTTTGACGGGGGTAGTAGTGGTTCGAATGACGATCATCGCCAAGCTGCCGAAATTGCTGTCCAATACCAAAAAGTCTCAACTACCTTATTGCAGCGCAAAATGCACATCGGATTTGGCCGTGCTGCCTCAATCCTCGATGACCTTGAAGAGATGGGCATTGTATCCCCGCCCCCTGGGGGCAACAAAGCGCGCGAGGTTCTGATTTCTTCCATCGAAGAATACGACGAACGAAATATTTAAACTATTCATCAACCAGAAATCGAGGATTGTCGAGGGTGGGCAAAAGTACTTTGCCTATCTTGTGCTAGAATATAATCATGAAACGCAGTCAATTGTTTACCAAAACGACCAAAACAAGTCCTAACGACGAAGTCAGTAATAGTGCGAAGTTGCTAATTCGCGCTGGTTACGTATACAAAGAAATGGCCGGTGTTTATGACTATTTGCCACTCGGGTTGCGCGTGCTAAACAACATCATGCGGGTTATTCGTGAAGAGTTGAATGCGATAGGCTCGCAGGAGCTGCAGTTGACTGCTTTGCAGAATAAGGAAGTCTGGGAGGCGAGCAATCGTTGGAGCGACGAAGTCATGGATGTATGGTTCAAAACGAAACTGAATGCCGGCGGCGAGCTCGGGCTAGCGCCGACTCACGAAGAACCAATCACTCGCCTGATGAAACCTTACATTTCGAGCTACAAAGACCTGCCAGTTTACGCCTACCAGTTCCAGACTAAGTTCCGTAATGAATTACGCGCCAAATCTGGCATTATGCGGACGCGCGAGTTCATGATGAAAGATCTGTACAGCTTCTCAAAAGATCGTTCCGAGCACGACGCTTTTTACGAGCAATGCGCAGACGCTTATATGCGTATCTTCCATCGTCTTGGCATCGGGGAGGATACCTTTCGTACCTTTGCGAGCGGCGGCGCTTTCAGCAAGTTCAGCGATGAATTCCAGACCCTGTGTGAAGTTGGCGAAGATACCATTTATCTTGACCGCGATAAGGGCATTGCTATTAACGAAGAAGTATACAATGACGCTACGATTCGCGACCTTGGGCTCGACAAGACCAAACTTGAGCAACACAAGGCCGCCGAGGTGGGTAATATCTTTACTTTGGGCTATCGTTTCTCGGAAGCACTCGACCTCGCCTACAACGACGAAGACGGCAGCCGCAAACAGGTTTTTATGGGCAGCTACGGCATTGGCCCGAGTCGCGTCATGGGCGTAATCGCCGAGAAGTTATCGGACGAACATGGTTTGATTTGGCCGACCGAAATCGCCCCATATCAATATTATCTCGTAGGTATTGGCGAGGCAGCCGAACGGCATTGCGCCAAGTTGGCTGAGCAGGCTCCCGAAATCGTCCTCTGGGATGATCGCCCAACCGCGCGTAACGGCGAAAAATTTGCTGATGCTGAGCTTCTTGGCATTCCATGCCGTGTTGTTATTAGCGACAAAACTCTGGCAGATTCAAAGGTCGAAATCAAACACCGTGTCAATGGTCAGATTGAACTATTGACATTAGATGAGTTTAACAATAAACTAGTCTAGATATTTGATATAAAAATTCCAATTACCTCTGGAAACCAAGGAGGCAGATATAATTATGGTAAAAACAGTTAGTATTACAGCCGCTGGCAAGAAAGACCTCGAGCAAGAACTCGCCGAGCTCAAAGCCCGCCGTCCAGAAATCGCCGAAAAGATTGCCACCGCTCGTTCTTATGGAGATTTGAGCGAGAACGAAGACTATTCTGCGGCACGCGGCGAACAAAAGGTCGTCGAAGGTCGTATTCAGGAAATTGAAGATATCCTTTTGCATGCCAAAATTATCAAAAGGGGCAAAAAATCCAAAGTCGACATGGGTAGTGTAGTGTCACTTGAGTCAAACGGCAAAACCAACACCTACACCTTGGTGGGTGCCGTAGAGGCCAACCCGCTCGAAGGAAAAATTAGTAACGAATCTCCTATCGGCATTGCCATTTTTGGCAAGAAAGTCGGCGACGAGGTCACGCTGCCGAACGGTAAAGTTTTTAAGATTGCAACGATTAGCTAAAACAAGCTTATCGCAACAATCCCATCAGCTGTAGTGTTTTTTGCTGGCTCGACTTATCGCCGAAAAGGTGTTATGCTATGAACCATGGCAACTCTGAAAGATTTTCGCGATGAAAGAATTCGCAAATTAAACGAACTGCGCGCCGAGGGAATAGATCCTTATCCGGCCCATTCGAATCGCAATACTAAAATTGGCGATATTTTGCAGAGTTATGATCAATATGCCGAACAAGCCGTTTGTGTAGCTGGGCGGATTCTCAGTATCCGTAGTTTTGGTAAGTTAGCCTTCGTAGTTATTGCCGACGATTCGGGCCAAATCCAGATTTTTCTCAAGGATGACGCCGCTAAGTTTACTAAAAAACTCGACACGGGTGATTTTCTTGAAGCAGCCGGCCCAGTCGGACGCACCAAAACCGGTGAAATTTCCGTCTTTTGTGAGCAGCCGCGCATCTTAACGAAAGCTTTACGGCCGCTGCCGGGGCGTGATGGATTCACGAATAAAGAAGAGCGCCTGCGCCGTCGCTATGTTGACATGGCGGTCAATGACGAAGTACGGCAGCGTTTTATTCGTCGTTCAAAATTCTGGACGGCCACGCGCCAATTTTTGAACGACCACGGTTTTATCGAGATCAATATTCCTGTCCTTGAGGTCACGACTGGTGGCGCCGATGCTAACCCCTTTGTGACGCATATGGACGCTCTGAACCAAGATTTCTACCTCCGCATTTCGCACGAATTGCCGCTCAAGCGTTTAATTGGTGGTGGGTATGAACGTGTTTACGACATCGGTCCGCGTTTCCGCAACGAGGGTATGGATGAGGAACATTTGCCGGAGCACGTCGCTATGGAGTCCTACGCCGCCTACCAAGACTACGAAGAGGGGATGGCGCTGTACGAAGAGATGATTAAATACGTCTGCAAAGAAACCTGGGGGACTTTGCAGTTTGAGCATGCCGGTATGAAAGTCGACTTAGATTGCGAATGGCCGCGCATTACTTTTGCGGATATTATTCGTCAGAATTTTAATGTCGATGTATTCAATCCAGATCTTGACCAGATTAAGGCTATTTTGCGCGAGCATCGCGTTAAATTCGACGAAACCGCCCAAGCTTCGCGTTTGTTAGATTATCTTTGGAAGATTATCCGTAAGAACTCCGCAGGGCCATATTGGTTAATCCACGAGCCGGTCGAACTGTCACCGCTCGCTAAAAAACACGCTGCCGATCCACGCGTTACGGAGCGTTTCCATCCAGTGATTTTTGGCACCGAGATGGGGAACGGGTTCTCCGAGCTGAACGACCCGTTAGACCAACTAGAGCGCTTCCAGCGACAGCAGGCCATGCGTGACGCCGGGGATAATGAGGCTCAGATGCTCGATATGGACTTTGTCGAAATGCTCGAGTACGGCATGCCGCCAACTTGTGGTTGGGGTAATTCCGAGCGCAATTTCTGGCTCTTTGAGGGGGTGTCTGCGCGCGAAGGGGTGCCATTCCCCCCGATGCGTCGCGAAGAGTAAAACTTCATACTTATGCTTTTAGTTATTGCTAGATAGGCTATGATTGGGCTATGCAGTGTCAAAAATGTCAGCTTAATCACAGTTTTCTTATGCCGCTCAGCAATGAAGGCATTACGCCAGCCGTTCATAATCTATGAATGCAGGGACAGCTACCGCAGCGTCGTGTAGGAACAAAAGTTGTCGCAATTGTCGGCGCTCGCCGCTGCACTTCACATGGTGAGAATATCGCCTATCGGCTAGCTTTTGAGTTGGCACAGTATGGTGTGATTGTCGTGAGTGGTCTTGCCTATGGTATTGATTCCTGCGCGCACCGGGGTTGTCTGGACGCTGGCGGCATTACCGTTGCTGTACTGGGAACCGCCATTGACAATATCTACCCCAAGGCTCATTATCGTCTCGCAGAGCGCATCTTGGAGCGTGGCGCGATATTGTCTGAATGGCCCCCCTCGGTAGAAACTTATAACTGGTGCTTTGCGCAGCGTAATCGGATCATTTCTGGGCTAGCTGACGTTTTAGTTGTAGTAGAAGCCGCGGCGCGTTCTGGCACGCAATCAACCGCTGCTGCGGCGCTTGACCAGGGCAAAGACGTCTATGCTATCCCAGGCGATATCACGCGGCCGCTTTCGGAAGGATGTAACCGGCTTATTCTCGACGGCGCGCAGCCGCTGATTAGCATTGATAATTTTGTTCAAGATCTTACTGGCGGTACAGACGGCCGTCAAGATAGCCGCACCAAGAAACTTGCAGGAATGGCTCGGTCCGCTCAAGACATCATTGCCGCTATGACGGCGGGCCTCCAGTCTTCGGACGAGATACTAGGGTATTGTGCTGGCCTGTCCGTTGCAGAATTTAACCAGCAGATGACTCTACTGGAGTTGCGCGGGCTAGTGCGGCCTTGTGGCGCAACGCGCTGGGTTTTGTTATAGAGCCGAAACTTCGTTTATGCTAAAATATATAAAGATAAACGAAAGGGGCATCAAAACGCAATGTCGAACAAAGTGATGGTAGTGGGGACTGGTAATGTGGGAATGAGCTATGCCTACGCCCTGGTCCACCAGCGTACCGCCGTTAACGAACTGGTTTTAGTGGATATTAACACCGATGATGCAGAAGGCGAGGCGATTGACCTGCGCGATGCGCTCACGGTCTCGCCCAGTTATCTTAAAATCACCGATGGCTCATACGCCGATGCTGGTGACTGCGACCTAATAGTAATTACCGCTGGTGCACCGCAAAAACCAGGTGAATCGCGGATGGATTTACTGAAGAAAAACGCTGCTATTTTTAAAGATATGATCGCCCAGATTATGGCCGCTGGCTTCAATGGCATATTCCTAGTCGCCAGCAATCCGATGGACGTGATGACCTATCTGACTTGGCGTTATTCTGGTCTGCCGCACGAACATGTCATCGGCTCTGGCACCGTGCTTGATTCGTCGCGCCTACGTTATCGCGTGTCGCAAAAACTTCATATTAACCCCAAGAATGTCCACGCTTATCAAGTTGGCGAGCATGGCGACAGTGAATTTGCACTCTGGAGTTGCGCCAATGCTGGCGGTCAACCGCTTTCGGATCTCATTTCTGGCCACGAGCTGAGCGAAATTGAGGATTATGCTCGCAAAGAAGCTTATACGATTATCGAGAAGAAGGGCGCGACATATTACGGCATTGGCAGCTGCCTCGCATCAATTACGAATTGCATCCTGAATGACGAGCGGCGTATTTTACCGGTCAGCAACTACGATGAATTTAGTGGCACTTACAACGGTTTTCCAGCTGTGCTTGGCTCAGACGGGGTAATCCGGCGGATTGGCCTCCGTTTATCAGATGGTGAGCAGGGAAAACTGCAGTATAGCATCCAGGTCCTCAAAGATGCGATTGCGGAACTCGATTGAAGCCGTCAGCGTAATCCATTGTTCCCTGCCAACCTTATGTATTCTTGAAAAATAAGCAAAAGTGTGATATAATATACAGACATGGATTTATTTTCAACGATTGTTTTATTGACTATTTTTGTCGAAACTAGCGCTATGACCGTTAAGACTTTTGTTGGTCAGAAAATCAAAAGCGCCAGACACCCCCGTCGCAAGGTTTTCGTCGACACTTCAATTTTGATGGATGGCCGTATTTTATCAGTTGCCAAAGCCGGTTTTCTCGGCGATGACGTACTGATTCCTCGCTGTGTGATCCGAGAGCTGCAACTTCTGGCTGACGGCAACGATTCCGAAAAGCGTACCCGTGCTCGTTATGGGCTTGATGTGGCTAACGAACTAGAGCGTATTGAATTATCCGAAGTAAGCATCTTCACGGAAGGTAACCAACGTGGTAAAGTCGATGAATGTTTAATCGAGTTAGCCAGGGAATATCGCGGCATTATCATGACGAACGACTATAATCTCGCTAAAGTTGCTGCCACTGAGCTTATTGATGTTATCACCGTGAACGATCTCGCACAGGGCTTACGCAGCGAATATCTGCCTGGCGATAAACTCAATGTTAAGATCATCAGCGTTGGTAGTAATCCTAAACAGGGGCTCGCATACTTACCAGATGGGACGATGATTGTGGTCGATGACGCCGAACGTTATGCTGGCACCAATCAGCGTATAGACATTATATTTGAGCGTTATCTGCAAACTGCAGCTGGCCGCATGATGTTCGCCAAAATCGCTAAGCCGTCGACGAAAACGACGAAGGCCAAAATCACTAAAAGCGGCCGTGCACGGCATGGAGTATCAGGTGCAAAATCTGGTAATGAGAAAGGCGCACGCAAGTCACGCAAATCCTAGTTAAAAATCCCCACACACGGTGGGGATTTTTGTAAAGTACGACATCTCGCTAGCGTGAGTCGCTCGCGGTGTAGCCAGCGACGTCCTTCACTTTGATCGTGATACTAGACGGTTCGTCTGAAGCGGTATAGGTGTCGGTCTTACCGCCAGCAGCCGGCAGCCCGCCGCTCTTCACTAAGGCTCCGTTAACATATATCTCGTAACTCGCTAATTGGTAGCGGCCGAACCTTGCTTCGCCATAAATTTCACCCGAATCTTCATCATAGTGTACTGTTACAGAGGGCTTAGCGTCGCCACAGAGATGTACATCGTCATCTTCGTTGGGATTGTAGTCGCTGGCGTAGACATTTTCGTTACCGGTCATTGGATCTATAATTTTCGTCACGCCGACCTCAACGCGCGTTTCTTGTGGGGTACAATCGGTTGCACGCTTTTTACTAATCGAGTCAAAGACCATCGTTTCGGTCTTCATGCCAGACTTACTCTTGTTGTACCAGCTTGGCCAGACATCGGTCTTGCCGTTAACGGTAAGCGTCTGGATGCCGGCTGGACGTTCGAAGTCCATGCCAACACTCCACTTGCCGTCTTCGCCATAAACCTGTTTGTGTACAGCGTCCATATAGGCGGCGCTAATCTTGAAGCACACCGTATGGCTATCACCAGATAGCGCACGGCCGTCGTGGTTACCGGTCCAAATTGCCGTTGCCAGCACGGGCGACACGGTCATAATCCAAGAGTCTTTTGCGCGGCCGTTGCCGTTTTCGGTAGTACCCGTTTTGGCGCCGAATTTAACGTCGCGGCTATAGAAGCCAGCCGTCGTTGAGAGACCGCCAAACACGAAACGGCGACTCTCGGCGTCCGTCAACATACTCATGGTCATATAGGCGACCTGTGGATCTACGGCGCGTTTCCCCTCGGAATCTTGCCAAGAGTCGATAATGTCATCACTCGAATTGCGCACTTCTAGCCAGTATGCAAGATCCTTGTAGGTGCCACCGCGTGCCAAGGATGCATAGGCGTTGGCGTGTTCAACTGGACGTACGGAGCAGCCACCCCCAATCGCCATTGAAAGGCCGGCAAGTTCGCCGTTCGCGCAATACGACACATCGCCCAAGGCGTGTGCTATTTCTAGGCTATTGTCTACGCCGTTAATGTATAGCGCCTTGATAGCGGGGATGTTGAGCGAGCCCGCCAATGCTTGGCGAATGGTTACGTTGCCGTAATGTCGGCCAGAGGCGTTCTTGACGCTACATTTGCCAGACGTACCACGACAGTAAATGGCGTCAATATTCTCATCAACCAAGATTGAACCGGGGCCGTAATTGACGCCACTACGTTCGGTAAATAGCGGGGTGTAGTCGAGGATTGGCTTAATCGACGAAGCCGGCTCTAGTAGCGAGGTAGCAGCATTCACTTGACCGTAGCCTTCACGGTGCCAGTCTACGCTACCTACCATGGCTATCACCTGACCAGTTTCGACGTCGACTGAAGTTAGTGTGGCGTTGTCGGAGTTAATGGTATAGAAATACTTAGCCCCTTCTGCGACGGCTGCCTCGGCGATATTCTGTGCGCGTAAGTCCAAAGTTGTTTTGATAGTAAAGCCGCCTTCGCGCATAGTTTTGATGCCGAATTTAGCCTCTAATTGCGACTTCACTTCTAGGACGAACCACGGAGCTTTCATGTCGTCATATTGATCAGATTCTGGCAAAACGCGATCCATGATATCGACGGCGATAGCCTCCTTGGCCTGGTCTTCGCTAATATAGCCCATTTCGGCCATTGAATTAATAACTTTGCGCTGGCGCGAGATTAAAGCTTCGTTGCCAGCGGTATTATATGGATTCAACACGGCCGGATTGTTTGGGATAGCGGCCAACAGGGCAGATTCTGCCAAGTCGAGATCTTTGGCGCTTTTACCAAAATACGTGCGTGCGGCGCTCTCTACTCCATTACGCCGACCGCCATACGGTGACTGGTTCAGATAGAGCGTAATAATTTGCTCTTTGTCGTACATTTTCTCGATTTCGATGGCTAGAATCATCTCCTTAATCTTGCGCGGTAAGCCGCTTACGGTGCGATCGCCGGCCTCGTCGGAGAAATAAACCTGCTTAATCAGTTGCTGTGTCAAAGTTGAACCACCCTGTACGGCACCATGCTTAATCAGGGTTACATAGGCCGCTCGCCCAATCGCCCCCAAATCAATGCCAATATGGTTGTAGAAATTCTTGTCCTCGATTGCCACGGTCGCCTGGCGCATATAGGTCGAGATATCGCCACCGTCAACCACCAAACGGTAATCGCCGCTACCTTTATCTTCCCAAAGTAATTCGCCGTTACGGTCGAGATAAGTATTGACGGTGTCCTGGACGCGATTCGCCAGCTCAACCGGATCGATTTCTGAGAGATCTTTTTTGTAGTAAAGGAATAAACCACCGATGGCGATGACGCCAATTAGGAAACATGCTGCGACAAACTTGAGAATAAATAATAAGCCAGACTTCGAAAAAATTGCCTTAAATACACGGTCTGGGCGTAGGCGAGCAAAAAAGCGTAATACTGGGTTCTTGGGGAGCTTTGCTAGCTCCTCGGCCTTTTTGCGTGAACGCTCGTCGTCCTTGACGCGTTTCTTGTACGCTAAATTAGAATATAAACTCATACCGCTCTTATTTGAGCTCTTCTTGCGCTGGATGCGCTTACGCACCGCAGCCTTCTTAATAGAGGAGGCTTTGGCTTTTTTCGCAGTTTTTTCCTTTGCCATACTAAAATATTATACACTATACTGCTCATTTTTTGGGGCTAAACATAGACATTTTACGCTCGTTCTAATCTGTTATATAATAATTGCGTTATGAGCCATTATGATCCATTAAAAATCGAAGCCAAATGGCAAGAGCGCTGGGAAAAAGAACAGCCTTTTGTCGCCAAAGAGAATAACGGGCAGCCGAAAATGTTTATCGCCGAGATGTTTCCTTATCCCTCGGGGGCAGGTCTGCATGTTGGGCATGTGCGCAATTTTTCTATCGTCGACTGCCTAGCACGCTTCTATGCACAGAATGGTCTCAATGTTTTACGGCCTTTCGGCTATGATACTTTTGGCCTTCCAGCGGAGAATTACGCTATCAAAACCGGTACCGCTCCTCAAGAAGTCACAAAGGCAAACATTGCTAATTTTCGCAAACAAGCCAAACGCCTCGGCTATGCGATTGACTGGTCACGCGAGATTAATACTTCCGACCCCGAATACTACAAATGGACTCAATGGTGTTTTTTGCAGCTCTTCAAGAAAGGCCTAGCCTATCAAGCAGAGAACTATCAATGGTGGTGCCCTGTAGATAAAACTGTCCTCGCTAATGAACAAGTCGAGAACGGCTGTTGTTGGCGGTGCGGCCACGAAGTCGAAAAGAAAAAGATGAAGCAATGGTTCTTCAAAATCACCGCCTACGCCGACGAATTACTGGACGAGATTGACTCTCTGGACTGGCCGGACAAAATCAAAACCATGCAAAAGAACTGGATCGGCCGCAGCGAAGGCGCCGAAATCGATTTTGCCATTGCAAAACACCCCAAAGAACAACTAACTGTTTTTACGACTCGTCCCGATACAATCTTCGGTGCAACTTTCTTAGTTCTGGCACCCGAACACGAGATTATCAGCCGCATTGTTAGCGACGACGCACGTGACGCGGTAGCGGCATACTGCAAGGCCGCCATCAAGAAAAGCGAAATTGAGCGCCAAGAAAACAAGGAAAAAACAGGTGTCTTTACTGGCGCCTACGCGATCAATCCTGCAAACGGCGAACCAATACCCATCTGGGTGGCTGATTATGTGCTTAGCGGTTATGGCACTGGTGCAATTATGGCGGTACCCGCCCACGATGAGCGTGACCACGAATTTGCGGAACAATTTGATTTGCCGATTATTAAAGTCATCGAAAAACCCGAAAATTCTATCGACGATTCCGGATGCTATCACGATGAAGGCGTAATGGTTAATTCAGATCGCTTCAATGGTCAAGATAGTGCCGATGTGCGCGAAGCAATCGTCGCCTGGCTCGAAGAGCGCGGCCTTGGCCGCAAAAAAGTCACTTATCGAATGCGCGATTGGCTCATCTCGCGCCAACGCTACTGGGGGTGTCCAATTCCAATCGCCTACGATAAAAATGGCGTCGCCCACGCTATTCCAGAAGACCAATTGCCTGTAGTTTTGCCAAAGGTTACTGACTATCGCCCCGACGAATCGGGCCGGAGCGCGCTCGCTAAATCTGACGAGTTTAAAACAGTCATCATCGACGGCGAAGAAATGACGCGTGAAACCGATACTCTGGACGGCTACGCTTGCTCGAGCTGGTATCTATGGCGCTATACGGATCCACGCAACCAAAATGCCGCCTGGGGCAAAGACAAAGTTAATTATTGGGCGCCAACCGACATATATTGTGGCGGCGACCACGCTGTGGCGCACTTACTTTATGTGCGCTTTTGGTGCAAATTCTTCGCTGACGAAGGCTATCTAGATTTTCGCGAACCGGTCAAGCGTTTGCTTTACAACGGCTATATTAACGCTCCGGACGGTAAGAAAATGTCTAAGTCTAAAGGCAATGTCATCGACCCACTCGATGTTATTGACCAGGGATATGGCGCTGACACTTTACGTACCTATGAGCTCTTTATTGGGCCTTACAATCTCGATGCCGCTTGGAGCACCGAAGCCATCGGTGGTGTTTATCGTTTTCTGAATCGCTGTTGGACGTTATGTTTTGATAAGGCACGTAATTCAAAAGATGAAAACACCACTATTCGGCATCGCACCATTAAGAAAGTCACCGAAGACACCAAGCGCGCCGATTTTAACACTGCCGTCGCCGCAATGATGGAATATGTCAATGCGCTCTATAAAACCGGTGCCCACGAAGAAGATCTAATCACGCTCGCGAAACTTCTTAAGCCTTATGCCCCGCACTTAGCTTGCGAAATGCTCGAATCGCTCGAGTCTGATGACGTGTGGCCCGTATATGATACCACTAAGCTGAAGGCCGATACGGTCGAATTGGTTGTCCAGGTTAATGGCAAGCTGCGCTCGCGTATTCAGTTACCTGTTGAGGAGGCTAACGATACTACTAGGCTCGAGCAGCTTGCTAAGTCCGATCCCAAAGTTCAGAATTACATTGGCGATAAAGAGATAGTCAAAACTATTGTCATTGCCCAAAATCACCTCGTCAATATCGTTGTAAAATAAGCGTTATTATAAGTTATCACTACGCGGCGCACGCTTTATGAGCTTGGCATGTAATACGACGCGTTCGGTGCTGCTATAGCATGTTGAAAGTGTTAAAATGTGATCGCTGCCATTTAACTGGGCATTGAACTGATGTGCGCTGCGTGCTTGCAGCATGCGCAAGAAGTTTGCAAAATCGTCATCGTTATAAAAATTAGTTTGGATATAGTCGGAGGTGGTGGGGATACGGTAAACACTAAAGACTTGCCATGCTGCAAGTTCCGACTCCGTCACGGTGCGCACGGTATAATTTTCGGGCTGCTGGATCCATTTTGCGCTTAAGATATTGCGCAGCGTGCCGAACATCGTACCGTCATAACGGCCATGTGCGTAGAGAATCATATTACGATCACTGCCGTCTAATTTATTGCGAAAATCAGCGAACACCCAGCCCGCGCTGTTGTAACTACGATCAAAAGAGTGTTTGAGATAGTAGTCATTATTTGATGTCTGAACGAAAGGATAGTTGACGTCTGTGCCGCTTAGCGAAATCCAGCCCGCGGTCTCTGGGTTAATCGCCCGCAGCTCATCGAAATTAATATCAATCAAGCGCATCGACATATATTTATGGTACAAATCTGATTCATCATCGCTAGGAATTTCTTCCGTGCCGCTACCGTCGTCGACTTCGTGCAGGCCGGCCGCTTCTTCGATAATGCCGCTTTGTTCTTTGGTGCGGTTGCTGTCAATTAGCCATTCAATAATCTTGTAGCCAGAAAAAATCACCCCAACCGTGCAGACTAGTGCCACGACGCAGCTGATGGCAATTTTAATGCGTGCTTTTGTCTTTTTTATCTTCATTAAAACTCATTTTAGCATATGCTTTAAAATGTTGCTCCCCTTGTAAAAGGCGTGAAAATATAGTAAACTATCATCAAAGTAATCTATCAACAAGGAGCATTTTAATGCCTGAACCAAAGAAACAGAGCAGCCCACGTAAGACTGGCTTGCGTCGCAGCCATCTTCGACTAAAGCTCGCTCGTAGCGTGAATCGCCATTCGCCCGTCAAAGTGTTCGAAACCGCGAAGACGACTCCAAACCTCAAACTCAACGCTAACAAAAAGCACAGCAAGAAAGATTCCAAAACAACAGACAAAAAGTCAAAATAATTAGGGAGGCATATTAACGTGGCAAGTAACCGTCATCTAGGAAGAATCGTGGCTCTACAGAGTCTATACGAGTATGAATTCCGCAACAAGGCCGGTGATGCAACCGTCGATATTGACGGTATTGTCGCAAAGAACATAGAACCCTACGCGAAAGCCCTTGGCGATGTTGATTTTGTGCAAGATTTGGCGCACGGTGTTTTTGCCGAACGCGAAGCGCTCGACGCCGAACTCCAGCCACTAGCGCCAGAGTGGCCTATTTCAACTATTTCTGCTGTCGACCGCAACGTTTTGCGCATTGGTCTTTTTGAACTGACGCGCCGCCAGGACACCGTTCCGCCAAAAGTTGCCATTAATGAGGCAGTAGAATTAGCCAAGGCCTTTGGCTCTGATAACTCGTCGAAGTTTATTAACGGCGTGCTTGGCACGGCTTTTCGCAATATGGGGGGAGAGGAACAGAAACAGCATGCAGAATCAAACAACGAAGACGAAGCTGCAGCGCCCAAAGACGACGCCAACTCGCAAAAAGAGTAGCGGCAAAAAGTCCCAGCACAGCCGCAATGGCTATAAAGTTCCCGAGGCGCTGCCTACAGAACAATACAAAGAGCCCAAATTGGGCAAATTACGCCAAGTAGTTTTTCGTAAAAAACCCGAAATCAAAGAAATTGTACGCGAGCCGACTGCAGGCGGTATTGTTTTTCGAATGACCGCAGACCAGAAAGATATTGAAATCCTACTAATCCAAGACAGTAAGAATCGTTGGACCATCCCGAAGGGGCATATTGAGGCGGGTGAAACTGCTAAGCAGACTGCAATTCGCGAGATTGGCGAAGAGTCTGGACTTAAGCACGTTGATGTCCTCACTTGGCTCGGCAAAATTCACTTTAAATATCGCCGCATGGAAAAACTTGTCCTCATGACTACACAAGTCTACCTTGTCCAGTCGCTCGACAAAAACGAACATCCGACCAAAGAAAAATGGATGAACGGCATTCGGTGGTTCAGCTTTAGTGAAGCCTTAGAGGCGATTGAGTATGCAGATATTGAAAAACTGATGCTTATCGCTAAAAAACGGATTCGCAGCGGGGAGTTTAACTAATGAACAAAGAACAACGGGATGCCTACGTAATTTTTGCTAAACAGCAATTAGGCATTGAGTTCAAAAATATTGACCTGTTAATTACTGCACTTACGCACCGCTCGTACGTCAATGAGCATCGCGACAAAACTATTGAGCACAACGAGCGCCTCGAATTCTTGGGCGATGCGGTGCTAGAGCTGGTGTCATCCGATTTCCTGTATCGTAATTACCATCAGCCAGAGGGCATTATGACCAGTTGGCGCGCCGCACTAGTTAATACTGACGCAAATGCGGCCGCTGGCGAAGAACTGGGGTATGGCCCGCTTGTCCGGCTCAGCAATGGCGAAAAAAGAGGTTCAAGCCGCGCTCATCGCGTCATCATGGCCGACTGCTATGAGGCCGTCATCGGCGCAATCTACCTTGACCAAGGCTATGCGGTGGCCGAACAATTTATCCTAAAACACACCATCAGCAAGATAGACGAGATTCTTGAAACTGAATCATGGCGCGACTCTAAATCTTACCTGCAAGAGTTAGCGCAAAGACTCGACAACGCTACGCCTACCTATACCGTGTTACGTGAAGAGGGGCCAGACCACGACAAGACATTCACGGTCGGAGTGCTCGTTAACGGCCATATCAAAGCCACCGGTAGCGGTCATAGCAAACAAGACGCCCAGGTCAAAGCCGCCAGTGAAGCCATTCGTCAATACAAACGTGCATCGCAGCAACCCAGTAAGGATTTGCGTAAAACGCAAAAATAAGATATAATAACACGAGTTCATCATTAATAAAGGAGTATTATGCTTGCGATTCGCTTACAGCGTAATGGCCGGAAAGCCCTGCCGCTTTACCGGATAGTCGTCCAAGAAGCGCAACGTCACCCTCTTTCGGGCCGTATCGTCGCTCAGGTCGGCAGCTACAACCCACACACCAAAGCCACGGTTCTCGACAAGAAAATCGTCGAAAAATATCTTTCTAACGGCGCTCAGCCCAGCACGCGCGTTGTACGTATTTTAACTAAAGAAGGCGTCAAAATGCCAAAATGGGTCAAGCCATTGCCCGAAAAACATGCTCAGGCCAAACACGCCGATAAACTGCGCAAAAACCAACCAAAAGAGGAAGCTCCCGCCGAAGAAGCTGCCGAAGTTGCGCCCGAAGCCGAGGTTTAAAGCTGGTTAACTTACAAAAACATCCCCAAAGAGGGGGTGTTTTTTGTACAATAGAGTTATGGAGAAATTCAATATTTTTTGGGAAGAATTAATGCAAAATAAGCTGGTGGAATCCGCGATTGTGATTCTGGCAAGTCTTTTAATCTATACAATCGTTCACCGCATCATAGTGCGCGGCGAAAAACGGGCGCATGGTCTGAAGAACCTTGGCCGCAGCCGTACGTATATTCGGCTAATTCTAAGTATTGTACGTTACGTGTTTATTATCATAACAATCCTGACGCTATTGCAAGTAAATGGCGTAGATGTGTCATCGATCCTCGCTGGCTTAGGCTTGGCGGGTGTAATTGTCGGCCTTGCAGTACAGGACGCACTAAAAGACATTATCCGCGGTTTTAGCATCGTTTCGGATCACTATTTTTCCGTTGGTGACGTAATCAAATATAACGATCAACAAGAAGGCACGGTACTCGAAATCGGTTTACGCTCGACGAAACTAAAAAGCATTACGAATGGCTGCACGGTCACCATCGCTAACCGTACCATTGAGAAAGTCGAACAGTGCTCTAATGCGACATCTATCCGGCTGCCATTACCGTACGAGCTCAGCATCACGAAGGCCGAAGCGATTATTGCCGAGATTATTGCCGAGCTCGAACAAGACGAGCTGGTTACCAGCGCTACCTATCTTGGCATCACCGAATTATCTTCATCTAGTATAGACTACCTTATTTCCATGAAAACTAAATCCGAATATCGCCGTAAAGTTCGCCGTATGGCATATCGCACGGCGCTACTAGTGCTTGAAAAACACAACATTAGTGTTCCGTACGAGCAGCTAGACATTCACAGCAAAAAATAAAAACCCCAAACTTCTCAAAATCGTATATACTATAAGGTGTATATAAAACTTAACAATTGGAGAACCTATGTCCACTATAGATCAGCAATTCGTGGAGTATATCGTGAAAACTCTCGTCAATAATCCTGACAAAGTTAGTATCGACCGTACCATCGACGAAAAAGGTGTGCTGTTAAGTCTAGAAGTTGACCCAGACGATGTTGGTCGCATCATCGGTCGTCGCGGTGCTACCGCTCAAAGCATCCGCACGCTCCTCCGTGCTCTTGGGACAAAAAACGACGCCCGTTATAATCTCAAGATCATAAACAATGATGATTACGAGCCAAAAGCTAGTGATGACGAAGCCGCCGATGAAGCCGTTGCCGCCGAAGATGTTGCGCCAGCTGAAACAGAGGAAGTCGAAACAGTTGAAGAAACTTCCACAAGCGATTTAGCCGAAAAAACTCGTGCAGAGCTTGCGGATTTGGACGACTTGGATATATAATATCGTTAGTGCTTTTAGGTCTGAAGCATTAAGCTAACTGCGAGTCAGCTTTTACAAAACAAAAACGTATTAAGTTGAGAGCTTATATGCTAAAAAACCGCTCAGGGTATCGAGCGGTTTTTTGGTGGCTACAGGCCCTATTCGTACTTCGACTCGTGTGGTTTTCCGCCTAAGCGATTCGCTTTTTTGCTTGGCGCGTTATCTTCGGGCGCTGGCTTGCTATTTGTCTGCGTAGCTAATTCCTCCTTGCGGTGCGCCTTGCTGAGCTCTAGGATTACGCCAACGATAAGCGCTAGACCGATAATAAATAGCCAAAGATAGCCGTGGCCAATCGATAACGATAAGGCAGCCAGTAAGGTAAATGCACTTGACCCAGCAATGAGCCAATTGCGCTTCATTGTCACCCCTGCAATCATGAAGCAGATCTGCTCAATTAAGAAAACTACTGTCAAGCCAATACCACTAAAGGCGCCGCGATAGATTGCCGCGTCAATAAAACCAACACTGCTGATTAAGAAATAGGCGAAACCAATCCGCGGCATACTTGTCCGCGGGCCGCGCTCTTTCCATAAGCCTACCGCTAATGGAGCAGCTGCCAAGATATGAACGCCAACCATCGAGCGCACTAAGTCAAGTGCCTCGCCGGATGGCCCAAAGACTACATGGTGGTCCATTGCGATGCCAAACAACTCATTTGACAACGAATAGAGACAAAACGCCGCAGTATAAATTGGAAATTCCAGATATCTAAAACGTTGACTAATTACAATTTGAATTGTGCATGGTACCGTTACAATCAGCCAGCCAAGAATCGACTGCTGTTCGGATAGGCATAACACTAAAACTGCTAAGAGGCTAGCCAGAGTACTGCCAAAGCACACCGTGAAAATATCTCGTTCGTCGCCGCGCCCATTTCGCATTACCGCATAAAGCGCCGTGAACAAACAGGAAATAGTCGTATAAGCGATGATATAAGTCCAGACATTCCAATCTCCGGGCATTAGGTTGAGGCCAACCTCTGGTGGTACAAGCAAAACCATCAACATAGGCAAAACTAACCAACCAGCATGGCTATGTTTCAAATAGAGCCCTATGCCAAAGATGGATGTTACTCCGTAGCTAGTCAATCTGAGGATACTTTGTTGCGCATCCGTTAATCCCGTGAAGAATGTCATGCTAAATAACAAACTACAGACGGCGAGCGCAGTAAAGACGCTTTCGTATGCTTGTATGGCGTACCTGGAACGTTTTGCGAACAGCGAATATGCTAGCTGCAAAGCCGAAGTAGTGAATAAGGTAATTCCCAATACGAAAGCGGTAGTCTTACTGCCAAGGTTTGCTACTCCCGCAATGTCGTACGCTATGAAGAAAATAAGTGCCTGTATGAGTGCTCGCAGAGCTAAAATCTTGTTTGCGCTGTGGTCGAGATAAAAGCCGAAAGCATATTGCGTAATGGCGATACAGGCGACGATGACTGCTAAAAACGGGTATTGTGCATTGGGGTATGCAGCCAAGAAGCTAAAACAGCAAACCAGCGGCATGGCGATGCGAGCAAAACTCCGTGTGGCTACTCTGAACGGAACTGGCAGCCATGTCGCACGTAGATACCACGGTACCGCAATTACCAACGAAAAAACTGCCGACAATAGCGCAAAAATATAGACCTGTAAATCGGTATTGCCGCCAAGTTGGCGCGAGAGCGCATAAAAGCTAATGTAACTCGCCAGATAACTCACTACCCCGAGCGCTCTTTCCGCAAATAGTATCGTATTCACATAACATAGGGCCGTAAAAACTGCGCTGCACGACAAAAACGCCGCCGAATCACTCATGCCCATTTTTTGAAAAGCGTAGAACCACGCCAGCGTCATGGTTAGGCCAGTGTAAGCAAAAGCCTTGCCGACTGGTTTGAGATAATCGACTTTCCTATATAAGACAAGACCTAAAACATAAAATATCAATGTTGTAGTAATCAGGGTGGGCGCAATTAAGGCCTCGTTGGTGCTTCCTGCAAAAAAGAAAGCAGCCGCTGTGATTAAGGCGCTACCTACATATAACGCAACGTTATGCTCAGTACGTTGTCCGCTCATATACCTCCTTATTGCCTATTATTCTAATCGCTTTTGTTTATTTTCGCAAATAAGAAAAATGGCGCATTTTTGCGAAAAAACTTCTTGAAAAGCTTGCCATAAAACTGTATAATATTGTACTAAGAAGTAGTGTGTTTTGATTTTTTCTTGCTTCGCGTACTGGCAATATGCGAACAATCAAAACGGTATTCTTCCGGCCAAAGATATCAACACTAAATATACAGCGAGGGAAAGTGGCAAAGTCTACAGCAAAAGACCGTGGTAGCCGCGTGCAATTCACAGAGGGCGACCAAGTACTTCCAATACCAAATTTAACAGAGCACCAGACTAAGTCGTGGCAAGAGTTTGTCGATTATGGTCTGCAGGAGGTTTTTGAAGAGCTCAACCCCATCGATGACTATACTGGCCAACAGAGGAGCTTGCGATTCAAAGATTATTTCTTTAAAGATCCAATCGAAAGCGATCAGAACGCC
>JAFUBT010000005.1 GCA_017460065.1 Candidatus Saccharimonadota bacterium | reverse complement strand
CCATAGTGACCTAATACCCCTATTATAGCACATTTTGCATAAAAAATCCAGTCTAAGCCCGCCGGCATAGGCATTTTATTATACTCTATAGTAGAATAAGGTTAGATTATGAAAAATTATGCGCATAATTACCCCTATTACGACGTTCCCAAAATCCACGACCTCTCACAACTCGTCAAATTACATCGCAATTCCAAACGTAGCGCCTTCAAGTGGCAGCCCCGTGGCGGGCAACTGCAACACCGCAGCTTTCAGCAAACCTATCACGACATCACACATCTAAGCGCTTTTTTTAGCCAAAAACACCGCCAACAGCACATTGCCGTAATCGGCGAAAATTCGTACGCCTGGCTCATCTATAGTCTCGCTATCATCTTGAGCGGCAACGTTTGCGTCGCTATCGACAAAGACGGCGACCTCGACACTATCAAGCGACAGCTCAAACAATGCGACGTCAAGGCTCTATGTTATTCAGAAGAATACAACCCCGAACTTGGCGCGCTCTTCCGCAGCAGCTATAGCTTCGAAGAGCTCGACGAGTTAATCGCCACTGGTCGTCAATTCAAAAACCAGTACCGCGTTGACCCCGATGCCGCCGCCATGATTTTCTTTACCTCTGGCACTACCGGCTACGGCAAGGCCGTCGTCCTCACACAACGGAGTATTGCTACGGACATCTACGGTGCCGCCTCCATTTTTCAGCCCGACGGCGGCGCTTGTAGTTTTCTGCCATATCATCATGCCTTCGGCTACGTCACCTCCGCGCTCAAGCCCTACTATTACGGCGTTACAACCTTCATCAGTAGCAGCTTCAAGCACCTCGTGAGCGATTTCCAGCTCGCCAAACCAGACACAATTTTTGCCGTTCCTATGGTGGTCGAAACTATCTACAAACAAATCTGGCGCGAAGCACGCCGGCAGAACAGCGACACGTCACTCAAAATTGGACTAAAACTCAGTCGCGGCTTCAGCAAGCTCGGCATCGACTTGCGCAAGAGACTCTTCAAAAAAATCCACGCTCAGCTAGGCGGCAAACTGCAATACATCATTTGCGGCGGGGCAGCGCTCAACGTCGAATATGTCAAATGGTTCCGCGCCATCGGCATCGAGGTCCTCAATGGCTATGGCATCACCGAATGTTCGCCCGTCGTATCGGTAAACCGCAACCACTTTCACCGCGACGGCAGCATTGGTCAACTTTGCCGCGACGTTGACGTCAAAATCATCGATGGCGAAATTGCCGTCAAAGGCGACGTCGTCATGAAAGAGTATTACAAAGACAAGGCCGCTACTGCCGCCTCACTTCGCAACGGCTACTACTTCACTGGCGATCTTGGCTATCTGGATGAAGACGGTTTTCTCTACATTACCGGACGACGCAAAAACCTTATCATTCTCAGCAACGGCGAGAATATCAGCCCAGAAGAAATCGAGCGCGAACTGGTCAAAGAAAAAGCCATCGCCGAAGTCATTATCTACGAACAAAACAATCGCATCTTTGCTCTCGTTGTCCCAGAGGAGGGCTATTTGGGCGACCAAGACTACTTCGATGATATAATTTATAAGTACAATCAAAGCAGGGCAAAAAACCGCCAAATTGCCGCAGTACGACTGCGCGAAACCGCTTTTCCGCGCAACAACAACGGCAAGATTGTTCGTAGGAACTTAATCGAGGAAAACTAATATGGAAACAAAGGTTATCAGCCTCATCGCCGACACACTCGAAGTCGACAAGGACAAAATTACATCCGACACTAATCTCATCCAAGATCTCGAAGTCGAATCACTCGACCTCGTTGACCTTGTTGCCGCTTTCGAAGAACAGTTCAATATCGAAATCCCCGACAAGGACATCAAGAATCTCCAAACCGTCGGCGACATTATCGCATACGCCGAAGCTCATCAGAGGTAGAGTACAGCGTGCTTTCAGCAAAAGATGACCTAACGTTCAGATTCTGGTAAAATAAACGTAGCCGTGATTAATGTATTATACTGCGGGGATAAGAATATTCTTGATGGCTTAATTATCTCCACCTTGTCTCTAGCCAAACACAGCCAAGAAGCGCTGAATATTTTTGTGTTTACCATGAAAATGCGTGGCTACAAAGAAATCCCACAAAAATCCATTGATGAACTACAAAAGGTTCTCCGACGAAAAAACCCAAAACATCGCATCCAGCTAATCGATATCACCAAACAATTCAATGCCGACCACCCCAAGGCCAATGCTCGCAACCTATTTACGCCATATTGCCTCCTGCGCCTTTACGCCGACCTCATTGATGGCATCCCCGATAAGATTCTCTACTTGGACACTGACGTCGTCGCTCTTGGCGACCCCAACGAGCTCTACAAGATAGATAATTCCGAATACGAGATTATCGGCGCGGTCGATTATTACGGCCAACACTGGATTCGCACCAATTTATTCGAAAAAACCTACATGAATTCTGGGGTCCTCCTGATGAACATGCCGCTCATCCGCGAAAGCGGTCTTCTCAGTAAGACCCGCCGTCGCGTCCGCCACGTCAAAATGATGCTCCCAGATCAAACTTCCATCAATATCTACGCCAAGCGCAAGCTCTTGGTTGACCGCAAATTCAACGAGCAAAAACAAGAAACCCCCGAGACGATTTTCCGCCATTTTTCGACCACCTTCCGCTTTTGGCCGGTTTTTCACACCCAGAAAATTAAACCTTGGAATATCGACAAATTACACAACATCCTCAAATGCCATGCCTTTGACGATATCCTCGACGAATATCAGAAAGTAAAACCAAGTATCATCAAATGACCTCTTCAACTGTAATTCCGGTATTTTTCACCGTTGACGAACACTATGCGCCGTTTTTATCGACCGCCATTGCATCGCTCATCGACCACTGCTCCGCACAGCATCGCTACGATATTAATATCATCTACCATAATCTCAGCTGCTATTCGCGCCGCAAGCTCGAACGTCTCGCTGATGGCCATCCCAATATCAAAATCATCTCCACTGCCATGAAACGCACCATTGAAGGTATCTCTGACCGCAAAGAAACCCGCCTCAAAGCCGATCATTTTACACCAACTATCTACTATCGCATCTTCTTGCCAGAAATGTTCCCCCAGTACGACCGCGCAATCTACCTTGACAGTGACGTCATCGTCTTGGCAGACATCGCCAAGCTCTTTGCTACCGACTTGGGCGACAACCCCGTCGCCGCTTGCCTCGATATGTCCACTTTTGGCAACCCCATCTTAGCGCGCTACTTCAAAGATGCTATCGGTGTCTCGACCAAGCAGTATTTCAATTCTGGTGTCCTATTGATGGACCTCAAACGACTCCGCGAAGAAGAATTTTGCGAACATTTCCTGTATCTACTGAACTTTTATGACTTCGACACCGTTGCGCCAGACCAAGACTACCTCAATGCTATGCTAAAAGGCCGCGTTAAGTATCTCGACATGAAGTGGAACACTATGCCTACCGCCGAGGCTAGCGAGCAGCAGCCGTACATCGTACACTACAATCTCTTCTTTAAGCCTTGGCACTACGATAATACCAAGTACGGCGAATATTACTGGCAATACGCCGAAAAGTCCGCCTTCCTGCGCGCAGTCCGCCGCGAAAAACGCAATTTTAGCAGAAAAGGTCGCAAAACCGACGATGAGCGCATGCAACAAATGCTCAACCGCTGCGAAGAAATCCTTGCTAGCGAGCAAACTTTTAAAAGTGTTTTTGAGAACGGAAGGGAGAAACGTAGCTAATGATTATTGGAGGCGATAAGAGCGCCGTCATCGAACACATCAAAGAGCTAGCCGCTGCCGGCGAATACAATCATAAAGCCGAACTCGACGACCCATCACTGGACGAAGAACAAGCTGCTCAGGCCATCACGAGATACCAAGCCGACCGTGCCAAAAAAATCCGCTTTTTTTTCCGTAGCCGCCCCGCCTACCTATTACACGACATCGCCATTATGTTACACAAATCGCGCACTAAAATTGTCGGCCTTGAGAAACTTGCCGACATCCAAGGCGGTGCCATTATTACGTCAAATCATTTTAACCCCATCGACAGCATCTTCCCACGCCTCGTCATTCAGCAAGTTTTTCGCAAATTCCCCTGGATTGTCAGTCAAGAAACCAATCTCGCGATGGACGGCATCAATGGCTACCTAATGAACAATCTCCCCATCCTGCCGCTTAAAAACAGCCCCAATTACATCGTCAAAACTTTTCTGCCAGAACTCAAGCGACTTCTCGCCGCCGGCGAGTTTATCTTGATTTATCCCGAAGAAGAGCTTTGGTTTAACTATCGCAAACCACGCCCCAGCAAAAGAGGCACTTTTCTCTTCGCCTCACAAGCCAATGTGCCAGTAATTCCTTGTTTTGTCGAAATGCAAGACAGCGGCCTGCGCGACAATGACCAATTCAATAAACTTGATTACACGGTCCATGTGTTAGACCCTATCTACCCCAACCCTAATGAGTCACACCGTGCTAACAGCAAGCAAATGGCCGCCAAAGATTACGCCCAAAAAATTGCCGCCTACGAAACAGCCTATGGCAAAAAGCTTGACTATAAATTTAGCTACGACGACATCGCCGGCTACCGCCCACCGCAAACCTAACGCTTCGGCCGATACTCAACGTAAACAAAATCACTCAACTTAGCGCGCTGCTGCATAGTCGCTGCGACCTTTCGCGCCAATTCAGCCTGTCGCACCTTGCGCCCTAAAGTCGCATCCGGCTCAAACGGGCCATCCAAATAAATTATCGCGCGCGGTTTTTTGCGCCAGCGGCTCTTGCGGTATGTCGTCGTCGCCACAAACACTGGTTTTTCATATTTGGCAGGGTAGTGAAAACTCGCCGCCGCTAATGGCCGAATCTCCGTACACCATGGCCATAGATGCCCCTCCGGATAAACCACGACTGGGTGCTTCCGCACACAAGCCTCAACTGCCTGGCTAAAACGCCGCATACCGCGTAAATCTTCCGGAATTGGCAAAGCTCCCGCCGTCGGCAGAAGCGGTCCAAGCACCGCAATTCCCAGGTTCGCTGCGCTGCAAACGATATAGGGGCGCCGCCAACGCGTTATCAAGAACGGATTCACGACATCGCCAAACAACTGCGTATGATTTGCATAAAGAAAATATCCACCCTTCACGCCACGCAATACCCGACGATTCTCGACTTTTACGCCGGCGACGAGCTTCATATAAACCAAATCGATCAGTAGAATAAGTGGGTAGAGCAACCATGCGCCAATCCGCCGCGTCCAACCGCCGCGATAATCATAATCGTCCGGCAAACAATAGTTCTGACGTTTACTCGCAGCAAAATCTTGCTCAAAACTTTTGTAATATTGGATTCGTTTAGTCATACAAAAATGGTGGAGCACAGGAGATTCGAACTCCTCACCTCTTCCATGCCATGGAAGCGCTCTACCAAATGAGCTAGTGCCCCAACTCCTTCTATTTTAGCATAAAAATGGTATAATTTAAACAATTATGCAAACTATCTTAACTGGCGTCCGCGTAAACGAAGAGCCCACCATCGGGAATTTTCTCGGCGCTTACGCCCCCATGATCAAACTCGCCCAACAACACGCCGGCGACAGCCACATTAATATGTTCGTGCCGGACCTACATTCTTTCACAACGCCCATCGACCACGACAAATTATACAATCAGATAATAAGGGGTATTAAATATTATCTGGCTGCCGGCCTAGATGCTAGCCATCCCAATCTCCACGTCTATCGCCAATCGCACGTCGCCGCTCACAGCGAATTATGCTGGATTCTCGACTGCTTTACGCCGTTCGGCGAAGCTAGCCGCATGACACAGTTCAAAGAAAAATCCGCCGATATTAACAATAACTTCGTTTCGGTCGGCCTCTTCAACTATCCAGTCCTGATGGCCGCAGATATCTTATTATACGACGCCAAATATATCCCTCTCGGCGAAGACCAATTTCAGCACCTCGAGCTGGCACGCAATATCGCTATCCGCATGAATCGTAAATTCCAACAAGAACTCTTCACGATTCCAGCGCCAGAACGCGAACAGGTCAGGTTCATGGGACTCGAACAAGGCCTCCGCATCCGCTCCCTTACCGAGCCACACAAGAAAATGAGCAAGAGCAGCCCGAACGAAAAAAGCAAAATCAGCCTTGATGACGACCCGCAACTAGCTGCCAAAAAAATCATGTCTGCCACGACCGACAGCGAAGGCGTTATCCGCTTCGACATGGCCAACCAAGCCGGCATTAGTAATCTCCTAACAATCGAGGCACTGCTCAACAATCGCCCCATCCAGGACGTTATCGCCGACTGGGCAGGGCAGACTAGTTACGGAGACCTCAAACGAAAAGTCGCTGACAGCGTAGCACATTTCTTATCCGACTTCCAAGCTCGCGTCGCCGACATCGACGATACTAGTATTGAGCAGATCCTTGCGCAAGGCGAAGCTTATGCTAACGAAGTCGCCAACCGCAAACTACATCTAATCCAACGCGCTGTCGGCCTCCGCAAATGAATCTCAACACCATACCACTAGTCATCGACGGCAACTTCTTTCATGTAGCCGCATGGTTTTTTATCTATTGCTTCCTCGGCTGGCTCTGGGAATCCGCCTACCGTAGCTACATACACCATCGCCCCATCAACAGCGGCTTCTTGGTCGGACCATATATTCCAATCTATGGTTTTGGCGCACTATTGTATATTGGTTTGCTACACTTCACTACGCGCCCCGTTGAACTATTTTTCCTTGGAGGGCTGCTGGCCTGCAGTTTGGAATTTATTACCTCATGGTTGCTAGAGAAAATCTTTCACGCCCGCTGGTGGGATTATTCAGAACGCTTCGGCAACATCAATGGTCGCGTCTGCGTTACCGGCTATCTGGCCTTTGGCGCTTTCGCGGTACTCTTACCAATCGTTCACCGCTTAATTGGGGTACTAGTAGCCAATATCGCATCGCCCTGGCTCGAAATTGGCGTTATGGCCGCATTACTAATCGTACTAGGCGACACTACGACGACCGTTGCTGGCCTCTTCAAGTTCAACAAAGTGCTAAGTCGTTACCAGAAAAACCTTAGTCACCATCTTAGCTTTATCCAACGCCGCACCTTACGCAATTTCCCAAACTTCAATTCCATCAAATACCCTGAGGCGCTCCACCTCCTCAACGAGTTCTACCTGAGTATCAACCGAAAACTCAAAGACCATCAGCTAGCCCCCAACAAGACAAAGCCATCAAAGAAAGCTTAATTATTCTATTATATCACAGATAATTAAATTTGTCAATATCAGCACTGTCTGTTAGAATATAGTTATGTCTAAGAAATTCAGCAAGCCAGAGTTATCCCGCCGCATCAACGGCGATTTGCCGGCTGCCGAAAATTCCGATGCCTCCGCGGAAGACGCCGTGCCAAAAGTCCGCGTCGATATCGCCACCTACGAGCAGTATCCGCGCTATAGTCGCTCGACCATCCAGAAATTCATCAAGAATCATCAAGTCCGCGTTGATGGCGCAATCGTCGTCAAGCCTAATCAGCTAATTGACGAGAACTCCCGCATCGAATTATGCATTGACGACCTGACGCCCACCGAACGTCCGCCAGTCATCTACGAAGACGATGACGTAATCGTTTTTAACAAGCCTGCCGGCATGCTGAGCGTTTCCAAAGGCGCTTTCAACGCCGAAACCACCCTAGAAGACTATGGCGAAATCGTCCACCGCCTCGATCGCGATACTTCAGGCGTGATCATTGTCGCCAAACATTCCGCCGCCAAAGCCAAGCTTCAAAAACAATTTCAGGACCGTAAAGCGCACAAAACTTATTATGCCGTTGTGGTCGGCCGCCCTAAGCTCAATCACGCTATCATCAACATCCCCCTCACGCGCAATCTTAAAAAGCCAACCACCTTCATGGCTTCGGCCGATGGCCGCGAAGCTATTACCGAATATCGCGTCATAGCGCAAAACGCCAAGTACTCACTGCTCGAGCTCAAGCCCCAGACTGGCCGCACGCATCAGCTACGCATCCACCTCGCACATATCGGTACGCCGATTCTCGGCGATAAGGTCTATAACCCACATTCACCCAAAACCGACCGGATGTTTTTGCACGCCAGTGTCCTCGAAATCACCGTGCCGAACGGTCAACGTCTAACCTTCACGGCCGAGTTGCCAGCCGAGTTTCGCAATGTGGTTCGATAAAATCGACCAAATCCCTGAAATTGCCAAGCGTTGCGGTTTCGCTATCTTTGAACTGCCGCGCGGCAGTAATTTTGCCAAGATACTACCAAAGGCCGTGCACATTCGCAAACTCGACAAAGACCCCGTCACCGGTAAAGCAGCAACTGTTATCAAAAAAGAGCAGCTAGAGGAGATTTTCCCCATAGTCGACGTCAAGCACCGAACGAATTTCTACCTCATTATCGAACAAGGTGAGCATCTCAATGAGGCCGCCTGTAATTGTTTTCTCAAGCATCTCGAAGAACCTCACGCTAAATTACACTACGTCATCCTCGTGAACGATGCTAACCAAATCCTCGCCACCGTCCGTTCACGCGCTCAATTGTTTCGCCTCAAAAGCTCTGCGCAAATTACCGATGCGCCCAACGATATCGATCCCAGAATACTCGCCTTAGCTAAGGAATACCTTGCATGCACACCTGCACAACTTCCCAGCTTCGCCAAAAAACTCACCAAGGATAGTAAAACCGCTCGCGACAAGTGCCAGCAAGTCGTTGACGCCGCCATCATCCTAATGTATAAATCTTATTTCGCCACCGGTAATCATAAATTCCTAACCAAGCTCGATCAACTTCTGGCCGTTCAGGCCAATATTAAAAACGGCAACCTAAAACTCCAGTTGGTTGCGCATATGTTATAATAAGCCCATGCTTGCAGCAATCTTGATTTTATTGCTCACTCTAACGATTATTTTCCATATCTCCATGCAAGAGCCCAACAGCTCCGAAACCGATGCCGAAGACCTTAGCAAAACTCCCCAAATGAAGAAGCTCTGGTCGCTCGCTCAAACTGCTATGCGTGAGCGCAAACCTCTCAAAGCCGAAAAAGTCCTTCTTACTATTCTGAAGTTTGACGAGAAAAACGCCGCTGCTTACAACCGCCTCGGCATCCTTTACGCTCGCGAAAAACACTTCAAAGAGGCGATTGAGTGTTTTGAAATCGCTCAGAGTCTCGATAATAACGCTTCCAGCCTCCACAATGTTGGTCTCATCTACCTCGAAACCGGCAAATACGAAAAAGCCGAGATGGCCTTCGCACAGGCCATCGAGCTCGAAGGCGATCAACCCGGACGCTATATCGCCCACGCCAAGGCCCTCGAAAAACTCGGTCAACGTAATAAGGCCATCGAAGAGCTCGAAACCGCCTACAGCCTCAATCCGACCACCGTCATTCTGCGCCACATGCTTGAGCTTTACGAGAACAATAATGACACCGACAATGTCGCCTATACCAAAAAACGCATTGAGGAGCTCCAGGCCGCCCGTGCGGCCAAGGCCGAGCAAGAAAAGAAAGCTGCCGACGCTAAGCGCAACGCCAAACGCCACGCTCGCGCCGCCGCCAAGAGCGCCAAACAAGATGCGCGCGCCCAAAAACTTGCAGCCCGTCAGAACGCCAAAGCTGCTAAGGCTAGCGCCAAAAGTGCAAAAGCAAAAGCCAACACCAAGACCAAGACTAGACCGACCAAAAACCTACGCAGCGCCAAAATCACTAAAGGCGGCATCAGCAAGACCAAACTTGGCAAATAATCCAAAATCATATAAAATACCACTAACAACGCGCCGCAATAGCTCAGTTGGTAGAGCAGCCGCCTTGTAAGCGGCAGGTCATCAGTTCAAATCTGATTTGCGGCTCCATCCGAGAGAAATAGCAAGCAAAAATGCTTGCATTTTTGTTGATATTTCCGAGGATGGAGAGCAAATATCGTAGATATTTGCTGGCTCCTCTTGCCGTTTTCAAGGATGGAGAGCAAATATCGTAGATATTTGCGGCTCCTCCGACATATTGCGGCTCCTTGCTATAATACTTATATGAACATTTATGACTTAACCGCTAAAACTCGCGACGGTAAGGACTTCAACCTTAACACCCTTAAGGGTAAAGTTTCGCTCGTCGTCAACACCGCAACCGGTTGCGGTTTTACACCACAGTATGCCGCTATTGAGGCGTTATATGAGAAATATCACGACCAGGGCTTCGAAGTACTAGATTTTCCTTGCAACCAATTTGGGCACCAAGCTCCTGGCAGCGACGACGAAATTCATGAATTCTGCACCGCAAAATACCAAACTAAATTCGATCAATTTGCTAAAGTCGACGTCAACGGCCCCAACGCTAGCCCCATCTTCATCGTACTTAAGCAGCAACAACCACACGAATCCGTCAAGGGAATAAAAAATAAAGCCGCCATGGCCGCCGTTAAAAAGATCAGCACAACTTGTACTGCAGAAGGTGACATTGTCTGGAATTTTACCAAGTTTCTCGTCAATCAAGACGGTCAGGCCGTCAAACGTTATGACCCAACTTTCGACCCCCAAGACATCGAAGCAGACCTGCAGGAACTCCTCTCGTAGAATTGCACCACCGCAAGTTTTATGCTAATATACTGGCAGCTGCTGGGATAGCGAAGTGGTCAAACGCATCAGACTGTAAATCTGCCGGCTTCGGCCTTCGTAGGTTCGACTCCTACTCCCAGCACCACGCCGTAATTCCAGACCCCATCAGGGGTCTTTTTGGTGGGGGAGTAGGAGGAGAACCTTGGTTCGGACGAGGTAGGAGGCGAATAAAGTAGTAAGGATACTAGTATTTTTACTACTTTTGAGCCGACGCCCCGAGTCAAGCAGCCTATCAGGCTGTGCTCTCCTACTCCCAGCACCACGCCGTAATTCCAGACCCCATCAGGGGTCTTGTTGGTGGGGGAGTAGGAGGAGAACCTTGGTTCGAACGTTTTATCTGGTATAATAAATTGTAAAGAACGGAGGTATAATGTTTAACTTAGAAAACCGCAT